>JAFQXE010000040.1 GCA_017407125.1 Thermoguttaceae bacterium
ATTGAATATACTAATCATTGGACATTGACTCCTATTGTTGTTATTGTTGTCAAAAAAAAATATTATATAACAATTTGAGAAAATGTCCACCTTTATTTTGTTTTTTGTGGATTTTTACCCACAGATTTTGTTAGAGAGCCTAATTAATAAAAGACTGTTTGGTAGAAATCAAGAGAAAGTACTGTTAGGATTAACACATGGCAAATAAGATATACAAGTTCTCGATAGGAGTAGCAATATTCTGCATGATTGAAAATGCATTATTAATTACTCCCGACCCTTTTGGAAACGAATCCCCTACGGGAAACGACTCTTTTTTATACCAAATATATTTATATATAGGAGGAAATATTCCCAATGCAAATATGATTTGTTGGTTTTTTATGGCATTACTAGCGCTAAGCGCCCTTACTGCTATTATATTCTATCCTCTAAAAACCAAGAGTATTTTTAACGCCATTATAATTAAACTATTATTATCTGTTGGCATTTTAGTATTATTATTGTTATATGAGATTGTATTGACTATCCTGTCATTCTGGACTCAGGGAATGAAAGGAATGTTTTAATACTCTCCTTTTGAGCCAATCAGATTTCACGCCTAGTTCCAGGCGAGCGCTTCGCGTCCGTTTTTTAAAACTTCGCGAACTTTGCGGACTTTGCGTGAGGTTTCTTTGGCGGACTTCGTCCGCGACCCGTGAAGGTTTTCGGCTGCGTCTTTAGGAAATAGCAGGGCGTTTTTTTCTTTGGCGGCAGAGGACTGCCGCGAGCCAGGTACGCTAAGGTTTTTCTTGTTACAAAAAAATGGCGCCCGAGGGCGGGCGCCATCCGTGAAGGTTTTTGGCTTCGTCGATTTGTTATGCACAGTTCGCGTCGTTTTGTTCGCCTATCGGCGAATGCGTAATTCCGTTCGCTGCGCGAACTCCATTACCGCCTTCCATTTCTTTGCGAACGTTACGTTCTTTGCGGCTTAAAACTACTCCGCAGCTGGTACGTCGCCGACGATGGTTTTGTAGTCGTCGATCGCCTGACTGTTGCGGTTGAGCAGGACGGCGACGTTGGCGGCGATGCGCGGCGCCTGACGTTCGATGAAGTATTTGGCAATCTTCTTCTTTCTGTCACACTTTTCCGCCTGGGCGAGGAACAGGTGTCCGATAAGAATGTCGATAGCGCAGTCAACCAGTTTTCGGGCGGACAGGTCAATGTATCCCGTCCCCTGCTCTTTAACGAAGTTGATGGCTTCGACCGTCTTCTTCCGGCTTTCGATCAGGCTGGCTTTGAGCGTTTCCAGATCGGCGTCGTCATACGTTTTGGATTCAAACGTATCGACGATGTACGATTCAAACGTTCCGGACGTAATGCCTTTGATAACGGCGACGACCTGAAGCTGGCTGGTGCCTTCGTAGATGTTGGTAATGCGGGCGTCGCGAACGTAGCGTTCGGCGGCGTAGTCTTTGATGTATCCGGACCCGCCGAGCACCTGAAGGCCCATGTTGGAAACTTCAATCGCCATTTCAGACCCGTAGTACTTCGACATCGGGGTGAGCATGCCGTTGATTCGTTTCGCGTTTCGAGCGGCTTTTCTCTGTTCGGAAACGATTTCTTTCGGAATGCCGGGCGTCTGGGAGAGTCGTTCGCCGTTGTTCTGTTTGTCACATATTGTACAGGTGTGATACGTCAGAGCGCGGGACGCTTCGATTTTCACTTTCATATCGACGAGCATTTCCGCAACCGGCGGGAGAACTTCAATCGGGGCGCCGAACTGCTCTCGGGCGGCGGCGTACGTTCGCGCCAGACGGAATGCGGCTTCCGCCACGCCCAAACTCTGAGCGGCGATGCCGACTCGCGCGCCGTTCATCAACGCCATAACGTAGGTAATCAGCCCGCGCTGGCGTTCTCCAATAAGCAGAGCCGGGGTGTTGGTAAACGTCAGTTCACAGGTTGGAGAGCCGTGAATGCCCAGCTTTTCTTCCAGGTGTCGAACTTTGACGGTTTCGTCCGATTCGACGTAGAAAAGGCTCAAGCCGCGGCCGTCGGTGATTTCCGGTTCGCTTCTGGCGAGAACGAGCAGGATTTCTCCGCAGCCGTTGGTAATAAACCGCTTGACGCCGTTGAGAACCCATTTGCCGTCTTCGGTCTGTTCGGCTTTGAGTCTGACCGCCTGCAGGTCGCTGCCGGCGTCCGGTTCCGTTAAGACCATAGCGCCGGTAACTTCTCCGGTGCAGAATCGGCTTAAGGACATGTCTTTGATTTCCTGAGAGGCAAAGGCGTTAATCGTTTCTGCAATGCCCTGCAGACCGAACATGTTCATAAACGAACAGTCGGCGCGGGAGACGATTTCCGTCGCCATGGTGTAAATCAGGTTCGGGCAGTTCAACCCGCCGTATCGGCGCGGGAGAGTAAACCCGAGCAGGTTGCCCTGAGCGAGTTTGTCAAGGTTTTTCTGCGTCAGGGGGTTGTATGTAACAGTCCCGTCGTCGTTGAGCGTATGCCCTTCGTTATCGACCTGTTCCGCAGCCGGGGCGATGGTGTCAGCGGCGATGCTGCCGACGATTTTCAGAATCTCGGCGTATCCGGTAACAGCGTCGTCGACGGTTTCCGGGGCGTAATCTGCATCGCCGTTTTCCGCGAACATTTCCTGCAGTTCTGCCAGTTCCTTAATGTTAAGGGTGTCAAGAGCGAACTGAATGTCTTCGTTGTCAAGAAAATAGTTTCCCATGTGAATGTCTCCTTATTATTCCGCTCTTCGCAGTTTGATGGCTTTAATCATTTTTGGAACGACGTCGTTCAGGTCGCCGACGATTCCATAGTTGGCGATACCGAAAATAGGGGCGTCAGGATCGTTGTTGATAGCGATGATTTTCGCCGATTCCTGCATGCCGGCGCGGTGCTGAACGGCTCCGGAAATGCCGACGGCGATGTACAGCGCCGGTCGGACGGTCGTTCCGGTTTGACCGATCTGGTATTCCTTGCCGATAAATCCGCTGTCGACTGCGGCGCGCGACGCGCCAACCGCTCCGCCGAGCGCTCCGGCGAGTTCTTTAATCAGGTCGAAATTCTCTTTGCTGCCAACGCCTCCGCCGCCGGCAACGATAATTCGAGCGGCTTTGAGGTTGACTTTCTTCTGTTCTTTGAACTGTTCCAAAACCTCGACAACGCCTGCCAGCTGATCGACGTCGATATCTTCTTTAATAACCTGTCCTTTGCGGGACGCGTCCGGCGGAAGAAGCGGCATGACGCCTTCTCGAACCGTCGCCATCTGCGGCCATTGCGAATAGTTGACAATCGTCGCGATGATGTTGCCGCCAAAGGCTGGACGAATTTGCAGCAGCAGATTTTCGTGGACTTCGCCGGTTTTGGCATCTGTTACATCTTGAATATCCAGGTCGGTGCAGTCGGCAGTCAGCCCGGAACGGGTTTCAGACGCAATGCGCGGGGCAAGGTCTCGACCCAGCGGCGACGCGCCGTAAAGAACGATTTGCGGCTCGTACTTGGCGATTAAATCGCAGACGATTCGGGCGAACGGCTGAGTTGTATAAGATTTCAGACACGGTTTATCGACAACGTAGACGACGTCCGCGCCCTGAGCGATCAGAGCGGGGGCGAGCGGTTCAACGTTATATCCCGGTAAAACAGCTCCGACTTTAACGCCGAGACGGTCAGCCAACAGCCGCGCGCGCCCCAGCAATTCCAGACAAACGTCGTTCAGAACGCCGTCTTCCTGTTCGGCGAAAACCCATACTTCGCCCTGTTTATTTGGTTGAGTCATAATAGTTTAGGGTATGTTAATGTGAGCGATTGGTTATTAGTGGTTAGTGCTTAGTGCCTAGTGCTTAGGGAGAGTAACGCTTGCGTCCTATGCACTACGCACTATGCACTTCTTACAACGTCTTATCTTCGACCAGTTCGTGAATCAAGCCGTTAATGCCTTCTTCGGTCGGTTCGACGTTCTTAAAGCCTTCTTTTGTCAGAACGATTGACAACACCTTGAATACTTTGGTCGGCGAGCCAGCCAAACCGCAGCGATTCAGGTCGGCGTTGACGTCGTCCAGACTCCACTGTTCAAGAAGGAGTCCCTTTTGTTCCAGCTTGGCTTTTTCTTCTTCCGCATCCGGAGCGAGTTCGCCGGGAACGCGGGCGAACCGATATTTCAGCGTCTTGCAAGCCGACAGCGGACGGGGTTCGTTGGCGGTGTCCAAAACGGTAATCAGACACGGCAGCTGGCATTTGACGACTTCCCAGCCGGACCCCGTGTTGCGTCGAACGGTAATCGTTTTGTCGTCCGCGTCAACGACCTGTTCCAGATACGTGATTTGCGGGATCGCCAGTTTTTCCGCGATCTGCGGACCGACCTGAGCGGTGTCGCCGTCAATCGCCTGACGTCCGCACAGAACGATGTCGAACTTGCCAACCGTCTTGACGACTTGGGAGAGAATGTAACTCGTCGCCAGCGTGTCGGACGCGGCGGCTCGGCGGTCTGTGAGCAGAATAACGCGATCCGCGCCGCGGTACAAACATTCGCGCAGGACGTTCGCCGCTTTCGGCAGCCCCATTGTAACGCACGTAACCGTTCCGCCGAATCGGTCTTTGATTTCCAGCGCCGTCTCCAGCGCGTGAAGGTCTTCAGGATTAAAAATCGCAGGCAAGGCGCTGCGATTGACAGTTCCTTCCGGCGTCATTGCATCAGAGGTAATGTTAGCCGTATCGGGAACCTGTTTAACGCAAACTACAATGTCGTAAGGCACAGGCGTCTCCAGTAAATCTGAGGAAAACTATATAATAATGTCTGTTAAACAGCTGACGGCTAATATATTATTAATTGTATGCCGTCAAAAACCTAAATTTATAACAACATCGAAATTTCCTGAATCCAAACATCAAAAAATATTCCCATATCATTATAAATGTCCTATCTTCTCTAAAATATTGTAGACGATTTAAGCAATCTTGTCAAGAGCGAAATAGAGGGATTTCACGAGCGGACGCGTCGTCTGTAAAATTTTTAGTCGCAAAGAACGCAAAAAAATGGAAGGCGGTAATGGAGTTCGCGCAGCGAACGGAATTACGCAGTTCGCCGAAGGCGAACCAAAACGTTGGAAGTGTACATACAAAATTACGTTGCCAAAAAACTTCTCGGGTCGCGGACGTAAGTCCGCAGCAGAAAAAACATCCACCGTGATGCGCTCAACCGTGTGCTACGAAAATAGGAAGTTTTTATTTTTGAACGCAGAGTACGCAGACTCCTCGCAGACAACGCAGAAGCAAGCAGACATGTGTCATCTACGCCCGTCTTCGACGTGCTATGACACGATGTCCGCTTGCGTTTTTAATAAATAATTAATCGGGCGGGAATCGTGGCGTAGACAACGTAGTTGGCGTCGTCGCCACATTCCCAGCCCGTCTGCGTATTCTGCGAGTAGTCTGCGGTTTCTGCGTTCCTTTTCTTTTTTTGCAACCAAATTTTGTGCGTCCCTTCCACCAGATTTCTCCTCCCCGTACCTTGTATAATCCCCTACTTTATGTTATTATTAAAGACGTCCCTTGAAATATTACCCAGTCCATTTTGCCAAAACGTTTTCATGAACAGTCCCCAAGTCGAGTATATAACTCGCAAATCTGCCGTTTTATCAACGTCTTCGATGGATTGTTTGTCTGACGTGTCAACAATCAATTTGACCGTTGGCTGCGCTCACGGCTGTCTGTACTGCTATACTCAAGGATACAGTTCTTATCCGGGAAACAGCGTCGTTCAGGTTTACGACTCGCTTCCACAACAGTTAGAAAACGAACTGAACAAAAAAAGACGATTGCCGCGCCGCGTCTATTTCAGCCCGTCTTCGGACTTGTTTCAGCCAATAGACGGGTTTGCTGACGTAACGCGGCAAATGCTCAATATTCTTTTGGAACGCCAAATTGAGGTGGCGTTTCTCACAAAAGGACGAATTCCGGATACCGTTTGGTCTGTTCTGGAAAAGCGTCCTCACCTTGTTTTTGCTCAAATCGGTTTGATTACCACGAACGATGCGATTCGTCAAATTTTTGAACCGAACGCGGCGCCGGTTGACGTCCGGCTATCGCAAATCAGGCGTTTGGCAGACTGCGGCGTCAAAACCACGGTTCGGCTGGATCCCATCCTGCCGGGCTTAACGGATTCCGATGAGGAATTCGACCGTTTGTGTCAGGCGGTTTCTCCGTCGGTTCGTTCTATCGCGGCAAGCGTCCTGTTTCTTCGACCTGTAATCTATCGTTTCATGAAAAGCCGACTTGAACAGAGTTCGATTCCTTCGGAACTTCAAGGCAAAATTGAAGAAATGTTCTCCACGTACAGCCATACCGAAAGAATTCAGATTCGCGCTCGTAACAGTATAATAGAATCCGCGCCAATAGAGCTGCGGCGTTCAATCTATGAACGTTTAACGCAGCGCGCCTCCAAATACGGTTTGAGCGTCCATATTTGCGGCTGTAAAAATCCGGACTTGTCCTCTCAGCGTTGTTTAATAGCAGGGACGTGTAACAAAGAATCCGCGTCAACTCCAACGCTGTTTAGTATAGAAGACAATTGAATTTTAAAACACTTCGCCCCGCTGTCTCCCAAAGACGCCAGCCAACTCCCTTACTGGATCGCGGACATAAGTCCGCAACAGAAAAAATGTCCACTGAGAATCCCGAGGTTAATAGTTCCTCAAAAAATAGACCCCATCTTGTATTACTCTTTTCCTCACGTAGCGTCTGAACCTGTTTATTCCTCTATGAGCGTTTGTACGCCCAGCTCTTAAAATAACCGTCTATTCCAATCTGCAGTATAAAAGAGAATTGTTAAAGGAAACTCAAATTTCTGAACCTTATCATTATTACAACTTGTATACATAATCTGTGCAAGTTCATTATCCTTCTTTTGTTGCCAAGCTAATAAGCAAACTTTTAATGAAAAATCTAATTGACCATCTTCGTTATTCTTGTCATACAAACGTACACCATCATTTCTTTCAAACGATTTGTACAAGTCGTTAAATGCTTTAAAATCTTCAATGTAAAAGTATAACCTCGCTTTGCACCAGAATGTTCTGTGCCGTTCCAAATCATATTTTGCTAATTTGTCGAGTTTATTAATTAATAGTGCAGCTTGATCATACTGTTTTGCCGATAAATATAATTCTGATAAGAACAACGTTTTCCCAAAATCGCCAAGCTGACTCTTCTCATTCATTAGTTGTTGTGCATATTCAATTGCGCGTGTTAAGTTAATATTTATATAGGTGTAATAATAAGCCTTTAAAAAAAGTATACCTCCTTGTATAGCTGGAGCATCTTTACATTTTTCCGCTTTTTCCAAAATGTTTAACACATTATCACGGTTGAACAAAGTACATAATGCCGCACGTGCAAGCCAAAAACGACCATACATTGGATAATGTTCCAATAATTGATCTAAAATATCTAAAGCAATATCATAATGTCCTATTTCACAATATTTATCTACTAATAAAAAAGCGGTATTACAATAATCCTCTCTTTGACCTCTTTCTCCTTGTTCCAACGAACATAATAATAGTGGTATAGCGTCGTTATAAGCTTTATTTGCAATCAAAACCATAGATTTGCAGGTAATATACCGATGAGAATTTAGGGGATTGCTGTCATCTACATAACGTATTAATTTTAGCGCTTCTTCATTTTTATGCATTTGTACCAAAACAACCGCTTTTTCTGAAAGAATAGCCGATTGTTCGTCTTTGTCCTTGAATTTTTGAGCTAAGCTATCGTAAATGCGGAGAGCTTCGTCTGCTTTTCCCATTGCAGACAAACAACGGGCGCGACGAATCAGGAACGTCAAGTTGTCTGGATGTTTCTCAATGAGCGAATTGACCAGCTTGAGCGCGTTGGGATAATCTCGAAAATCGAAACTTTCCAAACAGCTATTCCAGTCGCTGGCGGTAGTATCGAATACAGGAACAGGCGGAAGTTCATCAAAAGCGCTGGAAGGATTGTCAGACGGCAACTCGTCGGCATACAACGCAACCGACAAAACAGCGATAACCAACAGAGCAACAGTTTGTACAAACGTTTTCATTTTTCGTTCTCCGATATCTGACAAATGACGCTTTTTAGTAACGCGAGTTCGTTTGTATAAAAGAAAACGCATTAGGGAACAATTGTTTTTTGAATAAAATATAGCGCTAGATGTTATTTTTTGCAAGAGGAAATTTTCTGTTAGACAATATGGCAGTAAAGAAAAATGCTTGTCATGAAATCGCAGCGCCTCTTAAAAAGGATGTTGGGAGTTGCTGGGAGGATTCTGGGAATTGCTGGGACGGGAAAACCGTCCGGCTGGATTTATCAACAAAAACCCACGCCGGAAGGCGTGGGCTACGGTTTTTAGATTATTATTTCTTCACAGCTAAAGCTAAGACGTAAAAACGCCTTAGTTCGCCCAGCCGTCGGCGTCCTGTTCGCGCATGAGGGCGGCGAGGATGGCTTTTTGGGCGTGGAGGCGGTTGCCTGCCTGCTGGAAGATTTTGCATTGCGGGGATTCCAGAACGCCTTCCGTTACTTCCAGATTGTGACGCGCCGGCAGGCAGTGCATAAACCAGGCGTCCGGGCAGTTTGCCATGAGTTCTTCGTTGACCTGGTACGGGCGAAGATCCTTTTCCTTCTGCGCTTTGAGATCTTCCTGACCCATCGAAACCCAGACGTCTGTATAGACGACAGACGCGCCTTTAACCGCGTCGGCGGGGTTTTCGTAAACCGTCATGTTGAGGTTCGGAACGTGATGGGTAAGGTAGTCCGTCATTTCCGGGGTGAACCGATACCCGTCCGGCGTACCCATGGTAAAGCGAATTCCCATCAGACCGCAAATTTCCGCCAGCGAGAACGCGACGTTGTTTCCGTCTCCGACCCACGCCAGGGTTTTGCCGACCAGGCTGTTAGCCCCGGTTTTCTCCTTGAGCAGTTCCCGGAACGTCATGATGTCCGCCATCGCCTGGCAGGGGTGAGAGAAGTCCGTCAAGCCGTTAATAACGGGAATGGAGCTGTACTTTGCCAGGCTGACAACGTCCTGATGATGTTTGGCGCGAACCATAACCAGATCGACCATTTCGCTCAAAACGCTGGCGAACTCTTTCCAGGTTTCGCGCTGACCGAATCCGATTTCCGCGCCGGAAAGGTACATGGCGGACCCGCCCAAATGCGTCATGGCGCAGTCAAAACTGACGCGGGTGCGAAGCGATTGTTTTTCGAAAATCATCGCCAAGGTTCTTCTGGGAAACAACGGTTCCCGAATCCCGCGCTTGAGCCGGGCTTTCAGGTCGTCAGCCAGGTCCAAAATGTTCAGCAGTTCTTCTCCGGTGTAGTCGCTCAGGTTGATAAAATGACGCATGATGGTATGATGGTTGTTTGGAGTAATAAGTGGTTAGGGAGTGGGGAGTAGGGAGTAGGGAGTAGTATTTAAATTCGCCGAAGGCGAAAATCTATTCCCTATTCCCTACTCCCTATTTCCTGCTATTTGCCGCAGTAGTCGATTGCGCGAGCGAGTTCGCTCTTTAAGTCGGCGCGTTTGACGATGCGGTCGATGTATCCGTGTTCAAGTAAAAATTCGCTGGTTTGGAATCCGGGCGGGAGTTCCAGACGAACGGTTGCTTTGATTGTTCGCGGACCGGCAAAGCCGATGAGGGCTTTCGGTTCGGCGAAAATCAAGTCTCCCAGCGACGCGAAACTGGCGGCGACTCCGCCCATGGTCGGGTTGGTCAGTACGGAAATGTACAGTCCGCCGGCTTTGTCCAGTCTCGCCAACGCGGCGGAAACCTTTGCCATTTGCATCAACGACAGAATCCCTTCCTGCATTCTGGCGCCGCCGCCGGACGCGCTGACGATAATCAGCGGAAGCGAGTTGTCAATCGCCTGTTCGATGGTTCTGGTAAGGCGTTCGCCGACAACGGACCCCATCGATCCCATCATAAAGGCGGAATCGGTTACAGCAATCGCGACGCGGCGGGCGCGAATCATGCCTGTCCCGCTGACGATGGCGTCGTTGAGAGAGGTTTTCGCCTGCTCTTTGACGATTCGGTCGCTGTACGCGGATTTGGGGTCAACAAACTCCAGCGGGTCTGTTGGACGCAGCTGGGCGTCCCATTCTTCAAACGTCCCCTCGTCGATAAGCTGACGGATTCGTTCGCGAGCGGAAACGTACCAATGGTATTCGCATTCCGGACAAACGCCCAGACGCCGGTCGGCTTCTTTGCGGAAAATAACCGCCTGACAGCCGGGACATCTGACCCAAAGCCCTTCCGGAACTCCGCGTTTAGGGTGTTTTGCCGAATTTTGCCAAGTTGAATTTTCGTCCATAGTAAGCGCTTAGTGATTAGTGTTTAGTGGTTAGTGTTTAGTCGCAAGCGCATTTCTCCCTATGCACTACGCACTATGCACTATGCACTAAAAAACTGTTACCCGAAGACCGTCTTATAACTTGCTGAGGTCTTCTTTTGAAATCTCAATCAACTCGAAAGTCCCTTGAGATCGGGTTAAATTCCAAAGGTCAGGATTGGAACAATCTCCGTTTTTCAAAACGAAACGAATCAGTCCCGCGCCCGGCTCGGAGGCGACGATGGCGGCGCAGTAGTCTTCGTCCCATTTTTTGGAAATCTTTTTCAGGGCGCTGACAACGCGCTTTTTCGCATCTTGAAGCGTTTCGCCGTCTGGGGCGCGAAGGTTCCACGGGGATTCTTTCCCCTCTTTATAAACTGTCGGCTGATACTTGTGAAGTTCTTCAACCTCCATGCCTTGCCAAAGCCCCATGTTGACGTTTTGCAAACAGGAAACGGCGACAACCGGGGTTTCCAAAGCGGAACCCAGCGTCTGAGCGCATTCCCAATCCGGCTGCATTTCCGGAGAGTAAATCACTTCCGGCCGTTTCGCCTTGAGTTCGTTTGCCAGGGAGGCAATTTGCTCTATTCCCATTCGATTGAGTGGGACGCTTAAATTTCCCTGAATCCGCTGTTCAATATCGAACGACGTACATCCAGGATGAATTAAAACGATAGTAATCATTGTCGTGAGGCAATCTTGTCCCGCAGAAATTCAAAACGATCGCGGTAGCTTGGGTGACCCAAAATCGCGGTTCCCATGACCAGTAAATTCGCCCCTGCTTCTACGCAGGAACGGATTGTGCTTTCGTTTACTCCGCCGTCTACAGACCGCCAAACCCGGTCAGGAGCGTTTTTCCTGAGCCAGGACAGCTTGTCCAGCGCGACGGGATTGAATTTCTGACCGCCAAAACCGGGCATGACCGACATTGTAAGTACAAGGTCGCACAGCTCTAAATAGGGTTCCAGAACAACAATGTCTGTTGGCGGGTTGACGGCTAACCCTGCTCCGGCGCCCAGCTTGTGGATTTCATCCAAAAGACGGGTCGGATCTGGAACGGCTTCTATATGGATGGTCAGACAGTCCGCTCCCGCTTTGCGAAACGGAACCAGAAAGTCTTCCGGGTTGGACAGCATCAAATGCACGTCCAGAGGCAAATCAGTTGTTTTTCTGACAGCCTCTACCACCGGGACGCCAAAACTGAGGTTCGGCGCGAAATGACCGTCCATAATATCCAAATGCAAAACTTCCGCCCCAGCCTGCTCCAAAGCGCGAATCTCGCGTTTCAGACAGGCGAAGTCTGCCGCCAACAGCGACGGATTAAATACGGGCTGTCGAACGGCTCCGGATGGAGTCGTCGGCGCTCGGAAAAATTGGGTTCTGGAAGTATTCATATCGGAAATACAATAAATTTTATTTTAAAATAATTGTCTTATACCATATTATAACGTATAGAGCGATTATTTGCAAGGGGCTATGACCCATAAACATAGCAGAATACTTGACGAAACTGATTAGTTTTAACTATTTTAACTATTTTACAGAGTTCAAAAAGGGGGGGGTGAAAGTGAGTAAACCGTTGTCAAAAAAGGACAGCTTCTGTTGGCAGAATTCGGAACTATTATATAAATTGAAAAAATTTTAAAATCGTTTCGAAAAGCAAAACTTTTTTCCTTTGAGTGGTGTATAAGATATATCGATTCGCGTTTGAAGGCGTTTGGCGTCTGTCGCGAAAAGAACAGTTATCAGTTTAATGGAGATAATTTTATGACTCGTAAAATCTTCGCATTGTTAGCCGCGCTTATAATGGCGTTCACCTTTGGCGCGTCTCAGATTCAGGCGGCTGCCCCGGTTGCTGAAATCAGCATCGGCAGCTACGAAACTCTTTCGAGCAGTATCGAAACTCTCGGCAAAATGCTCGACAACGACCAGCTGGCGGTCTTTCCCAAGCTTCTCGAAACGCAGTTGGGCGACAACCTCAAGGCGTTCGACAAATCCAAGCCCTCTGGCGCTTTGGTTTTCTTGAAAGAAAAGAACGGCAACGTCAGCGGCGCCACGTTCCTTGCATTTGTTCCGCTGTCTGATTCGTCAGCCCTCTTTAATATTCTGGAAGACAACGACGCTGTTGAAGTAGAATCAACCACAGTCGAGGGCGTTGAGATGAAAAAGGTTACCGTTCAGGAAAAGACCGTTTACGTTGTAACGGCAAACGGCTGGACGTTCATCTCTGACAAATCTTCTTTGTTGCTCGATCTTCCCAAAAATCCGGCTAAAGCGCTGGGCGATCTGCCGTCCAAGTACCTTTTGGCTGCCAAGCTGAACATTGACGTTGTTCCGGAATCTGCCAAAAAGTGGGTTGAAGAACAGATCGAAAGCGGCATCAAGGCTGCTGAAGCCGCCAATCTCGAAGACGACGAAGAAGAAGTCGAAGAAGAGGCCCTTCTGGAAAAAGTTCAAAAGTATTCTCAGAACGCTCAGCTGAAGCAGTTCAAGAAGTTGCTTTATGAATTCAAATCGGTTGTCATTGGAGCTGCTTTTGACGGCAAAAAGAACGTTCTTCGTTTCGATCTGGACGTTACCCCGGTTGAAGGTTCCGAAACCGCCAAAGCTTTTGAAGCTTACAAAGGAGAAACCGGTCTTGGCGCTGTTGTTCTCGACGATGCAACTGGATACAGCTCCGAAACCAGCATTCCGGAAGAGACCAAGTCAACCCTCGAAATTCTTGGAATGTACAAAGACGTTATCCTGAAAGCTATTGCTGACAGCGATGAAGAAATTGAAATCAGCAAAGAAAAGTTGAATTCTTTGATTGAAAAAACCTCTGACGTTATCGAAGATATTGTTAAAGCCAATGATGGCAAGGTTACCAAGTCTGGCGCCGCTTTCTTCTTCAAGACGGACGACATCAGCTTTGTTACAGTTTCCAAGTGCTCCAATATCGAAGCGATTGACGGACTGATCAAAGATTGGCTTAAAGAAGCTGGCAAAGAAGCGGACAAGTACTTCAAAGCGGATACGGAAACCTGGGAAGGTCTGACGTTCAACGTTGCGACTATTCCGACTGAAAAGATCACAAAAGAACTGCTCAAGAAGGCGGAAGCAACCGACGACGAAGACGACGCTGACAAAATCAAAGAAGTCGTTAAGACGATCCAGGCGATTTACGGCGACAACGTTACGATTGCCTACGCTGTTGGCAACGACTCGTTCTACTTTGCCGCTGGCAAAGACGCTGTTGCCCTGATCAAGAAAGTCGCTTCCAATGGCGCGGCTGTTCCGAATGGATATCTGGATTACGGCATGCTCAACGTTAAAGAACTTATCGGCACGTTCTCCAAGTTTACCTTCATTGAAGAAGACATTCGCGACATTCTCGAAGCTGTTGCTGACAGCGCTGACGAAAACACCGGTAAAATCTGGTTTAGCGCTGGACTCAACGACAATGGCGGAGCGACCTTCTCGCTGTCAATCGACGGCGGCATTGTCAAGATGGGCCAGACCGGAATCATGCTTTACCTGATGAACAACGCTGGCGGATTTGGCGGCGACGAAGAAGAGTTCGAATTCGATCTGGACGAAGACGACGATCAGTGATTTTTCTCGGGACGTTTGGCGACAGACGTCCCACCCCTTTTCCTTTCAGGAAAACGCTAACGTCTAAACAGATTTTGATTTTCTCTGTTTGACAATTAACAAATTAAAAAAGCCGAGGCGTTATTAACGTCTCGGCTTTATTGTTGGGGTTGTCAAAGCTGACAAACGATAAATTTATTTGTCGGCTTTCTTTGTGTTGCGGCGTTCTTCCAAACGGACAGCCTTGCCGGTTCTCTGACGCAGATAGTACAGCTTGGCGCGCTTAACTCTGGACGAACGGGTAACAACGATCTTCGCGATTTTCGGGCTGTGAAGCGGGAACTTGCGTTCAACGCCTTCGCCCTGGACGATACGGCGGACGGTGAACATCTCGCTGGCGCCAGAACCGCTGCGGGCAATGACGACGCCGGAGAAAATCTGGATACGTTCTTTCTGACCTTCGAGAATACGGCAATGGACTTCAACAGTATCGCCAATTTCGAAGTTGGCAATGTCCGTTTTCAGGCAGGGTTGAACCGCCAAATTCATAATTTCCTGACTCATGGTTGCTTACCTTTCTTTATGGTACTTTAAGTTGTAATTTCTGTGAACGCTCAAAGAGGACTGCGGAATCAAAGGTTTGCGTCCGGGTCAGTTTTGGGACGCGCTTTCCGCTTTCGTTTGGGCATGTTCGCTTCGTCAATTTTCCGTTGAATTTCTTCAGTAATCAAATCGGGTCTGCGTTCTATCGTTCGCTTTAACCCTTCGTCTAACCGCCATTTGTCGATTGCCTGATGGTTGCCGTTGAGCAGGATTTCCGGGACGGTTAATCCCCGATATTCTCGCGGGCGAGTGTACTGCGGACCTTCCAGAAGCCGATCTCCAAAGGAGAAGGAATCTGTAACCGCGCTGAGCTGATCTCCCAACGCGCCGGGAAGAAGCCGAAACACCGCTTCGACAATCGCCATCGCGGCAACCTCGCCGCCGTTGAGAACAAAGTCTCCCAGCGACACTTCTTCTGGCTGAAGAATTTGCGAAATGCGTTCGTCAAACCCTTCGTATCTTCCGCAGATAATCATAATGCGCGGAAGTTGGGCGAATCGCTCGATATCAATCTGTTTAAGCGGTTTGCCTTGTGGAGAAGTCAGGAGGATGTGAGCGGGAGGCTCGGTTAACGTCTGAACTTCTTCCACGCAGTCGATTAAAGGACCGGGCATGATAACCATTCCAGGACCTCCGCCGAAAGGGCGGTCATCGACTGTGTTGTGTCTGTCGTGAGTCCAGTTGCGAAAGTTGTGCAAATGAACTTCCAACTGTTGGTTGTCCTGCGCTTGCTTGAGCAAACTTTCTGATAAAAACCCGGAAAAAATCTCCGGAAACAGAGTGAGGATGTCAAAGCGCATTGAAGGACTAAACCGGATTTATTTGATTACTGTTGTTTATAATTTACTCAGCTGGCTTTTCAGCGGGGGCTTCAGCTGCGGGAGCCGGTTTGGCTTTCGGAGCCGGGATTACGCGAGCGCGCTTTTTGGCAAGTCGTTCTACGGCTGCTTTTTGAGCTTCAAGATGGGTTCCATTGGGACCGTATTTCTTGATAAGAACGCCAACCTTTTCGGTCGGAAGAGCGCCAACAGACATCCAGTAAGCAACGCGTTCATTTTTGAGAGTAACGCGAGCGTCGGTTTCCGGAACGGCGGGATCGTAAGTTCCCAATTCTTCCAAAACGCGACCAAACTGAGGGCTATGGGAATCTACCGCTACAATACGGTAGTACGGACGATGGGCGCGGCCCATCTGCTTCATGCGAATGCGAACTGCCACAGAATTTCTCCTTAATATTGGCTAGTGCGAATCTCTTTGCCACAAAAGCAAACGCTTTTGCCAGACGGCGGCTGGGGGCAGGTCCCTTGACGTACAACACGCGTGTACGTTCTCGTCTGTGGAATGGTTGATACATAGTATCCCCATTCGAGATTCAATTGAAAACGGAAAGTATAACCGATTTCTGTAAAAATTCAAGGGGGTAAGAGAAAAAATTTTAAAATGGGGAATATGCAACCTTTTCTCACTGCTTTAGCTGTGAGAAAAGGCAAAAATCAAAATATCGAAGCCCACGCCTTTAGTCTCCCAGATAAATCTGGAGGCTGCGATTAGAACGCACCCTCAGTTTCTCACCCATTGTCGCCTATTTTGTATACCTGGAATCCGACGTCCAGAGGGGAAGCGTTGGGGGCTAAAGATTGTTTTATCATCGCGCCGGCGCGGCGGATTCGTTCTTTGCCGATCTCGCTGATGGTCGTATAGCCCGCCTTGAACGCCTTGCTGTTTGGGTCGCACTGCTCGTCAAGCTGAACCATAATAAACCGTCGGTTCCCGTTGTCTTCGGCGTTTAACTGCATGACAGCGTGAGCCGTTGTCGCCGAGCCGGAAAAGAAGTCGAGTACGACGTCGCCGGCGGCGGTTCCCTGGTCGACTAAAAACTTTATCAGCGTGTCGGGTTTCGGGTTGTTGAATATTTTCTCTCCGTCAAAGAGGGCGTATAGCTTTTCTGTCGTCGCTTTTGTAGCAAACAGCCCCAAAGACGTTACCAGCTGCTGTTTGTGGGCGTATTCCGACAGGAACTCTTTTCGAGCAGGGTATTTGGACGGGTCGGCAGGGAAAATAATGCGTCCCTCTTCAATCCAGCGTTCGAGTTTCTCTTGCGTGTACGGGGTTTCAAAGCTGAATGTATTTCCGGTGGCGGGGTCAGTGATGGTTCGAACTGGCAAGCCCTGCCCCAGACGCTGCAAGTACTGTCGTTTCCAAAGACCTCGCGGGTCGTTGTCCGGATTGGAAAAGCCGTTGTTTTCGTCCCGTTCAACGCCGTTGAATCGGAAGTTTGAAATTTCCTTCGCGTAAACCAGAACGTACTCGTGATTTGCTACAACCATATTCGCGGTTGCCATGCCCTGCGCCGCCTTTTTCGTGTTCCAGATAAAATTGCAGACGAAGTTTGACTCTCCGAAAACTTCGTTACAAATCTTTTTCAGGTTATCCAGCTCGTTGTCGTCGATAGAAATGAAAATCGCCCCGTCGTCGGTCAGCAGCTCCCGGGCGAGCAGAAGCCGGGGATAGATCATCGAACACCAGGCGGAATGAAAGCGGCCGTAATCAAAGCTGTTCCGTGACAGACGCTTTCGTTTTTCGCTTTTTGCTCCGGTTTTTTCGTTCCATTCCTCTTTTGTCATGCGGAAGTCGTCTCGATAGACGAAGTCGTTGCCGGTGTTGTACGGCGGGTCAATATAGATCATCTTGACCTTGTTCAGATATTCTTCCTGCAAGAGCTTCAAGGCGTCTAAATTATCACCCTCAATATACAGATTTTGAGTATTGTCCCAGTCGACGCTCTCTTCCGGACAGGGTCGCAGCGTTTTCGTAACAGGCATAAACGCCTCTGCCGCTGCGGCTTTTTTCCCGACCCAGGTAAACTCGTAGGATTCGATTTCTTCCATTGTTTTTAATTGTTTGTCACGTCGGGAGTAACGTTGTCGGGAGTCTTGTATTTAATATGCAAGACGTTCAAAACCTTAATTACGGTTTCGTTTTTAGGCGAATACGGAATCGGCGTTCCCGAGATCGCGAAGTAAAGAATCGCGGAGGCAATCAGAACCAGGAAAACAGCAATTGTTTTCAAAAAACGGGATTTTGCCGTTTTACGTTTGCCTTTTCTCTCTTTAAGCTTTTCTCCCTTTTTCTCTTTGGACTTGTCGGTTTTAGAAAAATTAAAGCTTGCCAGTTTCTGCACCGGCGGCTGAACTACCGGCGGGGCGGGCGGCGCGGCAGACGGAGGATTCTGTCCCGACGCAGGCGGAGCTAACGGGGGAAGCGGCAAAGAGGTATTTTGTCCAGGAACTGGCGGAACAGGCGGCGGCGTTGAACGCATTTCTCGAGCTCCCAGCGTCTGGCGAAGCTGCTGGTCGTATTCCGCTTTAGATTGTTTGTTGAGCAGCGTTACACGCGCGTTGGAAAGCTCGTTTAACAACTTTTGCGACTCGGCGGAATGAGCGCCGCTTTGAAATGTGCGGATAAACGCCATCTGTCGGTCGGCGGCGTTAGCGATAACGTCTTCGTCGGATTCGAAGACTTGCAGCGCAAGGAGTCGATATTTGTTTATCGGTCGTTCCTCTTGAGGGATTCCCAACCACTGATAATACGGGTCGAACTGTTCCGTCATGGTTATTCCTCCCCTTTCAATTTCTTTTTAATAAACTCCAGCCGCGCCGCCATTTGCTTTTCGTATCCGCGGTCTGTGGGAATGTAATACTCTTTGTCAACGCCCAAATAGTCTTGCTGAGCGATGCCGTCGGGCGAGTTGTGAGCGTACTTGTATCCGATAGCGTTGCCCAGCTTTTTTGCACCGCTGTAATTACCGCCGCGCAAGTGACGGGGAACGGGAATCGTTCTGCCGTTGCGGACGTCTTCTCTCGCGCTCAAGATAGCCGTCGTGGCGGAATTGGATTTGGGCGCCAACGCCAGATAAATGGTCGTCTGCGCCAAAACGAGCTGGGCTTCCGGCAGCCCAATCTGTTCGCAGGCATGAGAGCAGGCGACCGCCATTTGCAGAGCGTACGGGTCGGCGTTGCCGATGTCTTCGCTGGCAAGAATAATCAACCGCCGGGTGAGGAATCGGAAATCCTCGCCGCCCTCGAGCATCTTCGCCAGCCAGTAAATTGCCGCGTCTGCGTCTGACCCGCGAACGGATTTTATCAGGGCGGAAATGGTGTCGTAATGCTGATCCCCGTCGCGGTCGTACTGAACGGCTTTTTTCTGCATGGATTCCGCCGCCAGTTCCCGCGTGAACTCGATCGGGTCTGTCATGGTTGACAGGACGCCGATTTCCAGCGCAGACAACGCCCTGCGGGCGTCTCCCTCGGAAAGCTCCGCCAGAAAATCCGCTGCGTCGTCGTGAAGGTTGATGTTCCAATTTCCTAAACCGCGCTCTTTGTCTTCAATTGCCCGATGAAGAATCGTTTTGATATCGTCGTTCGTCAGCGGTTGGAACTGGAAGATTCGGCTTCGGCTGAGCAAGGCGTTGTTGACAGTAAAGTACGGATTTTCCGTCGTCGCGCCGACGAGTGTAACAATCCCGTTTTCGACGTCCGGAAGGAGAATGTCCTGCTGGGATTTGTTGAACCGGTGGATTTCGTCTACAAACAGCAGCGTCCGCTTCCCGGTTTGGCTGAGCAAATCGTAGGCGTGCGAAAGGACGTCGCGGAGTTCCTTCGCCCCGGATGTAACAGCGGAGATCTGCTGAAAGTGACAGTTCGTTTCAGTCGCCAGCAGCTGCGCCAACGTCGTTTTTCCCGTGCCCGGAGGGCCGAAAAAAATGACAGAACCGACCCTGTCCGCCAGAATGAGCCGGCGCAAGAGCTTTCCTTCTCCCAGGAAAGACTCCTGACCGACAAATTCTGCCAGCGTTCTCGGACGCATTCTCGCCGCCAGCGGCAGAGCCTTTGCCCGATTTTCCGATTCGGATTCTGAAAATAACGACGTCATGGTAAATTAGTAATTTGCAATTAGCAATTAGCAATTGGCGCAAGCGGTTAACGGAGGGTTATTGGGTAACTTTTCCGTTCTTTCTTGCTTTGAGTACCGGGTCTTTGACCAGCGGGAGCTGAACGGGTTTGCCGGTTTCAGCCGACTGGTAAATGCCGAGGATGACTTCTGTGGCGCGGCGGCCTTCGACGCCGTCGATGGCGGGTTTGCCGCCGGTTTTGATGGCTTTGAGGACGTCGGCGAACAGCTTGGCGTGCCCCTGGAACCCAATCGCCGCGGGGTCGGCTGCGCCGCCGCCAGTGCTCTTTTTGGACGCCATGCCTTCGAGGATCGCTTTGTCACACGCTTTGGATTTGGCGAATTCCCAGCGAATCAGGTCTTCCTCTTCCAGCGTGGCGGAACCGGCAGACCCGGAGATGTCGATTTTCTTTAACGAGCCGGGATACGCGGCAGTCGTTGCTTCGATAACGCCCAGCGCGCCGTTGGCAAAACGCAGCGTCGCGACAGCCGTGTCTTCAACTTCGATATTGACGTGGTCGAGCAGTCCCCATTGAGCGCGAATCTCGACAACCGGACCCATGAGCCAGCAAAGCAGGTCAACGGAATGGATCGCCTGATTCATCAGCGCGCCGCCGCCGTCCAAAGCCCACGTTCCGCGCCACGCGCCGGAATCGTAGTACTTTTGCGGACGGAACCATTTGACGTAGGCGTCGCCCATGGTGAGCTTGCCGAACCGTCCGGCGTCAATCGCCTTTTTCATCTGAACGCTTGAATCATGGAATCGGGACGGGAAAATCGTTCCCAGAACGACGCCCGCCTTTTCGCATTCGGCTATGATCTCGTCACACTTTTTGAGCGTGATTTCCAGAGGCTTTTCGACGATGATGTGCTTGCCAGCCCGCGCCGCTTTGACAGCCGGGTCTCGGTGCGCTCCAGAGGGCGTTCCAATCGTAACGACTTCAACGCCGGGGTCTTTGAGCATTTCGTCCAGGTCGTAGTACGCCTTGCAGCCCGTTTGAGCCGCAAGACGGTCTGCCGCCGCCGGTATAGTGTCGTAGCACGCAACGAGCTTCGCGTTTTTCAGGGACGCAATCGCCTTTGCGTGAAAATTGGCGATCATGCCGCAGCCAATGATTCCAAATCCAGTTGCCATTGAATTCTCCGTTAAAGTTAAAGGAAACAGGGAGTATATTGGAGAGGAAGGGACAGCGTTCGCCGCCGGCGAAAAACTATTCCCCATTCCACTTTTTTTTATTAATATTATCTATTATCAATGATATTTGTCAAGGCGCCGGGGAAAGAAAATTGTAATTCTTCGCCTCCCCGCCTTGAATCAGGAAGACAAAACTGGTATAATACAGCAAAATGAAAAAGACGTTTTCCCCTTCCTGCCGACAGATTCGCAGCCGCGTCGTTGAGAGCCGATTCCGATTTCCAAAGGATTCCGCCGCGCCGGTTGCGTCCGCCATGACCCGCCCTGACCCGAATCAGAGGGCGTTTCCGCTGGCGCTGTCTCGCGTTCAGGCGGGGTTCCCCTCTCCGGCGGAAGATTTCATGGATCAGCCGCTCAACCTGAACTCATATCTCATAGACAACCCCGCCGCGACGTTCTTCGTTCGCGCCGGCGGCGACAGCATGATTGGAGCGGGAATTTATCAAGACGACCTGCTGATAGTCGACAGAAGCCAGCAGCCGGTCAGCGGCGACGTCGTAATTGCCGTTGTCGACGGGGAATTTACCGTCAAGCGGCTGATAATTCACGGCTCTTACGTTGAACTTCGCCCGGAAAATCCCCGCTATCCAACAATTAGGTTTTCAGAAGAAACAGAACTGGAAATCTGGGGCGTTGTAAAAAGCGTGATACATCGGTTGGATTAGCGGGTTATATCTCTCTTTTAGTATGCGCTGGCGGGCTGCCATTGGGTTGACGGCTGCTGGTACGTTGGACCGTAAATGACGCCATCGTTATAATCTGTTACATAGCCGCCGTTTTCTGAGCGGAATCGCTGAAATTCGTTTTGTAAATCGGAGGGAATCGGCGGGACGCCTTTTGCTCCGCCGCTGTTGCGCCGCAGCGCCCCTGCAACGCCCAGCTGTTCCGGATGGCGGGCGATTTTATCTGAAAATACCTGGGCGTTTGACACGACCGGTTCGAGCTGGCGTTTTAAGTCTCGAATTTCGTCAAGCGTTGATTCGATTTTTTCGTAAAGAGTCGGGTCGTTGGCTAAACGCCCAATTGTCCCTTCTGTGCTGTTTAGAGTTGTTGTAAATTCGCTGATTTGCAACAAGGCGTTGTCGAGATTGTCCAAGGCTCGACTTACTTTATCCATCCAAATATTCTTTCGGTCGGAAATCGTTCCGGTGATGTTGTTTAAGTCGCCAAGACTTTGATCCGTCTTTTTGGCTACTTGAGTGATAATGTCCAGCGTTTCGCCGGAATTCTGCATCATGGTTCCAAACGAATCAGCCAGACCGTTAACTTTATTGGCCGTCTTTTTGAATTCGGCAAAGACGTCTTTGGCATCGTTAATGGTTTGAGGAAGAGCGACAATTGTATCGTGAATACCTTCCTGAATATCAGGGTCTGAAAGCATCGCGTTGGTTTTGGCAATCAGCTCTCGGGTTTGCTGAGCCAAATCCCGAATCTGGCTGATCATGCCTTTCATGTCGTCTTTATTATCAGTAAAAGCCTCGTCTAAACTAGTAAGGATTCTGTTGAGCTTTTGACTTGTATCGGTAATGGAATCAATTGCGGCGGCAATGTTGCCTTGCATATCAGTCGCCAATTGCATCATGCTGGGAGCCATATATCCTTCTAAGACGTCGCCTGTTTTAATCAGTTTTGTTTCGTCGGTTCGCGGGGCTTGCTGAAGAACGTTGAGCTCGGCATCGCCGAGAATGTTGAGCGTCAAACGAAACACCTGGTTGTCGTAAAGTTTGTATTGCGTTTCGATAAAAGCGGTTACCATCGCTCCCTGTTCGACAAGTTCAACTTTCCGAACGCGGCCGATAAGAATGCCGCTCTGTTTAATAGGCGTATTTTCCTTAACGCCCGGAGCGTTAGGGAACAGAACGTTCACTTTATACCGGTTCCCGGCAAAAATGGAATGCCAATCGGAAAAGATCACGATTAGCGTAACCAAAATCACAAAACCGCTTATAATCATCAGTCCGAGCCGGAATTTCATTCCAGTCGTTTCATTTGAGTCGTCCATAGGGCTTTAATATTTACATATATAATCTTTCTCCAACTTCTCCGCGGATAAACTGTTTTACGCGCGGGTCGTCGGAATGTTCCATTTCTTTAGGCGTACCGTCAAAAATTTTTTGAGGTTCGTCCGGGGCAAGCAGCGCATTTGGAAAAAGCATTATAACCCGGTCGGCGCAGCGCCGAACCGTGGTCATATCGTGCGTAACCACGACGCTGGTTACATTTCTCTCTTGTTGAGCGGCGCTGATCAGTTCATTGATAACGGCGCTCATAATCGGGTCCAATCCCGTGGTTGGTTCGTCGTACAAAATCAGTTCCGGATCGAGCATTAAAGCTCTTGCCAGCCCGACGCGCTTTCTCATACCGCCGGACAGTTCCGCCGGCTTTTTCTTTAAAACGGCTTCTGTCAGTCCAACCGCCCGAATTTGCTCAACGACTTTATCTCGAATGTCGCTCAGAGGCAGTTTTCCTTCCTGTATCAGCGGAAAAGCGACGTTTTGCTCGATGTTCATGCTGTCGAACAGAGCCGCCATCTGGAAAACGAACCCGTATCGACGTCGAATCGCCGCCATTTCCAAGGCGTCGTACGTCGATAAATCAACTCCGTCAAACCAGACGGAGCCTTTTGTTGGACGCAAAAGGCGGATGAGAAGTTTCAATAAAACCGTCTTTCCGCATCCGCTTTCTCCCACGACAGCCAAACACTGCCCCCTCAACACGTCAAAGTTTAAATTCTTTAACGTAGTTTGACGGCCAAATTTCATCCAAACGTTTTTGAGGGAAATAATTGGGGTCATGGTTAGGCAATAGGCAGTAGGCAGTAGGCAGTAGGAGAATCTTCACTACGACTTCTTGCTTAAAGCCTTTTCTGTTCTCTATAAAAATTTGGAGCTGCTAGCCCAAATCATGCTGTACAGGGCTTCCAGGAAAATGCCCATGAGCAAGTCCAGGAGCAAAATTGCAACAAAGGAATTGACAAACGCCTCGGTTGCCGCTCGTCCTACGCCTTCTGCGCCGGCGCGGCAGTTGAATCCACGATAACAGCTGATAACTCCAATCGCTCCTCCAAAGAAAAAGCTCTTGAAAATACCAGAGAAAACGTCATACAAACCAACGAACGACTGCGAGTTGGATATATAAAAATGGGAGTCAATCCCTAGTAAGTATACACTGTAAAACGCCCCGCCGACGATGCCCATAAAGTCTGCCATTAACGCCAGGACAGGAATCAGCAAAAGGCAGCCCAAAAATCGCGGAACGACCAGGTAATGAATCGGATTGGTTCCCATGCAGGTTAAGGCGTCGATCTGTTCTGTAACGCGCATCGTTCCCAGTTCTGCCGCCATGGACGACCCAATTCGACCTGCCAGCATCGTAGCCGCCAAAACCGGACCCAATTCCCGAACAAGGGACATGTTGATCAACGCTCCCATGCGGGTTTCCATTCCCAGCGATTTGAGCTGCGTATAGCTTTGAACCGCCAAAACCATGCCGATAAACGTACCAGTCAGGGCGACAACCGGCAGACTTTGAACTCCAATTTGATAAAAACTGGGCAATATTGTCCCTTTACATGGCAAACGAGTTGTCAGCCAGCGGATCATTTGGGCAATAAAATACCCGAATTCGCCGATTCGGCAAACTTTATCCATAACAACGCCGCCAAGGCGTTCAGGAAACGAACGGAGGGATTGAATTAAGCCCATGCAGGGAATAAAAGTTAAGACAAACGAAGTTTGACCGTTCAAAATAGAACGTCTCAACGCAGAGCCCCCAAAATGGGGAAACAATTCTGCGCTATCTAATATCGACGTTTTTAAAAATTATAAGAAGAGTGCGAAGTTCGATTGTTAAATATCGATATAATCGTTATATTTTAACCCTGTTTGACTTTGGCGCGTTCGATTGCTTCCATAACTTCGGGAAGAATTCGGGTCGGGCGGCCGTCTTTGATATTGACAAACGCCCAAAGCGTTTCCCCGGTTGCGATGGTTAAGCCGTCTGAAGGACGAACGATTTCGTAGCTTCTGACGCTGGAGGCTTTTTTCACTTCAGAAATCCAGGTGCGAATAACCAACTCGTCGCCCAAAAACGCCTGATGAAGATATTCAATTGTGTGTCGGCGGGCGACCCAGGTTGCGCCAAGCTGAAGATAGAATTCCGGCGTCAACCCCCAGGAAGAGGAATTTTTAATGGCAACGTTTTCCATCCATTTGACGTAAACGACGTTGTTGACGTGTTTGTTCTGATCGAGGTCGGATTCTTCTACGGTATGCAGCCAATCGTACGGCGTGGTTATAACAGGAATGTCTTTATTCATTTGGCGTATTGGGAATGTCGCTGATTTCTGCGGCGAACTGAACTTTTGTCAGTCCGCACAGACGACATAAATCGTAAATATCGATTACTGCCCCCAGCGGAATCTCCGGGGCGATGTCAAGCAAAACCGGCAAATCGGATTTTGCCTCAGACAGGGCTTTGAGCGTTGAGCCAACAGAGTCCAAAGAATCGTACCGAACGTCCGCAATAAGCCAGTAGAGCGATCCGTCTGTACGGATTTCAATTACCGCTTCGTCCAGGTCGAGCAGTTCAGGAGGAATGGCGTCCGGCGATTTTATCGCGCCGGGCAAAGAGAGATTTGTCGACAACAGCCATTCCGGCTGAATAAAGTTTGACGTACACAGGAAGAATATCAGCAGCTGAAATATGACGTCAATCATAGGCGTCATGTTCATTTCGAAAGACGATTTGCGCTGATTGACCGGGAGTTTCATGACGTTGCGGGGAGGGCTGATATTCAAGCGTTGCGTTCCGCGGGAGAACGATTCTCCTATAAATTCAAAACGAAACGTTTTCTTTAGACTATCAATATACTCCAACAGCCATGATTGTCAAGAGGAAAATAGGAGGCAGTAGGCAATAGGCAGTAGGCAATAGAGAGGAATTCCCTATTTCCTACCCCCTAAACCCTACAGCCTGTTACCCGATTGATATATCGCAGAATTGGAGCAGTAAATTTTTCATTTTGGATAAGTCGTAATGTCGAACGGCATAGAGAAGCCGGTCTGACCACTGGATTAAAGAACGACAGTGAATCTGCTCGCCAAACTGGTGAACTTCGTCTGAAAAGTTCTCCACTTCTGAAAACGTCATTCCCTTTGACATCCGTTTGCATTTGACAACCCATTCATGGCGTTTGCTTTCCCAGGAAGACAGAACGTCGACGGGCGGCGCGTCAATAATTTTGTTCTTTCTTTCCATTTCCTCTGATTTTTTCCAGGCGCCGAGCCATTTTGCCAGCATTGTTACCAGCGATGCTGGAGAAAGCGGTTTGCGAAGAATGTCGCTGCAGCCAGCCGCCAATAGCTTATCATCTTGATTTGAGTCAGCATAAGATGAAAACGCGATTATCGGGATGTTTCCTGTGATGGGAACAGGAGCGGCGCCCCTGCGCTGTCTTGTGGCGTTTGCCGCTTGATAAAGCGTTTGCTCCCACGCGCGAATCTGTTGGATTATCTGCGTTTGTCGAGAACCGGGAAAACAAACGTCCATCAAAATCAGGTCGGGAAAGTACCGTTGAACTTTATCGAGCGTTTCGTCAACGTTGTAAATGTGAATCCAGCCGAAATGGTATGGTTTGAGAATTTGCGCCAGAGCCAAATGCGTCTCGCCCAAATCGTCAACTATCAATATTGTACACGGAGGAAACTCAAAGCTGTTCAAGTCAACGGAAACGGGTTTAATAGAAGGAATTGTCGAACCGCTGGTCTGTTTGATGGATTCTGGATTCTTTGTTGAGGATTCTGCCTCTGCAGAAACGACGTTTGGGCGGTTCGTTGAAATACATTTAGCTCCAGACTTGTCTTCCTGAACGCGAACGGAAATTTGAACGATCTGTTCAGAAGAATAGCGTATCGCGTTTTGAACCAGATTGACTAACAGCCGACGCATTTGATCTGAATCAGACAGAAAGCGCTGAGGGTTTTTATCCTGAACGTCCAGGACAAGATTGAATTGATTGTTACAAGCGGCAGAACTCATGAAATAATACCTTTCAGGTGGGGGAAACAGTACGATGGCGTGGTAGTTATCAAGGGGGGATCGGAAAAGGAAAGGACGGGGTTGAACGAGTTGTTGTCAGCTGTCCAAGCCCCGACCTTGTCCCAACGCAATTACCCTAACCCTATGCAAAACCGTTGGTTAAGTTTTATTCAAACTTAACGTCCGAATTATTGCCGAAATCAAACGGCTTTTCTGGCAACGTTGGCAGCCGTTTTTTCCTCTGAAATAATCAGGAGGAAGAACCGGCGTCGCCGGAGGAATGGCTTCCTCGACGACGCCGTTGGGAAACGGATACCGAGAAAGAAAAGCGCCAATCAACTTCTCGTTGAGGAGAGCGCATTCGGTCGCGCTTTGGGGTTGCGCAAAGGAAAGCGCATTGATTGCTTTGTATTGCCTCCTTTTTGACGCGTTCTGGGGACGGAAAGCGAAATCTCAAAATGAGCTGGAAGCGCGGATGTTTTATTCGCGCTCCACGGGGAGCGCTTTTGAAGAAACCTGTTAAACTCAATGGTTTATGGGGGTTTCATGATTATGGAAACAGGAAATATTGAGTTCCTGGGGAATCGTAATTAAAACAAGGTCTGAAATAATTTTTGGGGAATCTTTTGAGGAATCATTTACAATCTTAAAAAGTTCTTTAACTTGCTTGTACTTTACTTATCGTCATAAACAATCTCTGTCTTTAATCCATTGCAAAAAATATTTACAAATCTGCAACAACTTTGTTCGTCAACTAATCAAAAAACAATTATTATATGTCTAATAATCGTCTTTTCTCTACATTTACAAGAGCAAGTTATCTTGCGCCTGTTGATATTGTTTTAGCGCTTTTTTTGTTTGTTGTCAATAAGCGCTTCTACATTTTTTTAAAATTTTTCATTATTTTCTCGATTTTTTTCATGCATAACAACTCTCTGATTTAAAAATTTTATCTATATTCCAAAAAATCAGACCTTTCTTTGAAATTTTCCTGTTTTTTCGCCCTGACGCCCATTTTCATTTTATTTATTTCGATAATAATAGATCTCATTACAAAAAAGAAAAAATACAGGCTCAAACGCGACCTCAGAGATGGGGATAGAATGAATTGACTTTTGCGTTTTTGTTCCCTGTTTTAATTCCTAAACGTCAGGAGATTAGCTGGTATGATGCAGCAAGCCATCGAAAAAGCCAATACGCTGCTTGAAGCGTTGCAATGGATTCGAGAATTCCGCAACAAATTCACAGTTATTAAATTGGGCGGTTCCGTCATGACAAATCCGGTTGCCATGTCGCGTCTGCTGTTGGACGTCATTTTTATGGAAACGGTCGGCATGCGTCCGATTATTGTTCATGGCGGCGGTCCGACGATCAATCGCGCCATGGCAGAAGCGGGAATTAAACCGGTTTGGGTGCAGGGGAGACGTTACACAGACGAACAGACGCTGTCCATTGTAGAAAAAACGCTTGGGCGAGAGCTGAACGAACAGCTGGCTGACCAGATTACCATTCTCGGCGGGCATGCGGAACCGCTTAATTTCCGCACGCACAACGTCCTGTTTGGACGCAGGCTCAAGCTCTTTGGCGAAGACGGCAAATTACTTGACTTGGGCAGCGTCGGAGAAGTTACTCGCATCGACGAAGACTACATTCGATATCTCGTCGAATATAAGAACGTGATCCCGGTTATTCCGTCGATGGCGCTGGACGATGAATCCTGTTCAGGAGGAAAGCTGAACGTTAACGCAGATTCCGCCGCGAATATCGTCGCCCAAAAACTTCATGCTGATAAACTTATTTTCCTGACGGATATCAACGGCGTTCGACGCGATAAAAACGACCCGTCAACATTAATCAATTCACTCAACTCCAAAGAAGCGCAGGCGTTGATTGACGAACACGTTGTCGACGCCGGCATGATTCCCAAATTGCAGGCGTGTATTGACACCGTCAACAAAGGCGTCAAACAGGTGCATATTATCGACGGCGGCGTTCGACATTCGCTCCTGCTGGAAATCTATACAAACACGGGGATCGGAACGGAAATACACAAATAGGCGGCGGCATAAGGCATTAGGCAAGAGGCAGTAGGCAGTAGTATAAAACCTCTATTGCATATTGCCTCAACCGTCGCTTTGCGCCAATTACGCTTTACGAATTACAAATTACGAATTATTTCCCGTCCCCCCCTTCTATTTCCTTAGAGTTTTGATTAGAATATAGATAAAAGTCCTGATTCTGTAAAGTAGCAGAGGGGCGGACGTTTATTTGTTTTTTTAAGAGAGAGTCTATCATGAAACATTTTATTCCCGCATTATTGGCAGTTGTTTTGTCGATTCCGTGCGTTGCGTTCTGCCAGACGGTTTCAGACGAAGAAAAAGCAGACGGTTTTGTCAGCTGCTTCGATGGTAAAACCATGGACGGCTGGGTTGGAGACACCAAAGGCTACTTCGCTCAAGACGGCGTTATGGTCTGCAAGCCTGGAGGAAACGTTTACCTCGCCAAAGACTACAAAAACTTCGTTTATCGTTTTGAATTCAAACTGACGGAAAACGCCAACAACGGCGTTGGAATTCGCTGCGAACGCGGTAAAGACGCCGCTTATTATGGCATGGAAATCCAGGTTCTGGACAACTCCGGCAGCGCCTATCGTCACCTGCAGCCGTATCAGTATCACGGCTCCATCTACGGCATCGTCCCGGCGGATCGCGATTGCCAGAAACCGGTTGGAGAATGGAACACTGAAGAAATCTACGTCAACGGAACCAAGATCAAGGTTACGGTCAACGGCAAAGTTATCGTTGACGCCGACATTGCTCAATTCAAAGGCGACGGCGACACGATGGATCATCGTCAGCACCCCGGTCTTCACAACGAAACTGGCGCTATTGGATTCCTCGGACACGGACACTATGTCGAATTCCGCAACATCCGCATTAAGGAATTGCCGTAAGTTTAACGCTTAGTTTATAGGCTTTTGGCGCATAGGGTTTAGAGAAAAGTCTCCTGGCTCTATGCGCTTAATAATACCAGTTAAAATGAACAAGACAAATCTTAATTCGCTCTGGTTTCTACTTGCCGGTTTGGGAATTGGAATTATCGCTTATGGCGGTTTTAAAGCGATTTTTGAACAAGCTCCGCCGCCGCCAACCGTTCCTAAATATATAATGCGTCCAGAACCGCCAGAAGAGAAGTTTGGCTATCAGTTTGAGACGTTTATGTCTACGCCTGCGCTTGAAGCGCCGCTTGATTTTTCTCTTGACCCGTCGGGAAGTTTGTTTTTCACTCTGGACAAGAAATTTTATTTAATCGGTTTAACCGCTCCGATTACGTCAGAGGCGGAACTCCCTCAACAACTTGACGGCGCGACAATTGGAACTGTTACATCGGCTGATTGGGCGCCGGGAATTCCAGTTGATTCGCTTACTGTGTATTTGGGAACCAATACCGGCGTATATCAGTGGGTTGTTCCCACGTCGCTGCCAGAGCCTAAAGAAGACGTCTTAAAAGACTTGGCAAAAAGATTTACAGACGGCTTTACGGAGGAATCGCGTCTGGATTCCATACGCTTTTTTGGCGGAAAGCTCTTTGTTGCCGATTCCGGCGCAGGCGAGCTTCGCCTTTACGACCAGAAATCCGGAGAATTAATTCAAACGGTAAAGTTATCAGCGCTTGATCCGCCATGCGGAAAGAATTTGAATATCGATATTCGTTCAAACGGTTCCGATTCCGATTATACCGTTTGGATTGCAGACCCGGACAACGCCAGATTCGTTCCGATTCAGTCTGACGGTCAATGCGACGTTTCCCGCATTTGGGGACAGCGCGGCGAAACGCTGGACAGCTTCCAGGGGCAATTCGCGCCATCGCATTTTACAATTGAACCGGGCGGGTCATTTATCGTTGCGGAACAAGACTATCCATACGTCAAAAAGTATCGTCCAGACGGAACGTTTGAATGCATCGTTGCTGGCGACCGGGCGTTTAACTGGTCAAAGTCGGATAAGCCCTTTGTCGTCTCGTTTGACGGCAAAGTTTATATTCTTTCTCCGGAAACGAATAACATTTTACAGTTTTCTCCCAAGCCATGATTTCGCTTAGTCAGTCGCAGCAATACTGCCGCCAGGTCGTTAAGAACTCCAAGAGTTCTTTTGGACGCGCTATTTCGATCCTTCCCTCAGAGTCGCAAACGGCGATGGAAGCGCTGTATGCGTTTATGAGAACGATTGACGACATTGCAGACGACGATGCGCTGAACGCTCAAGAGAAAAAGAATCGACTTGAAGAAATTCGTCAGCAGATTTTAGAGGCTCGAGAGGATTTCACGCCGACGTATAACGACAGCGATCTGTTTAATTTCGTCCCAGCGTTTTCGGACGCTGTTGAACGATTTGCCATTCCGCAGTCTTGCGTAACAGACGTCATTGACGGGATGCTGTTCGATTCAGATTTTCGCCCTTTGAAAAACGTCGACGAGCTGAAATGGTATTGTCATTGCGTTGCGGGAACGGTTGGTCTGGCGTGCGTTAAAATCTGGGGGTTGAAACAAGGCGACATCTCCGTCGAGCATGCCTGGGGCAGAATCGAAAGCTGGATTGAACAGCAGGCGTTTGCCGTTCAGTTGACCAACATTCTCCGCGACATAAAAGAAGACGCTCTTCGCGGCAGAGTTTATATTCCCGTTGACGTTTTGCGCCGATACGCCTGGAACCCTGCTCTGTTTATTGATCATGTTCAGAAATGCAGTTTCAAAGAGGGCGAGGCGACAGACATGATTATGGACCTGGTCGCCATGGCGGAAGGCAATTATTTATCCAGCAAGCTGCTTGACGAATATCTTTCCCCTCGCGGGCAGAAATCGAATCGTCTTATTCGACGCGTCTATGAAACGATATTACAAAAGGTCAGGAATTGTCCTGACCTTGTCTTGGCGCAAGGCGTTCACCTTTCCCGCTGGGAAAAAGTGAAGCTCGCTTTTACAGAATTTCTTTGGAAAAAGTAGCGCTTTGTTTTATCCAGCGTCAGCTAAACCGTAAACAACCGCTTTCTGAAAACTTAATCTTGAGGTTGTTCGTCAACAGCCTCTTTCTTCTTTATAAAACCATTTTCAATTGCGGTAAAAATAGCCGGGAATATGAAAATCAGGAAGATTATGGTTACAAACCTTGTTACAAAACACCCCCAAGGGTCAGTAAAAAGCGTGCAGAAGAAACCTTTGCAATGTTTCAAACCGAGAACGCCCCCAAAACCAACGATAAATCGACACAAACCAATTAAAGCGCTGGCGGGCGCCTGAAATTTCACAAACCGTTTTTCCAGAAGCCAACCCAAAACAACGCCTATAAACAAACCTCCGTTACTCCAACTGTCCAACGCCATTTTTTGAGGATCAACCAGCAGTTTCCCTTCAGCGTCGTAATCTAACGGATAGCTTTTGAATGTTATGTAAGCTAAATATACGGCAACGATTAGAATGCTGACTCCGAGAATTACGAAATCTCTGTTCTTTCCGTTCTTCTCCCATTTCAAAACAAACCACGCCAGAGGAATGCTTAACATGCCGCAGGTAAATCCGACAACGACGTCTTGAGGCGTATGAACGCCCAAAAAGTTTCGCGAAAAGCAAACCAGAAGAATTAGAACAAACAGAAAAGAGGCTAAAACAATCCGTCTGCGATTTTGCCATGCTAACGCGCCTAAATACGCGGCGGCGTTTGTTGAGTGTCCGCTTGGAAAAGAGTATCCTGTAGCGCCAGCCAGAGCTTTTTCAGGAGGGATGATGCGAGGATCGCGTATCCATGGGCGATAAACGCAAAAGATCTGTTTAAGCAACCCGTTAAAAAGCAAAGCGAAGCCCACAGACCAAATGGCCAGGGTTGCGTCTTCTTTTTTACCGCACAAGTAAACGTAACAGAGTATAGGAATAAACAGCACGAATCCCAAACCCGAGATGAGTTCAAAAAACTGAACGACTATATCGGGCGCTGCCAGTCTAATCTTTTGAAGAAATAACAGATATTCAAGATCCATATTTTAGGAGGAAACAAATAAAGTAAAAAAGGATAAAATCAACGCTTCCGGGAAGCGCATGGATCAACGCATTAACACGAACGGTTTTGCGCTTAAAAGCAAAAGGAGGCAATAGACAAGAACGTGAATTCTTAACCACTGCCCCCCTTTAACTGTTTAAGCCAATAAATAAGTACTTACCGAAAGATTATTACTTTTTCCAAATCTCCAGAGCCGTTGCGGGAACGTTGGTTGTAACGGAATCGACGCCCATGTCAAACAGCGCCTTGATTCGAGCCGGGTCGTCCGCCGTCCAAACCATAACGGTAATGCCATTGTCGTGAAGTTTCTTCACGAATTCCGGCGTGGCGGGCGAGTGTTCCAGGTCAACGTAGGTCGTGTTGATTTCCTTCAACTTGGCGAGAATGCGGTCAGCGTACTGATCGTTCGTTTCGTTTTTGCCTCTGGTGCACAGCCAGGCGGCTTTGATTTCCGGAGCGAGTCGGCGACATTCTTTAATGGCGTCTGCATTGAAAGCGATGATCGTCGTTTCTTTTTCCATTCCTCTTTCACGAATGGCGGCAATCGTGTCGGCTTCCAGACCAACCTGTTTCAGTTCGACAACCGGAGCGCAGGTCGTGCCTTTTAACAGATCGAGGTATTCTTCCAGAGTAGCGACTTTTTCGCCTTTGAACTGGTCGCCCTTCCAGACGCCGAAGTCCATGGTGCGAAGTTCAGCCAGCGAGTAATCCGTAATGCGACCAGCGGCGGGGTTGCCATTGGCGTCGCGAACGGTTCTCTTCAAGGCGCCGTCGTGATCCAAAACCAGTCTGCCGTCTGTGGTGCGATAGATGTCGCATTCTGCGCCTTGCGCGCCGGTTTCAATGCAGGAACGATACGCGGAAAGCGTATTTTCCGGAGCGACGGAAGAATTGCCGCGATGTCCAACTACGGGTGGAACGTCAGCGTCAGCAAATGCGTAAACGCCTAAAACAGCAGTCAAAGCGAGAGATAATAAAACGTGTTTCATGGGAATGGGAAAAATAAAAAAACGGGGTAAAAAATACGATTCGAAAACAAAAAAAGTCGCTAACGCAGGAACGTCCGAAACAAATCGGAAAATCTGTAAACGATTCCTGCGCTGCGACAATAAGGGACTATTCTAAAATGCTGTGAATAACGGAATCTGTGTTGCTGCTGGTATCTTCAATGATGGGATAAGCAACATTGGGATCCTGAGTATAAGGAACCGTTTCTTCAACATAAGGAAGCGCCTCCTCAACATAAGGTGCGGCGTTCTGTACATAAGGGGTGGTTGTTGTAGTAGCAGCGTTTTGCTGCGGCGGATTCAAACGAACCAGCAAGGCGTTTTGAGTTGTTCTGCCGCCGTTTTTGTGAATCATAACCGGCGTTTGCTGCTGAGTCAGGTTGTACATACCGGTTTCAAAAACGGTGTTTTCTGCGCCGATAACGTAGAACGCAACGCGCTGGGTTTGCGGATCGACTCGACCTTGAATCGGGAACGTCTGGTTGGTGTCACGATTGTAGAACGAACCGCTGATCAAACCGTCGTTGGTTGCAGCCAGCTGAATAGCCGCTTTGGTTGACGCTTGAGGATTAACTGAAGAGGTTGACAACGCGAAAGTACCCAACGGCAGCCACTGGAGATTGCTCTGATTAGCTGTCGCAGCCGGCATGCCATACGATGCCAGTTCAGCCGCAGACTGAGCGTATTCGTATTGAGTTGTTACTCTTTGATTGTTAATGTATACGTATGAATCGGGGCCGATAACTACGTTCTGACCATAATCATAGTAGAACGGGCTTGTCCAATTGTACGTTGGGTAGAAACTGCGGATGCTGTTCCACGTCGGGCATCCCCACCAGTAGTAAACCGGATAGGCGCTGCGATAGTAGTAATAGTTCCACCACGGAGCGCGGTAGTACATGTTATCCCACCAGCCAAAGGTGAACGCGCCGGTTGAGATGGCGAAGTTAGTCCAACCCAAAGCAACGGAAACTCCCCAATTGTTCCAGTACGGACGAGGAGCGCGAGGAGGCGGCGGAACATGAGGTCCGTACATGGCGCGATGAACGTTGGCATAAATTGGATCGAAATGACTGTGCGGTCTGGTTTGCCAGCCAGGACGTCCTCCAGACGGAATGTGGGAAGGTCCCGGTCCAGGTTTCGGACCCGGCGTTACATGATGACTTGGTCCAGGACCAGGTTTCGGACCCGGCGTTACATGATGACTTGGTCCAGGACCAGGTTTCGGACCCGGGGTTACATGAACGCTTGGTCTGGGTCCCGGAGTTACGTGAACGCTTGGTTTCGGACCCGGGGTTACATGAACGCTTGGTCTAGGTCCCGGGGTTACGTGAACGTTTGGTCCAGATCCTGGTCCGCGGCTGGGGGTTACATGAACGCTTGGTCTGGGACCCGGGGTTACATGAACGTTTGGCGCAGCTGATGGTCCGCGGCTGGGGGCCGGTCGAACGCTGGGTTGAGCTACAGGTCCGCGAGTGGGAGCAACCACAGGTCCGCGGCTTGGGGTTGGTCGTGCGCTGGGTCCGGCTGATGGTCCGCGGCTAGGCGCAGGCGTGCGAACAGCAGGTTTGCTTGGAGCAGAAACCCGAGATGGCGGAGCTGGCATTTTCGGAGCCGACATTTTCGGAGCCGGCATTTTCGGAGCCGGCATTTTCGGAGCCGGCATTTTCGGAGCCGGCATTTTCGGAGCCGGCATTTTCGGAGCGCTTTTCGGGGCCGGCATTTTCGGAGCGCTTTTCGGGGCGTCCATTTTGGGAGGATGGTTTCCTCCGCGAGGCCCCGGCTGGGCAAAGGACAGCGTTGACGTCAGCAGAAACGCCGCCAACGTGAGAGCCGTCATTTTAATGGTTAATGAAGTTTTCATGTGTTTCTCCTATAAATGATGTCAAAGGATAAATGCTTAACAGTTATGCCCATTATAACAAATTTTATACGAAAGATAAAGGTCGTTTGCTCGAATTTTTTAAAAATGAGTAGATATTTTGGCATATATTTTTACCGTCCCTTGCGAAAAAAAACATCTTTGGTATAATATATAGCATCTCAAAATCAATATTGAAAATCCAAGGAATTTTGACTATGGACGTTGTACTTTATCCGCATCCGTCGCTGAAGATGACCGCTTCGCCGGTTCTTCGAATTGACAGTATTCTGCGTCAGCAGATTGAAAATATGTTCAAACTCATGTACGCGACCAATGGCGTTGGTTTGGCTGGTCCGCAGGTTGAACTGCCGTATCGTGTGTTTGTTATGAACTATACCGGCGATCCGGAAAAGAAAGACAAAGAGATGGTTTTCATCAACCCGATTATTCTCCGTCGGGGCGGAAAATTGGTAAGCGGCGAAGAAGGGTGTCTGAGCTTTCCTGATATTTTTGCCAAAGTTGTTCGTCCAGAACGGGTTACGGTTCGCGCTTTTAACATCAAAGGCGAAATGTTCACTGCCACCTTTGAAGGGCTGGCGGCGCGATGCGTTCAGCATGAAAACGACCATCTGGACGGCTACTGTTTCGTCGATCGATTGGATGAAAACGAACGTCGCCGCATTCAGAAAAAGCTCGACAAACAGGTCGAACGCTACAACGCCGGCGAGACGATTAACAAAGGCGTTGAAACCCCGTCTTCAGATCAACCGAAACAGGCGGAGTAGTTTCTCAAACGTGGAACAGACGACGGTTATCTAACGCATAACAGACGTTATTCCACGTTTATTCTTTATTATGATTTCATCATCGCCTCTGCCGCTGATTAAGGGACTCAAACCGCTGTCAATCGGGAACGTTTATATTGGATTCCCGGCAATTCAGGCTCCCTTAAGCGGGTACAGCGACAGACCGCAGCGGCACGTTACGCAAAATCTTCATGAATCCGTTGCGGATTTCCCGGAATACTCTGCCCTGCCCTCTCAATGGAAGACGTCTATTATTGGCGCGGCGGCGACCGTAGCGGAGGTCATGCTGGATCAGTTTGTTTTAACGGTCAAAAAGAGCGTCAAGGTCAATCAGCGTATGGGGTTAGAGCCGTCTGACCATCCCTGCGGGGCGCAAATCATGGGAGCCTTCCCGGAAGATTTTCCTCCGGCGGCGATGCGGCTTGTCAAAAGCGGGTTTGACTGGATTGATCTGAACTTTGCCTGTCCGGTTAAAAAAGTTCTGGGAAGAAAGCGCGGCGGGTTTCTTTTGTCTGAACCGGAAACGGCTCTGGAAATGACGGCGCGAACGCGAGACGCTCTGCCGGACGGCGTCCCGCTGACGATTAAACTTCGCAAGGGCTACGACGATTCCGCTCAAAGCGAAGACAATTTCTATAAACTGCTCAACGGCGCAATTGCAATCGGCGTCGACGCGGTTGCTATTCACGGTCGAACTGTGTTACAGCGCTATACCGGCGAGGCGGACTGGTCGTTTCTCAAACGAGTGAAATCAGAGTTCCCGTCGCTGGTAATTTTGGGCTGCGGGGATCTATTTTCTGCTCAGACGTGCTTGGACAGGATTCTCGAAACCGGCGTCGACGGCGTTTGCATTGCCCGCGGAGCGATTGGAAATCCTTGGATCTTCCCGGCGTTTAACGCCTTGGCGATGGGGTTGCCCGCCTTGCCGCCACCCAGTCTGGAAGAACAGGCGGCTGTTTTGGCAGAGCATTTTAACCGGTGCGTCGATTTATACGGCGAAAGAAGAACCTGCTCGATAATTCGCAAATTTGGAATCAAGCACGCTTTGACTCATCCGAGAAAAGACGAGCTGGTCGCCCGATTTGTAACAGTCCGAAACCGAGAAGAATGGTTCTCGATTCTCAAAGAATTCTACGAAAAACAGGGAGCGGAATGAGCTTCCGTTCCCTGTAATCTGTTTTCATGTTATAGGCTTTTTCCGCAAAACGGGATTAAAGCGTTATTTGGAGAATTTCTTCGCCAGCAGTTCGCCAATCTGGACGGCATTGGTCGCGGCGCCTTTGCGGAGGTTGTCGCTGACGCACCAGAAAGTAAGCGTGTTTGGAGCGCTGGGGTCTTTGCGAATGCGCCCGATGAACGTTTCGTCTTTGCCGGTGCAGAGGTACGGCATCGGGTAAACCTTGTTGTCAAGGTCGTCCATGACGATAATGCCCGGGAACGCCGCGAACAGCTCGCGCGCCTTTTCGACGGTGATTTCCTGTTCCGTTTCGACGGAGATGCTTTCTGAATGGCAGTTTTCAACCGGAACGCGAACGCACGTCGGGCAGACGCCGAAGGAGTTGTCGCCCATGATCTTCCAGGTTTCCAGAATCATCTTGACTTCTTCAGACGTGTATCCGGGGAAGCGATCCGGGTGCTTGGGCGAGCCGATTTGCGGCATGCAGTTGAACGCAATTGGATGAGCAAAGGTTTCGTACTGGTATTCTTCCCCGCGAAGAGCGGCGGCGGAACCGTTTTTCAGGTCGCGGTTGCCGGCAACGCCAGCGCCGGAAGTCGCCTGGAACGTCGTAACGATAACGCGGCGAATCTTGCTGTAGTTGTACAGAGCCTTGAGCGCCATAACCATCTGGGTTGTCGAGCAGTTGGGGCTGGAAACGATTCCCTTGTGGTTGTCGACAGCGTCCGGGTTGACTTCCGGAATGACCAGCGGGACGTCGTCGTGCATGCGGTAGTACGCGGATTCGTCAACGACGAGGCAGCCTTTTTCTCTTGCCCACGGCACGAAAACCGCAGCGACTTCGTCCGGCGTGGAACCGATAACCAAATCAACGCCCTCGAACGCTTCGGGAAGCATTTCTTCTACGACAACGTCTTCGCCTTTATATTTAAGAGTCGTGCCAGCTGAACGTTTAGAAGCAATGAACTTGACCTTTTTGGACGGGAAGTTCCGGGTTTCCATGATTTCACGAATCAAAGTACCGACGGCGCCGGTCGCGCCAACAACAGCTGTAACGTCAAACATCGTTTGTATCTCCTTATATTGTGGAGTAAAAAAACGTCAAAAGTCCTTTCGCCCGCCGCTACGCAACGGTCAAAGACGAAAAAACCATATTAATTGAGCGGTATTCTATATTAATTTGAGAAAAATGCAAGGGAGAGCGGAGAAGGCGTATGTAGGATTAGATGGTTTTACCTTGTAGACAACAACAAATTTATAACAGCCGTGTTTGATATAATTAAAGTTAAGGAAAGTTAAAAATGGACGTTTTTGAAAGAAAATAAATAGGAATGTTTTTTATAAATACTGTATTACTATATGGTTATGTTATCTGTAAATAACATATAAAAACAACAAGGCCTGTCAAAAAGAAAGTTAAGGAAAGTTAAAAACGTCTTTTGATTATCCCCAAAATGGATAATATCTCATGTTTCTAGGCGCCGTTTTAGGATCAACAGGTTTAATAAAGTTGTTTTTTACTGCTGCTTTAATAATCTTTGAAATATTCGATGAATAAGCATCGTCGAGTTGAAATCTTTCCCTTAATGAAGAATTTGATATCGACTCATGGTTTAACCATTTGATACAGGCGTGCATATAACAAGCATCAATCCGTTCATCCATCGTTAGGTTTAAATATGGAATATAAGAATGTAGGGTTACTTTTGTATTTTCATCATAAACAGTTATTGTCGGAGCTGGCAAATTCTTTTGTTCACATTCGATCGCTATTTTGTCCCATCCTGAACCAAGTTCTTCACAAATATGAAATTGTCTCATTAGCGAAGCTAATTGTTCATTTCTTGAACGTGGAGGATTGTCAATAAAACGCTTAGTGTCGATTAGCGGCGCTCCCGGATTGGTTATTTCAATTCTATTAGGAAAAACTTCTATAAGGGGTCCTGAACCTGAAATTGATAAATCTTGATGAATTAAAGCATTTGCTACCGTTTCGCGGATCATTATTTCTGGATACAGATTTACATTTGTTCTTAAAGCGCCTTGAACGATCTCGGAAGAAGTCGTAATTTTAATAGTATCTATTAACCCTTCAAATCCCGAAGCATATCCTTTTTGTCCAATGTAATCTCTTGTTGAGCTATTTCTATCTTTTTGGGAATAAACAACAAGTCGAATGGCTTTCCGCGAAAGACTTGGAAAATCAGAAAGTTTTTTAGCTAACAACAAAGCGCCCAAATTGGTTATAGAATACAAACCATCGTCTTGGCGAACAATAATCTTATCTTCAATAAAATAATATAATATTGATCGAGTTTCAGAGGGAAAGGGAATATTCTTTAAATCAAAGTATTTTTGACAATCTAACAACGCTATTACATTCTCTTGGGAAAGAGATTCTTTTGAAGGAAGCGATTCAAAATTATAGGAGCGGAGTTTATCCCATAATTTTAACTCGATCTGAGGCAGATCTTTTAAACTTCGTTTTTGTGATTCAATGCGAATATATTCATGATCCATAAAACGAATAGTATATAATTTCGCTTTTTCGATTCTCAATACAACAACCTTTTTGTTGTTTATGATAATATCGTCAAATTCAAAATTGAAGTTTTTGGAAAGACGTTGAGTTAACCATGGAATTAAATCGTCGTTACCGATTTTCTTTTTGTAAAAATCAAAATGCGTACCAACGATTTCATGCGTTTGATCATGAATTCCCCAAAGTAAATAGGCGTAATTTTTATCGTGCAGAGTTGCTGAATTGCCAAGAGCGCAAATATATTCTCCGATTTCTTTGGGGTCTGATAAACTATCTTTTTTAAATTCAACCCAAGGAGTTTCTTTGGGAAGAAGTCGCAATTCGTTTATCAGGTTTTCCAGATTTTCCACGATAAATCAAGAATGGTTTGGGAAGATAATTTTGAATGATATTGTTGTAAATTGAACGGTGTTAAGTTATAGAATAAAGAAGCGTTATTTATTTGGAAAGATGAGAATAAATAACGCTTCCCAAATTAATTTTAGTTCCCCAGGGATTGCAGCGGGGCGGGGATGCGTCCGGCGTGGTTGATAAAGGCGTTTGAGCCTTCGTTGTTGCGGACGTCCAAGACCGGGGCGCTGCCGAACAGACCGCCGAAGTCGATAATGTCGCCGGCTTTCGCGCCCGGAACAGGAATGAGTCGGGCGGCTGTCGTTTTGTTATTGATAACGCCAATCGCCATTTCGTCAGCAATAATCGCAGAGATGGTTTCAGGTGCGGTGTCGCCGGGAATGAGAACCATGTCCAAACCAACAGAGCAGACGGCGGTCATGGCTTCGAGCTTTTCCAAAACCAGATGTCCTTGTCCGACGGCATCTGCCAGAGTGGAGTCTTCGCTGACGGGAATGAAAGCGCCGGACAGACCGCCAACGGAGCTGGACGCGAAAAGACCGCCCTTTTTAACGGCGTCGTTAAGCATGGCGATAGCCGCGGTTGACCCCGGCGCGCCAATGCGGGCGATTCCCAGAGCTTTGAGAATTTCGCCGATACTGTCGCCGATCATGGGCGTAGGCGCCAGCGACAAGTCGACAATGCCGAATTCAATTCCGAGAGCTTTGGCGACTTCGCGGCCGATAAGTTCTCCGCAGCGGGTAACGCGGAAACTGGTAATCTTGATTTCTTCCGCCAGTTCGTCGAGCGTTGCGTTCGGCTCCATCTCCAGGCGTCGTTTAAGGGCAGACGACACAACGCCGGGACCGGAAACGCCGATGTTAATCGCCGCTTCGCCTTCGCCGTTGCCGGCAACAGCGCCAGCCATGAACGGGGAATCTTCCGGAACGTTGGAGAAAATAACCAACTTCGCTGCGCCGAATCCGCGAGAGCTTTCTGTCGCCTGAGCAATCTTTTTGACAACAACGCCCATCTGCTTGACAGCGTTCATGTTGATGCCCGCCTTGCGAGAAGCAACGTTGACGGACGCGCAAACCTGTTTTGTTTCAGACAAAACTTCCGGCAGAGTATCGATAATAATCTGATCGGAAACGGTAATCCCCTTTTGGACGTACGCGGAATAGCCGCCGACGAAGTCGATGCCGCATTCCTGAGCCGACTTGTCCAGCGCTCGAGCGATTTGCAACCCGGCAGAACGGCCGTGCCCGGCAAGAATCTGCGACACTGCCGACAGCGCAACGCGTTTGTTGATAACGGGAATGCCGTACTTCGCGCCGATTTTGTCGCACGTTTCGACAAGACGACCGGCGTATTTGCGAATCTTGTTGCGAAGTTTGTCACAAACAAGGTCTACGTTTGACGCCGCGCAATCGTTGACGTTCAAAGCCAGCGTTACAGCGCGGACGTCAAGATGTTCCGCATGAAGCATTTCAATTGTCGAAAGGATTTCATCAGTTCGAAGCATGGTGAAGTTATTCTAAATTTGGTTAAGTTTTAAAGGGAATAGCTGATCAACAGTTCACGCATATAAGCAACGCGGCTGGAACGCTTAGTTTTTCGGTTTGAAATTACGTTCTTCTAAAGCGGCAATTTTATCGATTCGAACCTGATGACGACCGCCGTCAAAGGGGGTTTTCATCCAGATTTCGATGATGCGTGGAAGCGCGTTTTGACTGATCGTATCTCCGGACAGGCACAAGATATTGAGGTCGTTGTGCCGTCGGCTGATTTCTGCAAACAGTTCGTCCTGGCAAACTGCTGCGCGAACGCCTCGGAATTTATTAGCCGCCAGCGACATGCCGATGCCGGTTCCGCAAATCAAAATACCGCGGTCGCTGACGCCTGCGCTGACCTTCTCTGCCACCTGAGCTGCGATGTCTGGATAATCTACGCTGCCGGTACTGTCCGTTCCGCAATCGTCAACGGAATGTCCGAGCGTTTCAAGAATTTGCGCGACCTGATGCCGCGCGTCAATTCCGCGGTGGTCGCTGCCAATGGATACTTTCATAAAATAACCTGAATGTATAGGGTGTAAAATGAATCGGCGCTGTTTCAGCTCACACGATTCTATATTTTATTGCATAGATTATATCAAAAAAAACTTTTATTTCAACCCGGTAAGGGGGAGGTATAAGAAAGAAAAGCTGGAATAATCCTTTTGACGATGTAAGTCAGGAGTTACGAAAGAATTAGGGAGAATGAAGGCAAGAGGCAGTAGGCAGTAGGCAATAGGGAGGATTTTCTTACTATTCCCTACTCCCTATTCCCTACTCCCTCGCCACATTGCTCTGGACAACTCTCTCAATTTTTGGTAAATTGATTATAATATAGGAGAAGAATTCAACGGCGAAACGGTCAAGCCTTTCGTCTTTTCTTAAACAATTCAATCTGGCGAGTCAAACCGCTCGCTTCCCTGACCATGTCAAAACGCGAATACATATCCATCGCCGACGCCCGCGCTCCGTTTTATATTGGGGTCGATCTCGGCGGTACGAATACGAAAATCGGTCTTGTTGACGACTGCGGACATCCGTTGTCGTGGGGGGAAACGCCTACGTGTTCCAACGCGGGGCCGGAAGACGTTGTCGAACGAATCAGCGACGCGATTCATAAACTCATCGCCAACGCGGGACTGAAGCCGTCGGAGATCGCCCGAGTCGGGTTGGGCGCGCCGGGCATTCTCGATTTCGCCGCTGGCAAGATGGTTAATCCAACCAACTTCCCGGGCTGGAACGGGTTCCCGATACGCGACGCGCTGGCGAAACAGTCCGGCTTGCCGGTTTCGTTTGTCAACGACGCCTCTGCCGCCGCCTACGGAGAGTTCTGGGTCGGTTCCGGTCGTCTGTTCCATTCGATGGTTATGCTCACGCTGGGCACTGGCGTCGGCTGCGGAATTATCGTCGGCGACCTGATTATCGAGGGCGAAAACGGGCACGGAACCGAGTGCGGACACATTCTCATCGATTCCTCTGAAAACGCTCGAAAATGCTCTTGCGGACAGCTGGGGCATCTGGAAGCGTACGCGTCTGCCACAGCCGTTATTCAGCGAACCAAAGACATCCTCAAAACGAACGAGCCGACCACGCTCAGAAAACGCGTTCGCGCTGGCGAAGAGGTTACTCCGCTGCTGGTCGCTCAAGAGGCGGAAAAAGGCGACGCCGTCGCCATGAGAATTGTTATGGACACCGCCCGATACGTCGCCTTGGGGCTGATTTCCCTCATGCACACGATTGACCCCAGCGGGATTCTTATCGGCGGAAGCATGACGTTTCAGCTGGAAAACTCGACCTTGGGCGAACAGTTCATTCAACGCATTCGGGAAGAGGTCTGCTGCAGAACGTTCCCGACTCTGGCGGAAAACACGGTTATTGAATTCGCCTCGCTCGGGTCGGACGCCGGATACCTCGGCGCGGCGGGAATCGCCCGTCTGGAATTCCAGAGACGCAAAGGCCCCTCCGCCACGCGTCAGGCAATGAGAAAGTCCCGCGATTTGGTGGGGATGTAACTTGAAAACAGCAGCGCGAAGCGCTTCCGCTAGAACCGCGTAGCGGTTCAATATTAATAGCCGTGGGTTTTAACCCACGGAACCGAAACAAAATAAAATAAAAACATCGACAAATACTCTTTTTTCTCCCCCCCGCCGTTGGCGGGGGGGAGAAAAAAGAGGTTGACTCGATTAAAAAAGTATCTACGTTTCATTCTCCCGGCGGTTAAAACCGCCGGCTACTAAAAGTCAACCGCTAAAGCGGTTGTTCGGAAGCGGCGAAACGCCGCTAACTATCATGATAATCACCATCGACGGCCCTGCAGGAACAGGGAAAAGCACAGTCGCCAAGCGGCTGGCAAAGGATTTAGGATTTACCTATTTGGATACGGGGGCGATGTATCGCGCCTGCGCCTTATGGGGACAGAAACAGGGAGTCGACTGGGACAATCCAGACGAGCTGACGGACGCCGTCAAACGCATTCCTCTGCGGATGGAAAACGACTGCGGCAGCCAGAAAATCTATCTGGGGGAGGAAGACGTTACCGATCAGGTTCGCACTCCCGAGGTTACGGCTATTACCAAATTCGCCGCCAACAACCCGGACGTTCGCGCTTTGATGGTCGCCCTGCAGCAGGATTTCGGAAACCGTCAGAACCTTGTAACAGAAGGACGCGATCAGGGAACAGTCGTCTTTCCCGGCGCCGAGCTGAAAATTTACCTTCTCGCCCGGGCGGAAACCCGCGCCCAGCGACGATTCAAGGAACTTCAGGAAAAAGGCGAATCGGCGGACTTCCAAAGCGTTTTAGAATCCATTTTGGAACGCGACCGACTGGACGAATCCCGCGCCGTCGGCCCGCTCAAACCTGCCCCGGACGCCATTTTCGTCCATACCGACGACCTGAACGTTGAACAGGTGGTCGAGAAGATTAAGTCACTTATGAAAAACGATTGATGAAAGGCGGTAATGGAGTGAGCGTAAGCGAACGGAATTACGCATTCTCCGTCAGGCGAACGTAACGTCGGGTTCTTGCTTTTTGGTTCGCCTTCGGCGAACTGCGTAACTCCGCTCCCGTTGGTCGCTTCGTTACCGCCTTCCATTCCTTTGCTAATCCCTACATTAACCATGACCATACCAGAAACAGTACGCTTTGAAGGCGGCATTGACGGTCGCCTGTTTATGATAGATCAGACGCTCCTTCCGCAGGAGTTTACGGAGATTCTCTGCCCGACGGTGGAAGTCGTTTGGGAAGCGATTAAAAAGCTTCGCGTTCGCGGCGCGCCCGCGATTGGAATTGCCGCCGGGTTCGGCGTTGTGATAGGAGTTCAGCCCGCGCTGGATAAATCGCGAGCGGAGTTCGACGCTCGTCTGGCGGAAGTAATCGACTATCTGGCGACCAGCCGCCCGACGGCGGTCAATCTGTTTTGGGCGTTAGACCGGCTGAAGAAAGTCGGTCTGAACGCCGGGGCGGAGGAATCGCCGCGCGACGTTGCAGAAAAGCTGCTGGCGGAGGCGTTACAGATTCAGTCTGACGACCGGGCGATCTGCCGCGCTATTGGGAAATACGGTTCTGCGCTCATTCAGGACGGCTGGGGCGTTCATACGCACTGCAACGCCGGCGGGCTGGCGACGGCGGACTTCGGCACGGCTCTGGGCGTCTGTTTTGCCTGCGCGGAAGAAGGGAAAAAGATTCACGTGTACGCTGACGAAACCCGACCTCTGCTTCAGGGCGCGCGTCTGACGACCTGGGAACTGATGCAGCGCGGGATTCCCGTTACGCTTATCTGTGACAACATGGCGGCTCAGGTCATGAGAGAAGGACGCGTGCAAGCCGCCGTCGTCGGCGCCGACAGAATCGCCGCTAACGGAGACGCCGCCAACAAAATCGGGACGTATCAGCTGGCGATTGTCGCGAAGGAACACGGCGTCCCGTTCTACGTTGCCGCACCGAAAAGCACGTTCGATTTATCGATTGCAACCGGGGTGGAAATCCCGATTGAACAGCGCGACCCGAAAGAAGTAACTTGCGGATTCGGAAAGCAGACCGCCCCTGACGGCGTCGACGTCTACAATCCCGCCTTCGACGTTACCCCCGCAAAATACATCACGGGAATCATCACAGAATTTGGCGTCATTTCCCCCGTTACAGAAGAAAACGTCCGCAAAGCGCTGGGTGAATAATACGGTCGGGGAATGCGGCGGCTTGACGCCGCCTTGTCCAACGCCCCGCTAAAAACCTTTGATGAGCCCGGCACGCGGCAGTTCTCTGCCGCATTGCGGGTTGAGCGCAGGTCAGTCCGCACACGGATTTTACGGATTAAACGGATTTTCGCCGATTGGTTTACGACGTTCCCAACTGATTATTCTCCCCTTACTAAAGTTTTTTCAAGGCGGACGGAACGCCCGCTAAAGAATTGGAAGGCGGTAATGAAGCGAACGAAGCGAGCGGAATTACGCAGTTCGCCGAAGGCGAACCAAAACGCCGGAATTACGATACCGTTAGCGTTTACCAACCGTTGAAAGGCGGTAACGGAGTGAGTGAAACGAGCGAAGTTACGCTTTGTTCGAAGTGTGCATACCAAAACGACGAAGCCGAAAACCTCCTCTGGATGTAGCCCGTCAGACCTGCTGGTTCGCGGGCGTCTTCGCCCGCCGAAGCTTCTCTGACCCGCTGATAATCTCTTTCGCTGCCGAAAATCTTTCTGGGTCGCGGACGTAAGTCCGCCAAACTTAAAAAAACTCACTGATTCTTATCGCCAGCCATTCCTCAGCAATTCTTCTTCACGCTTTAGCATTTCTTTTATTTCATCATCGGACATATTTTTCCCATTAGTATATTGTAAGATATATTTATACCAGGGAATATAATTGCCATCGTCGTCAATTTCAATATTGCGACAGAGATTGGACGAATAGAAAACAACCTTGCCTTTTAAACTGCCGTATTTCTTAATAAGATCATTGGGTAAACCAACTTCGTATAACGATTCTGATTTTGACAACAATTGAATGCTTTCCTGAGAGATATCCGCCTTTGATAATTGTAACGCCTTAAGATGGAGCTTGCCAAGTTTCACGATCATTTCATCGTCAACTAAACTATAAAAACGATCTGTTTCCAAATCATAATATGCTCCACCAATTACTAAAATCTGTAATTGTGAAATTTCAGATAGAATATCGCCAAATTTCTTCTGATATTCTTTAAACTCCGCCAGATTTTCAAAGGAACAACCTAGAGAAACATAAAGCTTTGTAACCGCCATTTTTTTAATTATTTGTAGTTCTTCCAGCGAAGGATCAAACAATGTTAAAGAGTGTATGGATTTATTTGGAACAAGCTTTTCAAGTCCCTGTTTAGATAACCAGCCTATATGAACCAGATGCAACTCTTTTGCTAATGATATATTGACTATCCAATCCAGCGATTTATATTTTTCTGGAATTTTGGATTTATCGCATTCAGGAAGAGGAGGCGTCTCAAATGAATTGTCATCTTCGATATTATTTAAGTCGTCTAAATCGTCATCTTCAGTATCATTTGGATCGCAATCTTTCAAACTTTCCAAAAGTCTTTGGAGTGAACTGCGATAATGATTATCGTCAAGGTCTCTAACAAGATCGTCTTTGTTCCAGTATTCAACGAAAAAATTTTTCAGATGTGGAAGTTTTTCCAGATCCAAAACAGCGTCCTGATCGATTTCAGAAAAATCAAGATTCAGAGATTGGAGTTTTTTTAATTTATAGAGATTGTCCAGCATGCGGCTGCTGATTTTTATCGCTGCGATATAAACAAAGTCTACATAATTACCTTCATGGCTTGTACCGAAACTAAAGTCGTTACATTCAGCGTTCAATTCTTTAATTGCTTCTTTTTCGATTGACGATAATTCCGTAAATTGTTCGTCATTCTCCAAGTCTAAATCGGCGCCGGCGCATATTGCGGATGCCAAAAGAACTAACAGCGCGAAAAAGGAATAAATGTATGTTTTCATGTTTTTTCTCGAAACGGGTGGCGAATTGAACAAAAAGGGGAAACGAAAACAAACGGAAACTTTGATTTCATTCATCTAAAGTTTCCGAATACCATCTTAGTTCATCCTTATTGTATTTATATCTAATGTTGGAATTTTGGTCATGCCAAGTATCCCACATTCCATCATTGTCCCTATCTATGAACAGATTGCCTTTAGGGAAGTTGCCAAGCTGGCAAAAAACCGAATAGTTTTCATTTTGAGGCTTCTTAACAACTGTGCATATCGAATCAGAAACTGGACCAACTTTTGGATCTTTCGTTATAACTTTACTATTAGGACCGTAGTAATTAGAAAGAATAGTACCATCATCTGTTTTTTCTTCTGAAACAATCCATCTATAGGTCGTTTGCGAATCTTGGTTAATCTGTCGCACAAATAAAAAATCTGTATTGTCATTATTTGTGAAAAGAGTAAAACCTTCAAGATCAAAACGTCGATCGTAAGAAAAAAGATCTGAATCAACAGCCGATATTGTTACAGCATTTGAAAAAAATGCTTTTAACGAATAACCTATGAAAAAAGCAGCAACAAGACCTAATAAATACAACAGGAACCGAAACTTATACATCTACGCTCTCCTAAAAGGTAAAAACCAATACCAAATGTAACTCTTTAAGTTATCATGTTAAATACCCAAGCGCCGTATTCTTGGAAAGAATCTCTATAACTTGATCTTTAATAATATTATAACCACATATTATGTAGATGTCAATAAGAATATCATTTTTTTCAGAAATAATTTATTTTTTCTTCGGCGGGCGAAGACGCCCGCGAACCAGCAGGTCTGGCGTGTTGACAAGTTCCATAGATTTTGGAGGCTGCCGCGATTCTGTTGCGGACTTACGTCCGCGATCCAGAAAGATTTTCGGATGCGTCGAAGTCTTTCAGCGGGGCAAAGAGGCTTCGGCGGCTGGAACAGCCGCGATCCAGCGGGGCTGAGGGGCTTTCCACGTTCTCCAGATATTTGGAGGCTTCCGCATTTCTTGACGGCTTCGCCGTCAAGTTGTAGCCCGGGGACGGGCTACATCCAAGGGAGGTTTTCGGCTGCGTCGGTTTGGTATGCACACTTCGAACAAAGCGTAACTACGTTCGCTTCGCGAACTCCGTTACCGCCTTTCAACGGTTGGGAAACTCTATACGGTATCGTTATTCCGGCGTTTCGGTTCGCCTTCGGCGAACTGCGTAATTCCGCTCACTTCGTTCGCTTCATTACCGCCTTTCATTTCTTTGCGTTCTTTGCGTTCTATGCGGCTTAAAACTTCGTCCGCCTTGAAAAAACTTTCGGTCGCCAGCAAGCTGTCGACCTTTTAGGGAAGTTTTTTCAAGTTAAATAATATGAGGGGAAAACCATTTTTGTAAAAAAGGTTCTTCCCCGCAAGCTCCCCATTCCAAAAAACGTTATTAAGGGGAGAAAAAAAAATATAGTAAGTCGTAAACCCA
>JAFQXE010000041.1 GCA_017407125.1 Thermoguttaceae bacterium
ACGACCGTCAACGACATGGAAGTGATGTTTCAATCCACGCACGCGTAGAGCGTGCGACTCTTATTGCGTTATACACTACTATACAAAGCTATCATCTAGCTGTTTCGCGAACGGTATCCGCAAAATGAAGATTTTGCGTAACAAAATTCGCATCAGAAAGATAATTCTTTATACTGCAAGGAGTAACGAACTCCGCGAACCTACAGGCATTTTATGAGAGCCGGACGTTCGCGGCGTCAAATAAGGGATCTCCAACAACTCAAAATGAATCGTTAGAAATCTCTTTTATTATAACCAAAAATTGTCAAATGATAAGGGGTCCTTCAGGGTTATATGTAGCTTTTGCGCCAAAATGTTCAACCCGGTTTTCCCAGTTTTTCCCAAGGAAGTAGTATCGAAGGCTGTCGGTTTTTGGGTCGGCGGTCTTTTCCAGTTCAGCTTTGATCTTAACCCACAATGCGGGGTCGACGAGACATTCAAACACAGAATTCTGGACGCGCTGTCCGTAATTGACGCAAATTTTGGCAACTTGCCGCAGGCGTTTCCTTCCTTCGGCAGTCTCGACATTGACGTCGTAGGTAACCAGAACCATCATAATAAAAAAAGTTTAACCAAATTGTCAAGGAGCTAACATGGGACGAATTGTCATCAGTCGAATTCGTTGACCTAAATAGTAGTAATTATTCTGGAAGGGCGCTGGGAGCGGCTGAGAGGATTCTGGGAATTGCTGGGAGAATCTGGGAAAATCATGAAAAAACTTCCCTTTAATCCGCTAAGCAACCCCATTATTGTTCAATCCCCTAAACGCTTGCCCGACGATTCCTTCCCCACCTCATTTGAGGCGGGAGAGGAATCATAATTCGCGCGTTGTAATCATATTTGCGCCGTACGGAAGTCCTACGCCTGAAGGCGTGAGCTACGATATAATTCTTACCCCCCAAATATCACTTACATCCAGCGCAAAGGTTATTGGTCAAGTGCAAGCATAAAGTCGCCACCCAATGACACAAAAATTATCCCAAAGTGGGGACTATTCGCTTGCACTTGACCGTTACTTAATAAACACCGGCGGATAGACGTCCAGATCGCCGCGAATCCAGCGAGCCATGAGCTGCGCCTGAACGTGCGGGACAAGTCCGACGGTCATTTTTTCGTTGAGGAACGGGTGAGTAATTTCTTCGTCTTTTCGGCTATGCCAGGCGGTGAGGACGGTTTTCTTGCCGGAGTCGGAAAGAAGAACAGCCCCGTTCTCCTGAAATTTGAAATCCGAGGCGCCAAGCTGCTGGCGGTTAATGAGCGACAGCGTCAGCCGGTCGGCGAGCCACGGACGAAACTCTTCCATCATATCCAGAGCCAGTGAGGGGCGTCCGGGGCGGTCGGCGTGGAGGAATCCCATTTGCGGATCCAGCCCAACGGCTTCGCAGGCGGAAGTCAGGTCGTGCGCCAGGAGCGTGTAGACAAACGACAGCAGCGCGTTGACCCTGTCCAGAGGCGGGCGGCGCGAGCGTTCATGAAAGAAGAAATTCTTTTTATCGACCAGAATCAAATGGTCGTAAACGGCAAAGGCGACTTTAGCGGCGTCGCCTTCAATTCCGCGAACCTGCTCGAGAGGCATGTCGAACCGCAGCGTCTGGAGAGAGCGCATCATCAAATCGGACGCCTGACGAATCGCGTCGACGTCGATTTTATCGCCATGATCGCGAACGGCGCGCTGGAGCATGGATCGGGTATTGGCGATTTTCGCGCTGACGATAATCCGGGCGGCTTGTGACATCGTTTCTGGATTGCGGGTCTTTTCGTGCTGAGCGCGGCGAAGGAGAACGCTTCCAGACTGCGGCCCGACCATTCGAGCAAAGAGTTTGCCGGATTCGCTGAGGAAGGAAACCGGGACGTTGTGTTCTCCGCACAGCCCGAGGCAATGGGGCGTCCACATCACGTTTCCAAAACAGACGACGCTGGCAATCGTGTGAATCGGAATTCGCATTTTTGGCACGCTATCGACGGAGATAACCATATTTTCGCCGTCCCGGTTGACGTACGCGCCTTGAGTCGTGATGTACAGGGTGTTTCCGTGACGTTTCATGAGATTCTTTCCTTGAGATTCTTTTCGACCATGGAATCGACCCATTGCTGAACGTTCCCGCCGGCGGAGGGCAGACAGACGTCAACCATGGAACAGTTTTGACATCGCTTTTGCAGAACCGGCGGCGGAATGACGCCGGACGAAATGAGCTGATGAAACTGCAGCGCCAGCGATTCCGTCTCGCGCCTCAGCTCGGGCGTCAGCTCGACAACGACCCGTTGTCGGCTCTGACCGTAAAACAGCGCGCCGGAGGTCAGCTGGACGTTAAACGCCTCTTCCAGACAGATCGCCTGAGCGCACAGCTGAACAGCGTCGCAGTTGTCCGGCTTGGGCTTTCCGTGCTTGTATTCGACAGGATAGGGAACCCACAGCCCGCTTCGTTTCGGGAGTTTGACGCCCTGACAGACAGACGGCGCAGCGTTACAATTATCGGACGTCTCCGGACTGACTTTATGGAACTCAACCACGTCGGCGACTCCGGTTAACCCTAATCGGGCGGACTTCAGCTTCAGCCCGCGCACGATGCGGACGTCCGACCGCGACTCCGCGCCAGCAGTATGAACGCGCTCGTGCATGACCTCGCCCAACGCCGTCAAGACGTTTTCCGACCACGCCTGCTCCATGTGAATCAGCGCGCACTGTCTCGGACAAAAAGCAAGATGCTGCAGTCCGGAAATCATCAGGAATTCGTCTTCGGAGTAGGGCATGGGAATGATAAATATCTGTGTACGATACAAGCAAGATTGACAGGCATTATTAGAAATGTCTGTCAATCGGCTTAAGCAACGATATTATTCCGCCTCTTGAATCTCAACAGGCGCATAAATATCCGGCGGAACGCAGTTTTCCGGGTTTACAAAACGAATTCGATAATCTTTGATCGAACGGGGATTGTCTTTATTTTCGCCATCTGGAAAAATTTCAACGCTTCTGTGAACCATCGCTGAAGTTGTTTGTGGATATTGGCAGTCATGTTGCCACCAATACAATCGGCAGACTTCCATGCTTCCTTCCGGTCGTGCTGATGAAGCGTCATTTTCAAACAACGTTTTCAACGCATCGTGAAGCGTTTGAGCGTCTTCTTCTGAAAAGCCAGTCAGTTCAGCAAGTTGACAATTGACGCTTCCTTTGATAACGTAAATAGCAAAATCAACGAAGTGTTTGGTTCCCATTGTATCAGAATCTGATTCACCAGCAACGCTTTTTGTGATTTGCATATCATAGTTTCTGATAGGATTCACACTCTTGGCAATGCGAATGGAAACCGGACCGCGAATGGCAACTGATACTCCATTTCCGCTTTGAGATTCTGAAGAATCATCTGAACCGCTCTTCTCAGAGAAAGCAAAGACCTGACCAAAACTCCGAACGTCCAACCACTTTGAACAAGCAACTTTCGTGTTGAATTGTTTCGATTTTTTGCTCTTGCTCTTTTTGCCAGACTTGGAAGCATTCTCGGTTTCCTCGCTGGTTTCAGCATACAGTTCAGGACATCCTAACGCGCGTTCTTTGAGCGTTTTGTAGCCATCGGTTGTTCTTTCACTCATCTGGACAAAAATTTCTTTTCCCATATCCTGAAAGCGATTGCGAAGCTTTCGTTTAATGCAGACATCGGAAATCATACCGTAACCTTCGTAATCCTCACGCGGGCAATTTCCGTTGAGCGGATCGCCGTTGGGGTTGGCGTTCTCAACCGAGATAATCGCCACAAAATCGATTTTATTTGCCAATGCAGTCATTCTTCAATCTCCTCATTGGGGTTAAGGGTTTCAAGTTTGTTATCTGAACTATCTTCTTTTTTCCTCATGCTCATTGCCTGAGAATGAAAGCCCAGCAAATACAGACCGTTTAAGGGTTGATTGCTGGAATACTGTTGCGTATCTTCAAACTGATTATGAATCGTATCCAAAAGCTGCGAATAGAATATTCGCGAAGGTTTAGGCAGCTTCATCAAATACGGCTGAAGTTTTTCTTCGATTTTTTGCCAGACCTGAAATGGACGCTTTGCAAACGAATTCATGAAACGTTTGGCATTCGTTTGTCGTTTATTGTCATTCTGATCAAAAGTTGAATACTCAATTTTGTCAGCAACTGCCAACAAGCGACCGTACAGATAACTCCTATCTGTACAGGATTCATTTAAATCCATGGTAAAGTCCTCCTTATGTTTGGATTTTTCATAATGGTATTTCTTAACCAATGAACACGCAACCGCCAAAACCTGTTCCCAGTTATAACGTTGGTATGACATGGGCGACGACGCTCGTTGAACTGCGGTTCGAACAATATCTACAGGAATCTGCTTTCCATCAAGAATACAGGGAAGCAACCGCTGAAACGTTTGTTTAAGTACAGGGTTAATTTTTTTACTCTTGGATTTCAATTCAATTTTAGGGTTATTTGACCCGTTTTCGCGACCATAAATCAAACGAATGCAATCATAAAGGCTTGGAATGCCCTTATAGTAAACCGGTTTTTTATTATTAAAGACTAGCTTTTTGTCTTTATATAATGGATGACGCCAACTACAAGTTGTATGCCAATCTTCAATATTTTTCAAATAACGAGACGTAGCCATTTCTCGAAAGCCCGTAATTGAAATACGTCCAGGAGTAATAACGTCAAAAGTCATCAAAACCATTCGAGAATGTTCTAAATTCTTAGGATAGTATCCTTTCAACGCTATATTAAAATCGCATGCAATTAAATATCCTGTAGCATCAGGCAACAGTTTTGGTGAAGAATCTGAGAGCAAATCTTCAGAACCGCCAGAAATATCTGGCATCTGTTGAAGACCTGACTCCCATGCTACATAATAATTGCCGAACCTGTGGGATCCCTGTTTGGAAAAAATCCATTTAAGCGCCAAGTGGATTTTTTGTGAACTTTCATATCCAATTGTAGCCGCTTGAATATCATTGGTAAAACGTCCCCGATACGTAAAATTTGTATCGTCATTGGAAGATATCAATTTAGCGTTTTCCGATTGCGGCAATACCTTTTTCGGATGTTTATTGGTACAAACCATTTGCTTTCCTGTAATATAGCAAAGCAATTCTTCGGATGTATCATCAGCTCTGACGTATTGGATATAGTGTTTAAAAAGAGCCTGATCCTTCCAGCAGGCTTGACTCTCTTTATCATTTGGAATGTCTACACAAAATCGAACGATTTTCTTTTCCAATTTCTTAAGAGCGTTATCCGAAAAATCTAACTGAAGCCAGTTTTGGATATCGTTTAGCAATGATTTCTTTTTAATGTAGGTTAATACCGCATTAACCTTTACCTTTGGTAATTCAGCATTAACCTTTGTAAGGTAATTGCACCATTCTTGCAGACTCTTAAGATACATCTCGTACTTATCAACATCCCAGTGATCTGTTAAATACGCAAGTTGATCGCTCAATGGGTGAGGGGCAGATTTTCTCGTTCGACTTGCTGATTCAATAGATACCGGGATTACGGTATCCTGATCGTCTTCTTCTACCGTACTGATATCGAGCAATTTACCATTCTGATCCAACTGAACTTCAAATTCAGCTTTATAGACATCGTGGTACAAAGGGGCTAAAACAACCTTTTTGCCTTTACTAGAATCGGAATTGTCATTATCGTTTTTGACGCGTTTTTCCACTCCAGCAATACTTTCGTTGGATTCATACAAATTTATCAACGCTTCTTTCCAATTCATTACAAGTCCTCCTCATTCTCGAATTCGTTCAAGCCCTGAAAATTATTCCATTTTTCACCAAATTGTTTGATAGAATTATACCGAATCAATCTGGTATATTCACATGCTTCCGGCGGACAAAATTCAATTATTCCATGTTTCATCACGGGTTTCCAAAAACGGGCAGTAATTCGATTTCTTTGACCTGGATCGACAGCCTCGTCTCCATACGTAAATCCATGAAACATGAAACCTAAAGCCATTTCTCCAATATTGTCGTAAGCGCTATCTCCCTCTCCAAATTGGCACGGTTCAACATCCGCCTGACACTCTCTCGTTCCGAGAAAGACGTCTCGTCTTCCACCACGTTCTATCATGCGTTTGGCAATATTATGATGTTTGTTTTCATTTCTATCATTCAACAAGTCAGGGCGATTCAGATTCCATACGAAATGCGCTTTGACCTGATAGGCAACATCTTTCAAGTAGGTGTATAACGCCAAATCAGGCGCTTCATTTTCAGCGTATTTAATGGGCTTAAAATTGATGGACTGCGTTTGAATTGGATTCAAAACCCGTACCGCGTCAATAACCCAGATAAATGTAGGTTTCCAATATACACTGCTTAAGACGCCTTTTAACGCCTCATACGTTGGAACAGAATACGTGAACTTTTCACCGCCGATTTTTGTAATCGGGTCTGTAAACAACGCCCATTGACCAGTAACAAGGAACTCAACAGTATTTCGATGATCAGGCATACATAAAATCTCCTTAAATGTGTTAAATAATAATATCTCCGGGATTATTTGATAAACCCAAATCTGTATCGTAATAAAGTTTATCAAGAATAATCATACCATCTATATCTTTAGTATCAATTGCTTTCGCTGGCAATTGTTTTAAATCAGATTCCGAAACCGAAATTGTATATTGTTGCAGCTGACGAAGAATGTTTTTTGATCTACAATCAATCATTCTTAATTTTTGTAATAATTCCGAGGCGTCTTCATTATAAGGAACTATCAAGCTTATTTTTCCAGTTTCCGAAATAACTTCAAACTTATCTCCCGCAGTTTTAAATGCTTGATACATATAAACAGATTTTAATCTTTTAGCGATCTTTAGATTATCAGATAACAAATCAACTAACGTTGTATCAAATACATTAAAATCAGTATCGTTTTGACGTTCAATATAGTATTTCCGGTAATAATATATCAACGCTTTAGGGGAAGATAAATCATCATCAAACAATTGAGGATTATTCTTGTATTGATTCAACAAACCGCGCATAACCTTTTGTCCGTTTTTAATATCTTCGATGGAATTAACCTTTTCCTCGGTTTGAGAAATATCAAAGATAAACACCCGCCCCTCTTCCCGCTCTGCGTTACGATTGCATCGTCCTGCAGCCTGGATGATACTGTCCAATCCTGCCAAAGCGCGAAAGACAACAGGAAAAGAAATATCAACGCCAGCTTCGATTAATTGCGTACTGACGCATATAAAGCGTTTATTGGCAGATTGAAACCTTTTAATTTCATTGAGAACATCTTTACGGTGTTTTGGACACATATTTGTACTCAAATGAAACAGTCGCTCAAATTGTAATTCTTTAGGTAGGTTGTCATTATGTTTTTTAAGTTCCTGAAACAAAGTCTTTGCATTCGACTTGGTATTGACTATTATCAATACGGAATTACAATCTGAAATTTCTTCAACAGTTGCAAGAATCAAATCTGCCAGTTCTTTAATAGAATAGCCCTTTTGTTTTGTTTTATCATGTAACTTCGTTCTTTTAAAAGCTTTATAGTATCTGTTGAAATCTGAATCTGGAATTATATCATTTTCATTAACACATTTTAAACAATTCTGTTTCAAATTGTCAATTGGCGGTTGTGTTGCTGAACATAAAATAACAGACGATTTACAAATAGACGTCAGGAAATTGACGGCTAGATTAAATAATTCAGTACACCGAATAGGCAAAGACTGAATTTCATCAAAAATTATAACGGAATTGGCTAAGCTGTGAAAATGACGAATGGCGCTTGAATCTGATGAAAAAAGAGCTTCAAGGAATTGCACCGCTGAAGTTGCAATTATTCGAGCATCCCATGATTGCGTCAAATACGAATACCGATCCAATTCCTCACCATCTGACGATTCTTTCTCTTTGCTTGTATAATTACAATGATGCTCCAAAAGCAAATTGTTGTTATCAAGAAAATTTCTTATTACATCAGCGTTTTGTTCCAAAATTGAGTTAAATGGAGCAACATAAACAATTCTTTTCAACTTATTAGCAATGGCGTGATTGACAGCAAATCTTAATGCAGAACGCGTTTTCCCAGAACCTGTTGGAGCAGATAATCGAAAAATACCGATTTCTTTATTAGCAGCAGCCGAACACATCTCCGATATTTCACGTCTGAAACTATCAACTGGCGAAACAACGTCATTTTTTTCGAGAGTGGATTCCAAATTATCACGCAGAGATTCCCATTGTTTTAAAATAACGTCCCATGGTTCTGGACCAGACAATAATTTAATATTCTCATTCTCAAAACTTGCGGCATCAGTTCGATCAGCGTCAATTAACAACGACAGGTTATATCTCGCTAATAGTCCTTTATAAAATGATGGTTGACCAAATTGTTGAGGATATGCTTCAGAATTGGTTATGGCCTCGATTTCATTTGATATTGATTCAATATCTTTAGAACCATTCTCAAACAGCGAAAGAATTTTAGGAATATAATCGGCGCTGGCGCTACGAACTTCTGAAAAACCATTGGGATTAGCAGAAATATACCTATCTTTCATAGCTTTATAAGACGAAACCATTTGTTTATCAATTGCATCCCTTAATCCATGATGAGATATAACTGCAATCCGAATCATTTCAATCAAAAACTGTTGAGGTGTGTTATCTTCAATTCGTTCTTTCAATAATTCTGTTAAAAGCATCGCGCCTTGTACAGAATGGGTTACTTTGGAACTGTTTTTTTCAGGATTACTCCTTTGCTGTTCAATATATGTTTGGAATTCCGTCGAATATTTTCCCAAATCATGTAATAAAGCTGTCAGCACACAAATTGATTTAAAATCATCAATATCGCAATTTTTATTGACGTAATTTTCACAATTTGATAAATGTTCTTCGAGCGACTGGACTTTATTGTTGTCGTTATTGTCAAAACGTGCTATGTACATTCTATATTGAATTAAATTTTGTTAAGTTACACTTTTTCCTGGTTGAAAATCGTTGAAGCGGCGCTCTTTTATCGAAATGACTCAATAACATTAGTATTTTCATTAAACAACAAAATCAAAAAATGTCAAGAGCTTGATCGATAAATTGTAATAAAAATACTTATTGTTACAGGTAACAAATTCAAATTTTATATAACCCATGAAAAATGCGTTATTCTAAATCAATCACTCGTCTATACTTATGTTAAAAGTATTCATGACTGACATGATTGAAACTTGTTACTTTTGAGTTTGGCGTCAACTCATTATTAATATATGTGTACGCTGTGCGATACTTCAGCGTTAACTTTTTCATCAATTCTGACGTTTCGATTATGAGATTATTATATCCGTTAAAAAAGGGATAACAAGACAGGTATGACAGGCGCTGTCGTACCTATTTCACAAAAAATCAGAAAAATGCCAGAAAAGTTTTAAATGTTACGCCATATACTTTTTATTTGGCGCAAAGAAGCGGGCAAAGACGTCCGCAAACAGATCTCAACCATGCGAAATCAAGATAAAAAGCGACCACCGGGAGCGGTTTCAATACGTCTCGCGCGGTAGCGCGGACTGGGAGCGGCGCCTCGCCAGCGACCAACGGGAGCGGTTTCAATACGTCTCGCGCGGCAGCGCGGACTGGGAGCGGCGCCTCGCCGCCGACCAACGGGTGCGGTTTCAATACGTCTTGCGCGGCAGCGCGGACTGGCTTCCCCGCCTACGGGGGCGGACGACACGTCCGCGAACCAGCGGGGCGACGCAGTTTTCCACGTTCTCAAAACTTTTGGAGGCTTCCGCTTTTCCTTGACGGCTACGCCGTCAAGATGGACTCCGAGGGCGGAGTCCATCCGGGGGAGATTTTCGGCTTCGTCGATTTGGTATGCATGCCTCGCGGCGGTTTGTTCGCCTAACGGCGAATGCGTAATTCCGCGTCCGTTGGACGCTCCATTACCGCCTTCCATTTAAAAATCCGTAAAATCCGTGTGCGAACTGACCCGCACTCAGTTCAATCGGGTGATAATTCTGAATTTAACTTCAATCCACGAACGCATGCGCGTGACGAACTCTGGCGTGAACGTATTTTCAAGCCGCGGCCAGTCCTTCTCCGCAAATTCCTTCAACGCGGCGTCGCGATCGGCAAGCAACTTCGCCGCATCGTCGGGATGCGCCGCAATCGCATCGCGCGTCTTCCAGATGACCTGCCACGAAGTCGGAAGGTTGGCGGCGGCTTTCGGCCAACCACGACCGGCGAGGGCAAGCCTGAAGTCCTCCGTAAGAGCGGCAATGCGGGTGTGTTCGCCCTTCAAACCCGAAAGATAAGAGGCCGTCATACAGGCAAGCTCAGGATACGCCAGCTCCACCACCGTCTCGTGAGCGCCGTCCTGCGGCGGCGTCTTCACCACCACGGCAAGGTCCTCCGCGTCGTATTCCCACGAGCACTGTTTGCCATTTACCTTCACAGCCCGCGGCAATGCCGCAAGCGGGAACTTCAGCGTGTAGGTCCCTTTGCGCGGCGAAATCGTCACGCGGTTCCCCTCGCGGCGGATTGTCGTGCGGCGGAAGTTCGTCGCATAGTCGGCGTTGTCGCCGTCATCCTCGTAGATAGAAGTGGAAAATACACTTCCCTCTACACGTTCTACATGTTCTACACCGCCAAAATCTTGACAGGGCGCGCAGAAGAGTACGAGGTCGTCGGTACCGGGATTGCCGAGGCGGTTGACGGAATCCGGGTACATCGGAATCACCGCGCCTGCCTTCACGAACCACGGCGTCTCCTCCACCGTGTAGCCGCGCGTCAGCTTGCGCCCGCCCTCCACAATCTCGCCGCGCGAGGCATCGTACCACGCGCCCTTCGGCAGCCACACTTCCACCTCCGCCTCCTTCGTTACAGGATCGACAGGCTTCGTGACGGGCGCGACGAGGATGTCGTCGCCGAACATGTACTGGTTGATCGCCTCGTATGCGGCATCCTCCTCCGGCCAGTCATAGTACATCGGACGGCACAGGCACACGCCCGTGTCGTACGCCTGCCGCGCGGCGGTGTAGATGTAGGGCGCAAGGCGATAGCGCAGGCGGTACGTCTCGCGCAGGATGAAGAAGTGGTCGGCGTACTTCCACGGACGGCGCTCAGCCAGGGAGTCCTTGGACGGATGGGTGCGGAAGATGGGCGTGAACACGCCGCATTGCATCCAGCGCGTGAACAGCTCGCCGTTTTCCTCACGCTTGAACTGGGGACGGTTGTGTCCGCCGAGATCGTGCCCCCAGTAGCCGTAGCCCACGTTCGAGGCGGTGGCGGTGAACCACGGAATCGCCTCAAGCATCCGCCACGAGCTTTCTCCGTCGCCGGAAAAGCCGATCTGGTAGCGGTGCGAGCCGAGTCCTCCCCAGCGGTGGTAGATGATCGGACGCTTCACGCCGCCGTCCCGCAACCGCGTTGCATCGTGCGTGGCGAAGAGGTGGTTGAGCCAGAAGGTGTTGCTCAACGTCGGCTTGCCCTTCGACATCAGCCACTGCTGCCAGTCGAGCCAGAAGCAGTCCACGCCCAGCGCCTCCAGCGGTTCGATGATATCCTTGAAATAGACTTCCGCCCAGCGCTCCTCGTCACCCCGGTACGGGATGACGCCCTTGCCCTTCCAACCGTAGTCCTTCGCGAAGCGGGGAAAGACGTCCTCGCAGTCCGGGATGCCGCACGCGGGGTGCATGTTGAGCGGCGCGTGCAGTCCCTCGTCATGCAGGAAGCGGAACATCCCCGCGGGATCTGGAAAGTAGCGTTTGTTCCACGTGTAGCCGCCCCAGCCCCACATCTGACCGCCAAGCGGCTGGACCATGTCGGGACGCTCCGCAATGTCCCAGTTTTCGTGCCAGTACATCTCGATCACGCACACGTCCACCGGGATGCCGACGGAATTCATCTCGCGCACGGCTTGGCGGTAGTCGGACTCGGTGTCGTTCCAGAACCGGCTCCACCAGTAGCCAAACGCCCACCTCGGCGGCAGCGGGATGCGCCCAGCCACCTTCACGTAGTCGCCAAGACATCCCTTGTAGTCATGCCCGTATGCGAACACCGTCAAGTCTTGGTACGCGTCCTTCTCGCGCCGCGGACGCTCCTCCACCCATTCTTTCCAGTAGTCGCCGCCCTTCACGAAAAGCGGCTTGTTCGTATCATCTACAACGGTTACACCGCGCCGTGACAAGATGCCCTTCTCCATGCGCGGCAAAAGGTCCTGGATGCTGCTGCGTCCGTCGATGGTGCGCATCGTGCCAAGCAGGTTCGCCTTGTCCTCTTCAAGCGCAGCCACGCCGTTCACCGTCAGGTTCTCGGCGGAGAACGGACCGCCCTTCCACTCCACGCGCATCCTCTCCGTCTCGATCACCGCGCCGTCGCCCTTGCGCGTGAACGCATGCTTGACCGGCGGCATCGCGCGATTGATAAAGGTGAGGCTCGGACGATCCTCGAACGAACCGTCCTCGCTCCATTCGCAGCGGATCATGCGGTCCGTGAGAAGCGTAAAACGCGCCTTGCCGACGATCTCCGTGTTGCCGAGCGCCACCGCACACGATGCGGCGCAGACGGCCTCGGAGCCTTCCACTTCCGCGCCCGCCTTGCCGGAGAAGGCAAGCGCGCCCGTTCCCGCGTTGGCGAACGCCTTGCGCGAGACAGTATCCCACAACACGCCCTCGCCGCCTCTTCTTGCGGGAACGAGATTTATTATCGCCTTGCCATTCGCATCGTCAAGACGTACTGAATACCACTTCGCGTGACAGTAACGCTGCGAAAGTCCGCGATTGCAGTCATCATTCCACGAACAGCCGAGCAGAATCGTCCCGGCATCTGTATGGGAGCCGATCGAATCCGACGCCAGGTCGCTCATCACGGTCTTGCCGTCAAGCATGGCTGTGCGATTCGCAAGCGCGATGGCGTGCGGCGCATTGAGGTCGCCGAGCGAGAACATGAGGTCAGGCGTCTTGCCATCCGCCTTCAGCGACTCGCCGCGATAGCGCATGTAGAACTGCCCGTCGGCGCCGTTCGCCTTGCGTCCGATGGTGAAATCATCAGTCGGCAGGCTGCCGATCAGCGATGCCCAAGCGTTATCATCCGCCTTCTGATAGTCGTTAGGAGAATACTGGAACTTGATCGAAAGTCCGTGAACATCCGTCGCCTTGATGCCGGTGTCAATGTACTGGTTCTTCCCCACATACACCCATCCGCCCTCTTCGAGAAGCCGTACCTTGCCCGTCGCGAGAACGCGGAAAGAGCGCCCCTCGGGAATGCCCGCGCGATTGAACTCGTAAACAGAATCCGAAGAAGGAATCGTCCCCGAATACTGAACGCGGTTGGCGGCGGGCCATGCGTTCAGGTCGGTTCCCCTGTCTGCAGAATCCCAGACAAGGTACAGGCCTGAAGCGCCGTCAAGCGCGCGGGACGAATCCGTGACCTTGATCGCATTCTGCGAAAGGGAAAGTTCGAGCGACGGAACCGCCGCCTGCGCTGCCAGTTGCGCAAAGAGCGCCACTGCAGCGCCGATCATCAGTAGTTTTCTCATATTAGCGTTTCCTTTCGAAGTTCGCCCTTTCGCGCGGGTTATAGTTTAATGTGGAAATGTGAAAATGTTGCCAAGGGAGGTCATGCGCGAAAGCGCCACGCGCATTCCTGCGCGCGTTTTGCACGATTTTACTGTACACGTACGCAAACATGACGCTATTATACACTATTTGGCGCTTCGCAGTCAAGGGGGTAAGGTGCGTTCTTCTGGGTTTAACAGGCGCTGTCGTACCTATTTCACAAAAAATCAGAAAAATGTCAGAAAAATTTTAAATGTTACACCATTTTCTTTTTATTTGGCGCAAAGAAGCGGGGGAGATGACCTCAGACAGCGATCAACGAAGTGAAATCGGTAGAAAAAAGCAACCAGCGGGAGCGGTGGTAATAAAAGATTCGCGCAGCAACGCGGACTGAGAGCTGCGCCTCCCGCTCTTTTTTGAAAAAAAGGTTCTTCCCCTCTAACTCCCCTTTCCAAAAAACTTTAGTAAGGAGAGAATATAAAGTAAGAACAGCGTAAACCAATCGGCGAAAATCCGTTTAATCCGTAAAATCCGTGTGCGGACTGAGCCGGCAAAACCTACGATTTACCGCTGATCCGCCAGGTTGACCATCGGCGCTCCGAGGTTTTGCGGGATGCCCCATGTTGCCAGCGTGTCGGTCGAAATCCGGTTGAGGTCGAACGTACCCAGGTCGATTGAGAGTTTGAAGTTGTCACGCGGTGAGAAGATGTCGATTTTCTGCGGGGCGTAAATCCCGTTGAGGGCGTCCCGGCGAACGGCGCGGGTTGTGGCGTCGACGACCAGATAGTTGTTGGAATCGTAAATGCGCTGGGCGGCGATGGTGGCAGTGCGGCGGTCTACGTAGACGACGCGGGTAATCATGCCTTTCGGGGTCTGCTCCTGAGCGCGCAGTTCGTAAAACAGACCGTCGCTGGTCGGGCGCGGTCCTCGCCAGGACAGAGTCGGGTCAAGCGGCTTGACGCCCAGGGCTTCAATAACCCAGCTCGGCTCGATGGGCAGCTGGCTTGACGCCGCCGTCTGCGAGTACTGATCGTGCCGGCAGTAGTACACGCCCGGTCTTTCGTCGCGGGCGATCCAGAACCAGAACAGTTCCGGGTTCGATCCCATGTCGAATTCCTTGCCGGTTATGTTCGTCTTGGCGGAAATGTGCAGATAGTTGGGCTTATGATAGACGATGTCCGCCGACAGCTGAGGCGTTCGCGGCATGGAAACGGACGCGGAATGCGCGCTGAGCGAGTCGATCTGCTCGTTCTGACGGTTGACAGCCGCGATAATATCCGCCGCCGAGGCGTTAGGCGGAATCAGCGCGGTCGACGGCGCCTGCGAGACGTTGTTTCGTCTCCACGGCACAGTCAAATTGACGCTCCGGCAGCTGACGCTCGTCAGCGCGACCAAAAGCAATGCGACAGAAACGTAAACTCTGGACATCTGGGATAAAGTTGCGAGAGGCGTAATTTCCGGGGGCTTACGCACCCCGGCTCGCCTACTAATTATATACCGCGATACATTCGCCTAGAAACTATATAGGTTATTTTTTACGATTTGTAAAGAGAAGTTTCAAAAAAAGAGCAAAAAAACAACGAGGAAAGACGGTTGGGGAGACTGGGTAAAATCTAACGATTGCTGACGAGCTTTTCAACGTCCAATCTCTAAGCTCTTTTCCCAAAAATTCCCAGAATATTCCCAGCCTCTCCCAGAATCCTCCCTGTTAATTGTAATAATTATCTGTTAATAACGCTAGTAATACACAAACCAGACGTGTATTCGTTCGTTTTCGTCAGACGGGAATTCCGCGACGATTTCCCAAATTTTTCCATAACTTTGTTTTTTGAATGGACTTTGGTATTTCTTATACGAACAACCGGGACGAAGCATATCTTCTTGATATTCTATATCGCAGTCTTTCACATTAGACAGGGCTTCATCTGCTGGCAAATCTTCCATTGGGAACCGTTCCGGCGGAAAAAGCTGGGCAAATTCTTCTGGCGTTGCATACAGTTCGCCGCGAAATATTGTATCTCGAAAGCCATGCCATTCTTGAAATCGAACCCATTCTATCGATTCCGGAATCGTTATCTTGAAAACCTTTTCATAATGAGCTCTTTGTTCCGGATTCCAGGAATTTACATTAAGAGCGCCGGAATGTTTTATTGCAACGACAATCATCATAGCAATTGGTCCGATAATCGCACAGACAGTTATAAAAACCAATGCGTATCCAATCAAATTTATTATCCATTGAACAATTGTTTTGATCATAGTTTTACCTTTGACAGAAAAATGATTTTCCGATATGTAATCCACGGAGCGACTTTTATTTTGATTATATTATTCCATTTACCAAAAGTCAATAGCCCGGGTATTGACATTTAAAATTAAATGGAATAAAATTTTGTATATAGTGCATAGTGCGTAGTGCATAGTGCATAGTATTTAGAACGTAAAGCGTATTGCTTAAATTCAACCCCTAACGATTGTTCGCCTGTCGGCGAATGCGTAATTCCGCTCCCGTTGGTCGCTTCATTACCGCCTTTCATTCAACCCCTACACCTACCTTCCATGAAACACCGCTTAATCATCTCCCTTGCCGTATTGTTTGTTTTGACGTTCAGCGCAGTTTGCGCTCAGGCTCAGCTGCCGGAAATCGCCGGTCGAATTCGTTCGATGGCGCATCGCGGCGACTTGCACAACGCTCCCGAGAACACGATTCCCAGCTTTAAGCTGGCGATTGCGACGGGAATCGACTCCTGCGAGTTCGACGTTCAGCGGACGAAAGACGGCGTTCTCGTTTTGAGTCACGACGCGTCTTTGGCTCGCGCCAGCGCCGGCGCATGCACAGCTAAAATCGCCGACATGACCTTTGAGGAAGTCCGGAAAGTGGACGTCGGCGCCTATATGGGCGACAAATGGAAGGGAACGCAAGTCCCCACGCTGGACGAGACGCTTGACCTGTTCCAGGGATCCGGCTGCATTCCGATAATCGAAATCAAGGTCTTTGGAACGGAACGTCAGATCGCGGACTCGATTATCGCCCACGACATGGTGAAGGAAGTGGCGATTGTCTCGTTTAATCACGAGTCCATTCGGCTCATGCAGCAGTTCTGCCCGGGAATTTACGCCTATCGCAACGGCGGCGCCCGCAACGGCATGACGGACGAACAGTACGTCCAGTGGTTTATCGACAGCCAAAAGGACTGCCCGTACAAGGTCGCCAACCCGGCATGGGGCGACATGAAAAACGTCAACACGGTTAAACTGCTCAAGACGGCTGGATTCACCGTCAGTACGTGGATTATCGACGACCCCAAACTCATCAACGACCTGCTCGACGCCGGAATCGACACCATGACGACAAACCGCCCCGCGGTGATGGTGGAAGTGTTTAAGGCGCGTGAGGGGAAATAGATGAGTCCGTTTATATTTGGTTATACAATATTTTAGAAAAGGAACGCAGAGATCGCAGACTCCTCGCAGAGAGCGCAGAAGCAAGCGAACATGTGTCAATTACGCCTGATTCTCAGGCTATGACACGATGTCCGCTTGCGAATTTAAAAAATTTAATAATCGGGCGGGAATCGTGGCGTAGACAACGAAGTTGGCGTCGTCGCCACATTCCCAGCCCGTCTGCGTATTCTGCGAGTAGTCTGCGTACTCTGCGTTCTAAATAAAAAACTATATGTTTTCATAACCCTTATTTTTCACGTTCTAAAACAATCATGAACTATACAAGACTTTTTTTATTATCAATCGCGCTGCATGCAATTTTGACCATTGGCGCCGCGGCCGCTCAGGAGCCGGTCTGTCCGCTGGGCAACGGCTGGAAGTTTGCCCCTCAGTTCAGCGACGAGTTCAATCAGGACAAACTCGACGCGGAGAAATGGTTTGATACGAACCCCGGGTGGCCTGGTCGTAAGCCGGCGAAGTTCTGTAAAGAGAACGTCTATCTCAAAGACGGGAAACTCTGTCTGCGGGCGGACGTCGCGCCGGAGGGCTACTATTCAGAAGAGGACAAGCAAAAGGGCTATAATACGTTTAGAACTGCGGCGGTCAAAAGCAAACAGACCGTTCTGTATGGCTACTTCGAGGTTCGCGCCAAGCCGATGAACTCGAAGGCGTCCAGCGCGTTCTGGTTTTACGATGTTACGCCGGAAATCTGGACGGAAATCGATGTCTTTGAGATGTCGGGAAATCATCCGAAATACGCAGATCAGTATCTCATGACGGTGCACGTCATGCACACGCCGACCATCAAAAAGCATATCCAGAAGCACGAGGCGTGGAATCTCCCATTTCATCCAGCAGACGATTTCCACGTTTACGCCTTGGAATGGACAGAGGATTTTATCAAATGGTACGTTGACGGCAAATGCGTCCGGGAACTGAAAAACGAGTACTGGAAACAGCCGCTGGCGATCAACTTCGACTCGGAAACGATGCCCAAATGGTTTGGACTTCCCGACCCAAACGACCTGCCCAGCGTCTTCGAGATTGACTATATTCGAGTCTGGAAGAAGTAGGAAGGCATTAGGCAAGAGGCAGTAGGCAGTAGGGAATAAAAACAATTGGGACGACCATGCGCGGTCGTCCCAATGTTTTATCACTCAAACGCCGTTTCTAGCGGAGAAGATTTCTCAGCGATTCCAGGCAATTGATGAATTCTTTCTCGGTCAGCACGGTTTGCGTCGGATCGTCGTGTCCTACGCTATGCGTCAGGGTATAATCCAGCGAAGCTTTCAGAGCGTCACGGAACTCTTGGCTGGCGTCAAATTTGCATTTGTACGCTCTCATAACCAGAGCCATGTATTCTTCTGACTCGCGTTTGATTTCTTTGCCTTGCCACCATAGCGTTTGCGTCTTTTTCCATTCATTGCATCCTTTGGAATGGTTGCCAACGTGACGAGCTGAAGCGCCGCTGAGCGAACACAGTTTAGTCTGCAGTTCAACGTCGCTTTGCTTTAACGCCTGGAGGAACCCTTCCATCGAATAACAAACCACGCCATCCACGGTAAACGGAGGCTCAACACGATGATAATTGCTCAGGACATTAGCCGGGTAGACGCCCTTTGCTATAATATCAATAGTTTTGGTTTCTTCATTAATCGTGTTGATTGGCGCGTTTTCCAGCTCTCGGGCTTTTTTGGCTGCGATTTGCTCAAGCTTTGCAACTTGGCTGCGTTCTTTTTTCTGGTCACGGGCAGCCTTTAGCGATTCCTTGTCCAGCGACTGAACTCCGGATATTTTACAAAAAACATCCAGCGCCCGTTTCTGAATTTCCGGATCGTCGCTTTTGGTCAGCTCTCTTATTTTTCGCAGACAGGTTTTATCGCCTATAGCTTCAAAAATATTCAGCCAATCCAAAGTTAGATTATTGTTTTGGGTTGAAATATTTTGAATGACGTCGCCTATTCTACCAGAAAATTTCCCGAATCGATGATACAGCGTTTCAACAATATCAAACATCAAAACGGTGTACAGATGATTAAGCTTGTTGTCATTTTCTGAATCCAGCGCCTGCCCCAGGAATCGAACTGCCTCATCCAGTTCATCCTGGCTTTTTGTTGCAATGAGAAACGGGCTAAATTCAATCAGTCTGTTCACAAAAGCAACTTTGGTTTTAACGTCCTCGGACGACTCGCTGCATTTGAAAATCTGGGCTCCAAGGGTGTCGGGGAAAGTCGGAATGAGTTTTTCTTTTTTCATCTTTCAGCATCCTTTCTTGAGTGAAATGAAATTGAGGGAAAACGCGTCTTGCCCACTATGGACAAAGACAGAAATCAAAATTACGAAAGCTTTCAATGATGAGCGCTTTCATGTTGTTTTATGTAATACGTTTGAACAAGTAAAAAGTTAGGAATATTTTTTAAAATTTTTATTCTTTTTTTCCGGGGTTGTAAATAATCCGCGACTGGTTATAATAAACAGTATCGGTAAGATAACAATATAATCAAAAAATATTTACGCATTTAGGAGGAGTAACTATGAGATGTATTATCAAAGCGGTTGCCGCGATGGTTGTCACGGGCGTTTGCGCGATTGCCAGCGCCGCGGGAGTTATCCCGTTTGACAAGCTGTCGCCCGAGGCGCAAAACGACTTGATTGTCGACTGGACGTTCCAGGCGGGTAACGTTTTCGACGCGACGAAAGTCGCCAACGAAATCAAATGGGCGAAAGAAGCGGCTGAACGCATCGTCGATCTGGCGGAAGACATTGATCTGTCCGACAAAGTCGCTCAGCTGGACGACTTGCAGAAGAAACTCGACGCTGAAGGCGAGAAAGACTACAAAGCTCTGTATTTTGAAGTTCGTAAAGTCAAGCGGGAAATCGTATTCTCTAACCCGCTGCTGGATTTCGATTCTATTTTGATGGTTCAGAACCCGTATCCGAAAGGAAAGCCGCGCGACGCGACCGACGAATGGTCTCACGAAGCGCGGCACCGCAACGGATACATGGCTTGCGACGGCGGGAAGATTCTGGTTATCGGCTTGAACCCCCGCGAGGTCAAGAAGGACGTCGTCCCGGAACTCAAGGGCGCGTTCTGGCGTCAGGATTTGTCCTTTGACGGCAAAGAGATTCTCTTCTGCTATCGACCCGTTGGGGAGAAGTCGTTCCACCTGTACAAAGTCAACGCCGATGGAACGAATCTGCGTCAGCTGACCCGCGGCGACTACGACGACCTCGACCCGGTCTACACGCCGGACGGGCACATCGTTTTCGCGTCGTCCCGACAGGGAAGTTACGTTCGCTGCATGCCCATGACGCACGCGTTTGCGATGTCACGATGTGATTCCGACGGCAAAAACATTTACGTCATTTCCGCCAACGGCGAGCCGGAATACATGCCCAACATGCTTCCCGACGGCCGCGTTATCTTCACCCGATGGGAATACACAGACAAAGCTCTCTGGCGCGTTCAGTCCCTCTGGACGATGAACCCGGACGGCACGAACCCACAGACGTTCTGGGGCAACCAGTCCGTTTGGCCGGACGTCCTGACCGAAGCCCGACCCATTCCGGATTCCAAAAAGGTCGTCTTTATCGGCTTGGGACATCACGCCTGGTTTAACGGCTCGGTTGGATACATTGACCCGACAAAAGGCATGAACTATCCAGACGGTTTGGAACGCATTACTCGAGAAGTCGCCTGGGCGGAAGTCGGCAACGGACCGCAAGACCCGGCGCCGAGTTACGATTACCATACCGCCGGCGCGTATTTCGCGTATAAGACGCCGTATCCGCTTTCCGAAGAATACATGCTCGTTTCCGCTCGCGTCGGCAAACACCTCAGCAGCGGTTCCGATCACGGCTGGTTCTTCAAGCTGTATTTCCAGGACGTCTACGGCAACAAGGAACTCATCTACGCTGCCGACAACGCCAATGCGTGGTACGCCATGCCGTTCAAGCCGCGACCCGTCCCGACGGAAATTCCGGACAAAGTCGACTGGCCCAAGATTGGCTCTGGCGAACAGCCCAAGCCCGGATACCTGTACTCCAACAACGTCTTTGACAACGCCCCCGAAATCCTGAAGGAAAAAGGCAAGGCGATACGCGTCGTCCAGATGGATCCGAAAACCTATACGACGTGGCATAAAACCGTTCAGCACGACGGCCCCGCCGTATCTGTCTTCCAAGCGGAAGGCGTCAAACGCATTCTCGGAACCGTTCCCATCGAACCGGACGGAAGCATCTACTTTGAACTCCCTGCCGGGAAGTCCGTCTATTTTGAAATGCTGGACGAAAACGGAATGGCGATTCACGTCATGAGATCGTTCGCCAACGTCATGCCAGGCGAAACCCGCGGCTGCTTTGGATGTCACGAGTCCAATCTGGCGACCAAAGGCAACACGCCCAGCAAAGGCATGAACATGGCGATGAAGAAAGGCCCGCAGAAGCTCACGCCGCCCAGTTGGGGCGCGGAGGAGTCCATTTCGTACATGCGATTTGTTCAGCCCGTTCTGGACAAGTACTGCGCCGAATGTCACCAAAAGCCCAACACCAAGGCGTACGAAACGCTCAACATGATTTGTCGTCCGTCGACGCACCCGTGGCGAAACAACGTCTTGTCGCGTCCGGGCGACGTCAGCCCGTTCTGCGAACCGTACTATACGATGGTAACCGGCGCCTGTCCATGGGGCGGCGTAAAGCAGAGAGACGAACATAACGTTCCCAAGAACATTGCTGGTCTGTTTATCGTTGAAGGTTATAACAAAAACGACCCTGCCAACCTCGCGACCTTGCCGCCCTACTCCGCTTTCAGCCCGGTCAGCCGACTGATTCACAATGCGTGTTCCGGAGAACATCACGGCGTCAAAGTAACAGGCGTAGATCGAGAACGCCTTATCGCCTGGGTGGACTGCAACGGCCCGTACCTGGGAGACGAGGAGATTCGCGCCATGTACGACCCGGCGTCCTACAGCATCGAGAACATTCCCCCAGTGCGTCCGCGCGTCGCAACCGCGCCTGTTATTAACCGATTTGACATTCGTCAGGACGGCGACTCCGAAAAGGTCGCTGGCGTTCCGCTGAAATTGTTTGCTTCAGAACCGTTTGACGGCGAAATCCTCAGCGCAGTCTACGGCGCTCAAGGCAAATACGTTGACGTTACAGACAAGCTCAAAGAACTTCTGGGCGACAAACGCGTCGGCGTACTTGGCAGATACAACGACGTCTTTGGCGGCGACCCGATTAACAACGTCAAAAAGACGCTCAAGGTTATCGTCCGATTCAAAGACGGCAGAGCCATGTTCTACGAATTCCAGGAAAACGCGACAGTTATTTTGTCGTCTAAATGATTTGGAGTGCGACGGCTTGCCGTCGCTTTCATTACAAAATCCGTTACGAACTACGATTATTAATATTCGTGCCGATAACGATTGAATAATTGAATGATTGTCCTTTCGTTATTGGCGCGAATTGCCTTTAAAATCAACTCGCAACTAAATATCATGAACTTTAAAAAACTACTATCATTACTTATCGCGTTTAACGCATTGCTAACCGTTAATCTCGCGTTCGCTCAGGACGAGCCGGCGTGTCCGCTGGGCGACGGCTGGAAGTTCAACGCGTATCTGAGCGACGAGTTCAATCAGGAGCAGCTGGACGACGTTAAATGGTTTAACTTCAATCCGATTTGGCGGGGGCGCAAGCCGGCGAAGTTCTGTAAAGAAAACGTCTATCTCAAAGACGGGAAACTCTGCCTCCGGGCGGACGTCGCACCGGAAGGGTACTATTCAGAACAGGACAAAAAGAAGGGCTACCATACGTTCCGAACCGCCGCCGTCCAAAGCCGGCAGACTGTCTTGTACGGGTATTTTGAAGTCCGCAGCAAGTCGATGAACTCGCGGGCGTCGAGCGCGTTTTGGTTCTATAAGACCTTCGGCTCTCATGGATACCGGTTCGAGACCGTTTCTGCCCTGGAATCCTATTGGTGTGACAAAGACACGCCGCCGGAAGTCTGGACGGAAATTGACGTCTACGAGATGTGCGCCAAAAATCCGAAATACAGTTCCAAATATTTGATGAACGGTCACGTCGTCTATACCCCGGAGTTTAAGCATCTGAAGCGTCCGCAGCAGTGGAATCTCCCGTTTAATCCCTTCGAGGAATTCCACGTTTACGGCCTGGAATGGACGCCGGACTATCTCAAATGGTACGTTGACGGCAAATGCGTCGGAGAGCTGAAAAACGAGTTCTGGAACCAGCCGCTGACGATCAACTTCGACTCGGAAACGTTTCCTGACTGGTTCGGTCTTCCCGACCCGAAAGACCTGCCCAGCGTCTTCGAGATTGACTATATTCGCGTTTGGGAAAAGAAGTAGCCCCCCCTTCTCCATTGACAAAATTGTCAAAACGGATACATTATATATAATTAGCAATTGGCAATTGTCAATTAACAATTGGCGCAAGGCGTCAAGCAAAAAACTACTTCCTACTCCCCATTCCCTATTCCCCCCTAAACCATGACCGAAATTTCCGAACGTACAACGGACTTTGCTGAGGAATTTGTTCATGCTTTCGCGGAAGACGTGTTCAATCTTCCGACGATGCAGAAGGTCTTGCCCAAGCCGGTTTATCGCAAGCTGGTCGCGACGCTCAAAGAGGGCAAGGCTCTCGACTCCGCCATTGCGGACGACGTCGCCAACGCGATGAAGCAATGGGCTCTCCGCCGCGGCGCGACGCACTACACGCACTGGTTTCAGCCGCTGACAAGTTCCACCGCCGAAAAGCACGACGCGTTTTTGGAGCCGGACAACGAAGGGGGAATCACGCTGCGCTTTTCCGGGAAGAACCTGATCGTCGGCGAGCCGGACGCGTCCAGTTTCCCGTCCGGGGGATTGCGGTCAACGTTTGAAGCCCGCGGGTACACCGCCTGGGATCCGACGTCTCCCGCGTTCATTCGCCGCAGCGGAGACAACGCGACGCTGTGCATTCCGACTGCGTTCTGCTCTTATACGGGGTCGTCGCTGGATAAAAAGACGCCTTTGCTCCGGTCGATTCAGGCGTTAAGCCGTTCGGTCGAACGCATTATCAAAGTCTTTGGGCTGGAACAGCCGGACGTCAAGCCGTTTATCACCCTCGGCGCGGAACAGGAATACTTCCTCATCGACCGCGAACAGTACATGATGCGTCCCGACCTCGTCCAGACGGGTCGAACGCTTTTCGGAGCCGTTCCCGCCAAACATCAGCAGCTCGACGACCATTATTTCGGCACGATTCAGCCCCGAATTTTGGACTTCATGGCGGACGTCGAAAAAGAGCTTTGGGCGCTGGGCGTTCCCGCCAAAACGCGGCACAACGAAGTCGCGCCGGGTCAGTTTGAACTCGCCCCGATGTTCGAAGACCTCAACCTGGCTGTTGACCACAACATGCTTGTCATGGACGTCTTGCAGACCGCGGCGCAGCGGCACGATTTGGCGTGTCTGCTTCACGAAAAGCCCTTTGCCGGCATCAACGGGTCAGGCAAACACAACAACTGGTCGATCGCCTACGGAGACGTCAACCTGCTCAACCCAGGCACAGACCCGCACCAAAACGCTCTGTTTTTGACGACGCTGTGCTGCGTCATTCAGGCTGTTGACCGTCACGCTGATTTAATGCGATCCGCAACCGCCTGTATTGGGAACGATCATCGTTTGGGCGCTGCCGAAGCCCCGCCGGCGATTATTTCCATTTTCCTGGGCGATCAGCTCACCGACGTTATCGAACAGATAGAAAAGGGCGCGCTGAAGTCGTCTCGACGCACAACGACCATGAAAGTCGGCGTCGACGCCCTGCCGCCTTTGCCGCGCGACGGTTCCGACCGCAACCGAACGTCGCCTTTCGCCTTTACCGGTGCGAAGTTCGAGTACCGCGCTCCCGGCTCCAGCCAGTCCTGCGCCGGCATCAGCATGGTTCTCAATACAATCGTGGCGGAAAGCATGGACGAAGTTGCCGACAAGCTCGAATACGTCGAGAAGAAGGACTTCAACTCCGCATTGCAGACGATTCTCCATGAAATGATCTGCAATCACAAACGGGTCATTTTCAACGGCGACAACTACACTGCTGAATGGGTTAAAGAGGCGCAAAAGCGCGGTCTGCCCAATTTGCGAACGACGCCGGAAGCGCTCAAGCCGCTGATTGACAAAAAGAACCTGGAGCTGTTCGAGAAGTACGGCGTGTTCACCGGCAACGAGCTGCCGTCGCGATACGAAGTGTTTATCGAGCAGTACGAGCAGAAGGTGGCGATTGAGGCGCGTCTGACGCTGCAAATGGCGCGGACGATGATCATGCCTGCCGTCGTTACCCATTTGGGAGAACTGGCAGGGTCGCTCAACCAGCTTAAAGACGCCGGTACGACCGCCGGGCTGTCTGCGATTCAAGGGCAGCTTCGCACGATCGGTCTGCTGGCAGACGACCTGGCGGACAACTGCGACGCTCTGGAAAACGCCATCGCCGAGAAGAAGGACGAGTCTGAAGTTCTGTCGTGCATGAAAGACGTCCGCACTACCGCCGACCAGCTCGAAATCCAAATGCCCGACGACCTCTGGCCCATGCCGAAGTATCAGGACATGCTATTTGGGCTGTAATTAGCAATTTTCAATTAGCAATTAGCAATTTTTCGGAGTGCGGGAGCAAAGCTCCCGCTTTTCGAAAACGCCGAGAACAACGAATAACGTTTCTACCTCGAAAACGCTAGAACTTCCGGTTCGCGGGCGTAACACCCGCTTAAATAAAATAACGCGAGCTGTCGCTCACTCAAAAAAGCGAGAGTTTCGCTTCGTTCCACTCTCGCACTCCGAAATTGTCACACTCAGTTCCGGGTATTGTCACTCGCCGAAGAATTACAGCGTCGTTTCAACCAGCAGCGATTCGCTCGGCAGCGCGGACAGGGAGCGGCGCCTCGCTGCAGGCGAAAATCCGTTTCCTCCGTCAAATCCGTGTGCGGACTGACCTGCTAACAACGTCTAATCAAACTTCCGGTCGTACAGCAAAGCCGCGTTGAGAATGACCAGAACCGAGCCGGCGTTGTGAACCAGCGCGCCGCTGATCGGTCCCATGATTCCCAGCATCGACAGGATAATCGCGACGAAGTTGATTCCCATCGCCAACGAGATGTTGACGGTAATCGACTGAATCACCGCGTTGGACAGCTTCTTCAAATAGCCGATTCGTCCCAGGTCTTCTGTCATGAGGACGATGTCCGCCGCCTCGACGGCGACGTCGCTGCCGACCTCGCCCATCGCAACGCCGATATCGGCGGTCTTCAGCGCAGGCGCGTCGTTGACCCCATCGCCGATCATGCAAACGCGACGCCCTTCCGCTTGCAGCGTCTCAATCGCCTTCGCCTTTTCGCCCGGCAGAAGTTCCGCCTCAAAGCGCGTCAAGCCGTTCTGACGGACGAAATACTCCGCCGTCTGGCGGTTGTCGCCGGTGAGCAAAACCGTATCGACGTTGAGCGATTCGAGCTGTTCGACCATGCTGTGAACGCCTTCCCGGGGCGTGTCGGACAGAGCAATCAGCCCAACGAGCTTCCCGTCCGCCGCCGTTAAAATGACAGCGCTGCCCGTCGACCGCAGAACCTGTAACGCGTCCCGGTCGGACTGTAACAGAACAACGCCCTTTTCCGTAATCCATTTTTCTGACCCGCACAGAACGCTGCGTCCGCGGATGTTGGCTTGAATCCCTTTTCCAGACTGCATCGCAAAGTATTCCGGGTCGTACAGAGCGAGGTTTTCCTCTTTAGCCTGCTTGACAATCGCCTTTCCCAACGGGTGTTCAGAGCGCTGTTCCGCCGACGCGGCAAGCGTCAAAACGTCCTCGCGGGTCAGGCGCCCGTCGAGCGTTACAACGTCGCTGACGCGCAGCGCGCCGTAGGTCAGCGTCCCGGTTTTATCGAACGCAACGGCGTTGACCTTTCCCATCTTTTCCAGCGCCTCGCCGTTTTTAATGAGGATTCCGTGACGCGTCGCCTGACCGATAGCCGCCATAATAGCAGTGGGCGTTGCCAGCGCCAAAGCGCACGGGCAGAACACGACCAGAATCGTTATCCCGCGCCGCAGCGCATCAGTCCATTCTCCAGTCGCCAGCCCTGTTACAAGGAACGTCGCAATCGCCAGAAGAACGGCAATAGGAACAAGCCATTGCGCCCAGACGTCGACGATTTTTTGAGTGGGCGCCTTGCTCTTTTCCGCCTGTTCTACCAGGTTGATGAGCTTGTGCAGCGCAGAATCGCGGACGACCTTTTCCGCCCGAATTTCAATCGCCCCGTTGAGGTTGATAACCCCGCTGACAAGCGCGTCGCCCACGGCCTTTTCTACCGGCAGGGACTCCCCCGTCATGGCGGACTGGTCAACGGTCGTGTCGCCGGAAAGAATCACGCTGTCGACGGGTATTGTTTCGCCCGGCAGAACGCGAAGGACGTCTCCGATTTGAATCTCCTCCGCCGGAATCGTCTCTTCCTGACCGTTGACGACCCGCCGACCCTGAACCGGCGCCAGCGCGACGAGCTTCTGTAAGCCCTTTCGAGCGCGGTTAATCGTCATCTCTTCCAGCGTCTCGCCGAGAATCATAATAAAGGCGACCTCGCCGGCGGCAAAGAACTCGCCCAGCGCAACGCAGGCAGCCATCGCGATTGTTACCAGCAGTTCAGACGACAGGCGCCGCTTTTCAAATAGCGTCTCGAACGCCTCGTATGCGAGCGGAAACCCGGAAATGAGCGTCGTCAGCAGCGCGGGATCGTAAACCGTCTTGACGCCGTACGCCATCATAACCAGACTGACAAGTAAAAGACAGCCGGAAACAACTGTCATTTTCAAGGACTCGCAAAATTCAGCTAATTCGTGAAGCATGATTGATTATACATATACCTGTATAGGTATATTGAGGATGTAAAAAAATAATTGATGCATCTTGTGCAAAAACCGCACGACGTTACGACAGACGCGAGAACCGTTCAAGGGCTTCGGAAAAGTTGGCGATGGTTTCTTCCGCGTCGCCGGCTTCGATGCCTTCCCTGACGCAGTGGGACAGGTGCCCTTGCAGGATAATCAGCCCGATGCGGTGCATTGCGCCCTTGACGGCGTTGATTTGGACGAGAACCTGCTCGCAGGGAGCGTTTTCGTCAATCATCTTTTGAATCGCGTTGAGCTGACCAATTGCCTTGTTGATTCGTACATGCAGTTTGTCGGAATCGATACATTTGTGCATTAGTAATCCTCCCAGTGGAAAGAGGTTGACGTATTCAATCGAGAGAGAATGAATTATTCCCCTTTCGACTTTCCATGCTTGTATTATACCCATACGGGTATAGGTTGTCAAGAGGGGTTGCGGAGATTTTCTCGAAAAATCCCAAAAAATCTCATTCTACTTCTTGGAATAGAACTTTGCGCCGGGAATCGTTTCCAAATGTTCGTTGCAGAAATCCGTTTTGCAAGTGATAATAATATACGGAGTTTCGGAGAACGCTTCTGAAAGCTCTCGGACGACGTCTTTCATGGAATAATTTGTAAAGATGAATGAACGGACGCTGTCAAGGACGATAAAGCCCTGTCCGATGGCCGTCTTGTCGTTCAAAGGGCGTCTGACGAAATACGCACGATTGACAATGCCGTATCTTTTCTTAAAGGCGTCAACAAGAATTTCTTTAATCTCTTGCGGCAGCGGCGCCGCTTCGAGAATGTCGTTGGCGTCGAGTTTCTTTTGGGTTAGAGTCGTCAGCTGCTTTACGCGGCCGTCTTTCAGGTCGACGAAAGCGTGAATCTTTTCGACGTCTCCGGAATCCATGTAATACTTTAAGAGGAAATTATTCTCGTCAAGCTGATACAGCTCGGGCGCCTGGGCAATGCAGTCTTCCAGCTCTGCGGCGGCTCCGTCCGGGTCGTCTTTGGAGCGTTCCAAAGCCAGAGCGGCGCGGAATTGCAGAAAGTTGGGGAAGGCGTTGACGCATTGCTGCAACAGTTCAAGCCGCTCCGCCTTTTGCCCGGTCTTTTCAAGATAATACAGACAGTCGATCAGTTCGCTTTCGGTCATCGAGTCGACGGACGGTGGGTTCTGTTCCAGCTCTTGCCGACAATGCTCCGCCTCGGTGCGAACGGTTTGGGCGTGTTCGTCCAGCATAGAGTGAAAATAAGCGTTGAGTTCAGAATCAAATTCGTTGTCGCGCCCGACGAGTTTGTCCAGCGCGTCGGCGTTGAATTGGGCGAAGTTCATCGGATAGCGGCAGTCCGCCAGTTCCAGTCGCTGAGCAAAAGACGGGTGCTCGTCAAAGACGTTGGGAACGGACTTCATCTCGCGAGCAATCACCCGTTCGTCGCGGTCTTCCGGCAAGTCTTCGTAAAGACCGTCCCGAATCAGCTTGACGATGTTACACTGTTCCCAGGAATCGCTTCGCATTTGCGCCAGCAGTTCGTCGATAACGTCAGAATTCTGCTCTTCCTTTAGCAGCATTTCCACCATACACGCGGCTAAATAATCCTCTCCAAACGTTTTGACGATGTATTTATCCGCCTCAATTTCGTGCTGACGATACAGAGGGGCAAGCGCTTTGTTAAAAGCGGGAAGCCAGTATTTTAGCCACGGAATAAAAATTAGCGTCAAAATGCCGAGCTGAATGTTCGACCAGAACGCGTTTGCCATCATAATCCAGGCGCTGACGGACATGTGTTTGTGCTTGATGTGCCCGATCTCGTGAGCCAGACAGCCGACCAGGCCCCGATAGCTCAGCGCCGCCAAAAGCGGGTATCCCAAAATGAGAATGTTGCGCTTGAACGGCGTAAAGAGGTAACGATTGGTTGCGGCGGCGTTGAAGTCGAGAATGATGTAAATCTCGTGAATTTTCGGTCCCTTGATTTTGCGGGAAATTTCGTTGACTTTGTCGTAGATTTTCTGATACTTTTGTTTGTCGACCAAAAACAAGCCCTTGCAGGGATCGCGCATAACGGATGAGAAGTAACTCCATGCCCAGCTTATCAGACAGATCAACGTAAAGACAGCAAATCCGTTATCCTCGCTGCTGAATGACGCAACGACCAAAAAACCGACAATGATTACCAGAATTACAAACGCGATTACAGACTGCAGCGTCAGCCAAAGAAGATAGGCGTAATACAGAATGCGGTGTTTGTCGTACAGGTCAATCATCCGTTGAGCGGACTTCCAGTCTTTCCAGGTAAAATCCATTGGGGACGCTCCGTTTGGTAAGTATTAATTATTCTGTATTTATAGTATCATAATGAAAGCAGAAACGCAAGGGGGAGCGGATGAAACAGGCGAATTTTTCTTTTAGCGCCCTGCTCTGTTTTTTATAATGCCCGCTTGCAATCGATTTTCGTTTATGGTATATTAAATGAAAATCCTCTCATAGTTCATAAGGGGGGGGGTAGATTTAGCGCTGAATAGTCGCGCCCAATAATTTTAAAAACGTCATGATAGATTTAAAAGACAAATTTAAAGGGATGTTTTGGGGACTTGTCGTCGGGGACTGTCTCGGGTCGCCGATACAGTTTACAGGGAAAGACAACCACGAACATATTACGTCCATGGTCCCGTGCCGTCATTTTCACACGCCGGCGGGATACTGGACGGACGACTCGTCAATGGCGTTTTGCATTGCGGAAAGCTACGTTCGGCTGAAGCGGTACGACTTGAAGGACGTCGCCAACAACTTCTGCCGATGGCTGTTTGAAGGGTTCTGGTCAAGTACAGATCGCGCTTTTGACGTTGGGATGGCAACATACAACGCGGTGAACGCGATCCAGAATAAGGGCAGCCTGAAAAACGGAACGGACGACACGCAAGGCAACGGCAGCATTATGCGTTTCGCGCCCTCGTTTATAATGAACTACGGCGCTCCGGACAACGTCATGCTTCACGAAATCAGCGACTTGACTCATTGCAGCCAGACGGTTCGAGACGTTGTCGACCTCATGGCGGCGATTCTGACCGAACACGTTCAGGGCGTTCGGACGACGCAGCAGTCCATATACAAATCCAAGGAGGAAGTCAACAATTCCGGCTGGTCTGTTTCGACGCTTCAGGCGGCCCTCTGGGCGTTTAACGCTACCAACGATTTTGAGTCCGGATTGATTCAGGCGGTCAACCTCGGCGGCGATTCCGACTCCATCGGCGCGGTCTTCGGTCAGATCGCCGGGGCGTATTACGGATTCGACGCCATTCCCCCAAGCTGGGTTAAAGACGTCAAGACATACGAAAAGGTTAACGAGTTGATCGAAGCGACGATTGACCTCAAACTGGAGGAAATGAATCAGCATGAATAATCGAACGCGTTTTTTTGTGGGCGTCATAGCGTCGTTTGCGCTTTTGGCGAATGCGCTGACGTTTTTTTGTAACAGCGCCTTCGCTCAGGACGTTCGCCCTGATATTACTATCGCGGACTTCAACGGGGCGGATTACGGCGACTGGAAGGTTGACGGTCAGGCGTTTGGCTCCGCTCCGGCGCGGGGAACGCTGCACAATCAGATGGATGTCTCGGGATTCGAGGGGGCTGGGCTGGTCAACTCCTACGTCGGCGGAGACGACACGGTCGGGAAGCTGACGTCCCCGGAATTCAAGATTGAACGTCCGTTTATCAATTTTCTTGTCGGCGGCGGGATGAACGCTGAAAAGCTCGGAATGCGCCTGATTGTCGACGGGCAGACCGTTCGGACTGTTACAGGATTAAACGACCGCCCCGGCGGGTCGGAACGGCTGGTCATGAGTTCGTGGGACGTCGCCCCGTTCGTCGGCAAGACGGCGCGGCTGGAAATCTTCGACAACGCCGTTGGCGGCTGGGGACACATCAATATAGACGCTATCGTTCAAAGCGACGTCAAGCGAGCCGTCGACCCGGCGGACAAACAGCGCTCTGTTGAACTCGACAAACCGTATTTAATCGTTCCGATTTGTAACAGCGGTCAGAAAACGACCATGACCATTACCGTCGACGGCGTTCTGGTTCATAAACTCAATATCGCCCTGGCGGAATCGAAAGAGCGAACTGACTGGATGGCGTATCTGGAAGTTCCGCAATACGTCGGCAAAACGGCGCTGATTCAGGTCAATGACATCTCCTACGGCTCCGACGGCTTGAAGCGGATTTACACCGCAGACGAGTCGGAAGTGGATTCTATTAACCCGGTTCCCCGCTATGCGGAACGGACGCGCCCTCAGCTGCGCTTCTCGCAAAAGCAGGGCTGGAACAACGACCCCAACGGCATGGTTTATTTCAACGGGAAGTATCATTTCTTCTGGCAGAGCAATCCCGTCGGGCTGACGTGGGACAACATGTACTGGGGGCATGCGGTCAGCTCTGACCTCGTTCATTGGACGGAACTGCCGCTGGCTCTGCGACCGTTCGGCGGCGACGTCCCGCTCGACCAACGTTTCCCCGCCTTTGCAAAAGGACAATGTTTCAGCGGGTCTGCCAACGTTTTGAGGGACAACTCCCCGGAGGCGAAATCGACGATTGTTGCTGCGTTTACCGATACCGCTTGCGGCGAGTCTCTGGCGATAAGCCCGGACGAGGGCAAGACGTGGCGATACGAACCGTTCAACCCGGTAATTCGTCACAACGGACGCGACCCGAAGCTGATTTGGTTTGAGCCGGGACGCTTTTGGTCAATTGCCGTCTACGACGAAGGAAATGGACGGAAAATCGCCTTCTATAAATCTGAAGACCTCAAATCGTGGGAAAAGACAGGGGAAATCGACGGCTTTTTTGAATGTCCGGAAATGTTCCAGCTCAACGTGGACGGCGATGCGGCAAAGCCCAAATGGGTTCTCATGGCAGCGAATGCGGAATACGTCATCGGTCAGTTTGACGGCAAGACGTTCACGCCGGACGAGCTCAACGCCGACGGTTCCGTGAAAAAATATCGATGCAACGACGGGAACTTTTACGCGGCACAATGCTTTTCCAACGCGCCCGGCGGCAGAGTGATTCAAATCGGCTGGACGCTGATTAACTACTCTGACCAGGCGCCCGGCGCGCCGTTCAATCAGGGTTTTTCCGTCCCGCTGGAATTGACGCTCCGGACGACGCCCGAGGGCGTTCGCATGTTTGCCAACCCGGTCAAGGAGTTTGAATCCCTCCGCACGCAAAAGCGGGAACTGAAATCCACGCTGGAAAACGGCGCTCCGCAGACGCTTAATCTCAAGGACGCCCTGGTCTCTGACCGTCTGTACGATATTATCCTTCGATTCAAGCCGGGCGCTCAGGGCGACGTCGTTCTGACTGTCGGCGCCGATTCTGTTACATACCATTGCGCCGAGTCCCGCTTTGAAGGAACGCTGACGTCGGAAAAGAATCAGGAGGGCGTTCGCGCTCCACAGCCGATTGTTGTTCGTCCAGACCCCGATGGTTACGTAACCTATCGGGCGATTGTCGACCGCGCGTCTATCGAAACGATCTACAACAACGGTCAGCTGTACCGCGTCAACTGTTTGGACTGCAATAACCCGTTCGACGCCGTCGTTGTAACAGTCAACGGTTTCGATAAACCGGTTGAGGCGGAACTGACAGTTTGGTCGTTGAAGTCCATTTGGAAGTAGCAAGTTGCGAGTAGCGAGTTGCGAGATGATTACACAAACCTGTTAAATAATTATGAAAAGTAAAAGATTTAACATTGTATTATTTTATTTGACGTTTCTTGCGTTTTTGTCGCCGACGCGTTCGGTTCCAGCGCAGGAACAGCAGTTTCGCCGTCTTTCCGTTGATCAATACCGCGACAAAATGAAGGGCGGCTGGATCGGTCAGATTGTCGGCGTGTCGTGGGGCGCGCCGACCGAGTTCCGATATCGTGACAAGATTATTCCCCCGGAGATGGTTCCGAAATGGAAGCCGGAGATGATCAATCACGCCTTTGGTCAGGACGACCTTTATGTCGAAATGACTTTTTTGCGGACGCTGGAACAGTACGGCTTGGACTGCTCGATTCGTCAGGCAGGAATTGACTTCGCCAACACGAAGTATCAGCTGTGGTGCGCCAACAATTCCGGACGAACCAATCTGCGTTCGGGAATCGCCCCGCCGGACAGCGGTCATCCGCAGTTTAACAATTGCCCAAACGACATCGATTATCAAATCGAGTCCGACTTCTCCGGCTTGATTTCGCCCGGCATGCCAAACAGCGTCATTGCGATGGGAGACAAGTTCGGGCGGCTGATGAACTATTCAGACGGCGTCTATGCCGGTATGTTTATGGGCGGGATGTATGCCGAGGCGTTCTTTACGCAGGACGTCCAGCAGATTATAGCCGCCGGATTGGCGTGCATTCCTCCCGACTGCCAGTACGCCGAGATGGTTCGCGACGTTGTTGCATGGCACAAGGAGAACCCGTCGGACTGGCAGTCGTGCTGGGAGAAATGCCTGCAGAAATACCGCCGCGACCCGGAGTACCAGAAATGCTCTAACGGCGGGATCGACTGCAAAATCAACGGCGCATACGTGCTTATCGGGCTTCTTTACGGGAACGGCGACATGGAGAAGACGACTGTAATTGCAATGCGCTGCGGTCAGGATTCCGACTGCAACCCGTCCAGCGCCGCCGGCGTTCTGGGAACGTCGATTGGCTTTTCCAAGCTCCCGCCGCGATTCAATAGCGGTCTGGACGAGAATCGAAACTTCTCGTATACTGCGTATAATTTTCCCGCGCTGCTTGACGTCTGCGAGAAGCTGGCGCGTCAGATCGTTGCCGCTCAGGGCGGACGAATGGAAACGGTCAACGGCGTTGAGTATTTCGTCATTCCTGTTACAAAGCCGCAACCGCCGGCTCTGGAATTGTCGTGGGATCCCGCCCCGATTGCCAACAGCCGCTTTACCGACGAGGAAATGGCGCAAATCGAATCGCCTGTGTATTCTCTGCACAATATTCAAAAGGGCGTCGACAGGCTCTTCCCCGGCTGGAAGATCTCACAATGCGGTCCCGACATGGATCCCGGTCTGAAAGAATGGCATGGGAAGAATCCTGTCCTCATGACTCATCCGCTCAACCGAACGACGCCGTGTCTTTTGTCGCGCCGGGTGGAGCTGCCCGCCGGGAAGAAGTCCACGCTGGAACTGTGCGTCGGCTTCCATGACAATTTCGACTGGAAACTCGTTGTTCGCGTCAACGGCTCCGTTCAGTACGAAACCCTTGTTGGAAAGGATTCGCCCTTTGATCAGCCGTGGAACCGGATTTTCGTGGACTTGTCGGCGTTTGCCGGACAGACGATTGATCTGACTCTGGAAAACGTCCCGGACGACTGGGCGTACGAAGCCGGTTACTGGTCGGAAATCAAAATTGTAACGGTAGGCGATAAGTCTGAAAAATAATATTATTTTAAGTGATAAATGCCGAGAGGTTTAATCCTCTCGCAACTCGTAACTCGCAACTCGCAACTATTAAGAAAGGAGTTTTTATGAAACGATTTTTTGTAACATTCGTAGCCGTCATGGCGATTCTGCCTTACGTGAAGGCGGAAGACCTTATTCCCGTTCGCGATTCTGCCTCTGCCCCGGTCAAACTGATTTACGACACTGACATGGGCAACGACGCCGACGACGCCCTTGCACTGGCGATTATTCACAACATGGTCAAGCGTGGTCAGATTGAATTCGTCGGGCTGACGATTACCAAGAGCAATATTAACGCCGCCAAGTACTGCAAGGCGTTTAATATTCAGTACGGACATCCGGACGTCCCGATTGGACTGGTCAAAGACGGCGCGACTCCCGACGACGGTCGTTACGTGAAAAACGTAATTGAGATGAAAAACGAAGACGGCTCCGCCAAGTTCCCCGTCCCCGCGGACTGGGAGCCGGAAGACTCGGTCGTGTTGTTGAGAAAGCTTCTCGCCGCGGCGGAAGACAATTCTATCGTGATCGCTCAGGTCGGATTCTCGACAAACCTAGCGCGTTTGATGGAAACGCCCGGCGACGACATCTCCCCGCTGACCGGCATGGAACTGGCGGAAAAGAAAGTCCGTCTGGTTTGCGCGATGGCTGGCGCGTTCGTGTTCAATACGAACAAATACGAAAACCATCGGGAATACAACGTGATTAAAGACATCCCCGCCGCCACAAAGGTCTTTCAGGAATGGCCCGGCGAAATCGTCGTCAGCGGCTTTGAAGTCGGCGTTGACATCCTCTTCCCCGGCGACGCTCTCAACGCGGACTTGCGGACAAAGGACTCGATTCTTCGGGAATCCTACCGCTTCTATCGCGGCGGCTTGGACGGCAAACGTCAGTCGACGTGGGACTTGACCTGCATTCTCTTCCCCGGCAGACCGGAATCGTGGCGAAACTATTTCACGCTTTCGCCACGCGGAAAGATTCTCGTTCAGAGCGACGGACGTTTTACGTTCTCGGAAATGGCAGACGGCAACCGCCGCGCGTTCATCTGCTCGCCGGAACAGAAATCCAATATCAGAGAAGCGTTCATCAACCTTTGCACAGAACTTTAACGAGGAATATGTTACGATAATCGGGAGTGCGGCGGCTTGCCGCCCCCGATGGCGGGGGAGTCAAACCGCGCTGCCGCGCGCCTGCCAATACCCGCTCCCGTTGGTCGCTTTGCTCTTTCCGTAGTACAGTTTTTAAGCCGCAAAGAACGCAAAGATCGCAAAGAAATTTTAAACCTTCGCGAACCTCCTCCGCATCTCCGCGCCTCCGCGTGAGACTTTCCCGGGCGTCTCGCTCGCCGGTTTTGTTCGCCTGTCGGCGAATGCGTAATTCCGCTCCCGCTGGTCGCTCCATTACCGCCTTCCATACAATTTTTGCCCCCACATTCCCTATCTTCTCACATTTTTTCACTTTTTTCAAAAATTTTCCCATTTCCCGCTTTTCGATTGCCAAAGTGAGTGTATAATACTATTATAATATATAAAAGCGATAATCCATTTTGCCCCGGGCGTACCCCCGCAAAAGTCGTTGAAAATACCCGTTTACCAGTTTTACCCACTAGAAGGAGTAAAATTATGGCTAATTCTAAAGACTGTTCATTTCTCCCCTCTCCCCGCATTTTAACACGCGGGCGTTTTCTTGTTCTTGTTTTAGGGCTTCTTGCTCTTTCTGCAAACTCTATGGCAGACGTAACTTTCGATGGTACAAACCTTACAGGAAGCGGTACATATTCTTCTAATATTTCAGCGTCTGGAGATCTAATTTCCAAGGCAACTGATACATCCTCAACCATCACGTTAAGCAATAATACAATTACGGCGTCTGGAGAATACTATCACGATTTGGGCAATATCGTTTTCGATAATGGTACGACAACAACTCTTGCCAATTTTAACGTTCGCGGAGACAACGCTTCAACGCCAGCCGTTACAATAGATGGAACTTTCACATGTAATAATTTTGTAATTGGCAAGGTTTATAATAGTGGCGCATCCAAAGGCGTATTATATATTACAAATAACGCCAACATTACAGCAAGAGGATATTCTCCTATTGGCAATTACAAAAGCGCACAGGGAACCGTTTACCAGTCCGGCGGTACAATTACTTTTACTAATGAAGTAACTCAGCAAAGTGATGATTGCATTTTCCGTATAGGAGGGTATGAACAATCAACAGGAACGTACAATCTTTCAGGCGGTATTTTGAATTGTTTGATTGCAAAAGCCTGTGTAGGATCTGGTAAAAACACAACAGGAACGTTCACAATTACAGGTGGAACAGCGAATCTCAAGGGATTGAAGATGACTTCTGCTGACGGCTCAAAGGGGACCTTGAATCTCTATGGCGGAGAATTGAAAATAGCAGGCGATGGCGTAACCAAGGGGAATGGTACGGCTACAATTAATATGGGACAAGGAACGGTCTCAGCTCTGGCGAACCATACCTGGAACAGCGCTTTGACAATCAATCTTAATGGGCGCGCTGCAGATTCAACAGCTAATGTTGCAAATGGACAGACAACGTTCAACTCCGATGGTAAAACCATCACTCTTGCCAGCAAGCTTACGGGCGTGGGCGCGTTGGTAAAAAATGGCTCTGGTAATTTGGTTCTTTCAAATACCGGCAATTCGTTTACCGGAGATATTATTATCAACAACGGACAATTGACTGTCAGCGGTCAACCTGCCTCTAATAAACAAAGCTCAACGTTAGGCAACTTGACAACGTCTGGACGAAAGATTGTTATTAATAATGGCGCAACGCTGTCTATGAACGGCAGTCAGGTCTTTGGAGCGAATGGAGACTATGCTAATATCGCTCTTGACATAGACGGCGGGACTCTTTCTAACGACTGCAATAGTTACAATAAGATTTATAATTTGACATTTCGTAACGGTTCAACATTGCATATCGCAAACGGAGACGCGACATGGCAGGGAGTAATCTTGTTCAGTAATCCCGCCGGCGATTCCACGGTTAATATTCTGAAATCCGAAACGCGCAATTCTACTGACCCTGTTCGGTTTACAACCTCTGGAGCAGCCAATGCCAACCTTGCAACTCGCAGCGCCGTATTTAACGTTCAGGATATCACCAACTCCGCTAATGGCGGGTCTGTTGATAATCTTTCAGACTTGATTGTTGAAGTTCCATTAAAAGTTCATTCAACTGGAACGTGCGTTTTAACTAAAGATGGACCTGGAACAATGGAGCTTACTGCTGCCAATAGTAACAATGGTTCTACAACAATTTTGGCAGGTACGCTTAAACTCTCCGGCGCCGGCACACTGGGCGCGGGCGCTGTTACTAATAGCGGAACTCTGGAATTTGCCCATACAGGTGATATTACAATAAGCAACGTTATTTCTGGAACTGGCGCTGTTACAAAAACCGGCTCTGGAACGCTGACGCTTTCTGGCGCTAATACGTATACCGGCGCGACAACCGTTTCTAACGGCGAGTTGGTCTTTTCAGGAAGTACGCTTCCCGTTTCAACCATGACGGCAACCGGCGGTACGCTGGTTTTGGGTACAGAGGGTAATTCAATTACCGCTCAAGAGGGTACAACAATTAAAGCTAACGGCGGCTCTGTTCGCGTGGACGGTAATGTTGTTGTGAATTCCGGGAAGTTATTTGTATCTGGAGTATGGACGGGAGATGGAAGCATCTCTGTTGAACCCAACGGTCAATTTAGAATAAGCGATTCTTTTACGTATCCAAAAGGAATAACGCTCAACGGCGGTTTGCTTATGAACGCTGCTGGAAATACTTTAAAGGTTTCATCTCCAGTTACAGTTGCAACAGCCAGCAACGTTCAGGCAGGCTACGGCAGCTCAAGCGGTCAATTAGAACTTCCCGGAGGTTTGTACGGTTCAGGCGATCTAACTGTTAATAATGACAGCAACTTGGGATGGGTTAAGTTTTCAGGCGCTGGCAACTATGAAGGTTCATTAACTCTCATAGGGAAAATTTTAACAGGTCCTTCAGGCATCGGATCGGCAGAAAATCCAGCTGACGCCTCTGACTATATCGGATCAAAAGAGATTCAATTCAAAGGCGGCACGCTTCATAATTACGACAACGTTATAAAGTTATCAAACGATCTGAATTTTGTTTCCAATTCCTCTATTATGGCGGGTTGGAGTAAAGATATCACCTTAACCGGCAAAATTAAAGGTTCAGGCAATTTTATAGTAACGTCTGATTCCGGCTGGGTTATTGCAAAAACCGAAACCCAAACCACGTACGGCGACTTTACCGGCGCCGTTCAAACAAGCTGGGAAAGTACCAGTAAACTCGGAAAATTGAAATTGGGAGCAGAACAACCCTTTGGACCAAATGCCGGACAAGGCAGAATCTACGGTCAGCTCGACATGAACGGCTTTTCTCAGGTTTTCAAAGGACTGTATAGCAACACCGACGGATCTACTAAAAAAGGATCGATTTTCAACAATAATGCAGATAAATTGTCAACGTTGACCTTGGACATTACCGGCTACAATGACACTTATCAGGGCGTAATTAATGGCAACATAGAGCTTGTAGTCAATTCAGACGGCGCTGGCGTTCAGACGTTTAATAATAACGGCAGTACGTTTACCGGAAACGTTGTTATTAATGGCGGTAAGGTAGTAACAACTGTTTCGCATGCAAGTCACACTACAACAGCGCTAGGCGCGTTTTCCACGACAGGAGGAAGAACGATCACGGTTAATCCAGGAGCAGAATTGTCTTTGGGAACGAAAGACGCCTTGGGAGGCTGCACCATTTCCAATTATAACCAGAACAGCTTCAGATTGATTATCAATGGCGGTAAACTGTCCGGCACGGATAATAACGGTTTGTATAACGCAACATTCCAGAACGGCGCCGAGGTTTACGGCAATAATAACCGAGACGTCTATCGCTCCTTCTGGCTGATGGGAACAAATACCGTATCTTTTGCGGGAGACGGTTTAACTCCGGAAAGCCCTGTTCAATTTAACGGCGCCGCTTCTGATATTATTTTTGTTCCTAGCAGCGCTACTCTTAACGTGGCTGACATTACTCTTAGCGACGCTTCCGATTTGATTGTCAACGTTTCATTTGGTAACAAGAGTGAAAGTCTTATTACAACAAACTCCGTTACAAAAACCGGCGCAGGTACGATGGAATTTACTAAAGCCAATACTTATGACGGCGGAACGACCATTTCCGGCGGTACGCTCAAGTTGACCGGTTCTGGTACGCTGGGAACGGGCGATGTTACTAATAACGGAACTTTGGAATTTGGCTCAACCGCGACGATTACGCCTGATATTTCCGGCGCAGGCAATATCCTCGTTTCTGCTGAAACTGTAACCTTAACCGGGGCTGTTAATCAAACTGGCGGAACGACTACGCTGGCTGATGGAACGACCTTGAGTATTGGCAACGCTTCAACGCTTCACAACCTTTCCGGCGGAAGCATTGGCGAGAATGATCAGCTTAATCCCGCAACGCTGACGGTTAACGGCGATTTGACTCTTAATAACGACGCCATGTCAACGTTTATCGGATCGATTACCGCTCAGAAAATCACAGTAAATACTGAAAATAACGCTGCTTTGAAGATTTATGCAGGCGCTGATAATAAAGTTACTGCTAGCAGCTTGACGGTTTCTTCCGGCGAGTTGGATCTCAAAGGTTACTTTGAAGGCAATATTGAAGTTTTTAACGGCTCGGTTTTCTCGCCCGGCAATTCCGTTGGGACGGCTGACATTACTGGCAATATCACCTTTGCAGACGCAACCGCAGATTCAAACGGCGTTGCGTTGTTTGAGTTCGGCGAGTATGCCGACGGGGCAGACGTAAATCACGACCTGTTTGTTATGGAAAACGGCGGTATTTTTACGGCTGACGACGGCGTGATTCTGCTGGACTTTGCAAATAACGACGCGGATTCCTGGGCGACAGAGGGTAATACATACCTGCTGGTTTCCGGCGGCGGATTTGCTGACGGAGATGATAATTACGCAAACTGGTTGGCGTCGACGCCGGATTATTCGGACCTGTTCAAATTGACCGGCATAGACGGCAGCTTGTATCTGGTCGGTCTTAAAGCCGCTCCAGAACCCGGTTCTGGCGTTCCTGAACCGTCGACGTGGGCTCTGTTAGCGCTGGGCGTTGTCGTGCTATTCCTGCGTAAGCGAAAATAATAGGCGAGCCACGGGTGTAAACCCGTGGGCGTGAGCGAAGCGAACGTAGTTACTCAATCGTAATAGAAAAATTCTAAAGCGGGAGGAAACTCCCGCTTTCTTGTTTAAAACTTCGCGAACTTCGCGGACTTTGCGTGAGATTTCTTCGGCGGCTGATACAGCCGCGATCCAGCAGGTCGATGGGGTTGTTCTGCGAATGAGATTTTTCTTGTACCAGCAGAGCGGCAGGGGACTGCCGCGAGCCGGCTCATCCGTGTGCGTGAGCAGTTCAAAGCGTAACTTCGTTCGCTTCGCTCTCTCCGTTACCGCCTTCCATTCTTCGCGAACATCCTCCGAGCCTCCGCGGCTCCGCGTGAGGTTTTTCTTCGGCGCCTCGCCGCCGGCAGAGACTGCCGAGCGCCGGCTCATCAATGTGCAATCGGCGGTAAGATTTGTGTACGCCCTCAACCGAAAATAATTTATGCGTCCTCTTGTACTTATTCGTTTTTATCGCTATAATAAAACAATGATTTGCAGCGTTCAAATTATCTCGCAACTATTTAGAAAGGAGTTTGTATGAAACGATTATTTGTTACATTCATTGCCGTCATGGCGATTCTGCCTTACGTGAAGGCGGAAGACCTCATTCCCGTTCGCGATTCTGCCGACAAACCGGTCAAGCTGATTTACGACACCGACATTGGCGGAGACATCGACGACGCCCTCGCGCTGGCGATTCTTCACAACATGGTCAAGCGCGGTCAGATTGAGCTCGTCGGCGTAACGATTACCAAGAGCAATATCTACGCCGCCAAGTTCTGCAAGGCGTTCAACATTCAGTACGGACATCCGGACGTCCCGATTGGACTGATCAAAAACGGCCCGAGGCCCGACGACGGTAAGTATGCGAGGAAAGTAATTGAGATGAAAAACGAGGACGGTTCCGCCAAGTTCCCAGTCCCTGCGGACTGGGAGCCGGAAGACTCGGTTGTGTTGCTGAGAAAACTTCTCGCAGCGGCGGAAGACAATTCTATCGTGATTGCTCAAGTTGGAATGTCGACCAACCTGGCGCGGCTGATGGACACGCCCGGCGACGACATCTCCCCGCTGACCGGCATGGAGCTGGCGGCAAAGAAAGTCCGTCTGGTTGTCGCGATGGCTGGCGCGTTTGCGTTCAATACAAAGAAATACGAAAACTATCGGGAATACAACGTTATTGTCGACATCCCCGCCGCTGCAAAGTTCTTTCAGGAATGGCCCGGCGAGATCGTCGTCAGCGGCTTTGAAATTGGCGTTGACATCCTCTTCCCCGGCGAAGCCTTCAACGCAGACTTGCGGATAAAAGACTCGATTGTTCGGGAATCCTACCGCTTCCATCGCGGCGGCGTAGACGGAAAGACGCAGCCGACGTGGGACTTGACCTGCATTCTCTTCTCTGGCAGACCGGAATCGTGGCGAAACTATTTCACGCTTTCGCCCCGCGGAAAGATCACGGTTATGAACGACGGCCGATTCCGCTTTACAGAAACGCCCGACGGCGCCCGCCGCGCGTTTATCTGCTCGCCGGAACAGAAATCCATCATCCGCGAAGCGTTCATCAACCTTTGCACGGAACTGTAAAGAGCGAATAGAATATTTCGAAATAAAAAAGCCCTTGGAAACAAGGGCTTGAGAGAGGTTCCGAGCGGAGTCGAACCGCTAAATCACGGATTTGCAATCCGTTGCCTTAGCCATTTGGCTACGGAACCTAATCGGATTTAATGCGTTTAATTTACCAAATTTCCCGCATTTGTCAAAGGGGGGGCTGGCAGTTTTTGCTCAAATTCCAGCGATTTCCTTTGTATGAATATCTTTTCGGCAATCGGGCGCGGCGTCTTGAATTAATTTTCAATATTTCGGACGATTTTCTCGTCTGGCGTTTCAAAAACGCCTGCGCCCAATTCCTCTCGATTTACGCGTTGGGGGCGTCCGGCTCTTTGGCGTCTAATACCTTCTGCGGGACGGTGTGCGCCAGCGTGTACAAGCACTCAACCAAAATCCACAGCTGAATGCAGACGATAGCCAATCCCATCGCGAAAAGCACATGGTTGTTGGTAATCGGACCGCAGACAGACGTTCCCGGCGTCGTAATCCAGTTTACCATATTGAGGATCATTGCCCACATCGGGAGAATGGTCATGATAATCAGCGGAATAACGAGGAAATAGCAGGGCTTGCCGCTGCGTTTGACGAAAATCATGATAATCGACAGCGTCAGCGAGGCGAGAATCTGGTTTGTCGCGCCAAAGACCGGCCAAAGCATCATGCCGATTGCGCCCTGCCCTGTTGGCGACGGCATACACGCCAACGCTGCGCCGAAGAAAACGACGATGCAGGTTGCGAAGTACATGTTTTTCACGCCGAGTTCCTGAATGAGGTATCGCTGAAGTCGGGTGGCGCAGTCGAGCGTTGTTGCGGCAAAGCTGGCGACCAGAACGCCCATCATCGCCATGGCGTAGGCGAACGGAATGCCGATAGTTTCGAGGAATCGTCCACCGCCTTCGATGAATCGCGGAACCGCCTTGTTTTGAATCTCGGACAGCGAAACGTTGTAGCTCTTCAACCAATGAGCGCGCAGGGCTTTGGCTTGCGAATCCGCAGGCGCCTGTTCAGCCGCGGCGTTTTCTGTCTCTGCGGCGTTATCCGCGGCGACGGCGGCGGGCGCAGGTTGGGCGCTTTCTTTTCCGATCACAGCAACGCCGGCGGTGCAGGCGAGAATAACGATAATCGCCAAAACGCCTTCCATAAGCATGCTGCCGTATCCGATGGGCAGAGCGTCGGTTTCCTTATTAATCTGTTTGGACGTCGTGCCGCTGGCAACCATGGCGTGGAATCCGCTGATGGCGCCGCAGGCAATCGTAATAAACAGCCAGGGGAGAATCGGCTGAGCGGTTTTGATAATCGGGTCGTCTGCGGTTACGCCGTCTGACGCCAGCGATTCTACGCTGACAACGGCGGGCGCCGCCTGAATGAGGTCGGTTTTGCCCAGGAAGGAAATGACGACCATGCCAATCAGCAGAGCCGCCAACGCGACGTACAGCTGGCAGGAGTTGATGAAGTCTCGCGGCTGGAGCAGCAGCCAGACGGGCAGCGTCGACGCGAAGAAGCAGTACGCCAGCAGGAAGTACGTCCAGATCTTTTGCGGGTCGCCCCAGCTTGCGGGAAGGCTGACGGGGTATTTAATTCCCAGCCAAATCAGGAAGTACAGAATAACAACTCCAATCAGGGCGGGAATGACGATGTTGCCTTTGAGTTTGTAGTTAATGTATCCGATAATCATCGCCAGCGGAAGGCTTCCCCAAACGCAGATGACGGACTGCGGGGTGTTGATGAACACGCCGGCGGTAATCGTGCAGAAGACAGCGACAACCAGCGTCAAGGTAAAGCAGAGCAGCAACAAAAACAGGATTCTAACGCGGGTGGAGACCAGCGACTTGGCGATGTCGGCAACGCTCTTGCCGTCGTTTCTCATGGAAATGACGAGCGTTGAGAAGTCGTGAACCGCGCCGATAAAAATCGAGCCGAAGACGACCCAGAGCAGCGCGGGCAGCCAGCCCCAGAATACCGCGATGGCGGGACCGACAATCGGACCGGTGCCGGCGATGGCGGCGAAATGGTGCCCAATCAAAACGAACGAGCGCGTCGGGGCGTAGTCGACGTCGTCCTGAAGCGTATGGGCGGGAGTCGCCCGATTGTCGTCAAGACAATAAATCTTTTTGGCGAGCCATTTTCCGTACAGGTTGTACGCGAGAATATAGCCGAAAAACGCAGCAATCGCTACAAAGAGCGTTGACATTACAAATCCTCCTGGTTAGGGTATAGGGAATGGGGAATAGGGAGTAGGGAGTGGAGAGCTATTAGCTCCTAGCCTCTAGCTAAAAGCTAACGGCTAACAGCTAAAAACTGATTCTGTTATATTTTACTCTTTTTTTCGTTTCCGTATAGAGGGATTAAAAGAATTTTCGACGCCCTTTTCAAAAATTTCCTATTGTGTATAATTGTAGTGGTAAGTTTTTAGTGGTAAGTTGTAAGGGCGCAAAGCGCTTCTCTCAATAACCATCTGCTACTTACCACTAACTACTAACCACTAACCACTTCTAATTAATATATGTTAGCCGAAAAAGTTCAGCTTGGCGATATTACGATTAATTTACAAACAGGGTTGACATCCGATCAGGTTGTCGAGCTGCGGAAGAGATACGGCTCCAATCTGCTCACGCCGCCCCCGAGAACGCCGTGGTGGAAACAGCTGCTTGATAAGTTCAAAGACCCGACGATTATTATTCTACTGGCGTCGGCGGTGATTTCCCTTGCGATGACGGCAATTGAAAGGTACGCGCTGGGTAATACAGACGTTCATTTTACGGAATCCATCGGCATCTTCCTGGCGGTTCTTCTGGCGATTACCGTCGGGTATTTCAGCGAACGCAAGTCGGAAGGCGAGTTTGAAGCCCTGAACAAGGTCAAAGAGGATATTCCCGTCAAGGTTTTGCGAAACGGTCAGATTACGACGACGCATATCGGCGACGTCGTAACCGGCGACCTGATCGTTCTGGATATGGGCGATAAAGTCCCGGCGGACGGTCTTTTGCTGGACAGCATGGGGCTTTTAATCGACCAGTCTTTGCTGACAGGCGAATCGGCTCCTGTGCGGAAGACTCCGATAGTACCAATATCGGGCGACGGCGCGTTTGCAGTCGACACAGACGCCTTAGAGAAAGCGAACGAGTCCAACTGCGTATACCGCGGAACGATGGTCAACGACGGTCATGGCGTTCTTTTGGCGGTGAAAGTGGGCGATTCGACCCAGATGGGGAATATCGCCGCGAATCTGGCGGACGACGAGTCGAAGTCTGTTACGCCGCTGGTGGAAAAGCTCTCGCGTCTTGCCAAACAGATCAGCATTTTGGGCGTCTCCGGCGCGCTGGCGATTTTCACGTGCATGTCGGTTGAAACCCTGGTTCAGAGCGAGATTGCAAAAGAGTTCGTTCATCAGACGGGGCTGGAATGGGGTTTGGTCATCGCGTCAGTCGTGATGGGCGTACTTTTAATGCGGTTTCTCCTTCGTCCGTTTTTCGCATCAATGAACATGACCCTCAAGAGCTGGTTTGCCCAGTTTTTGGGGACCGTTCCGATGGCGGTTGCATCTTACGCCGTAGGGGTAAGCGCGTGGGGATTTTATGGCGATTTTGACGCTGGCGCAATAGAGCTGCTTCAGCAGGTTTTGACCGCCTTTGTTGTGGCTGTTACAATTATCGTCGTTGCCGTTCCGGAAGGGCTGCCAATGATGGTAACGGTGTCGCTGGCGATGAACATGCTCAAAATGGCGCGGCAAAACTGTCTGGTCAGAAAGCTGGTGGCGTCCGAAACGATTGGCTGCGCGACGGTTATCTGTTCAGACAAGACGGGAACGCTGACCCAAAACAAAATGCAGCCGGTCTGGTTCTGGGCGAACGGTCAGTCGTATTCTCCCGCTGACTTCTCCCGATTGACGTCAACGCCCGTTTGGGGCGATCTGGTAAACTCGGTTTGCTTCAACAGCGAAGCCAACTTGGAACGATACGAGAATTCCGATGGCAAAATCGCGGTTCGGAGAATCGGAAACCCGACGGAGTGCGCGTTGCTGGCTTTATTTACCGAGTTCGGAACGGATTATCTTGCTGTGAGAACGTCCGCCAACCGCGTTGGGGAAATGGGGCACAATTCCGAACGCAAGATGAGCATGGTTCTGGTCGAAGACAAGGCGGACGGACTGAACGCTCCCGCATTGATTTGCCACATCAAGGGCGCGCCGGAACGGATTCAGGATAAATGCTCGTTCGTCCGGATTGACGGCGCCGACGTCCCGATTGACTTGTATAAATCCCAAATCGAATCGGAGCTTGCCGCGGCGTCGAACCGCGCGTTGCGCGTTTTGGCAATCGCGTCAAAAAAGATGTGCTGCAATTGCTTCAAACCAGACGATCTGGATGCGTGCTTAGCCTGTCCCGGGTACGTCCTGCTCGGTTTGACGGGAATTGAAGACCCCGTTCGTCCGGAGGTTCCGCCGGCGGTTGAGCGTTGTCAGCAGGCGGGCGTGAGCGTCAAGATGATTACCGGCGACGCCAAGCCGACTGCGGTCGCGATCGCGAGACAGTGCGGGATTCTGTCTGAGAATTACGTCGAAAACACCCCGGACGGCGAGCTGGTTTTGACGTCCGACGAGCTTGCCGCCGTTACAGACGAGCAGCTTCCCGACGTCGCCGAGCGTTTGCGAGTTCTGTCGCGGTCAACGCCGATGGACAAACTGCGTCTGGTGAAAGCGCTGCATTATCAGGGGGAAGTCGTTGGCATGACCGGCGACGGCACCAACGATGCGCCCGCGCTGAAGTTCGCAGACGTCGGGCTTTCGATGGGCGTTTCCGGAACCGAAGTCGCGAAGGAAGCGTCCGACATCGTTCTGGTAGACGACAACTTCAAAAGCATCGTTACCGGGATCTGGTGGGGCAGAACGCTCTATCAGAACATTCAGAGGTTTTTACAGTTCCAGCTTTCTGTGAACTTTGTCGCGTTGACCTGCGCTCTGATCGGTCCGCTTGTCGGCGTTTCCCTCCCGCTGACTGTTACGCAGCTGCTGTGGATTAATATAATAATGGATACGTTCGCGGCGATAGCCTACAGCGCCGACCCTCCGCGTGAGTTCTCCATGCACCGAAAACCCGTCTCGCGTCAGGCGCATATTATCATGCCCTCGATGTGGTTTACGATTCTGTGCAACAGCGCGTTTCAGGTTGTTATGCTGGGCTGCGTACTGTATTTCGGCTGGTTCCTGGAGCCGGGCGAACAGAAATTCGAGTTCGGATGCGATTTAACCGATTCGAAAGTGATTGCAGAGAACCTCAAGGCGCTGACGGTCTTCTTTACAACGTTTGTCATGTTCCAGTTCTGGCACAAATTCAACTGCCGCGCCCTGTTCCATAACGAAAACCCGTTTACGCTGTTGACCAAAAACCGTCTGTTTATCGGGGTTATTACCCTGATTACCGTCGCTCAGATCGTCATGGTTCAGTTTAGCGATTATTACGGAATTGGACAGATCTTCCGAACGACTTCCCTGTCGCTGCGCCAATGGCTGATGATAACCGGATTTACCGCGACTATTCTGCCCGTCGCCTGGATTGTGCATCAACTGGCGTTCTGGTTCGGCGCGGAAAAATAAGGGGTTGTCTTTAGAAAAAGCCGTGAAGCGTGCATAACAAAACGACATCGCAGAAAACCTCCTTTGGATGTAGCCCGTCCTCGGGCTACAACTTGACGGCTTTTGCCGTCAAGGAAAATCTTTGTCCCGCTTTTTTCGTCCCCCTATTGCAATAGAAGCGTAAATGCTTATAATTTGAATTAAATTAGAGTTAATTACAAGAATGTACTTGTATTGAACATTTATAAACGTTCCGCATAGGAGTAAAGAATTATGCGAAATCTTAATGGCAGTTGGATTATTTCAGTTCTGTGTGGCATCGTTGCCGCAATGGCAGTTTCTTTCTTTGCGCCCGTCTGCTTGGCAGGCGATGAAATTCTTGCAGGCAAACGTCTTGTAAAGGTAATTAACGGCGTGGAATTTGCCTTTAGATGGTGTCCGGCTGGTACGTTTATGATGGGGGCGCCAATGTCAGAAACAGGACGCAGCGATGAAAAACAGCACAAAGTAACGCTTACCAAAGGTTTCTGGATGCTGGAAACGGAGGTAACGCAAAAGCAGTGGAAAGCGGTTATGAGAAACAATCCGAGTCGCTTCAAGGGCGACGATTTGCCTGTTGAATGTGTTTCTTTGGGCGATTGTCAGGAATTTTGTAAGAAGTGTACTCAGCTGGGATTGCCCGTTCAGCTTCCAACGGAAGCGCAGTGGGAATATGCTTGTCGGGCGGGTAGTACAGGAGCTTATGCCGGGAACCTTGACGATATGGTGTGGTATTGGGATAATAGCGATAGAAAAACGCATCCAGTTGGAACGAAGAAGCCCAATGCATGGGGTTTGTATGACATGCACGGGAACGTTTGGGAGTGGTGTCAAGACTGGTATGACGATTATCCCAGAGGGAGTGTAACGGACCCGGTTGGACCTTCGAGTGGCTCCGACCGCGTATTCCGCGGTGGCTGCTGGCTCGACAGCGCTGGGTTCTGCCGGTCAGCGTACCGCTTCTACATCGATCCCGGTTACCGGGACTACACACTTGGCTTTCGGTGTGTGAAAGGTCAATAATCCCTACAAAATAATATAGGCGAGCCACGGGTGTAAACCCGTGGGTATGCGACCAATAACCAATGAGCGAAAAAATGGACGTTTGGCAATATACCCGGGAACTAACGTTCCCGGCTTGCCTAGCTGGGCGAGGCGCAGGCGAGATCAGACGCGAATCGAATTTTTTCGAAAAAGTTTTAGCAAGTGTGACATTTTCGGAGCGCCAGAGCGCAGCTCTCGCTTTCTTGATTTTACCCAATCCTTCCGTTCAGCCCGGTTCGCGGGCGTTTCGCCCGCATTGGCGCCTTTAGGCGCCAAAAAAGAAAGCGGCGTCAAGCCGCCGCACTCCCGGAGCCTACGCTTGCGTAACTCCTCACTCCTCACTTCTAATTCCTAACTAACTCAGAGGATGTCTTCTTCCTCGTCGGATTCGTCGGACAGTTCGCCGGTGTTTCCGTAGAGGCTGGGGTGAGCGCCCAAAGCCGTTTTACCGGGAATGACCATTTCCTGAATGGCGGTTTTCATGTAGTACATTCCGATGAACAGCAGGCTGATAGGAACAAGAACCATCGCAATTCCCATCGTCAGACAGGAAAGAACGATAACGACGCCGGCGCTGGAGGTCAAAACGCCCAGGAAGGTTGCTTTCTTTTCGTACGTGATTTTGTGAGAAACGTCCAGCGCTTCTGAAACGCCGAGGTCTTTATCGATAATCAGCCAGAAAGCCAATCCCCAGTTGAGAATGATGATTAAAAACGCGCCAAGTCCTATTACAGCGGCGGCAATAGCGACAGCGGCTGGCGTTTGCATGAATACGTAATAGAACCAGCCCAATTCATTTTCCAATGTTACCTTGTCTCCCCCATTTGAATTGCTCCAGATGTAGAATCCATACAATACCGCGGCTGGAATGGTTAGCGGGATTAAATGAATCCAGAAAACGACAAGGTTGCGAAACAGCCCAATTGTACCGGACATCATCAAAGACGTTGACGTTTTGCCCTGACGAATGAGCGAAATAACATACAATCGTTGTCCGTTGATTATCCAAACGAATCCAATGGAACTGACGAAGAAGATGACGCCAAAAAGCGCCATTTTCATATTGACGGATGGCGTAAGCTGAGCGAGGGCAAAGTATGCCGCCGTCGCCCCGATTACGAGAGATCCCATTAAAATGCCAAAAGCGATTACTGCCGAAAGCATTGTTCCAACATGAGCGCTTAAAATCGTAAACGCGTCAAACATCATGCTGGAATAGACAGGCATACGGCGGTCGGCCTCAACAACCTGACCGGGCAACTCGTAGGGATACATATTTTTCCCGGTCTTTTTTGTCTGCGTTTTACGTTTTGGAGACGGCGTTTCGGTATTGCCTCCCAAGGCATAATCTTTGTATAGCCCTACAGATTGGGCGCGAGTCCCATGAGATTCCGACTCCTGCGTTGGATCTAACGCTTTTAATTCTTCCTCTTCCCGCTTCTGTTCCAAATGTTTTTGGAATCGCTCCTGATCAAAATGATCAGAGGGTTTATCAACGTCGTTGTCCTTGTTTTTAGAGGACTTAAATGGCGGGTCTAAATCGGGAGTCCACAGGAAGAACCGCTGGCAGTTGGGGCATAACACGTCTGTTTGACGGTTTGGAACGTCAACTAAAGCATCGCAATGTGGACAATGGGATTGCATAATTTACAAACGTATGGCAGGCGGCAGGATGCGTTAAATAGAGGCTCTGTTGAACCTTGACAGTCTAGCCTCTCAAATTATTGACAAACTAATACTTATAAATAATTTTCGATATTTTAACGTTAAGACTTCAATTTTGCAATAGGAATAATTATTTGTTTATCATATTTTTTTAAAATTAATTAAAAATTTGATTGTAAACTCATTTTAGACGGAATAATTTAACAATGGATTTTATCAAAATTCCCGGGGTTCCGTCTTTCGATTCGCTTCGGAGGGTTTGGTAGGGGGCGTTGAGGATTTTGTTTATCAGACGCTCAACCGTCTGTTCAATCGCCTGTTGGTCATCTTCTGTTAAATTGGGGCGTTTGTTGAACAGGCGTTTTAGCTCTGCGGCAGTGATGGATTCCCAGTCGTCGCGAAGCCGGGAGAGAATCGGGGCGGACTGACGGTGAGCCAGGTCCTGGAAAAACTTATCGGTTTCCTGCTTGATAATCGCGTAGGCTTTGGGCAGCTGACGTTCCCGCGCCTTGCGGTTCTGCTCGCAGGTTTGTTCCAGGTCGTCGATGGTGAACAGGTAAACGTCCGGGAATTTTTCGATTGCCGGGTCGATGTTTCGCGGAACGCCGAGGTCGAGGATGAACAGCGGACCGCGGCGGCGGCGTTGAGAATACAGCGTTTGAAACGTCTGAGCAGTGAGAATCGGTTCTGTTGCTCCGACGGCGGCGATAATCAGGTCTGCTGCAAGGATTTGCGATTCCATCTGCGACCAATCAACAGCGGTTCCACCCTTCTTCTGAGCCAGCTCCTGGGCTTTCTCGAACGTTCGGTTGACAACCTGAATTCGGTTTGCGCCGTCCTCGATGAGGTATTCCAGCGTCTCTTCCGCCATCTGCCCTGCTCCGATGACCAGCGTCGTTTTGTTGGCGAAGTCCTCAAAAATGTTTTTGGCGAAGTCTTTAACCGCGATAGACGCAATGCTGGTTCGATGACGCTGAATTTCCGTCTCCGTATCGATTCGTTTTGCCGCCTTAATCGCAGACTGAAACGCCAGATTGAGCGGCAAACCAAGCGTCTGGGCTTCGGCAGCGACGTCGTGAGCGGCTCTGACCTGGGAGATAATTTGGACGTCGCCCAAAGCCATGGAATCCAACGACGACGCGACCTGAAACAGGTGCTCTACGGCGTCGTAATCGGAATACTGAAAGCATGTCTTGAACAGCGTTTCCCGGTCTACGCCCCGGTAGCTGGCGAAGAACTCCATCTGACGCTGCAGGATGTCTTTGTTTGACGTAACCTGTTTATTTTGCTCAAAAACCGTACTTTCAATCCCGAATTCCGAGTTGATTTCGTCGTCAACCCAGCTGTAGACCTCAACGCGGTTGCAGGTGGACAGCGCGCAGACGTCTGCTTCCGGGAACTGTTCCGCGAACGACTTTAAAAACGCCGGCGTTTCTTCCGGGCTGAGAGCTAACCGCTGACGCAGTTCCACTCCCGCCTGACGGTGCGAACATCCAAACAAATAGAACGTCATGGATTCGCCTCCTGTGCAGCTTGCGGGACAGGCGCGGCGCTGTCGTCAGATGCTTCTATTTGGGACTCCTCGGCGGACTGGACGCTCCAATGTCCAGTCGACGAATAGTAGGCGGCAACCAGCGTAATTGTCAGCAGGATGAACAGGAATATCGTTCGTCTGGCGGTGGCTTTCGCCTCGGTAAACGCCCCGAAAACGACAGAGCGGATAATCGTCCAAAGAATCCAGATAAATATAATCAGCGATCCGATGATGGTTGGGCTGAAGGCGTAATCCGCCGGGTTGATGGTTCCCGGTCGCGCGTTGAGCAGCACGAACCCGGAAACGATTCCCGGCGCCAGCGCCGCCAACGACCAGATCAGCGACGCGCGGTTGATTCTAGCCAGACGTTCCAGCGGCGGCAATTTCCACGTTCCGCGGCTAAGGCGCAGCTTGAGCCGTCTGTCTTGCCAAAGGTACAGAATCCCGACGATTAACCCGATGGTCAGCGAGACGAAAAACGTCAGCTGTGACAACCCATGAACGAGTCCCCACGAGCGCATGACCGGCTGACGCGGAAACAGGCTCACCGGCGCCCAAAATGCGGCGATAATCAAGCACAGCGACGCGGTCATCGTCAAAATTGGGAAGATGGTTCCCGCGCTGCGCTTAAGCGAGGCGAGAAAAATCAGCGACAAGAGCCACGACGCGCTGAGAAAAACGCCTTGCATGCTCGACAGCGCCGTTAAATTGGCGGATAAATCTGTTTTCCCGATTAAATACAACGTCTGAACGATCAATCCGACAAGCGTCAGGAAAACGGTTGCCAAAAACGGAACGCTGACGCTGTCCGCCGTGGGCGATGTCTGTTCAGTCGTCTCGTCCAGCAAATCGGAATTGGCGCGTCGGCGCATAATCTCGATTATCAACGCGGGAAGGAAACAGCAGGCAATGCAGACGATCTGCAAATTGTTCATTTGAGTTCCTCTAATTCGTCTTTGGCGGGCATGCGGCTGAAGATTTGAGCCAGAATGATTCCGGTAAACATGCAGCCGAAGGTATACATGGCGCAGACGATAGCCGCCTGCGGAAAATCTTTGAAGTATGTTGTTGCCAGCATGGTTCCCAGTCCGGCGTTTTGCATACCGATTTCCAGCGTCAAGGCGCGTCGCATTTTATTGGACGCCCCAATTGCCAATCCTCCAAACCAGCCGCAAATATATCCCAGAATATTAACCAGAAGCAGCGCGCCGAGAATAAACGCTGGCGTCTTCTCAATGAGTTCCGCTTTGGCGGCGACGACCGAGGCGATAATCAGGATAATAGCGATATTGGCGATGATTTCGCCGACCATTTCCGCGCCTTTGCGCCACCAGTCGAAAATACGTGACAGCGTAAAACCGACAATAACCGGGCAGACAACCGTCAAAAGTAAATTGGCGGACATAGCCGAGACGTCCATTTTGACCGTTGTGGATAAAAACCAGTACAGCAAAAGCGGAACCAGCAGCGGCGACAAAAGAGTAGAGCACGTCGTCAGCCCGACGGAATAGCTCACGTTGCCTTTGGAAATCATCGTCAGCATGTTGGACGCCATCGCGCCGGGAACGCACCCGACAAGAATAAACCCAACAAACCAGCCGTCTTCCAGATGAAACGCTTTAGCAATGAGCCACCCTGCCAGCGGCATGGACAGAAACTGAATCGTCGTCCCGCCCAGGATTTTGGGCCAGCGGCGAATGACCATCTTGACTTCTTCCAGCGGCAGCAGACTTCCAATTGCCAGCATCGTAACGGTAATGAGCCAATTAAGGTAATTGCCGAAAAAAAGAAACGGATTGAACGAAAGGTTGCAATGTGACGCTATTCCATTCCAGTTATACGCGACAATGCAGATTAACGTTAACCAAATCAGGAGGTATTTTGAAAGTATGTGTTTGAAAGTTTGCATCAGGGAATCTCTTCAATGATAATTTTAATAACGGAACCGTCGGCGGGAGCAACGTTTGGCAGGTTATTTATTTTGAACCATAGCGCGCCGCTTTGCGGGGCGGTGAACTGGACGCTGTTTCTAACGACAATCGGCTTGTTAAACCCTTCCAGCTTGGCGTTTTCGCCGTCGTTGGGAGTAACAATCGCGGCTAACAGAGCGCCCAGCGGCATCTGGCGGAAGTATCGAATCGTAATCCCGTTCGGTTCGCAGGGCCACGTTTTCTCGCCCGCGCAGACGCTGTACTCGCCCATGGCTTTGATGGAATATTTTTTACCTTTCTCTATCCCGACGCCGACGTTTTGCCAGTCTTTGTCGGAGCGAATCATTTGAAACGCCTGCTTGTTTAACGGCGTTACGCCTGGAGCGTCTTCTATGTGACAGTACTCCGGTTTCAAGCCGTATTCGAGGTCGGAAATGAACGCTTCCCATTGGGTAGAAAACTGACGCCATTGGTCGTCGGTAAACGATTCGCGAAACATCTTATTAACGTTTTGCGCTCGCTGCGCGTAGGTCTTTCCCTGTTCGACAACGGCAAGACGCTGCAGAATCGCCTTGTACTGCGGCTGCGAGTTCATCATCCAGACCAGCGCCCACGCCCAGGCGTAGGAGCGGTTGTCCTGCGACTTCAACTCCGTTGAAAAAAACTCGTTAAGCGGGACGAAAACGCCGTTTTGCAAGTCGTTTTGAATGAACCGGATTCTGCCCCAATGGGGGAACTCGTTTCTCGACCGCGGCATGACGCCCATCGTCAACCGTCCGTTTTCAATCCGGTGCGTTCCGAAATACTCCGCCAGTCCTTCGCCAAACCACAGCGACCCACACCCTTTGAGAACCTGGTTCATAAAAGCGTGTGTACATTCATGAAGGAACAGATGACGCTGATAGTCACGCGATTCCTGAGCGTAGAGCCAGACGTTGTTCCCGTACTGAAACCCGTAATCGAAAGGCGGCAGCTCGTCCGGAAGGAGATTGTTGACCATAAAGGGAACGTTGTCTTTCATCACGCAGGCGCGGATTTTCCACGACGCGATCTGATACGACGGGACGTTGAAATATTCCGCAAACTGCTGCGTCGCCTGATCCAGATAGGAACCCCATTTTTGCAAATCGTCATCGATTGGCAAGTCCGTTACCAGCAGCAAGCGGGGCGAATCAATGACGTTCAGTCCGGCTTTTTTCGCGTTTTCCGCTGTGATTTGGAACCCCTTCAGCCCACCGCGAACCAGCCCGTGAAATCCGCTGGCGTTCCCGATTTCGGATTCCGTATCGAGCTTGCCGCTGCCGAGGTTTGCCAGGGCGTCCTGCTGGGCTTTTTGCTTGTCGATTTCTTCCTGTGTCAGCTGACGCGGTTTCGTTCGCCGCATTTGAGCGTTACCCGGCGTCGCGGTCAGAAAAACAAGTAATAACGTCAGAATGAGAAAAAACGTTGCTTTGTTCATGATGGTATGCTACTCGTTATTCGTCTCTTGCTGCTGTTCAGGTTTCGTAATCAACTGTCGGAGTTGGTCAACCGTTTCAACGCCATCGGGGAATGTGTACAGCCCGAAAAGCATTTCGATTCCGGTTGCGGCAAACAAAAACACGACGTAAAACGCCACGTATCCCAGACAGAAGATTTCCAAATAGGGGGTTACGGCTCCGACGGGACGATGCACGCCGGCAAAAAGCAGGATTCCAAACAGGAACAGCGTTATGCAGGAGTACATAAACAGGTCGAACCCCAGCCAGGTCAGTTTGTCGATTACCGCATTTTGCTTGAGTTGGGGAACAGACCAGCCGCCCTTTTGCGCCTCTTTGCGAAATCGATTCCACGAAATGTAACGTCCCGGACGCGGAAAGAGCGTTTCCAGCCTGGCGTCCGGTTCGTTATCGAGCAGAAGCTGAGGCAGCGGTTTCTGCTCGCTTTGGGGTTCCTGATTTTCGCTTGAGTCGTTGTCCATGGTTTCGTTGTCTGTTACAATCTGTCTGTTTTCAAACGCCTGTCAAACCTGAATAACGCGGACTTTGTCGCTGACGTTGTCGTGGAGGGCTTTTTCGACGATGAACTTGAGCGTTTGCGTCGCTCCGGCGCAGCCGACGCACGCGCCGCGAAGCGTAACGTAAACGAGCGTTCCCTTGATGTCGATAATCTCGATGTCGCCGCCGTCCTTTTGGAGCATGGGGCGAATGTTCGCGTCGATTTCCTGCTCAATCCGTTTGGCAAACTGGTACGGGGACAGCTCTGCAACGTCCTGAATCGGTTCAGTCGGCTGAGGCGTTGGCGCGGCTGGCTTTGTCGTTTCGCCAAACATCGACAGCGTAGGAACAGAATTACTACTGCCTACTGCCTCTTGCCTACTGCCTTCTTTTCCCCAGACTTCGTCAAGAATGTCCTGTAATCCGCCGGGTTCGTGATGGCAAACGCCGCATCCGCCGCCCGCCTTGATTGCCGCGGTGATTTCAGGAATGGTTCTCAGGTTGAGTTCCTTGATTTTACGGCGAATGTACGATTCCGTCAGCGAGAAGCAGCGGCAGACGATTCGGTCGTGTTCCTGCTCTTCGACTTCGTCGACGATTTCGATTCCCAGCGCTTTCAGGTCAACGCCGCGTTTGCGAGACCAGTCCAGAACCGCCGCCTGAAGGGCTTCTTCGCCCATGACGGAACAGTGAATCTTCTGCTGCGGCAAGCCGTCCAAAAACTCGACGATGTCCGCGTTGGTAACCTTGAGCGCTTCGATGGGCGTGCATTTTTTGTCTTCCAGAATGCAACACAGGGCTTCGCTTGCGGCGATTGCCGACGTACAGCCAAAAGTCAGGTACTTTGTTTCGACAATCCGGTCTTTGGTCGGGTCTTCGTCGTTCTTATCGACCCGAAACGTGAACTTGAGCGCGTCGCCGCAGGCGATTGACCCGTGTTCGCCGATGCCGTCCGGATTCTCAATTTCTCCCAGGTGCGTGCCGGGCTTTCCCGCCACCGCGTCGAGAAACAACTGCTTTGTCTTTTCGGAATAATCCCAAGCCATATTATTATCTCCTTGCTTAATCAATAATTACGTAATTAACGGAATAGAAACAATTCTCTCAATTCTATCCATTGTTATTAATTATACGTCATTTTGCAAAAATATCAACCCGGGAGGCGGAGGATTTAGTTAAGAGGGAGAAATGCTCAGCCAGGAGAGGAATGAGAGGCTTCAACGCCTCGCACTTTAATATTTCGCACTTCACTATAATAGCGGATAATTCGTTTCGCTAATCTGAGGGCTATTCTCTGAATTGTCCGGTTGCTTTGAGGTAGGCAACGCTGATCATTCCAACCAGCAGCGGTTGGAAAAGGCCTTGGGAAATCAGACCGACAGCGCCGTTTGTGAAAACGCTTCCGAAGATTGCTGAAACAAACGAGCTGATAAACATCATCATGAGAAACAGCAGCGCAATTGACCCAAACAACGAGGCAATATTTCCCTTTGCGATCAGGTACGACAGCTGAAACGCATTGAAAGCCGACAGATTAGAGTCCGCAATGAGCGGCATGACAAAGAACAAATAAACCATCAAGAATAAAATCAGGAATATGAACAGCATAATCCCCAAGGGAGATAATCCCGCCATCGTCATTGCGATAAGAATAAACATTCCAGCAGAACTTGCCGCCGCTGACAATATGAAAAACAGAAAACACGAAAGCAGAACCCGACCGGGCGAGTCGAACCCGGAGAGGGTCAGCCAAAAGCTGGCTTTCTGTTTTCTGCCGTAGGCGTTGAATAAACGAATTCCGCCAATTTGAAGGAAAATTGACAGCGTAAACGAAATCAGACTTATTCCCAAAATCGTTATCGCGGTAGTCGGCGGGATCGTTTGAGAGTATTCCTGGTACGCCTTTATTACTTCTTCAAACGTTTCCTTTTCTGCTATCGCTCGCTGAATTTCCGTCAATTCAGGAACCAGGGCGTGTATTGCCAAGTTCGACGCAAATCCCGGCAGAACGGTCAAAATCGCAAAGAGAATCAAAACGCCAAAATGTTCGGAAAAAAGCCGGTACGCTGTGAACAACGCGTCCCAGGAAGAAAACGGCTCCAGCTTCAAACTTCGCGGCTGATGATACGATTCCCGTAGAGCATATTCCGGTAGCGGCTCGACGTCGGGCGGAGTTGGTTCTTCTACCTCGCTGGACGTCTGCTCAGGTTCGTTTTTATTTGCCTCATTATCCTCATTTTTCTCCGCTGTATAGACAAATTCATTTTGACACGCCGGACAGCGAACGGTTATACCGTTGGCGTCGTCGGGAATATACAGCAGTTGTCCGCAGGATTTGCAGCGAATGTACATGGGTGTCGTTAGCGTTTAGTGTATTGTCGAACGGTTGTGAGTTAGGAATGAGGAGTGAGGAGTTATTTAACTACTGCCTACTGCCTCTTGCCTACTGCCTCTATTAACCATTTCTTACTATTTTATATTCATATCCAACCTTGTCAATAGGCTGAAATTACTCATTTTAAAACTTGCAGGTTTATTAAAAAATTTTTTTAACTTTTTCTCAAGAAAATGACTTTTCCTACTGTTATTTTGTTTTCAAATACTGTAGAATGAAATGGTTAAATGATGAAAACAGTTTTTCATAAAGAGATTTAATCGTATGAGGAGAGAGAAGTCGTCAACGTCATATTCTTCGCCTCATACAGTTGAAACACCGTAACCAGACTCCTCTTCTCATGTCGAACTCATCATCGAAAACCGCAAAATCGTTTGATCTTTGTCAGGAGCTTAATCAGGCTCCTGAAGGGAGCGAAATTATAATTCCAGCAGGGGAATACCTGTTGAACGCTCCTTTGGAAGTCAACAAAAACGTCAGCATTGCCGGCGAAACCGGAGACCCGGCTGACGTGAAGCTTATCAGCCAGCATGGCGCTGCGGCCGTTATAAACGCCACGTTTGCCAGGATTTGCGCTGTTACGTTTACCAATCAAAACGCGGACGAAATTGAAAGCTCATCGGATTTGAAACGTTCATCTATTGTTGTTATCAATTCCGGGGAATCTGAACTGGTCAATTGCGTTATTACTGGCAAGGGAGACGGCCTGGTCGTCAGCAGCGCTAAATCCGCTCCGGTTATACGATATTGCAAAATTGAAAACTGCACCTGCGGCGGAGTCTGGATTATTGACCACGCCAGAGCGATTCTGTATCGCTGCAGCGTATCCAAATGCGGACATGCGGCGATTGCCGTCTGCAATCATTCCGTTGTCAAGGCGATTAAAACCGAAGTTCATCATGGGTTTAACATCGGCGCGTATGTTTATCAAAACAGTTTTGGACGTTTTCGAGACTGCTCTTTCCATCACAACGCTTTAACCGGATTTGAAATCAAAAACGAGAGCGACTGCGTCTGCGAATCCTGCCAGATGAACCACAATCAGGAACACGGCGTCTGCGTTTGGGACGACTGCGTCGGGCGATTTGAACATTGCGATATCTACGACAACATGTCGATTCAGTTTTTGAGCATCAACAGCTCTCCGCAGCTGGTTGACAGCCAAATTCACGAGTCGCCGGGCATTGGCGTCATGTTTCACGACAAAAGCGGCGGGCAGATGGAGTCGTGCGAAGTCTTCAACACGTCAGACGCCGCGGTCGTCGTTTCTGAAAGTTCTGAACCGACAGTAACAGACTGCGTTATTCATAACGTGCGTCAGTCTGGCGTGATGAGCATTTTAGGCTCTCAGGGACGGTTTAAAAACTGCGAGATTTGCCTCTGCCGGGCGGGCGGCGTCTTTATTGCAGACAACGCTTCGCCGACGTTTATCGACTGCTATATTCATCACAACAAAGAGTGCGGCGTCCAGGTTTTGAATCAGGGCGAGGGGAAATTCTATAACAACAGCTTTTTCGAGAACAGCGGCTGCAACTGGCTGATTGAAAAAACCGCCGGCGAGGTTGTCCGACAAGAGAATTCGCCCAACTGGTAAGGGGGATTGTAACGTCATTCCCCAGTATTATTCACGAATATTTAAGTTTCTTATGATTGTTTTATCATTATGAGATTGATGAACATAATCATCAGTCAGAAAGGAAGTGTATATGTTACATTGGCTTGATAAAAAATTACACGAGGTGTGTATTGCCATCATACAATTTATTGTACTGTTGGCAACAATCGCTGTTTATTGCTATTTTGCTGTAACTGTAATCTTCTGGATTTCATTTACAGCGTAGCTGTCTGAACATCCGACAGACAACTGGGGCGACTTTTTTGAATTGGTTGCTAAACAGGCGGGTTCAAATTTCTTTACTTTCTTAATGTTAAATCCTTTTGTGCTTGTTCTTACCTGTACATTAACGATTGTAGTAACCATTTGGTGTCATTCATGGTTCTTTCAGACGCCTAAATTTCCTGAAAAAGAGGTGAAAGATTAGTTTCTGCTCAAATGAAAGAATCACGAAGGGAGAAGTCTTGAAAGCGCTTTTGTCAAAAGCGTATCCAATATACGCGGTTCAAGATGAATTCTCCGCCTCGGGGGTTCCCCCATTTTCAACGCGCCGGGTTTATGCTATAATAAGAGCATGTACAATAAATCCGGGGCGTCTGCAATGACGTTCAAATTCTTCCTGCTGGCAGTCGTTTTGCTGATCGTTGTAACAGCGGCGATTCTGTTCGGTTCCGTTTGGATTCCGCCGACAGAGCTGATACATTCGCCGCTGCTGAGAATGCGCCTGACCAGAGTTCTCGCCGGGGCGCTCGTCGGCGCGGGGCTGTCGGTTTCCGGGACGGTCTTTCAGGCGATACTTCGCAACCCGCTGGCAGACCCGTACGTCTTGGGCGTGTCCTCCGGCGCGGGGCTGGGTGCGGCGCTGACAATGGCGGCGGGCTTGGGTCTGTGGGCGGCGTGGACGATTTCCGCCGGCTCGTTTTTGGGCGCGCTGCTGTCTATCGGGTTCGTCTATTTTATCGCCCGGGAACGCTCTGGCGCGGTTCACGTCTATACGCTTTTGCTGACCGGGGTCATGTACAGCGCGTTTGCCAGCGCCGGGCTGATGATCGTCTTTATTATGGCTCCCAACGAACGCCTGCCGGGTATTTTGTGGCAGCTGCTCGGGTCGCTTCAGATTTACGATTCCCGACTTCTCTGGATTAGCGGGACGGTTATCGCCGTCGGGATTATCGGGGCGGCGCTGACGGCTCCCGCTCTCAACCCGATGATTTTAGGAGACGACAAAGCGCTTTCGCTGGGCGTCGACGCAAACCGAACCCGCCTGACCGCGTTTGTTTTGGCGTCGCTCATTGCCGGCGCGTGCGTGAGTCTTTGCGGACTAATCGGATTCGTCGGGCTGGCGGCGCCGCATATCAGCCGATGTCTGTTCGGACAGGACTATCGACGCCTCGTTCCCGCCAGCGTCCTGACCGGGGCGACGCTGCTTATTGCCGCCGACCTGATGGCGCGAAGCCTGCCGCTGACCGGAGCCATCGCCGCAGAAGCCCCCGTCGGAATCGTTACCGCGTTAATCGGCGCGCCCTTCTTCCTGGTTATCATGTCCAGAAGAAAGACAAGCTCGTAACGCGGCTGGACAAGAGCGAAAGCGAATTTACTCTTTTGCGCCTTGCTCTTTGAGCCATTCAACAACTTCCTTTTTATTGTGATTCATGGCAAACTTCAAGACGGAACCGATCTGGCTTTGTGCATTGATG
>JAFQXE010000042.1 GCA_017407125.1 Thermoguttaceae bacterium
ATTGTCCGCGTTAAATCATAGGTTGTTTTTGTTGGCGGGTAATACCCGCCCCCCGTAAACGTATCTGGGGAGCGGACATTGTCCGCGTTAAATCATAGGTTGTTTTTGTTGGCGGGTAATACCCGCCCCCCGTAAAACTACCCGTCATATTCTAACTGCGTTTGCGCCAGAACAGCAAACTGAAAACCCCGAGCGTCAGCAGCGCCCAGGTGGATGGTTCCGGAACGGCGTTGGCGTCGACTTTACCGGACAACACCCATAAACCGGAGCCGTTTTCATAGCTCAAATAGGAGAAATAAGAGGAGTCGACAAAGCTCAAAACGTCGAGGTCGGCGCTGTTGTCAGCGTCTAAAACGACGGCAAACTCCTCGTTCGGCGACAGGCCGTTGACGAAGTCCAGAAGAATGGACGAGTTGTCGCCCAAGTTCAGTCTTCCTGTTACAATCAGCTGGTCGCTGCCGGTTGAGTCGATTTCCATCAGAAGCGTTCCGCCGTCAAGATTGAAGTCGCCTGCCAGATTGAGCGTTCCAATCGAGTTGCCGGGCGAGAATACGCCGCCGGATTTAACGGTAAGCAATCCGGTATAGTATTCTTTCATGTCCAGACGTCCATTAGTAACGAGAATCTCTTTAGCAAACGTCGCATCCTGGGCGAGGTTGAACTGCTGCGTTCCCGCTCCCGTTTTAACGATGTTAACGTTGTTCGCAACGGAGCCGTTGTAGTTGTACGTTTCGCCTGCTGGTACGTTGAGCGTCAGCGTTGTTTCAGCGCCGGAGTTGTTGACGGAGCCTTTGTACTGGACTTCGTCAGCGCTCATGTCTTTGCCCAATCCGCCAATCGTTTGAGCGTATCCAGCCATGTCGAAGAACGAATTGTCTTTGATGAAATACAGACGTCCGGTTCCCAGGACGTTTTCTGCGCCAGCAACAAGACGACCGATCTGTCCGGAGTTGTAGTTGTCTCCGACTTGCGTTCCGCCGGTGTAGGTATTGGATTTATTGAGATAAATCGTGCCGCTGTCGTCGCGAACAATCAGCATACCGGGACCGGAAATGACGCCGTTGACGTCCATGCGTCCGCTCCAGCCAGCCATGAAGCGGGAATCGGAAGTCAGAAGAATATCAGCATTGACAGTGGCATTCGTACCGCCGTTATTGCCGTTATTCTGAAGCGTTCCGCCGTCAAGTTCAATCTCAGTGTCGCTTGAAACGTTGATAACTCTAAAATATCCGCTTTTAGCAATAACCTTATTATGAATATTGAATGTATTCGTGTATGCTTGAGCAACGTACTGTTCGCCGTCGTTGCCGGGGTCGGCGATTACCACAACGCCGCTGGCAATGGTAAGAGGCATCGTCTCGGTTAAACTGATAGTTTTGGCAAAAGTCAATGTGCCGTCTGTAACGTCGATCTTGCCGTCGCCGTTGAAATTAACAGTTCCCAACGTTGTGTTTCCGGAGAATTCCAGCATTCCGTTGTTCGCGTTTGTTACGCCGAGGTTAGTGTACGTCCCGGTAAAGACCTGAGTCGTTTCGCCTTCTTTTGTAAAGCTTCGGTTTTCATTGAGATTCAGGTCGCCGTTATAGACAAATGTTTTGTCGGCGTCTGTCATGCCCATGCCGACGGTGAGATGACCGTTGTTTTTGGACATGATCAAGCCGTGATTGTCGCCGTCGACGTCGCCGGTAATGCCGCCGACGTACATCGTTCCGTCCCAAAGGTCAACCGTTCCGTTTGGTCCGACGTTGAGGGTTGCCTGGTTGTATGCGGAATCGTCTGCGTATTTCCAGCAGTTGGGCGACCATCCGCCGTTGACCAGATCGCCTTCCTGAACGTCGATGACGGCTTTGTCGGAAAGAACGATGGCGACTTTGCCGCTGTTGCTCTCGTTGGTAATAAACAGCTTGCCGGGTCCCGTCTTGATGAAATCGCCGTCGCCGGTAATTGTTACATTTTTGCTTGCAGGACGAACCAGCGCATTGTTATTGTTATGGTCGCCAGCGTCGGTTTCGTAGAATTTTAACGTTCCGCCTTCGGCAATGTTGATAGCCAGATCTGTATTGTCGTTGCGCGGAACGGCGTTTTCAAAGTAGAGCGTTGCGCCGTCTTGAATTTCAATCGGGTTGGCGGCATTCAGAGCAGACGCAGTCCCGTACATTTTGAACGTTGTACCGCTGGGGAAAGAAATGTTTCCCGTTGCGTTGAGAACGCCGGAGAATCCCAGCGTACCTTCTGTAACAGCAATATTTTCAACGTCTGCGGAACCGAGGACTTGAGTTCCCGCTCCGACTTTTGTCAGCGTTCCGGTCGACGCCGGCATGGTTCCGGTATAGACGAAATTCGTACCTTCCGGCGCGTTGAAGGTGGGCGATTCCAGCAAATTGGCGTCGTTAATAATTTTGTCTCCGGTGAAATTCCCGCCGGAACCGTTTTGGTTGTCGATGCCGTTAAAGACCTGCGAGTACGTTGCCATATTCAGGGTGGAATCTACGGCTCCGAAAGAAATCGGACCGGTTCCCAGAGCGTTGTCTGCGCCCATAACCAGCTGAGCGCTATGGTTTTTATAATCGTCTCCAATCTGCGTTCCGCCCGTATGGACGTTAGTGTTGTTTAAGTAAACGACGCCGCTGTCGTTACGGATAATCAACTTTGCGGGGCCGGAAACGACGCCGTTGACGGTCAACGTTCCGCTCCAGCCAGCCATGAGATTGGAATCGGACGTTACAATAACGTTGGCATTAACTGTAGAATCTGTTGTTCCGGTGTTGTTGCCGTTGTTCTGCAGCGTGCCGCCGTCGAGTTCAATCGTCGCGGTGTTGGGAACGTTGACCACTCTGAAATACCCGCTTTTGACGGTAACTTTGCCGTTGATATTGAATTCGCCCTGCTGCGATTGAGCAACGTACGGTTCGCCGTCGTTGCCCGGATCGACAATGAAAGAAGCGTTTTCAGCAACGGTAATGTTTGTGTACTGATTTAAGTTGGTCGTCTTCGGTAGAGTCAGAACGCCGTTTTGAATAACGTTGATTTTTCCGCCGTCTGCGAAATTGATTACTTCCATGGTTGCCGTTCCGGAAATGTCCAGAGAACCGCCGTTGAGGTTGGACGTTGTGAGCGTTGCCGTCCCGGCGATTTCCAGCGTCCCGTCGTTGACGGTTGTCGTTCCGAGGTTGTTGTACTCGCCGGCAAAGACCTGGGTTGTTTTGCCTTCTTTGGTAATGCTTCGGTTTGCGTTCAATGTAACGTTTCCGTTATAAACGTAAGATTTATCGGCGTCTGTCATGCCCATGCCAACGACCAGATGCCCGTTGTTTTTGGACATGATCAAGCCGGCGTTTTCGCCGTCGACGTTTCCGGTAATGCCGCCGACGTGCAGTGTGCCCTCCCAGAGGTCAATCGTTCCGTTTGGACCAACGTTGAGGGTTGCCTGGTTGTATGCGGAATCGTCTGAGTATTTCCAGCAGACGGGCGACCATCCGCCGTTGACCAAATCGCCTTCCTGAACGTCGATGACGGCTTTGTCAGAAAGAACGATGGCGAGTTTGGCTTTGTTGTCATTATATGTCATAAAGAGTTTGCCGGTTCCCGTCTTGACGAAAGAGCCGTCGCCGGTAATTGTAAGATTTTTGCTTGCATCTCGAACGAGCGAGTTGTTGTCGTTATGGTCGCCGGCATCGGTTTCGTAGAATTTTAACGTTCCGCCTTCAGCAATGTTGATAGCCAGGTCGTAGGTTCCGTTGCGCGGGACGGCGTTTTCAAAATAGAGCGTTGCGCCGTTTTGAATGTTGACCTGATTACCCGCATTCAACGAAGAACCCGTTCCCGTCATTTTGAGCGTTGCGCCGTTGGCAATTGTGATGGTTCCAGGAACGTTTAACGCGCCGGAGAAGCCCATCTCGCCCGAAGAAACGGTCAGATTGGTTACGTCTGTCGAGGCAACCGTTTGTGAGCCGGTTCCGGTTACCGTCAAATTTGTTACGTTGTTAATTGTAACAGGAGCGGTGTAGTTGTTCGCTCCTGTATTGATTGTCAAAGTGTCCGCTCCGCTGACTGTGCCGGTCATACCGCCGTCAAAGCCGCCAACGGTGATAGTGTGATCATTCAAAGCCAAAACAGAACCGTTTGCCCCAAAAGAAATCGGTCCGGTTCCATACGGGGTTCCGTCAACCTGAACGGTTTGCGTTAAAGCTCCGGCTCCGTATGCGCTGTTTCCACCGCTGATTTGCGTTCCGCCAGAATAATCGTTGGCGCCGTTGAGAATTCTAATGTCGCTACTGTCGCTCTCTAAAATCAACTTGCCCGGCGTTACAGCTCCGTTGGCGTCTGTATAGTCGGAAATTTTACCGGATACCGTCAGATTCGCATTCCAGCCAACGCGGATGCCGCCGACGCCTTTAATTTGAATTGGATTGTCGTAAATCGGCGTACTTCCGTTGTCGTTAAAGAGCGCTCCTTCGTTGACCGTCGTTATTCCGTCTGCGGTAGGCAGTTCGTTGGTCAAAACGAGAATTCGACCGCTGCCGAATACGCTTGAAGACGTTTTCGGATTTGACGACTCGTCAAGACCTAAATCTGGCAATCCAAGGGCGCTGCCGACAATGAAGACTTTGGGATTTGAATACTCGCTTGGAATATTAGTATTAAAAAACGAAAGCCTTTCGAGAGAAAGATAGACGCTGCCAGAACCTGAATAGTTGTTATACGTGTATCTGCTATTTTCATCTGTACTTTTAATAACCAGAACGTCGTTGTCTCCCAGGGTAACAGGGTTCGAGGAGTTGAACGCTTCTTCATAATAATCCGCATTGACGGAAAGCGTCAGCAGGGCGACGAGGCTCAACGTTACAACGGCTGTCAAAAGACGATGGGGTCTGAATGAAAAATTCATGGCTTAAATTGGGGATATTGTTAGGGTATATTTCCGTCCGCCTCAAATAAGGAAGACCGATATTATGAAATATCTATATATTATATCATATATATTATAACATAAAGACGGCAAATTGAACGCGCAAAAAGAACAAAAAACGCGATTTTTATCAAAATAATTAAGATATTGTCGTGTTTCGGTGTATATAGATTCACTAAAATACGTTTTTTTAACAGAACAAAATGTTGGCTCGTCCAACAAGGCGGCGCCAGTGGACGCCGCGCTATGTTCTCTTCGCTCACACCCACGGGTTTACACCCGTGGCTCGCCTGTTATCTTCTTTTGCGCCAGTACAGCAGCCCTGCGGCGCCGAGTACCAGCAGCGCCCACGTCGACGGTTCTGGAACGGCGTTGGCGTCGACTTTACCGGATAACACCCACAAACCAGAGCCGTTGCCATAGCTTAAATTGGAGAAATAATAGGGGTCGATATGACTCAAAATGTCGAAGTCAGGGTCGGAGCTGTTGTCAGCGTCAATGACTACGGCGAATTCCGCGTTGGGCGTCATGCCGTTGACGAATTGCAGAACAATGTTCCCGTCGTTCAAATTCAAGTCGCCATCGATAATCAGTTTGTCGCTGTCGGCTTCCGTCGGACCGCCGATTTCCATCAGCAGCGTTCCTCCGTTGAGATTAAGGTCGCCTGTCAGATTGAGCGTTCCAATGGAGTTGCCCGGCGAGAAGACGCCGTCAGCTTCAACCTCAAGCGTTCCAACAAAAAACTCTTTCATGTCCAGACGTCCCGCGTTAACAACAATGCTGTCAGAGAACAACTCGGCGTTGGCAAGATTGGCAATATTGAACTGTTGGGTTCCCTCGCCCTTTTTGACGATGTTGACATTTCTTGCAACGGAACCGTTGAAGTTGTACGTTTCACCTTCGGGAACGTCGATTGTCAGCGTCGTTTCTGCGCCGGAGTTGTTGACAGAGCCATTGTATTGAACCTCTTCAGCGATGTTCATGTCTTTACCCAATCCGCCAATCGTTTGAGCGTATCCCGCCATGTCGAACGAAGCGCCGGCTTTTCCAAAATAAAGACGTCCGGTTCCCAAAACGTTTGTCGTGACCGCGACAAGGCGAGCCGCCGGATTAGTTTTGTAGCTGTCTCCGACCTGCGTTCCGCCTTCGTAGGTATTGGATTTATAGAGATAAACCACGCCGCTGTCGTCGCGAATAATCAACTTGCCGGGTCCGGAAATTGTATTGTTGACGTTCAAGATTCCGCTCCAGCCAGCCATGAGACGGGAATCGGAAGTCAGAAGAATATCCGTGTTGATATTGGACGTTGACGTTCCGGTGTTGTTCCCGTTGTTTTGCAGCGTTCCGCCGTCAAGTTGAAGCTTGGTGGGGCTGGAAACGTCGACCGTTCGGAAATATCCGCTTTTGACAACCACTGTACCCGGAACAACGAAACTGTCTGTATAGGTTTGAGCGTTAATTTGTTCATCTCCCGGATCGAGAATTAACGTTGCGGTACTGGCAACGGTAATGGGAGTAGTTTTCGAAAAATTGAGCGCCTTGGTTAAGGTTGCAGCGCCGTTTTGAATAACGTTGATTTCACCGTTATTGGAAAAGTTGATTGTTCCCAGCGTTGCTGTTCCAGAGATATCAAGCGAAGCGTTGTTTATGTTTGCCGTTGTTACCGTTGCCGTTCCAGCCAGTTCCAGAGTCCCGCCATTGATGTTTGTCGTTCCAAGACTGCTGAACGTTCCGGCAACAACCTGGGTGGCGGCGCCTTCTTTTGTAAAGGTGCGACCAGATTTTAAATCAACATTTCCGTTAAAGACGAAACGTTTATCGGCGTCCGTAATGCCAGCGCCAACGATAATCTTGCCATTGTATGAAGGCGAGTTGATTTCGCCGTGTTTGTCGCCTTCCAGAGATCCGCCGGTAATGCCGCCAACGTAGAGCGTTCCGTCCCAAAGATTGACAGATCCATTCGGACCAACGTTCAATGTTGCCTGATTGTACGTTGTAACAGTGGTTTCTCCAACAGTAGACGTCGCTTTCCAGCAATCGGGGTAATTGCCGCCGTTGATGAAAAATCCATCCTGAACGTCAATAACCGCTTTGTCTGAAAGTACGATGGACAGCGCGGGATTGTAGTTGGCGCTGCTGAACATATACAGATTTCCAGATCCTGTTTTGATGAGATTACCGTCGCCGGTTATGGAAACGTTATAAGTCTTGCTATTGATCAATCCGTTGTTGATATTATGACCATCAGTGTTGGTTTCATAGAATGTTAACGCGCCGCCTTCTGCAATATTAATTGTTAAGTCTGCCGTTGTGCGCGGAACTGCGTTCTCAAAATAAAGGGTTGCGTTATTGGGAATTTCAATTGGATTGGCAGCTGTCAAGGAAGAATCAGTTCCTGTCATTTTGAGCGTTGCGCCGCTGGCTATTGTAACGCTGGAAGCTGTCAACGCGCCGGAGAACCCCATTGTTCCTGCGGTAACGTTCAGAGCGTCGACATTTGCCGTAACGATTGTCTGCGAACCAGCGCCGTTTTTGGTCAGCGTTCCAGATATCGTTGGCAGAGTTCCTGTATACACGAGATTTACTCCTTCTGCCACGTTAAAGGTTGGAGACGCCATCGAGTTCGCGTCGTTGACAATCGTGTTTCCAGCGTAATTCCCGCCAGATTCCTTTTGGTTATCGACGCCGCTAATGCTTAGCGTGTATTCATTCATGTCAAGTTTAGAGTTGTCGGAACCAAAATAAATCGGACCGGTTCCCAACGGCGTGGTTCCTGTTGAACCTTCAGGTCTTGGTTGAATGGTAAGCGTTGTAGCGTTGCTGCCGCTGGTAACGTTTCCACCGCCGATTTGCGTTCCGCCGGAATAGTCGTTATCCCAATTGGTGATGTGAATATCTGTGCCGTCTTTTTCGATAATCAGTTTGCCGGGCGTAACATTTCCGTTAGCGTCTTTATAGTCAGAGATTTTACCGGATACCGTCAAAGTCAGATTCCAGCCGACGCGCAAGCCGCCGACGCCTTTGATTTGGATGTCGTTGTCGTAAGTCGGGCTGCTTCCGTTGGCGTTAAAGAGCGTTCCTTCGTAAACCGTTGCCGTTCCCGTTGCTGTGGGAACTTCGTTGGTCAAAACGATAATGCGACCCTCTCCGTAGACGTCGGAAGATGTTTTGCTGTCTTTCAACCCCAAAGCGTTGCCCGCAATAAAGACTTTTGTGTTGGTATAGCCGCTTGGAATCGAGGCTGTAAAATACGAATAGTTAACCGGCTTGAAATAAACGAGTCCCGTACCGGAATAGTTCTCATACGAGAAGTTGTTGTCTGCGGCGGTTCCATTGATAACCAGAATATCGTTATCGCCAAGCGTAACTGCGTCTGTTGCGTTGAAGTTCTTATTGATAACATCCGCGTGAACGGTAAGCGTCAGCAGGGTGACGAGGCACAACGCGGCGACAGGCGCCAAAAGACGAGCGTTTTTAAATGTAAAGTTCATGGCGATAAATCTAAATATTGTTAAGGTTAATTTAAATTTTTACTATATATTTAATATAACATAAAAATGGCAAATTGCACGCGCAGAAAGACTCAAAAAGACGCTATTTTAATAAAATATTAAGATATTTTTGTTATTAAGTGTATATAGATTCACTCTTTTTGCAAAGAGAACGCGAAAAGCAGTTTATTGAGCGTTGAATTAAGGCTTTTTCGCTGTTATGCAAATCCAGCCCTTTTCGCGGTCTTCATTTAGAGAGATATCGACAAAGCCGGCAAGCTGAACAACTTGTTCCAGTTCTTCCGGCGTCGGGCAGAACATTTTCAATACCCGGGCGATTTCCTCATGATGGTCTGACATGTTTCCGCCGACCATTTCCAGAACGGTCATGAACGTTCCGCCGGGAGCGAGAACGCGAAGAATATCTTTCAGCCCAGCCGCCGCGTCTTGCCAGAAATAGAGGCTTTCGACTGAGAAAACCGTATCAAAAGAACTGTCGGCAAAATCCAGATGCGGAACGCCGGAAAGCTTGAGTTCCATGCGTCCAGCGGCAACGGCTTGTTCGTTGATTTTTTGAGCGGATTCGACTGCCAGAGGGGAAATGTCACATCCAGCCAGATTCGCTTCAGGAAAGAGAATCGCCAGCTTTGCCAGCGCCGCTCCGCCGCCGCAGCCGACGTCAAGAATCCGATTTCCAAACGTGACGTGCGAGAATCCCCAGTCGGTCAGATCGCTGTGTCCGCGGTTCATTCCCTCAATCATTTCAGCGCCCAGTTTCCCTTCAGGAAAGGCGGCGTTGCGAATCAAATTCAGATACTCTTTTTCCATTGACCTGACAACGGGTTGGCGTTATTCGTTTAAGGTTTCCGATTCTTTGATCAACGAATCAAAATTATCGTTTGTCGGAAGAACTGACGGCGAAATATCAGATTCGATCTGCGTTGGCGCCTCTTGTTTTATCTGAGAATCGTTAATCTCTTCACCCAGGTTGATTTTTATCGCTTCAGAGGGAACCTTTCCGTCAACGATCATGCGATTGTCCACATCGCTCAAAAATCGCGTTGCGAAATCGGTTATGTATTTTTTATCAAAATCGTAAACGCTTGGGGAATTGTCTACATACGAGAAATAGCATTTACACAGTGGAATGTGTCCGCCAAAGTGAAGTCGAGCGAATTGCGGCGCGACCCAGCCGGAACCGTCGTTCCACGACCAGAACACCCGTTCAGAATGGTCTTCTTTTTTAAAGACAACTGTAAAAAAAGTCGCTTTGCGAGCGTAATTTTTACCGGTTTTAGAATCTGTATAGACGTAATCGAAGTCAAACGTCTGAACTTCTCCCTGCTGTTCGTATCCGGAACCTGGGTAACATACAATCGGGGAATGCATAGCAACCCGGAATGAAATTCCAGAAATAAAATACAGATTGATTGTTTCTCCGAAGAGCTGATTTTCGTAAACGCGAGACACCTGAGCTAACGCGCCGGATTCCTTGGTAATAGCTTCGTTCGCTTGAGCATTGTCGTTTCCAATCCAATTGCCAAACTTTTCAGGAGTTTCCTGGACGATTTTTATAAGGTAATCCATATACTGTTGAGAAAATCCCAACATGTTGGTTGAGACGTACAGCGCCCCAATTAAGATCAATCCAATAGCGGCAGGAAGGTAAATTTTATATTGCATTGTCAGGAGAATAAAGAACAATTAGCAATTTGCAATTTGCAATTGAGAATTGCGCTTTGCGTAAATTGCTAATTGTTCAAAGGTAATTGCTGAATGTAAACTACGGTTTTCCTTGTGGACGCTGTTGCTGTTGCTGCTGCTGCGGACGTCGTTTGTTAGGAACTTCAATTGTGTACGGACGGTAGTACGAACGATACTTGGAAAACGTAATGCCGTTGATAACCGCTCCCAAAAGTTTGACGTTGACCGCTCGAGCGCGTTCGCACGCTTCGTAAATTCGCGGCAGACGGCTGACGTCTCGCAAAACGCTCAGCACCAGACCGTCGAGAACCTTGGCGAACATGAGCGAGTCGGAGTCCGTCAGAATAGGTCCGGAGTCAACGATGATAAAGTCGAATTCTTCTCGCAGTTTGGCAAAGGCGTCAATGATGACTTCGCCGCGCGCCAACGCCTGCAAGGCTTCCGGGTGCGGGTGCCCAGCCGGGGCGAGGAACAGGTTTTCAACTCGGGTTTCCGTGATGATTTCTTCCAGAGTAACCATGCCGCGGAAGAACTCAGAGATTCCGGGGTAAAGCGGTTTCTCGAACATACGGTGGTCGCCAGGACGTCTCAAGTCGCCGTCGAACAACAGGGTTCGTCGACCGCTTCGAGCAAGGGACGCCGCCAGCTGGCTGGATACGGTCGTTTTACCTTCCTTTTCCATAGAGCTGGTAACCATAATGACTTTGAGTCCTTCGACTTCCGCCCTGTGTAACAGCGCGGTTCGAATGTTGTCGATACTTTCAATCAACATACCCTGGACTCGGTTGTTCATTTTACCGCCTCGCAAACCGGAACTGACCAACGGAAGGTCGCCGATAACGCGCAGTCCCAGACCGTAGTTGATTTCGTCCGCCGAGTTGACGCGTCGACCAAGGAAGTCCAGCGCCAAAACGCTGATAACCCCGACAAAGAACGCTCCAAAGCCCATCATGGTCAGCTTTTTGATTTTGCTCTGAATGTTGCTGACTTTTGGAACTTCAGCCGCGCGCATTTCTGTAACGCGAGGAGCCGCTTCGAGTTCAATTTGCCATTGCTGGAGTTCAGAACCCATTTTATACGTAATTTCCTTCAAACGGTTAAGTTCAATCTTGCGGCTTTCCAGTTCTGAAGAGAACGTATCGAGCTTTTCAGCCTGATGAACGGCGTCGACGAACTGAGAGTAAATCGCTTCTCGCTGTTTTTCAAAAACGGATTTATCCAGCAAGTCAGCGTCGATAGCTGCCTGAATCTTTTCAGCTGCTGTGGGAGGAGTTGTAACTTTGCCTTCCGCCAGTCTCTGACGAAGTTCTTCTTTAATCAAAGGCGTAAGCTGATTGGCGCGTTCTTCAAGCTGTTTGACCATGTCGTTTCTGGCGGTAATCATTCGCTGAACTTTTGGCGCGTTTTCGCCGTCTTTGACAACCTGTTTTGTCGCTTCAATTCGAGCGTCCATGTATTCAATGCGCTGAAGCATTTTGGCGATTTCAGGGTCTTGGCGAACCATCTGCTGAGTAGCCGCTTCCAGAGCTTTCGCCTGACGCTGAGCCTGCGCTTCCGGATCCAATGGCTGCTCTGTTTCCGGCAAGACTGCCAACCGAGCGCGGAGAAGTTCGATACGGGTGTTGATGCCCGCGATTTGAGCGTCCAGACTCATGACCTTGCTTTTCAAACCGTCGATGGTTTGCAGCTTCAAACGAGCGGACTGCTTGACGGCGTCGGAATCGCTCGAACCAACCTGGTCAGCCAGTTCTTTGTAAAGATACGTCTTTTTATCAATCTGCTGAAGGTTGCGTGTGTACGCCTGTTCCAGAACGTTTTTGCGGCGAAGATGATTTTCGCGGTCTACCGTAACGACTTCCTGCATGTACGCGTCTTTAACAGCGTTGACAATTTCAGTAATCATGTTGCGGTCTTTGCCCGACATGCCGATGGACATAATGTCCGTTCCACCGGGGAAGGTAACCTGAAGCCGCTGACCAATCCAGTTGACCGGGTCGACAACGCCTTTCATTTCCGGATAGGAGTTGACGTCCAGTTCGCGAACGACCGTTTTCAAAACGAAGGGGCTGCGAATCAAAACCGCCTGCGCTCCGCGTTGATTCAAATACGTGTTTTTGGAGTTGAGCGGCGAAACGATGTACGGCGCCTGCGCCTGAACGTTAAGCCACGCGTCTGTATAATACGTAACCGGAATCATGATCCAGCCGGCTGCGACGGCAATCGTTGACGCCATAACCCCTGCCAGCAGCGCCCAGCCCCATCGGCGGCGAAAACCGTGAAGAATGTCGCTCGGTTTGGGCGCTTGTTTAACGATTTCCGGCTGCGGTTGAATCACTCGCAGCGAAGTCCCCTGCTGAGTTACCGGCGCTAACGCCGTTGACGTTGAATTGTTTTCCGGACGTCTGTCCTGATTTGGAAAGTTCGTACTCACGTGAATATTCCTTATTCTAAAGTTTCAATGAAAGTTTAAAACGAATATTATTTATACGTTCTGTTTATACTGTTTGTGCAATCAATTTGCAGCGTCTGTATTGGAATCAGCGCTTTTTTGTTCGTTTAATATTGCGTTTTCGTTTTCAGCGGCGGCAGTTCCAGGTCTTTCGAAAATCTTTATTGCCGCGTTTTCTTCGGGCTCTTCTTCATAAAACAGCATTGATAACAAACGAACAACGCCCCATAGCAAAATTAACGCCATTGGAGCCATCGCCAGCCCTGACCAGTCGTGAATCAGCTTTTCTGCCGTACCGCCGACCCCGAATATGGAATAGCCAATTCCGGTTACGGTGATTCTCATAATATTGACAATCAGAGCAATCGGGATGGCGCACAGTAAAATAATCAAATTCTCCCACCAGGTGCGCTGACTGATCAAGACAAAAAATATGGATAACGCCACAAAAATTGTGGTCATTCGAAGTCCGCTGCACGCGCCAACGACGTTAAGCGGAATGTCATTTATAGTAATAACGTTGCCGGACTGCGTTGCGACAAACCCCAGCAGCTGCAGCATAAACGCGCTGGACGTGGTCGCCCAAAGCTGCATTGGTTCCAGCATGTGTCTTTCCAGCCCCCAGTATAACGGGAACATGAAAAATAATATGAAACACACTGGGCCTGCCCATCGAAACAGAGGCCAGCCGCCTGCTATCAAAAAGCAGAATGCCACTGCGGGAACGAACGACATCTGCATGACAAACTCTTGTGCAAAATACTCCGCAAGATACGAGCCAAAAAGCGTTCCTGCCAGCAACCCCAATCCGACCCAGCGGTGCCACATCGGAAATGGTCGATACGGCTCGCGGCGAAGCCATAATAAAGCCGCCGCCATAAACGGAATCAAATAACCGTGAGAATACAGTTCCGTATTCCAGGAATCCATTGCTATTTGAAGCGATTTGGAATAGGCAAGCGACAGAGCGACAAGCAAAACTCCAAATATCGCCCACATGGATATCTCTTCCTTGGCGTATAAATTTCGCTCCTCAGCCGCGGTTTCTGGCGGCATGGAGGGCGTTGGTTCGTTGGGTTGAGTTGACGTGGTTTGACTCATACGATATAATTAAAAGCGAGCTATTTATTTTCTTAATTAGAGCGCTTTAATATAAAAACGTTCCCGATTTTTATTATAAGCAGCGCTCAAGCGCCGCTCTGGAATCGAATATGGATTACAGAGGGGGCGCTTTTCGCCTATTTACGCTCCTTCATATTATACTTAATACGGCTTTTTCTCCAAGATACCCTTACTCATTTTTTTCTCTTTTGAAAGTTTTTTCTAAAATCCCATTTAGATAATATTGTATAAAACAGATTTGATACCTTTCTTGGTTTTGACAATTCATTCAAAGATAACAATTTAGAAAAACAAATCGTATCGATAAAATAAAAAAGATAGATAAAGGGCGACAAATAGAAGGCTTTATTGAAGCGCTTTGTGTAATTACGCATTGCGAATTGACTCCGCTCCCTATTCTTGTTTCCCTGTTCTCTGTTATAATATTCGTCTATGATATATACGAAAACGTATTCTAACGGACTGACCTTATTGGCGGAATCGGCGCCGTACTTGAAGTCCTGCGCGATTTCCCTGGAAATGCCTGCCGGAGTTGGGTACGAAGCCCCATCGCGCCGCGGCGTGGCGTCGTTTTGCTGCGAAATGGCGCTTCGAGGCTGCGGTCGCTGGGACAGCCGTCAGTTTATCGAAGAGCTTTTGCTCCGCGGGGTCGAGCGGGGAGAAAAAGTTGGAATTGGATACGTTTCTTATCATGCCGCTTTTCCGGCGATTTACCTTCATGACGTTTTGGAAATCTACGCCGCCTTGGCACAGGAGGCGCATTTTGACGCAGATTCTTTGGAACCGTCTCGGCAAAGCGTTATTTTAGAACGGGTTGGGATAGAAGACAATCCGGCGTTAGTAGCGCGTCTGGCGGCGCAAAAGGACTTTTTCCCGTCGCCGTGGAACGAACATTCTTACGGCGATATCGACGTCCTTCATTCCGCGACGCTGGACGAGCTAACGTCTTTCTACAAAACGTATTATCGCCCAGACGGAACGATTCTGTCCGTCGCCGGGGCGTTTGACTGGAATGAGCTTCAGGACGAAGTCGAGGCGCTGTTTGGATCGTGGCCGTCTCAAGGAGCTCTGGCAATTCAATCGGGAGCGTCTTCCCGGCAGAATCGCCATATCGACTACGACGCTCAGCAAACGCAAATTGTCGTCGCCTACGACGGCGTTCCGTATTCTCACCCGGATTTTTATCGGCAAATGGTGGGAACGTCTGTTTTGGGCGGCGAAGCCAGCGGGCGTCTGTTTACCCAGCTTCGAGAGCGGCAGGGGTTGTGCTATTCGGTCAGCGCATATAACTTTATGTATCCGACCTGCGCCGCCGTCTTCTGCTCTTTGGGAACCAGTTCCGAAAATGCAGAAGTTGCGCTGGACGGCTTGCTTTCAGAGATTCAAAAGCTTTCTGCCGAAGGCGTAACGCAGGAAGAACTGAACCGGGTCAAGACGCGGGAACGGACGTCTTTGATTATGGAACAGGAATCCAGCGGCGCCAGATCGGTCAGTATCGCCAGCGACTGGATAAACCTGAGAACAATCCGGACTCTGGACGAGCATTTGGCAAACATCGAGTCGTTAACCGTCGAAAATGTCAACCGATACTTAGCGGATAATCTCCCTCGGGACTTCCAGATAACGACTGTCGGCGGCGAGGCAATAGCTTTTAGCTGCTAGCCGTTAGCTATGAGCTAAAGTTTAACGCCTACTTGTATTATTTAATCAAAAGAGTATAATGAATTTGGTTGTTAGCTTCTGTTTCAGCTAGTAGCTAGAAGCTGGCAGCTAATAGCTAACCCTATTACCCAGTTAGAACAAATGAGCAACGAGAATCAAAATACGACAAGCATCGCGCTGGTAGGCGTCGGAGGTCAGGGAATTTTATTGGCGAGCGAAATCTGCGCTCAAACGGCAATGATTTGCGGGTTTGACGTCAAGACGAACGAAGTTCACGGCATGGCCCAGCGCGGCGGGTCGGTTGTCGCTCAAATTCGATACGGGACGAAGGTTCACAGCCCGCTCATCGCCCCGGGGACCGCTTCTGTGCTGGTTGCTCTGGAACGAATCGAAGCCCTGCGGTATCACGAATATCTGGCGGCGGACGGTTTGGCGGTTGTCAACGCGCAGCGAATTGTCCCGGTTACGGTTTCGATGGGCGCCGCGACCTATCCAGACGACGCTCAACAACGTCTGGAAAAGGCGTTTAGCCGATTGATTTATCTCGACGCAGAAGCGATTGCCGAAAAGCTGGGTAACATCCGCGCCGCCAACACGGTCTTGCTGGGCGCGATGTCAACGGAACTGGACATGCCGGTTGAATCCTGGAAAGAAGCGATTCAGAAATGCTGCAAGCCGAAATTTGTCGACGTCAACCTGGCGGCTTTCGACGCTGGAATGGCAGCGATGATCAAGTAAAATTAGCAATTGTCAATTTGCAATTAGCAATTACGCAAGCGAGTTTCTCGTGTTGCGTTGCAATATAGAAAAGACGCTTTATATAAGCGTCTTTTTTGATAAATAGTAGCTTACAGCGCGTGTCCGCCGGAGACTTTTATGACTTGTCCGGTGAGAAATCTTGCCTGTTCGCTTGCCAGGAATAGAATCGTTTCAGCAATGTCTTCCGGTTGAATCAGTTTTCCCATGGGGATTATCGGAACGACGGCTTTTTCCAACTCCGCGTCTATCCAGCCGGTTTGAGTGGGACCGGGCGCAACGCAATTCACAGTAATTCCATATTTCCCGACTTCAAGAGCGACGCTGCGAGTCAGCGCTTCTAACGTCGCTTTACTCGCTCCGTAGGTAATTTGCCCGGCAAAGACTTGCGCCGCGTCTGTAGAAATATTGACGATTCTTCCGTAATCGCTGCGGCGATTGACAAATTCCCGTATCATCAGCAAACTTCCCCGGACGTTGACCGCGAAGGCGTTGTCAATCACCTCTTGAGTAATCTTTTCGATTGTATCGAAACCGTTCTCGTCGTCGACCGCTGCGTTATTTACCAGAACGTCAACCCTTCCGAACCGTTCGATAACGGTTGAATAGATTTCCTTGACCTCGTCCTCGTTGGAAATGTCGCTTTCCAAAACGAGATAGTCCGCGTTCATTTCCTTGAGTTTGCTTTCGACAACGTCCGCATTCCCGGCGTTGGACTGGTAATATCGGTCAACCCCGTTTTGATCCGTCTTGCTTGTATCAAACGGACGGAAGATTTTCTTATAGACTAAAACGACCTTTGCCCCTTCGCGAGCAAACGCAAGAGCCGTCGTCGCTCCAATCCCCTGCGGGTTGTTCGCCCCGGTAATTAGAGCCACTCTGTCCTTTAATCCATAATTGACCATTGGAAATCTACTGCCTACTGCCTACTGCCTTCAACGCCTCGTATTCTTTCTGGCTGATTTCGAAAACCGTTCCGTGACGAACTTCTTTTGGAATAGAGAGTTTGTCGGTAACGTCCGTCCAGTTAACGCCGTCTGCGGACTCGATTGCTCCGTAATGATGAGCTGCATAGCAGTCGTACAGAACCAGCCAGCGGTTGTTGACTCTGAACGCAGTCGGGCCTTCCACCCAGTTCATCGGGGAGACGATTTTTCCGGCGGCATACGGACCTTCTACAGACGGCGCGGTCGCCAGCCAGATGCTTTTGCCTTCTACAATAGAGCCGTCTTCCGCCGGGCGCTTGAGCCGTTCGTCTTTATAGAACAGATAATACGTCTTGTCCAGTTTGGCGATCATGCCGTCGATGACGTTGTGCCCGGGATTGAAAAACAGCTTTGTCGGGGAGAACGTTTTGAAGTCTTTTGTTGTTACAAAGTACATGCGATGGTCGAGGCTGGACTCGCTGGTTCCGCGTTCAGAAAAGCGTCCGGGAATGGTGGACGACCAGAAGATGTAAAACTGCTCCGTCGCGTCGTCGTAGAAAATTTCCGGCGCCCATGTGTTGCGGAAGGTTGGCTCGTGCGCCATGACGGGAATCGCCTGCGAGGGTGTCCAGTGGATTAAATCGGCGCTGGTGGAATGACCGATAAAGTCCCGTTTCCACGACGTCGTCCAGACCAGATGCCACGTTCCGTCCGGGCCTTTGCAAATGCTGGGGTCGCGCATGAGGTTGTCGCCCGGCAGCGTCTGACGATACAGCGGAACCCCGCCGTTGACCTTGTCCCACTTCAAGCCGTCTTGACTAATAAGCAGATGAAGCCCATGCTCGCCGTTGCCGGTAAAGTAAGAAAAAGCAAAATACTGCTGACCGTCCTCTGCGGAAGCGAACGATGTTAATAAACTCAAAACGACCGTAAAAAGTACACCTTTGTATTTCATGATTCCCTCGGAATAGCGCTTTGCGTCAATTGCTAATTGCTAATTGAAAATTGCTAATTCTCCTCGCCCTTCTTCCCGCCGGGACGCTGTCGGCGTCTGGGCCGCTGAGTGTTTCGTTCCCATTGAGTAAACGAGACCGAGCCGTCTTCGTTGAGGCGGGTTTTGTGACAAATCTGGAGAATGACGGAAACTGCGTCCGGCTGAGTCGCGGTCGCGGTGTTGGGCAGCGTGTACTCTTCCAGCTTTCGCAGAGCCATGTTTGTCATCATGCCGTAATGGCGAGCCTCGCCGCGCTCTTCCACCCAGGACGGACCTTTGATAAGCAGCATCCGGTCGAAGGAGTTCATCTGCGGACGCATCCATTCGAGAATTTTCGCCATCTTCGCCACAGCGCGGAACGTGAGCGTATTGTAACGGACGTCTGGCAGGACGTCTTCCGCCCGACCGATGTAAACGTCGCAGCGCAGTTCCAGCTGAGCGACGATGTCAACCAGACAGTTCGCCTTTTTGTTGACGGACTCGCACAGGTCGATGTGGAGGTCAGGACGAAGAATCTTGAGCAGCACGCCGGGAACGCCGCCGCCGGAGCCGACGTCCATGACGCGCTCTTTCGGGTTGAGGTGCCGCGCCAGCGCCAGCGTATCGACCAGGTCGTGCTTGACGAACTTGTCGAAGTCTGTATGGCGGGTCAGGTTGATCTTTTCGTTCCAGGTCCATGCCAGCTGACAGTACTGCGCCAGCATATCGATTTGGGCTTCGTTAATATTCGCCAGCTCCGGGACGTAAGAGGAGTATTGGGCGATAACTTCGGTCAATACGGCGGGTGAAGTTTCCATAATTGGGTATTGGTAATCAAAAGGATAAACGTCTTGAATGGGCGATTAATAATTGACGTGCTCGTCGTCCGGGTTGTCAGCCGGTTTCTCGGATTTAACCGGACCGTCTGAACTGAGCAGGACGCGAATTATGCACCAAACGAAAACAGAGGTGATTATTATACATGCAGTCAGCATGAAACACCAGCCAGCGAGGGTCATAGGGTTATGGCTCCTATAATTGGGATGATTGAGTTAGGAATTAGGAGTGAGGAGTGAGGAGCTTTAGGACGCTTCGCGTCAACTTGCTACTCACGACTATATTAATATTATAGCTAAGATTTTAAAATCGAAAATAGGGGACGCTTTTGATTATCTGCTGATGCATAGCTCTTATCTTTTCTATGTTAACACTTGATTCACGTTCTCCGATTTCTCACTTGCAAGTTTAAAAATTTTTATTTAACATTTTTAAGGAAAATTCCGATTCTAACAATATAGAGGATTCTGGTGCAGGAAGCGTCCGGAATCGCTCTGGTATAAACGCATTAATTCGCATGGACGCGAAACAGGCGTGAAATAGAGAGTATAAGTCCCTCTGATACAAAGGATTAAGGAAATGTTCAGGAAAATTATTTGCTCAGCGCTGCTCGTCGCGGCGATTGTTGGGCTGTGCATGCAGTCCGTTCAGGCTCAGCAGCCGGTTCCGCAGCAACAGGCGTACGGACGTCAGTATGCGCCCCACACAACCGCTCAGGACTACAATCGGTTCATGCACTATCCTTACGTGTATTATCCGCAAAACTTCTGGTCTCAGGAATATTATCGTTCCAGCCAGGATCCGTACAATCGGTATCCAGCTGAAATGAGAATCCCGCAATACGATAAACGATGGATGAACTATTATCCGGAACAGCGTCGTTATCACATGGGACATCACTTCTTCCTGGACGTGATGTAATCGAACAAAGCAAAAAGGTTTTCATACTTGGGGACGTTTGCAGACGTTAGCCCAACCGGAACTTGTTTGTCTTTCAAAGCGGTTTTATCCGCTTGGAATGGACATGCGCGCTGTTCGGTTAAACCCCAGGGCAAATATAACGTTTCTGGATCGCAAACAAACTCAGGGAAAGAAACCGGAATTTCAACAATCCTAAACAGTTCGACTTTGTGTTGAAATTCACGGAGAATATGGGAAAACCGGCTTGAATCAGATAACGCGTTTTATTCTCAACTTCAACTGGGTCAAAGAAGCGAACAGAACGAAGAGTCTGCTTTGAGAAGGGAAAGAATTCTCCAACGGGGGCGTTGAAATCAATCTCGGTTCCAGTCAGACGGAGTCTGCCTGGAGCCTTTTTTTATTATAGGCGAGAGATTCTGGGTGAGCGGGAGGGAGATTCTGAGAGCATGGCAAACGCTCAGTCCTGTGGGATTCCATAGACGAAGCCAGAAACCTTTCCGGGTCGCGGACGAAGTCCGCCGTAGTTTTTAAGCCGCAAAGAACGCAAAGGACGCAAAGAAATAAATGACGGTAACGTAGCGCCCATAAAACCTCACGCAAAGTCCGCGAAGTTCGCAAAGTAATGAAAGGCGGTAATGAAGTTCGCGAAGCGAACGTAATTACGCATTCGCCGGAACGGCGAACGAAATATTGCGAAACGTACATAAAAAAGACGCAGCCGAAAACCTTTCCGAGTCGCAGGTTTTACCCGCCGTAGTTTTTAAGCCGCAAAGAACGCAAAGGACGCAAAGAAATAGAATAGCGGCAATGGAGCGCCCTTAAAATCTCACGCGAAGTTCGCAAAGTACGCAAAGTTTTAAAATTAAAAGGCTCTTCCGGTAAGTTGGCGCTTGGCGTTTGCGTAGGTTAGTTCGTTCATGGATTTTGGCGAGCCGGAATACGTCTGCGCCCTCGGAAAATTCGGACTGGGGGCGCCCGCTTGCACTTGATCGCGTTTAGCGCTATAATCAAAATATACAATCAATAGTATACAGTACATACGATTGTTATTATAGGGATTATACCCATAGATTTCGTAAGAACTTAAGATTGCTTTATTATGTTGGATATTAGAGAAAGCGTTTACGATAGCGATTATTGTACGACTTATAGGATTACAGACGTTTTTGTTACGTCCGATACGGTTGACGAAGTTGTCAAATGGGCAAATTCAACAACTGAGCCGTATTGTTTAACGTTAATGTATTCATTTAAGGACCTGAATTTTTTGCTGGATATTCCTTCTTTGAAAGATCTTTGTCTTACGCAATATCTTGTAACCGAGGATATGTCTGCAATTGAAAAATGTACAAATTTAGAAAATTTGACTCTGGCGGCAGAATGTCAGGCTAAATGTGATTTATCATCGCTGAGTAATTTGAAAAGTCTGGGCATCAACAATAAGCGTTTTTCCTTGCCATCAGCAGATTGCTTGCCTAATCTTGAGCGGTTGTCCTGCTGGTATACTCGGAGCCAATCTGTAAATCAGATCCCTTTTTATCCAAAACTGGAATACTTGCATTTCCTGTTTGGATCTATAACAACATTATCAGGGCTTGAACGTTTTGACAAACTCATTTCGTATGATCACGATTATGGAAAAAGACTATCAGACGTTAATGCAATCACACAGTTGAAGAACTTAAAACACCTTCGTTTTGGTAATTGTAAAAAGATTGAGATCAGCCCTATTCTTTCGCTCTTGCCAGAATCGCTGGATTGGCTGCAGTACGTTGCATCTACTGATTTGCCAAGTCTATCGTTCCTTAAACGGTTAAAGAATTTAACGTTTATGGCTCTCATTGATACCAATGTACTTGACGGCGACGTTACGCCTCTTGCCAGTTTGAAAAAGTTTGGACTTTATCCTAACAAACGTTCGTATTCACATACAGAAGAACAGCTAATGTTACTCCATGATGAAATCTGGAAAAATAAGGATAACGTTAAATGATTAACCTTTAGAATAATTCGAAGAAAATGACGTTAACGTGTGATTGCTTTGTTGAAAACGTTCAATATCGCTTTTGCTGGTGTCCCCCAGGAACGTTTAAGATGGGCTCTCTTAAAGAAGAATATCTAAAACAAACCTGCCGACGCGGTCAAGAGACGCTTCATCCGGTTACGCTTACTCACGGATTTTGGATGTTGGATACTCCTGTTACTCAGCAAATGTGGGACTGTATAATGCCGAAAAATCCCAGTTTTTGGAAAGGGGATTTGCTTCCTGTTGAAACAGTGATGTGGGAAGATTGTCAGCGTTTTTGTAAATTATTATCAGACAAACTTCAGCGTAAGATAAAGTTACCCACAGAAGCGCAATGGGAATATGCTTGTCGCGCTGGAACTCGCACAGCGTTTAATTGTGGAGACACGTTAAACGGCTTTCAGGCAAATATCAATGGCAGAGCAGAGGTTTTGTTTGATGACGATCCTGCAAAGGCAGCGGGAAGTCCGTTTTTAGGGAAGACAACGCCTGTTCGTTCCTATTCTCCTAATAATTGGGGATTGTTCGATATGCATGGCAATGTGAGAGAATTTTGCGAAGATACGTTTAATCCGCATATTAGTCATCATCCGGCAATTGATCCTTGCTATAAAAATGAATCATCGAATCTTCACACAACTCGCGGAGGGAGTTGGTTATACGCCCCGATTGGCTGTCGATGTTCAACTCGCGAATGCGGCAGTAAAGAAAACGAGATAGGTTTTCGGATAATCATGGAACAGGAGTAAAACAAATTTGGTTCATCCGGTAAGCTGGCGCCTGGCGTTTGTGCAGATCCGTCCGTTCACGGATTAGACGGATAAAACGGATTTTCACCGATTGATTCTTTGCGTACTTTGCGTTCTTTGCGGCTTAAAAACTTCGGCGGACTTCGTCCGCGACCCGGAAAGGTTTTTGGCTGCGTCTCTTTATTTTGCACGCTTCGTACGTTTTGTTCGCCGTTCCGGCGAACTGCGTAATTCCGCTCGCTTCGCTCGCTGCATTACCGCCTTCCATTTTTTGGCGCTTCCTAAAAATTTGAATACGCACCCGTTACCGTCTTTCATCTTGCCTGCCTCTTGTCTAAACCGAATTTAGCGGTATAATAAACGCTCATTCGGTTTCGGAAATTCCATTCCTCATTCCCTAAAGTTGCAAGTTGCGAGTTGCGAGAAATTTATTTAAGGCGCTTGCGTCAACTCCTCACTCCTCACTCCCTACTCCCCCCATGTATTCCTATACAAATCATGCCGTTCTTCCTGCCGGGCAGACGTCCGGACTGTGTACGTTTTCTCTCTGGAGCGTTAAGTCGCCGACGGTTGACCTCGTTCTGTACGAATCCTCAGAGGCGTACAGGGCAGGGCGGGAGATGAACGTCGTTCCGATGACGCCAGCGGAAAGAGGCTGGTTTACAGCCGAAGTGGAAGTCGGGCGGGATTGGCTGTACATGTTCCGTCTGGCGGACGGGAAACAGTATCCAGACCCGCGCAGTGCGGCTCAGCCGCTGGGGGTTCACGGCCCGTCCGGCTTGAGAACAGCTCCGCCGGACGACCTCGTTCCTCCGTCATGGCATGGCGTTGAGTATAAAGATCTGATTATCTACGAACTCCATCCAGCCGCCTTTATTGGGAAGAAACCCGCTGATAAATCCTACTGGACTGCGGCGGCGGAAAAGCTGGAATATATCAAAGACCTGGGTGCGACGGCGGTGGAAGTCATGCCCGTTGCGGAATCGCCAGGACTTAGTTGGGGATACGACGGCGTCTATTTATACGCGCCGACTCGCGTTTACGGGACGCCGGACGAACTGCGAGCGTTCGTCGCCCGGGCGCACGAGTTGGGCTTGGCGGTTATTCTCGACGTCGTCTATAACCATTTCGGACCGGAGGGCTGCTATTTAGGGGCGATTTCCGACTATTTCGATTCCCGGTTTACCAACCCGTGGGGAGCGGCGATTAATTACGGAGGGGAGAATTCCGACCCGGTGCGTCAATTTGTAACGGAAAACGCCGTTTACTGGATTCGGGAATTCGGGTTCGACGGCTTGCGGCTCGACGCGACCGATACGATTATGGACATGTCTGGAACGCACATCCTGGCGCAAATCTCCAAAGCGGTTCATAAGTTCGGGAAATACAACAATCGGACAACGTTTGTAACAGCGGAAGACGACGACAACTATCGAATCAAAATTGAACCCCTTTCGCGTAACGGGTACGGCTTGGACGGCGTCTGGAACATCGAATTTCATCATGCGCTGCACGCTCTTGTAACAGGCGAACGAACCGGACTGTACGAGGATTTCAGCGTCAGCGAACGGTTCAAAACCCCGGCGGAAGCCCTGCTCAAGGCGTTTGTCGACGGCTGGGTTTACGACGGGGTTTATCGAAAACGCTGCAAGAAGACATGGGGTACAAATTTCGACTATATCGACCCGACTCGGCTGATAGTCTATAACCAAACTCACGACCAGGCGGGCAACTGCGCGGAATCGAAACGATTGGGAACGAAGATCTCGCCGGCGGCGGCGCGCTTTGCCGCGGCGGTGACGATTCTTTCGCCCTTTGTCCCGCTCATTTTTATGGGCGAAGAATACGGCGAGCGGAACCCGTTCCCGTTCTTTACGTCTTTTGAAGACGAGGGACTCAAACGCGCCGTTCGACGGGGGCGTCAGCGGGACATGGAGTACATGCATCAGCGGAAACTGCCCAAAGTCGCCGACCCGTTCGACCCGAAAACGTTTGAACAGGCGTCGCTGTCGTGGACGTCTGACGTTTACGAACAACGCTTGCAGCTTTACAAAGACCTCATCGCCGTTAGAAAGCAAATCGGCGTTGCCGGTCAGTCGTTCAAGCCGTACGCTCAAGCCAACGGCGCCGGACTGCTCTACTTTCCGAAGTGCGAAGCCGCACGGGCAAAAGAGCGAGGTTATGTCTCCGAACAAGCTGGTTTTGGCGCTAGCCTCATCCAATCGGGAACCGACCCTGTCGGCGGGGAGACGCAGCCGTCCATTTTGACGTGGCGCTGGACGGTCAGCAATAAAGACGGTATTCGACAGGACAACCAGACTTATATTGCAGTTGCCAACGTTACATCAGACCCCGTTCACGTCCCGCCGGACATGTTCGACAACCTGATTTTATCGACAGAATCGCCTGTTTACGGAGGGGAAAGAACGGACGCGCAGTCTGCCGTTCTGCTTCCGTATGAAGTTGTCGTTCGCCGTCGGGCGTAGCCGAGTAAAAATTTGAGCCGGAAAGCGCAGTTGTTCAGACTGCGCTTTTTTTATTTCGTTTCAGACCATTCTCTCGATATATCCCTATTGCAAAAAATTCAATTTTGATGTAAACTATCATATAATATATAATCGGATTAAATCTCCCAATTTACTATTACGGTTAAATATTCAAAATTAAATGTGTAGCAACTGTAAAATAATCGTCGTTTTGAGCTTGCTGTTTACCATGTTTGCGATGGGGCTGGCAAATGCTCAGACGAGTTCAAAACTCAATACGCCGGCGCTGATGGATCAGTACAAGCCTTTCGCGGATTATCCAGAAGGCTATCAAGCAGTTGGTTTGACGGATATTCTGTATCGATCCTGTCCAGCGCGAGGTTTGGAATTGTCGATTAACGTCTACTGGCAAGCGGTGAAAGCGGCTTCAGACTGGAAGTATTTTCGTCAGCGAGCGGAAAAGGTAAATCGATTCGATCCTCAAAACAACGCTATCGTCAAACTTTTTTTACAGAAAACGGAAGATAAAGCGGCGATGGCTCATCTGAAAATGCGCCGTTACGCAATTGAACTCAACGCGATGGCGGGCGACTGCGGCTTTTCGCCAATCGCGTTGCCCTATTGCAACGAGCTGCCGCATTTTGGAAACTATATTACCAACATAGACAAGATCGCCCAGGTCCGTTCTGTTTCCGGAGAAATGCGGATGCTGGCAAAACGGATTGATTTGGGATACGAACAAATCAAGGCGTCAGCAGCGGCGTTGGCGGCGGCGATTTATTATCTTGAAGCTCAAACTGAACTGTACAGCGCCGGGAACTCTGCTGTTACAGACGTAATCAACGCCTTTGAGCAGGAAGAAACGACTCGAGAAACCTTCTGGCAAGCGATTTTGTCGTATAATCGGGATATTGCCCGGTACGTTGTCTGGTCTCAGGCTGGAGAGGTCTATAATCCTAAACAACTGGCGCCGCTGCTTTTGCTCAACCCTCGCCCAGCAACGGTTTTTGAAACGACGCAGAACAGCAACCCTAAATCGCTGCTTGATCAACGACCCAACACGTACGACGATTCCAGTACAGGCTCTGCTCCAGACCCCGCGTATCCCGCTGACGTCAATCCGTCTGACGCCGTTTCTCAGCCGGACACACAGCTTCAGCCAAGCGATCAAAATGTTAATCCGCTTCCTACTGAACCGTCATATACGCCGATAATTCAAAACGACTCGTTGCGAGCGCCAAAGATATATCAGGTTGCTTATACGCCGTCTGGCGAATTGACAACCCCAAACTGGTTTGACGTTTCCGTTTATAAACCCGCTGGGGCGACTGCCGTTACTCTTAAAGAGTATTTACGCAATTTCAGCCCTGTATACTATCAACAGGCGACGAATCAGTATTGGCGCGCATCAGCTCAATGCCAGAAATTGGCGGTTATCATTACAGCCCGCCGCCGCGCGGAAGAAGTCCAGCAAAAGGTTTATGCCCGCTTGTCAGCTCAGGAAAACTCGGCTCAGTCGAGTCTTTTTCTTTTAGCGATGAACGTTTGGAAACAGACTCTTGCCGCAGAGGCAATCGAAACGCAAAAGGCAATTCTGAGAGAACAGTTTGGGATGAATCAGCTTCTTTCCATGGCTGGCGCGTACGCATCGCAGGAACTCTGGCCTGTTACGCCGTTTCATACGGAAACGTATCAGATTGTAGGAGACGTTCCAGGTCTGGAAAACGACTTGACAGTTAAATCCCTGGCGGGGTCGATTAATCAGGAATACAGTCTCATGACTCAGACCCGCTCTGCTCTGGAGCAGGCGTCAGCCGTCGTTGAACGCGACGCCGCTTCCGAGACGGCAACGTTCAAAGACATTATTACAGAGCTTCAAACGGAATTCTATTTTGCAACCGCATTTGTCAACCAAACGGCGGAATACAACTTCTCTATCGGCAACTACGTTCAGCGCTGGATGTACGCTCGTAAAAGCCCGCTGTCTCTGGACGACTTCTGCGAATCCATTGTCTCGCAAATGCAGTAGGAATTAAAGAGACAAGCGCTGGCAATTGGCAATCTGCGCGCTGACGCACGGTAGACGTCCGCCGCTAATTTATTGCTCTTCTATATGTTATTCGACAACTTTTGACATGTGAACGCGTGTGCACTCTTGCTATTTTTCGTCGTTGTCATAAAATTAAAAGAAATTATTTGTTCTTCAATTGAAGAAAAACCTTGACATTCAAATTCCGACGCAATAACAGAAGGCTTTCTTTACAAGAGTACGCCTGATTGAGGTTCAGGATTTGTTGATATTGATTCTAATTCCCACATTTCATTTAGCAGAATAATCATGCCGTTTAATTACGATTATTTTATCAGTTACGCACATAGAGACAACGAAACAGAAGATAACAATTCCGGCTTTGTCGACGAATTCGTGGAAAAACTGGAAAATTCAAAAGATCATGAGGAAATGTTTGGCGGGAAAATAAAAGTTTTTTTCGACAAATCGAATATTCAAAACATGGCAGACTGGGATAATCGCATCCGGTCCAGCCTTGCCAGTTCGCGTTTTCTCATTGTACTCTTGTCGCCGAAATACTTCACAAGCGAGTATTGCGCCAAAGAGTTCGACTGGTGGATGAAGCACGAAATGCACCGTCGAATGCTTGGTGAGGGAACAGCGCCGATGTTAATCGTTGACGTTGCCCAATTATATGATTCTAAGGCTAAAACGATTCCTGACATTCCAGATGATCTTCAGAATCGTTTTCCGAATTGGCTTAGCCAGATTCGTCAATATCAATCAGATTCAAAGTTTGATATGCACGATTTAGATCGTGCGAAAATCAACGACACTCTCAACTCTCTTCGTGATGCGGTCAAGGAACGAGTTCAGCGTCAGGACAATGCGGAGCGATCACCGTACAATCCGTTGTATCCGCGGTACAATGAGAATTTTGTCGGTCGCCGTGAAAATCTTCGAATTATGCGTAAGGCTCTCAGTGCGAAAGTCGCAGCTGCGTATTTTGCCCTAACTGGTCTTGGAGGTTTCGGTAAAACCGAGTTGGCGCTCACTTACGGTCACGCCTTTGCGTGGGATTATCAGCTGGGGCGAGTTTTCGCAAAATGTGAAAATAAAACATCTCTTTACGATATTATTCTCACCAGCGGCATCGCGGAAATGAATGGTTGGAAACTGCCCAAGGGAACTGACGAGCAACAGATTGCGTTTCTTAAGCGTTGCCTGGAAACAAAACAGAAGGCAATCATTCAGCGTAATGAGAAAGAGGGAAAGCCCAGGATGCTTGGGGCGCATCTCCTTCTTATTCTTGATAACGTTAATAAGTTGGAACTGATATGGCAAGAAAATCTGGATACGCTTCCTGATTTTTTCCATGTTATAATTACGACTCGAGAAAATCCAAATAATTTCCCGTACATAGAGTCAGAACCTGTGGAACGTCTGGATGAAGCTGAATCTCTCGAACTTCTGAACGATCTCCGTCCTTTCGGTTCAGACGAAAATGAGATTGATGCAGCTCATCGAATTGTTCAATGGCTGAATGGTTTTACTTTGGCTGTGGAACTTACCGGGGCATATTTGGCAAGAAAACCGGACGTTACGTATCAGTATCATTACAATCATTTGACTACGGTTCACTCGGCGATCTTCCAGGTTATGGCAGATAAAACCGGCAGACTTGCGCGGCATTCTGCAGTAACAGTGGCGGCAGCGCTGGAATCAACGCTTTCAGCTCTCTCTGACAACGCGCGTAAGGCTCTGGATTACGCTTCTTTGATGGTTCCCGACACTGTTGCGCTGGGTTGGCTTCCCGAATTGCTTGGTCTTGATGAAGACAAGGGGGAAGATGTCATTGATGAACTAATCGGTTACAGCCTCCTCGCGCCTATGGAACGCGAGCCGAATATTGCGCGAATCCATAGCCTGGTTGCGGATACGGTAAAAGAAATAATTCCAAAAGAAGACTTTGTTAAAATTGTTGCTGATATCTATGAAAAGTGCAGGGCGTTGCTTGATAAGGACGAGACATTCTGGTATGCATCAGAAAATGTCTGGAACATTACGCCAGTTTCAGAATTAAGTTTGATGTTCTCAAAATTTGTGGACAAGGTTGATTCTGAGGAGAAGATTCAATGGGATATTTCGTGGATGCTTAGCGTATCCGGATTAACGCTGAAATCTCTTGGAAACATGAAAAAGGCAAGTGAGGTTTTTCAGCGTTTATTTGAAATTTGTGAAGAACGCGCCAAAATGTTTCCATCGAACATCGACGTTCAGAAAGATTTGAGTTTTTCATGCAATAAACTTAGCGATTTGGAAAAAGCCATCGGAAACATTGCTGTCGCGCGAACTTGGTGCGAAAAGGCTCTGGAAATTAATAAACAGCTAGTCGCGACGGCGCCTGATAACGTTAGCGCTCTTCAGAATTTGCTCTTATCGTTTGTACGGTATGGCGATTTGGAGAATGCGGCAGGAAGCATGGCGTCTTCGCGGGAGTGGTACAACAAAGCTTTGGAAATTATTCCGCAATTTAACGATAAAATACAGGAAAATTCTGTTCAACAGAATATAAGCATATTGTACGAACGACTTGGCAGTTTGGAGAGAACCGTTGGAAATACTGATGCCGCCCGGAAATGGTATGAGAAGTCTTTGGGTATTATACAACAACTTGTCGAAATGATGCCGGGGAACGTTCCGATTCAGTGGAATTTGAATATTGCATACCGAAGATTAGGCGAAATGGAAAGCGAGGTTGGAAACCTAGTCGCTTCGCGGGGGTGGTACGAAAAAGCCATGGAAATCTGTAAGCAGCTGGTCGACAAGACTCCAGAGGACTTTCAGATCTTGCAGGGGTTGAGCTCTATGTATCAACGTCTTGGAACTTTGGAAGATGTTGCCGGAAATATCGCTGTTGCACGGAAGTGGTATGAAAAGTTTTTGAAAATTATTCCGCAGATTGTTGACAAGGCGCCGGATGACATTCAAGTTCAGCGGGATCTGATTACATCTTATATCCAACTTGGTTCTTTTGAAAAGACTTCCGGCAATATATCAGCTGCGAAGTCTTTATACGAGAAAGCTTTGGATATTGAAAAAAGGCTTATCGACAAGACTCCGGATGACGTCCTGATCCAGCGGGATTTATGTTCTTTGTACAGTAGTCTTGCCGATTTTGAAAAGACTGTCGGAAATATTGATGCCGCCCGGGATTTATATATGCAGACTATGGAAATTGAAAAGCAACTGGTCGAAAAGACTCCAGAGAACGTTCAATTCCAACAAGATTTGAGCGCTTCATACAATATGCTTGGCCATATGGAGTATGCAGCTGGAAGAACCACCGCCGCGCGAACCTGGTACAATCAAGCCTTGGATATTCGCAAGAAACTGGCTGAACAGACGCCAGAGGATGTTTGGGTTCAGCGAAATTTGAGTATTTCATACTCGGATCTCGGCGAGTTGGAGGCTTCCGTTGGGAATGTATCTGCCGCGCGAACCTGGTACGAACAAACCATGGACATTCGCAAGAAACTGGCTGAACAGGCGCCAGAGAACGTTGTAACCCAGCGTGATTTGAGTATGACGTATATAGATCTTGGCGATTTGGAGAATGCCGCTGGAAATACAGCCGCGGCGCGAATGTGGTACGAGAAGACTCTGAAAATCCGCCAGAGGCTTGCCGACTTAATGCCGGATGATGTTAAAATCCTTCAGGATTTATGTATTCCATACGATCGACTTGGCGTTTTGGAGAATGCCGCAGGAAACATAGCCGCTGTGCGAATGTTATATGAAAAGTCTTTAGAAATCATACAGCGGCTTGCAGTCTTAATGCCGAAAGATGTTAAGACTCAGCGGAATTTGTCTATTCTGTGCGATCGGTTTGGCGTTTTGGAAAATGCTACAGGAAACATAACCACTGCGCGGACATGGTATGAGAAGTCTATAGAAATCCGTAAGCAGCTTGTCGAAATGATGCCAGATGACGTTAATGTCCAGTTTGAGTTAAGCGCTTCGTACGATCAGCTTGGTAATTTGGAGAAAGGCGCAGGAAATATAAATGCTGCACGAGAGTGGTACGAGAAGGCTCTGGAAATCAATAAGCGGCTTATCGGTGTAACGCCGAAGAATGTCAATATCCTGCAGGGTTTATCATTTTCGTACGAACGACTTGGCGATTTGGAAATCGCTGCCGGAAATACAGACGCTGCGCGTGAATGGCATGAGATGGCTTTGGAAATTCGTCAAAGGCTTATTGAAATGATGCCGGATAATGTTAATGCCAAGTATAACTTAAGTATTTCGTACGAACGACTTGGCGATTTGGAGAATGCCTCTGGTAATACAGCCATGGCGCGTGAGTGGTACGAGAGGACTCTGGAAATCCGTAAGCTTCTTATCGATTTAATGCCGAAAGATGTTAATTTCCAACGGGGAGTGAGCGTTACGTATGAGCGACTTGGCGATTTGGAAATCGCTGCCGGCAATACAGACTCTGTGCGCGAACGGTATAAAAAAACTCTGGAAATCCGTAAGTGGCTTGCTGAAACAATGCCGGAGAACGTTGGCTCTCAGCAAGAATTAAGCGCTTCGTACGAAAAACTTGGCGATTTGGAGAATGATGCCGGAAACATAGCCATCGCGAGGGAATGGTACGAGAAGCTTCTGGAAATCTGGCTGTGGTTGGTTAAACAGATGCCTGAGAATGAGATTATCCAGCGGGGGTTGGGCAATTTGTATAATAAACTTGGCGATTTTGAGTACGCTGCCGGAAACGTTGACATTGCATGGGAGCGCTATGAGAAGTCTTTGGAAGTCTGGAAACAACTTGCTGACAAAATGCCGGATTATTTGAAGGCTATATGTGAAATCTGCGCTTTGTATGATCAACATGGCGATTTGGAGAACGCTGCAGGAAACATCGCTTTTGCGCGTAAATGGTATGAGAAAACTCTGGAAACCTGGCAGTGGCTGGTTGATCATTTACCTGACGCCCAGTTGGGGTTAAATGTTTGGTATAATAAACTTGGCGATTTGGAAAATTCCGCCGGAAATACAACTGCCGCGAGAGAGTGGTTTGAGAAAGCGGTCGATAACTTACAGCGATTTGTCGAACTGATGCCAGAGAATGTTCAGTTACAAAATGAATTGGCTGCAGCGCAAAAGAAACTTGCCCAAGCGCGGAAGCGCCCTTGGCATATCAAATTCATTCGCAAAATATTTGGAAGAAATTAATGTCATTGTAAATTAATGCCATTGCGAAAATCACCGCTTCTACAAATCGAATCAAGGTGTTTTCAGTAGTTCGCAGAGTGTAGGATTGAGGCGTGGGGAATTGAGACTGTAGACAATAGACAGTTAAAGCTTCCCCGCGCCTCCTTGTTGCTCCTGGAAACTCATAATTCTTTCTGCAATTGCGCGAACACCATCAACGCGACGATCAAATACGTATGGTTGGCGCCGTTGTTGTGGTCGTCAATAATCCAGCGGAGCGTGTCCGGGTTGAACAAGCCGGAATCGAGGTTTCGTTCGCTCAAAACGAGCTGTCCGACGTAGTCTTTCAGTTCCCGACGCAGCCAAAGCCCCATGCGTTCGTACGGCTGGTATCCCGGCGCGCCGAGTTTGGCGAGAACGCGCTGAATGAAATGGGCGACTTCCTGCCGCAGCGACGACGCCCCAATATACGTGCCTGTATTGACGTTTTTGACTTTGAGGAAATCCGGGCGGAACTTCTCCAGAATCCGCTTTTCAATCGTTTCGCCCATGCACATGGATCGCGGAGCGGCGAACAGACGTTCGTGCATCGTCTTGTCCAAAAACGGCAATCGGACTTCAATTCTCGATCCGAATTTTTTCATCGACAGCGCAATCTCCCGATGGACGCGCATGTCGAGGAACAGCTGCCAGAGAATTGCCGCCGGTTCGGGACCGTCGGCGCACGCAGAGAACATGTCGTCCAGCCCCGCCGCGCCCATCTCGTTGAACTGACTTTGTGACACGTCTTTCAGCAGCGGCTTGTCGACGCCGTCGAGCATGTACGATTTGAGATGCCTCGCCGCCCAATCGAAAACCGCCTGGCGGGAATTGAGCTGCGCCAGTTCCGATTCCTTGAGCGAAAACGCGTACGCCTTGGTCAGATGGAACAGCTCGCCAGCATGCCCGCGCAAAAGGACTTTGACGTTCTTTGACCGATAATAGTCCAGCGTCGGAATGACGATTGCCGTCGAGAGATACTGTCCGTCCGTCAGGCGAACCATCTCTTCAAAATGCCTGGGATAGTCCCGGAGAAAATCGGTATTCAGGGCGTAATTGAAATGCGTCGTCCCAAACCGCTTTGCCAGCTGAGCCGCCAGCTTGTGGTCGCCGCAGCCGGGAATTCCCATCGCGATGGAAACGATGTCCTGCGGGGAATCCGTCTGAACGCACGCTAAAATGCTGCGCGCGTCCAAGCCGCCGGACAGGCTCACGCCCAGATTCGGCGTGTTGAGCGAGTCCCGCTGAACGGACTCGTAAAACGCGTCGGCAATCGCGTCCGCCTGATCCGACTCCGACTGCGTCGATAAAACGGCGCTGTGCGTGAAATCGGAGGCGTACTGACGCTTTGTCAGCGTTCCCGACGAGGCGTCAAAAATCAAATGCGACCGCGGCGCCGGTACGCGAATGGATTCAAACGACGTCCTGTCGCCGACGTACTGACCATACGTAAAGAACTGGGCGACGCCCTGTTTGTCGAACTCGCGGCTGACGGCGGGGTTCTGCGTCAACGCCAGCAAATCGGACGAGAACAAAAACTGCCCGCCGCAGAGCGTATAGTACAGCGGGGACGACCCGTAGAAGTCGGTAAACAGATGAAGCCTGCCCTCCGCCTCGTCCCAGACGGCTATATTAAATCGACCGTGAACCTGAGCGAAGAACTCGTCAATCGTTCCCGCCGCTCGCCGCCGCGCGAACTCTTCCGCAACAATCCGAGCCGGGCAGGCGTTTGCATTGACGACCAATCCCGCCGGGGCGGAAAGCTCGCCGTGCAAAACGACTTTGACCGTCCCGTCAGAAGACGTTACCGGCTGCGGTTCAGACGGATAAACGTTCAAGTCAATTCGACCCAACACCCCGCGCGAAAAGACCTCGTCGTTACAAACATAGTCCGGTAAAAACCGTCCGTACTGGAACATGGAAGACCACGACTCCAATCTCGGCGGCGTTACAGATGCGTCTACAATTCCGTATATTCCTGGCATGATATTATTGTTAGTGGCAAGTGGTTAGTGGTAAGTGGTTAGTAGGAACGTCGCTTGCGTCCTTACCACTTACCACTTAAAACTAACCACTTAAAATCTACTCCCTCCGTGGGTTAAAACCCACGGCTATTAATATTGAACCGCTATGCGGTTCTAGCAGAAGCGCTTCGCGCTACTGTCTTTTTTCTACTGCCTACTGCCTACTGCCTCTTGCCTCTACTCTCATCTCACCCCAAATGGCGCGGTCGTTAACCGGGGAATCGTCGGCGAAATCGACAACCAGGTCAAGGCGTTTTTTGCCGTTCAGGGGGACGTCAATTTTAACCGGAGCGTCCGTTGCCGACAGCGTCCACGTTCCCGCCAACGCGCCGTCGGTAAAAACGCGAAACCGCACAGACCCGGTTTTGACTCCGTACGGTCGAGCGACATACCCGGTCAGATGAGAGTTTGCGGTTGAACTGAGGTTTTCGTTGATTCTAAATGTCAGCCGGGACGACGCGGCAACGCCGAACCCGTGCAGATAATATTGACCTGTATTGGCGCGAAGCCGTCCGCCGTTGACGTCTGCGTTGACGCGATACGACTGCGGCGGAGCAGACCAAAACGGAATCTGCGCCGTCTGCGCCAGAACAAGCTCGTCCAGCCATCCACCGTTAACCGGAGGAAGTGCTGTAACAATGTCTGACTCGTCAAACTCGTACGTCGTTTCGCTCCATGGGAACCAGACTGTAACAACGCCGTTTTCCGTTTTCATCGAGCTTGCATAAAAAATCGCCCCGTCTTGAGTCGTAAAGACCCAACGATGACGATTGATAAAGACTACTTTCTTATTAAAAATCAGCGCTCTGGTTTGTACGACGGGAAACGTCTGATCGCCATGCGTAGTAGAATAGTATTTTAATACGAATCCGTCCAATCCCTCAAAATAGCCGGAATAGCTTTTTCCCGCAGCGTCAATTATCAAGTCGGTTGGACTGTCTTTCTGAAGATTCCGCACCAGAACGGCTTCCGCTTCATCCTGAACGGGACGGGAGAATACGATTCCCGCCAACGAGGAATAGGGAATCGTCATCTGTTCCGGCTTGGACAGACGCGTTATCTGGACTTCCTCTTTCGTCAAGCTGGTTACAGCGCACGGAATAACGGTCCCGTCCATCAGAACGACCAGGTGCGGAACCTGACGGCTAAAGGACTGCGCCTGCGCCGACGCGCCGACGCCAAACAGCGCGACACTCGCAAACGTCAACAGTAAGATTATTTTTCTCATACTGTAATTGTATTAATTATCGGACAATTCGCAAGGGGGGAGGGGGAATTAGTTAGGAGTTAGGAATGAGGAGTGAGGAGTTAAACGATGGGGAGCGCTTTGCGACTGGGAGTGCGGCGCCCCTAGGCGCCGCCTTGTCCTATGACCTGCGTATACGCTCTGTTCAGCCGGTTACAAGACTCACACACTTTGACTATTTCATTCAACAGCCCCATGCTCTTTGAGCCATTGAACCATTTTCGGATAGCCAACTTCTTCAGCAAGATTCAAAGCCGTCTTTCCGTCATTGTTTTTAGCGTTGACATCAAAACCCTGCTTAACCAGCCATGGAACCAGATCCATGTTATTTTTTTCAGCGGCGCAATGCAAAACCGTCATTCCGTCGTTATCTTTCGCGTTGACGTCTGCGCCATGGTCAATGAGCCACTGAATCTGTTCCGGTTTCTTGTCTGAGGCTTCAGAAAGCACGGCGGTCATTCCGCCATTGTCCCGGGAATTGACGTCCATGCCCTGTTCAATGAGCCATTGAACCGTTTCCCAACAGTTAAAATGACTGGCGGCAAAAAGCAGGGCGTTTTTGCCGTCGTTGTCTTTTTCATTAACGTCCAATCCCTGTTCAATGAGCCACTGAACCAGTTCCAGAGAATCGCTGCCGGCGGCGTAATGCAAGACGGTTTTTCCGTCTTTGGTTTTGGCGTTGACGTCCAATCCCTGTCCAATAAGCCATTGAACCAGTTCCAAAGAACCGCTGTAAGCAGCATAGTGCAAAGCGGTTTTTCCGGAATTGTCTTTTGCATTGACGTCCGCGCCTTGTCCAACCAGCCATTGAACAAGTTCCAGATTTTCACTTTGAACTGCGTTATGCAAGACGGTTATTCCGAAATCGTCTTTTGCGTTGACGTCAGCCCCTTGTTCAACAAACCACTTAGTGATTTCCAGATTGCGGCATCGAACTACTCTATGTAATACAGCGCCTCCGCGCTTGCTTTTTGCATTGACGTCCGCGCCCTGTTCGACCAGCCATTGAACCAGTTTCAGATTATTGTGCGAAGCATAATACAAAGGAGTGTATCCAGAACGATCTTTCGCATTGACGTCCGCGCCCTGTTCGACCAGCCATTGAACCAGTTCCAAAGAACCGCTCAGAGCGGCGTAATGCAAGATCGAGACGTTGCGTTCGTCTACTGCGATGACGTCCAATCCCTGTTTAACCAGCCATTGAGCCAGTTCCAAAGAACCCATTTGAGCGGCAATATGTAACAACGTCCTGCCTTGACCATCTTTGACGTTTACGTCGAGTCCCTGTCCAATGAGCCACTGAACCAGTTTCAGATTACCGCTGCCGGCGGCTGCATGTAAAATCGTTTCGTTATATTCATCTTTTGCATTAACGTCCAAACCCTGTTCAATGAGCCATTGAACCAGTTCCAAAGAACCGTTTTCGGCGGCGGAAAACAAGACGTTCCTTTTGAAATCGTCTGTTTGGTTGACGTCCGCTCCTTGTTCAATGAGCCACTCAACGAACTCCATGCAGCCGTTAAGAGCGGCGACCTGCAAGGGCGTCATTCCATTGTAGCTTTTTGTATTTATATCAGCCCCATGTTCAATCAGCAGCTTGGCGATTTCCCGGTCGCCTATTTCGGCTGATTTATAAATGGGCGTTTCCTCGAATACCTCTTTTGCATTGACGTCCAACCCTTGTTCCAGCAGCCATTGAACCAGTTCCACAGAACCGCTTCGGGCGGCGGAATGTAACAGCGTCCAGCCTTCACGGTCTTTGACGTTGACGTCCATTCCTTGTGAGATCAGCCACTCAACCAGTTCCAGATTGCCGCTTCGAGCGGCGGGCTGCAAGATTGTTATTCCCAAGCTGCTTTTTGCATTGACGTCTAATCCCTGTTCCACCAGCCATTGAACCAGTTCCAAACTGCCGCTTCGGGCGGCGGAATGCAAGAGCGTCCAGTCTTCTCGAGCTTTTACATTGACGTCCGCGCCCTGTTCCAGAAGTTCCTTTACCCGATTCAGATTGCCAGTCAGAGCCGCGTAATGAAGGACGTTTTCTCCAAATGCCGAACGATAGGAAAAATCAAAACTGCCGGTTTGAAACATCTGTTCAAAACGTTCAACGTCTTCTTTATCCATAATTTCTTTTAAATCAATCATCTCAATACTTTCTTATATGCGACAATTGCCAGAGTTGTCTGTTACGTAACAGGACTAAACAGTTATTTGATTATAGCGCCAAAGACGATTTTATACAAGGGGTTTCTTTAAGCAATTTCATGAGTAAATCCGATTGAAATTGTAACGATTATCAGAATGAAAATACGGTAAGAACGTCATCCTCTTTTTCAGAACACAATCGGCGATTAAAGCAGAGGCGTTTCAATGACAATAGAGAAGACAACCTTTTCCAGAAAGCGGATTATTCTAACCGTTTGCTATTCCCAGGCGCTCGCTTGCTGGAAGATGGTAATTCCTCAAAAAAGATTAATATAAACCAAATATATCAGTTGCAATAGCATTAAAATACTATATGAAAACAGGAAAAAATTTTCAAATTTATTTGTTCCCACCCTATTGACAATATTTTGGATTTGATTATAATGGGCGAAAATTGTTGCAATAATTTTAACATCTTTACCCCAAAAGGAAGTACATGTATAATTAACCCGACACCTTGGTAAACCTCAAAAACGCCGTGTTTTTAAGGCTCCCGCCAAGAACAGCCCGTGTTTAATTACTTGATACAGCCGCCGCTATCTTATAAGCCGGTCAGAAGTAAAAATCGAAAGCTGTCCTGGTATTTTCCAATCACCCTCCGTTAAAAGGACATTTCAGGATTTTACCTCTGCTTCTATTACCGAAGCTGAATTTTCCTCGGAAATAATTTTCCTAACCCTTTATTTCCACTCAAATTATACATATTTCCCGCGAGTTAAGATAATTTTGTCCGTTTTAATTACCATTAACCAAAAGGTATCAATTCATGGCAACGAAAGAAATTCGACGTCTGAATCCGAAGGAAACGCGCCACTTTGGCAAAGAGCGTTTCGCCGTTCCGATTCCGGACTTGACCAGTTTGCAGACCTACAATTACGATCGCTTTTTACAGTATGGGATTCCCAAGGAAAAACGCGAAGACATTGGTCTGGAGTCCATTTTTAGAGAATTCTTCCCGATTCAAAATCACGATGGGAAAGTTTCTCTGGAATACGTAGATTACGAGCTTTGTCCGCCTCGTTACGAACCGGACGAATGCCGTTTGCTCAAACTGACGTACGGTCGCCCGCTTCGCGTTAAGTTCAGACTGTATCGCGAAGGAAAAGACACGCTGGAATCGGAGGTTTTCCTGTGCGATATCCCGATCATGCTTGGCGGCGGCGAGTTTATCATCAACGGTTCGGAACGCGTTGTTGTCAACCAGCTTCACCGTTCTCCCGGTATTGACTTTATTACCGATGAAGACAATTCAGACCGTTACGCTTATTCCTGCCGTATTATTCCTGAACGCGGCAGCTGGATCGAAATCAACATTTCCAAAAAGGACTCTCTGCAGCTGCGTATTGACCAGAGTCAGAAGTTCTCTGCGATGACTCTTCTTCGCGCCATGGACAGCCGTTTTTCGTCTACGCCGGCGTTAATGAAAGAGTTCTATGGAGATTCGGTTGTAAAGCTCAAAACGAAGACCGTCAAAGATACAGAAAAGCTGGTCGGCATGTACGCGCTGGACGACATTATCGTTCCGACGGGCGAAGAAGCTGGGAACGTCTTGCTCAACTTTGGAGAGAAGATTACCGAACAAATTGCCGAAAGAATCGCCGATTCCACGATTGAATCGCTGGAAGTCATGCCCAAGCCCAAAAACATGATGATTATCGAGTCCATTAAGGACGACATGTCGAAATCTCATGAAGACGCTTTGTGGCAAATCTACAGACGCTTGCGTCCAGGCAACCCGCAGTTGCTGGAAAAGGCAAAGCAGCTCTTCCAGGAAAAGTTCAAGGATTTGTCCCGTTATCGACTGGGTCTGGTTGGTCGATTCAGAATCAACCGCAAACTCAATCTGGACGTAGACAAAAACGAGCAGGGTCTGACGACGACTGACCTTGTTACCGCTTTGAAGTACCTCATCCAGTTGTGCGACAAAGATCCCAGCGCCCAGTTGGACGACATCGACCATTTGGGCAACCGCCGTTTGAGAACCATTGACGAACTGGCTGTTGACGAACTCCGCAAGGGATTCATGAAACTGACGCGCACTGTCAAAGAGCGCATGAACATGAAAGACCCGTCCGAACTGTCTCCGCAAAACCTGGTTAACCAGAAGAGCATTTCCTCTACGGTAGACTTCTTCTTCGGCCGCGGCGAATTGTCACAGGTTGTCGACCAGACCAACCCGCTGTCCATGCTTACGCACGAACGCCGTCTGTCCGCTTTGGGTCCTGGCGGTTTGAACCGTAAGCGCGCCGGTTCCGAAGTTCGAGACGTTCACCACTCTCACTTTGGTCGAATTTGCCCCATTGAAACCCCTGAAGGTACAAACATCGGTTTGATTTCGTCTTTGGCTACTTACGCCGCGGTAGACGAATTCGGGTTCCTTACCACGCCGTATCAGGTTGTTAAGGACGGCGTCCTTCAAAAAGAGATTAAATGGCTTCGCGCTGACGAGGAAGAAGGACTCTTCTTCGCTCCGGCAGACGTTCACATTCAGGACGGACGCATTGTTGGCTGCGATCAGGCGATTGGAGCTAACGTCGTTGGACGAAGAAACGGCGAATATGAAGTCGGTAAAATCAAAGACGTTAATTTCATCGACGTTTCTCCATGCCAGATGGTCGGCGTTTCCGCCGGTCTGATTCCGTTCCTTGAACACGACGACGCCAACCGCGCTTTGATGGGTTCTAACATGCAGCGTCAAGGCGTTCCGCTGCTTTGCAGCGAAGCCCCGATTGTCGCCACAGGCATGGAAGAGCCGGCGGCTCGCAACTCCAGCCTGCTCATTCGTTCAAGACGCGCTGGTAAAGTTACCTACGTTGACGGAATTCGCTGCGTTGTTACCGGTCCGGTAGACAGCGAAGGCAAGGTTATTGAATCCGAACAGTACGAAGACGAATACGTCATGCGAAAGTTCGTCGGTCTGAACGACCTGACCTGCCAGAACCAGCGTCCGATCGTCAAACCTGGTCAGATTCTCGCGGCTGGCGACATCATCGCCGACGGCGCCGCCATTGATCACGGCGAACTGGCTCTGGGACGCAACGTCCTGTGCGCGTTTATGGTCTGGGAAGGTTACAACTACGAAGACGCTATCATTCTGTCTGAAGAACTCGTTCAGAACGATACGTACACCAGCATCCATATTATCGAACTGGAAAAAGAAATTCGCGACACCAAACTGGGACGCGAGGAATTCACCCGAGACATTCCCAACGTTTCGGAAAAGGCTCTTCGCAATCTGGACGAAAACGGCATTGTCCGCATTGGAACGTACGTCCGCCAGGGCGACATTCTCGTCGGCAAGGTATCGCCCAAGTCCAAAACGGAACTGACGCCGGAAGAAAAGCTGCTCCACGCTATTTTCGGCCGCGTCGGCGAAGACGTTAAAAACGACTCGCTGGAAGTTCAAAGCGGCGTTGAAGGCATCGTCATTGACACGCAGCGCATCGCCCGCAAGAGCACGCTTTCGCCGGAAGAAAAAATCGAATTCGACACGATTCTGGCTCAGCTGGAAGCGGAATATTACGAAAAGATCACCGCCAAGTTCTCTGCCATGATTCAATCGATGGAAGAACTTCTCGGTCAGCCGATTCACTCCCTGGCTGGAGAAAGCCTTATCGAAGATCTCGAATACAAGACCGTTGCCGAAAACGCCAATACGTTCAATCCTGAACGCACCGACGTCTGGAAGACTCTGACGGAGAAGCAGCGCGAGCAGTACATCAGCATGTATCGCAGCAAGTATCCGCAGGTCAAAGAACTCCTTGAAACGCTGGAACGCAAACGCAATTCACACAAGCGCGGCGACGAGCTTCGCAACGGCGTTTTGCAGACGGTCAAGGTTTTCATCGCCAACAAACGCGTCCTGTCGGTCGGCGACAAGATGGCTGGTCGTCACGGAAACAAAGGCGTTATTTCCAAGATTATGCGCCGTGAAGACATGCCCTTCCTCGCAGACGGAACTCCCATTCAGATTCTTTTGAATCCGTTGGGCGTACCTTCTCGTATGAACGTTGGACAGGTTTTGGAAACCCACCTCGGCTGGGCGGGTGCGACGCTCGGATTCAAGTCCATTACGCCGGTATTTGACGGCGCTAAAGAGTCTGAAATCAACGACCTGCTGGAAAAAGCCGGTCTGCCTCGCAACGGTAAAGCCCGTCTGTACGACGGTCGAACCGGCGAGCCGTTTGATCAGGAAATTACCGTTGGGTACATTTACATGCTCAAACTGCACCATTTGGTAGACGACAAAGTCCACGCCAGAAGCACAGGTCCTTACTCCATGATTACACAGCAGCCTTTGGGCGGTAAAGCCCGTTCCGGCGGTCAGCGATTTGGGGAAATGGAAGTCTGGGCTTTGGAAGCGTACGGCGCCGCTTACATCCTTCAGGAACTCCTGACGGTCAAGTCGGACGACGTCGACGGTCGTACCAAGATTTACGAATCGATGGTCAAGGGCGAAAATACGCTCGAAGCCGGAACCCCGGCGAGCTTTGACGTTTTGACCAACGAAATTCGCGGTCTGGGTCTTAACATGCAACTGGAACGAGGGAGCAACTAACCATGAGTACAATTGATCAGAAATATACAAAAGTCAACGACTATACGTCTGTTAAGATTTCACTGGCGCGCCCTCACGATATTCGTTCCTGGTCGCACGGCGAAGTCAAAAAGCCCGAAACGATCAACTATCGTACATACCGTTCGGAAAAAGACGGTCTGTTCTGCGAACGCATTTTCGGACCGGAAAAGGACTGGGAATGCACCTGCGGTAAATACCGCGGTCTGAAGTTCAAGGGTATGATTTGCGATCGCTGCGGCGTTAAAATCGCTCACAGCCGCGAACGCCGCAAGAGAATGGGTCACATTGAACTTGCCGCGCCGGTTGTTCACATCTGGTTTTTCAAGGCAATGCCCAGCCGTTTGGGCTGCTTGCTGGAAATGAAAACCACCGCGCTGGAAAAGGTCATTTATTATCAGGATTACGTTGTTACAGACGCTGGCGACACGCCTCTGAAAGTAACGCAGCTCCTGACCGACGAAGAATATCGCGAAGCGGTTGAAACGTACGGCGCTGGCTCATTCAAAGCGGAAATGGGCGCGGAAGCCATTCGCACTCTGCTTTCCAAACTGGACATGACCGAACTGTCCAAACAGCTTCGCGATGAGCTTGCTACAACCAAGTCCGCTCAGCGTAAAAAGGAGCTTATCAACCGTTTGAAACTGGTTGAATCCCTTCGCGATTCCGACAATGATCCCGCGTGGATGGTTTTGGACGTCATTCCGGTTATTCCGCCGGATCTTCGTCCGTTGGTTCCGTTGGAATCCGGCAACTTCGCCACTTCCGACCTGAACGACCTGTACCGTCGAATCATCAACCGCAACAACCGTCTTCGCAAGCTGGAAGACCTCAACGCGCCTGAAGTTATTATCAAAAACGAAAAGCGCATGCTCCAGCAGTCTGTAGACGCCTTGTTTGACAACGGCCGATGCAAGCGCCCGGTTATGGGTCCGTCCAACCGCCCGCTCAAATCTTTGACCGACATGATCAAAGGCAAGCAGGGACGATTCCGAGAAAACCTGTTGGGCAAACGAGTTGACTACTCCGCCCGTTCGGTTATTGTCGTCGGACCGTATTTGAAACTGCATCAGTGCGGTCTTCCGAAAAAGATCGCCTTGGAACTGTTCCAGCCGTTCATTATCCGCCGCTTGAAGGATCTTCGTCACGCTGACACAATCAAAAGCGCGAAGAAGATGCTCGAACGCAAGGACGAGGAGGTTTGGGATATTCTCGAAGAAGTGATTCGCAATCACCCGGTTCTGCTCAACCGCGCTCCTACGCTTCACCGTATGGGCATTCAGGCGTTTGAGCCGATTCTGGTTGAAGGCAACGCCATCAAACTGCACCCGTTGGTCTGCAAAGGGTTCAACGCGGACTTCGACGGCGACCAGATGGCTGTTCACCTTCCGCTTTCAATTGAAGCGCAGGTGGAAGCGTACACCTTGATGATGTCCACCAACAACATTTTCTCGCCCGCCAGCGGAAAGCCGATTATTGCGCCGTCACAGGACGTCGTTATGGGCAACTACTATCTGACGCTGGAAATGGAAAACCGACTTGGCGAAGGCATGGTCTTCAGTTCGTTTGAAGAAGCGTTCATGGCTTACGACCTGAAGAAGGTTGACATTCACGCCAAGGTCGAAGTTCGCCTTCCTGAAGGACTGAAAGTTGCAAAAGAAAAAGGAAAAGACAGCAACGAACAGGACGACAATCAGGAAGATTACAAAAACAGAAGAATTGTTACGACTGTCGGTCGAATGATCTTCAATGAAATCCTGCCCAAGGGTATGCCGTATTACAACATACTCATGACCAGCAAAGCTCTGCAGAAAGTCATTTCCGACTGCTACGAACTGCTCGGTCGAGCGGCTACGATTGACCTGTTGGACAGCATGAACCCGTTAGGCTTCCGTGAAAGCACTCGTTCCGGGCTTTCGTTCTCGGTTGACGACCTTATCACGCCGGCTTCCAAGAAGACGATTATCGAAGAAACGGAAAAGGAAGTCGCCAAGGCTCAAATGGCGTTTATCAGAGGCGCTCAGACGTCCAGCGAACGTCACAACAAGGTTACTGACCTTTGGACTCAGGCTAACAAACGCATTACCAACGACATGCTTGACGCTCTGAAAAACGACAAGCATTACGAAGGCGAAGCCAACATTCACAATCGTCCTGACGGCTACGTCAACCCGATCTTCCTCATGTCGGAATCCGGCGCTCGAGGCGGCCGCGAACAGATTCGTCAGCTGGCTGGTATGCGTGGTTTGATGTCCAAGCCAAACGGTCAGATTATTGAAACGCCAATTAAAGCCAACTTCCGCGAAGGGTTGAGCGTTCTGGAATACTTCTCCTCAACGCACGGCGCTCGTAAGGGTTTGGCGGACACCGCTTTGAAAACGGCGAGTTCAGGTTACCTTACCCGTAAGCTGGCGGACGTCGCTCAAAACGTTGTTATTACCTGTCACGACTGCGGCACCAACCGCGGCATCACCAAGAGCGTTATTAACAAGGGCGACGAAAGCACCGAAGTCAAGCTGTCCGAACGAATTCGCGGACGCGTCAGCCGTACGAACATTGTTGACCCGTTCACCGATGAAGTTATCGTTCGGGAAAACGAGCCGATCACAGCTGAAATTGCCCGTCGTATTGAAAAGCTCGGTCTGGAAAAGATCATGGTTCGTTCTCCAATGACCTGCGAAGCTCCGCTGGGCGTTTGCGCTCTGTGCTACGGCATGGACCTTTCCACCAGCGCTTTGGTGGAGCAGGGCATGGCAGTCGGCATTATCGCCGCCCAGTCCATTGGCGAACCCGGCACGCAGTTGACAATGCGTACATTCCACATTGGTGGAACTGCTGCGAAAACCGTTGCTGAAAACAGCATCAAAACCACAAAAGAAGGTACTGTTAAACTGGTCAAAATGAAAGTCGTTGTCAATAACAGCGGCAAACAAATCGTTTTGGACCGCAACGGTTCTGTTGAGATTCTTGACAAGCTTGGTCGAACTTTGGAATATTATAAGGTTCAAGCCGGCGCTGAAATGAAAGTTTCTGACGGTCAGCATGTCAAAGCCAATGACACGCTTTGCGAATGGGACCCGCACAACGACCCGATTTTCACAGCCGTTCCCGGACGCGTTCGTTTTGACGATTTTATCGAAGGCGAAACGTTCCGCCGCGAAGAGGTTAAAGACAACTCTGACGTCAGCGGAAAAATGGTCAAGAAAGAACGTATTGTTATTCTGGAACATCGCGGCGCTCATCATCCGCAAATCATCATTGAAGGTTCCAATGGCGAAACGCTGGACATGTATCCCATGCCAGACAAGAGCTATCTGGAAGTCAACGATGGCGACGAAGTCCTTGCCGGTACAATTCTGGCGAAGACTCCAAAGAAGATGTCTGCGACAGAAGACATTACCGGAGGTTTGACTCGCGTTACTGAAATTTTCGAAGCTCGCGTTCCGAAAGAACCGGCTGTTATTGCCGACATTGACGGTATTATCGAGCTGAAAGGCAAAGGCAAAAACAAGCGCGGCGGCAAGCGAGAAGTTGTTATCGCGTCCGAAAAGCTTGAAGGCGAAACTTCAACGCACCTTATTCCTCACGGCAAGAACCTGCGCGTTCGCACGGGAGACCGCGTTTCCGCCGGCGACGCTTTGGTTGACGGGCCTCAAAACCCGCACGAAATTCTTCGCATTAAAAACGAAGAGGCCGTTCAGCAGTACCTCGTTAACGAAGTCCAGAAGGTCTATCGTTCGCAGGGCGTTACAATCAACGATAAGCATATCGAAGTCATCGTTTCCCAGATGCTTCGCAAGGTGCTTATTACCAGCGGCGGCGATACGAAATTGCTTGAGGGCGCTTTGATTGACAAGTTTGATTTCAAAGCCGCTAACGAAAAGCTCAAAAACAGCGTTAAGGTCAAGGACCCGGGCGCCAGTTCATTCCAGATTGGCGAGTTGGTTCCGAAAGACAAATTCGAGCGTGAAAACGAAGCGTTGGAAACGGAAGGCAAACAGATTGCCACATGGGAAACCCCAACCCCGGCTCAAGCCAAAACTCAGCTGTTGGGAATTACCAAAGCGGCTGTCCAGAGCCATTCGTTCCTCTCCAGCGCGTCCTTCCAGGAAACGACCAAGGTTCTTACCGAAGCCGCGTTGGCTGGCAAGGTCGACAACCTCATCGGTTTGAAAGAGAACGTTATTCTCGGGCACATGATTCCTGCTGGAACCGGATTCAAGCTGTATCAGAACGCGGAATTCGGCATCTCCAAGGAGGCTATCGAAGAAATGCGCCGTCGTCCTCAGCCGGTCATTGAAGAGAACTACACTCTCATGAACGACGTTCCGGAACAGACGGTTGATTCCGACGAACTTGGCTCCAAACTGGATTCGCTTTTCGGAAACGCGCCGAAGGCGGACGACGATCTCGACAATCAGGAAGAGTTTGTTAACGACTTCGATCCCAACACCATGTTTGAAGACGACTCTGACAAGGGCGAATGATTTGGTTCGATAACACAGCGGGCGCCGCGTCCGCTCTGTTAACGTTGATTTAAAACAGAAAACCGGGAAGCGAAAGCTGTCCCGGTTTTTCTATGGTTAAACGACTGAACTTTTAACAATCGTTTACCAAACGGATTCTAACGATGCAATGTGTGATGGTTGTTACCTGACAGCGTCAAGAACGTTCATAATCCAGGCAATCGCCAGAATAAGATAACCAAGACTACCCACAATCGGAATTGACACGGCTGGAATTATCGCGAAGCGAATCAGCGCCATAATCACAAGTATGAGAACGAACCAAAAAATCGCCGAATTAATGCGACCTTCGAGAAGCTGTCCCAAGCCGGGAATGAAAAACGACGCGATTCCGCAAATCAGTTTGTTTACTTGTTTAGCCATAATGAAAATCCTTTTGTAAAGAGTAAGGAACAAACAAACGATCAACTCTTTGGATAATATACCATAAAAGAGATTTTTTTGCAATCACAATTATTTTTCGGGATATTTTGAAAAACAACGGTCTTTCAGCTCTATTTTCAAACATCAAATGGATTGAAATTCAATCATTTCTATTCAAAAACTTTTCCGTCCCCCCCTTTTTTTCTTTTGACAAAATTGTTATAATATATATAGAAATAGTTGAGTAATATGCAATAAAATTGCAGTTACGATACATTAAAAGCAGGACGCAGCGACTGCAAAACGAGGCGTTTTTTCTGTTCTGTTTTGACTCTTATTCCCATCGAAAGGAACTTCAACATGATTAGAAAACTTTTGTCGGTATTGGTTGTTTTGGCTTTGTGCGTTAGCGTATACGCTCAGGAAGCTCCGAAGCAGGAAGCCGCGAGTAAACCCGCAGCGGGCGGCATGGGCGGACGCGGGTCGTTTACTCCCACTCCGTTTGTACGTCCGGAAACGATGCCGGAAGCGACTCCGGAAAACGTCGACAAGGCGATTGCCAAAGGCGTCGAGTATCTCAAAACCAAAGGACAGGGAGCAGACGGCTCGTTCAGCAAGTTCATGGGAATCGGGATTTCCGCGTTCGTAACTGGCGCGATGTTGGACGCTGGCTTGTCTCCGGACGACCCGGCTGTCGCCAAGGGATTAAAGTATCTCGAAGGGTTCGTTCAGCCCGACGGCGGAATCTACAATCCCGACATGATGCTCATTACGTACGAGTCCTGCATTGCTATCGACACGTTTGTCAAGGCGAACGTTGACGGTCGATACAACAACATTCTCAAGCGGGCGGAAACGTTTATCCGGTCAACCCAGTACAACGAGGAAAACGGCTACTCTGCCGATAACCTCAACTACGGCGGCAGCGGCTACGGCACGATGGGGCGCGCTGACCTGTCCAACACAGGCTTTTTCCTGGACGCCTTAAAATCGCTGGGCGCGAAGGCGGACGACCCTGCCATTCAAAAGGCGATGGTTTTCGTTTCCCGCTGCCAGAACTGCGAGTCCCCGCACAACACGACCAAGTTTGCCGACAAGAACCCGGACGGCGGATTCTTCTACGTCTGCGTTGGCGACGGCAACATGGAAAACGGCGGTATGCGCTCTTACGGCTCCATGTCCTATACGGGATTAAAGAGCTTCATCTACGCCAATATGGATACCAACGACGTCCGTTACAAGGCGGCGATGGACTGGATTAAAAAGTACTATACCGTCCAGGAAAACCCGATGCAGCAGCAGGCGGGCGTTTATTATTACTTCAACACGTTTGGAAAGACAATGTCGCTTTTGGGACAGGATTCGTTCACCGACGCCAACGGCAAAGCCCACAACTGGCGCGCTGAACTGGCGTCTGAAATCATTGCCCGCCAGCAGCCGGACGGTTCCTGGAAAAACGGCGATTCCAACCGCTGGATGGAAAACGATCAAAACCTCGCCACCGCCTACGCGATCAAAGCGTTGGTTATGACGAAAAAGTAGGCAGTAGTGCTTAGTACTTAGTGCTTAGTGCTTAGCACTTAGGATTAAGGCGCAAAGCGCCTCACTATGCACTATGCACTACGCACTATGCACTCTACTCTCGCAACTCGCAACTCGTAACTCGCAACTTAATCATGTCATTTATCACGATTGAAAACGTTTACAAAACGTATAAGACTGGCGCGTCGGAAGTTCACGCGCTCAACGGCGTTTCCCTTCAAATTGAAAAGGGAGAGCACGTTGCCATCATGGGCAAAAGCGGGTCGGGAAAATCGACTCTGTTACACGTTCTGGCGGGATTGACCCGATTCGACTCCGGGACCATTACCATTGACGGGAACTCTGTCAGCGCGATGTCAGACGCCGCGTTAACCCGCTTCCGCCGCGAAAAAATCGGCTTGATCTTTCAGGCGTTCAACCTCATTCCGACGCTTACGGCGGAAGAGAACATTCTTTTGCCGCTTATTGCTGACGGGAAAAAGGATATCGACAAAGACCGACTGGAAATGCTCCTGACCCGTTTGGAAATCGCAGACAGACGCTCTCATCGTCCGGACGCGCTGTCCGGCGGAGAGCAGCAGCGAGTTGCCGTTGCGCGAGCGTTGATGTCCCCGACGGATATTCTCCTTGCCGACGAGCCGACGGGGAATCTGGACTCCGCCAACTCCATGAAGCTGTGTCAGATTCTCAAAGAGCTGTGTAAAGACCAGGGGCGAACCCTCCTTGTTGTAACGCACGAAAACGAAGTCGCCGCCTTTGCGGATCGCGTTATTACGCTCAAAGACGGTCAGATTGTCCCTCAATCCGCCAACAACTAAGGAGACTGTCATGCAGCTGTTTTGTAAACTGATTTTTCGCGAGGCGTGCGTTCATCGCGTTCGGCTGGCGTTAGCTCTGCTGGCGATTATCGCAACGTCCTGTCTATCCGTTTGGATTATTGGCGGCTTTGACCAGCTCTCCGCTCAAAAGCGCGACACCGCTGAGAACTACCTCGGCGCGTATCAGCTTGTCCTCTCGCCCCCGGCGGGAATGGCAGGCGGTCCCGGCGGCGGAATGGGCAAAGGCATGCGCGGCGGTCGCCCCGGCATGGGCGGTCCTGGCGGCATGGGCGGACGTCCCGGTGGAGCGCCCGGCGGAATGGGAGAAAAGCCCAACGCAGATAAAGCGCCCGGAGAAGGCAAGCCTGAAGGCGGTCGTCCAGAAGGCATGGGCGGCGCTGGCGGCATGGGAGGTATGGGCGGATTCGGCGGAGGAATGGGCGGCGGACGTTCCAACTTGAGAGCGCTCAGCCCGTTGACGCCGCAGATTATCGCCATGCTTCGCAACGACGAGGACGTCGTTTCCGTCGACACCGCTATGCAGTGTTTTGGCGTTCAGTCGGCTCTGGCAGACGAGAACTTTTCCGTCTACGACAGAATTCGTCAAGGCATGGGTACGCCGATGGGGTCGGCTCTGGTCGTTGGAATCAACACGACCGAAAGTCCGTTCAAACTGGAAGACGGCCGCTGGTTCGATACGGTTATAACAGGCTATCCGAAAGACTCGCAGGACATTCTGGAATGTGTAGTCGGGTCGTCTGCGATGAAGCAAATGCGCCCGATGGGCGACAAAGACAAGCGCAAGGCGGAAGTCGGCTCGATTGTTCAGTTCTACTATAACGGCGTTGAAAACAAGGCGAAAATCGTCGGCGTGTTTCAGCAGGGCTTGAGCGGTTCCGCTCCGATTCAGCGCGGCGCTCCCGGCGCGGTCAAGGTGGATACAACCCCCAAACCCGTCCAGATCACTCAGGGCGCGATCTACGTTCCTCTCGGCGCAGCGGCTAAACTGGCGGACTGCGACCCGAGAACCGATCTGGTTTACATCAAACTCAAAGAGGGAACGGACGTCAAAGCGTTCCGTGACAAGTACGAGAAAATCTTTGCGGAGAAGGAATCCCCCCTAATCTTCCAGGACGTCAACGACGTGAGAACGGCTCTGACGGAAAATCAGACTGCAAGCTCTATTTTGAAACAGGCGTACGCCAGCATCGGGTTGGTTCTGGTCGCGGCGACGTTTATTATTTTCACGACGCTTTCCATGGGCGTGAACGAACGGACGCGCCAGCTGGCTCTGCTGCGCTGCATTGGATTGAGCAGCGGGCAGATTTTCTTCCTCATCGTCGGCGAAGCGGTTTTGCTGGGCGTTTTAGGCGGAATCGGCGGCTTGGTTGCCGGATACGGCTTGCTCTGGACAAGTCAGGTTTTCAACGGGAACAACTCTGGCGTTACGCTCAGCTGGCTTTGCGTCGGCTTGACGTTCCTGTGTTCAATCGGCGGCGCTCTGCTGGCTAGTATAATCCCGGCTTTCAGAGCGGCGCATACAAAACCGATTGACGCGTTGCAGGAATCGCAGTTTATCCCGCCTCATAGCTGGGCGTGGCGTTCCGCTGTCGTCGGCTTGATTTTGTCGTCCGTTACACCGTTGATTGTTTACGGAAACATCGTCTCCGGAGCGCTGCAAAAGACGCTCTATGGCGGATTGGGGCTGGTCTTGATGTCGATCGGGTTCCTCCTGCTCATTCCAGCGCTGATTATTATTTCTGAAAAGATTTTCACTCCAATCGCCAGCGCGATTTTCGGGATACCGTCCGTTTTTCTGCACGGACAGCTGACCCGTTCGCTGTGGCGATCCGTGGGAACCGTTATCAGCATCAGCGTCGGGCTGGGGCTGTACTGTTTCTTTGAGATTTGGGGCTATTCGATGCTCGTGCCATTTACGCCAACGCACGACATGCCGGAAGCCCTCGTCGCGTTTTTCCCGAAGGGGATTTCAGATGCCGACATTGAAAAAGTCAAGGCGTGCAAGACGGTCGACCCAGACCGATTTATGGCTCTGCAGGTAGAACACGCCAAATTCACGACCGAAACGCTCAAAAAGCTTGACCCGAAATACGACCCCGACAAGCCGGGCGACCCGCGCAAAAACGCGTTTGGCATGAACGACAACATGGTTATCATGGGCGTTGACGTCGCCAAGGCGTTTGAAGGTTCAACCCCGATGTTGAAGTTCCCGCTGGCAGAAGGGACGCTCAAAGACGTTGTTACAAAACTTAATTCGACGGAGAAAAACTACTGTCTGGTAATTGACGCCTTTGCTCAACCGCTCAACCTTCACGTGGGCGACGAGCTGGAATTCATCGTTCCCGACCCCTCCAGCGGTCGCGGCACGTTCGGCGGACTGCCGAAAACCATCGGGACGACGTCCATGACAGGCGTCAGCAACCCCGGCGAAGTCAAAGACGACAGCGGCAAAGCCAAAACGGTCAAGTTTGAAATCGCCGGCGTTCTGTCCTATACGGGCTACCAGTGGATGGTCAAGACATCCGGTCTGCGATTCCGTCAAGGGCGCGGCGGGCTGATTTTCTGCCGGGACAACATCGTCTGGGACGCTTTCAACACGCCGCAGGAAGACCGCAACCGGTTCTTCTGGTTTGACGAAAAGAAAGATTCGAACTTGGACTATAACGCTCTCAACTACGCCATGACGCAAATTGCCGTCGAGAGCGGCGAGTCGCAACCGGAGAGCAGCGAGAATAACGATTCCCAGGTTATTTCATCCAAAGGCTTCGCCAAGGTTTCGACAATCGAATCCCTCAACGCGTTTCTCAACTCCCGGGCGGACTCCGTTATCGAAGCGATGGCGAAAATGCCGTTGATGATTTTGATTATCAGCTCCATCGCGGTTGTCAATACGATGGTTGCGTCGGTCAGAACCCGTCGTTGGGAAATCGGACTGTTACGTTCCATCTCTCTGACCCGATTCCAGACTGTGCGAATGATCTTCGCCGAATCGCTTTTGCTGGCGCTGGTGTCGTGCTTTGTCAGCTTCGCGTTGGGTACGATAGCCGCCTGGTGCTCGATTGGCGTCTCGTCAACCGGCGCGTTCGGAGCGGTCAACGTCCCGCTGACGTTCCCGTGGGAAAAGCTCGGCTTCGGATTCGCCCTGACGCTGGGATTGTGCCTCCTCGCCGCCGTTTGGACAGCGTTCTCCGCATCGCGGGAAGAACCGTCTAAACTGCTGGCTGGCGAACGATAAAAAGACGACGCACTTTGCATTTCGGAGAGCGGCGCCTATAGACGCCGCTTTGTCCAATTGCTAATCGCTAATCATTAATTACCCGATAGTACGCCGGTTTGGGGTTGTTTTCCCGGTCGAACAGGAGCGGGTAGTCTTTTCTCCCTCGGCGAGGAAATCCCGACAGCCAGGAGTAGCGGTCGGACGCGCCCCAGAATGTAACAGCAGTAATCTTGTCGGCGTTCTTAACCAGAACGGCAAACGCCGCCGCGTAGGCGTCCGCCTGCTTTTGGGCGATTTCCGGCGTGTACTCGTGTTCCTGACGCGCCTGGTTCTGCCGTAACGCGTCGGGGCCGTGGTAGTTGGAATACGTCGTCATATCAAGTTCCGTAATCTGAACTTCCAAGCCCAGCTCTGTAAAGGCGTCAATTGACTTTTGCAGTTCTTCCGGGCTGAAACTCTCGATATTCCAATGGGCCTGCATGCCGACGCCGTCAATGGGAACGCCGGCGTCGATGAGCGATTTGAGCATTTTCACCGCCCGGGCGCGTTTGGCGGGATTGATCAGGTTATAGTCGTTATAGAACAGTTTGATATCTGGGTCGATTTTCCGCGCCGTTCGGAACGCCTGAGCGATAAAGTCTTCCCCGCAGATCTCGTACCATGGGCTGCGAGTTCGATAGACGCCGTCGCCCCAGTCCGCCAGCGCCTCGTTGACAACGTCCCAGCAATAAACCTTTCCCTTGAAATGCGTCAGAACCTTGGTCATGTACTCTTCCATGCGCTCATAGAGGGCTTCCTTGGTCAGCCGCTGTCCGTTCTCATCCTGGAAGAATGACTGCGGGGTTTGGCTGTGCCAGACGAGCGTATGCCCGCGCATTTTCATGCCGTGTTCCTGAGCGAACGCAACCAGCGCGTCCGCCTGATCGAAACTGTAGTTCCCGTCTGGACGGTAAATCGCTTCCGGCTTCATGCAGTTTTCTGCGGTGATGCTGTTGAACTGCCGGGCGATATGCGCCGACAATTCCGGATTTCGAAACTGGAACGGCGTCACAGCGCAGCCGACGTCGAACTTCCCAACAAACTTGTCCTTGAGCGTTTGGACGGCTGAGAAATCTTCCGCCGCCGCGTCCAGACCGACTCGATACCAGTCGAAGTCCGCCGTTCCGCCGGGCGTTTGAGTCGAGAAGTAAAACAGACCGAATCGGTATCCCATAAAATGCGGGAGCGTATAGGACATCTTCAACTCTTCCGGAACGGTCGTCCAGGACGAGCCGTCGAGCGAATAGCTGAATCGGGCGACGTCCGCCTGAGCGCGGAAATCGCAGGAGATTTTCAGATAGACGACGTTTTCGTCAAACTCCCGGACAACCGTTTCGACCTTCTGCCCGTTGTTGCGTCTATCGTTAAGAACCGTAACCAGTTTGTTCTTCCCGCCCTCTTTTTTAACGCTGATAAACCCATAGAACCGCTGCAGCGCGACCAGCCCTGCGTAGTCGCCGTCGCGCAAGCCGGAGCAGTCCAGACGAATCGCCGCGGCGCACGTCGGACCAAACGTTCTTTGCGTCAGCGTGTTGCGCGCCTGCGTTACGTCGCTGTCAACGCGGCTTGTCGTCAGCCGAAAGAACCCTTCCCGCTGCGTCAAAGACCAGTCAGAGGGAACCGGGTTGTGATTCCATTCCCAGGCAGGATTGAGCGTTGGGGAATTGAACTCATCGCTTGTAACAATTTCCGGAATCTGACTGTTATGAGCGGGCAACGAATCGATCTGCTGCGGGACTTTGCCGTCGACGCCCAGAACCGGCCAGCCGTCAACCCATTCTACCGGCATGACGTAAGGCATACGTCCAACGGCCCCGGAATCGCGGAAGAGAATCGCCATCCATTTGCCGTCCGGCGTGTCGAAAATGCCGCCTTGAGCGATGCCGCGATCGTGCATGCAGACGCGGGTTTCGTACGGTCCGGTAATTGTATCGGCGCGTGACACGACTTCCGTCCTCATGTCGCCGCCAGGCCAGGTTATGTTAAACAGATAATACTTCCCGTTAACTTTGAACATTTGCGAGCCTTCGCCCAGCCCGCCGCGGCCGTTGGCGACTCGGCAGACGTCGCGAATAATCGGCTGGTCAACGCCACCGTCCAGAACGCCGGAGCAGTCCGGCTTGAGTTCTCGAATCCGAATCGTCCCGGCGCCGTAAATCATATAGACGCGTCCGTCGTCGTCAAAAAACAGGGACGAGTCGTGCAGCATCGGTTCAAAGGACTTCATTTCCCATTTGCCGGACAGGGGGTCGTCGGTCGTAAAGACGTACGTCTTGCCCGTCGTTCCGGCAAAGGTCGAGACGTAAAACTTCCCGTTGTGAAATCGCAGACTGCTTGCCCACGTTCCGCGTCCGTACTCGTTTTTCCCGTTGTTGAGGTTGAGCGAATCCATATCCGCCAGGTTCCCGTGCGCGTACGACGCCAGTTTCCAGTTGACCAGATCCTTGGAATAGTAAATCGGCAGCCCGGGCGACAGGTGCATGGTCGTCGAACTCATATAGTACGTATCGCCGACGCGAAGAACAGACGTGTCAGGCACGTCCGACCAGATAATCGGATTGGTCTGCTGAACGCGTTCCGGCTCTTGAGCGAACGCCGTCTGAACGAACAAACCCGCCAAAAGAGCGGCAAAAATCAGGATTCTTTTCATGATAGCTTTTGATTGTGGGGGGGTAAAGACAACGGGAAAAAACGCAACATTTTAACGTTTATTTTCCGATTATACCAAGACGTAAAACAGAATGCAAGACGGCAAAGAGAAAAAGTTGCGAGTTGCGAGTTGCGAGAAACGGCTCGATGTACGCTTTGTGATACGGAGGGTCGACGTCCTCGTCGACCGCAGGCGTCCTCGCCTGCCAATGGAACAACGCCCCGGAGACAACCTCCGTTCAGCCCGGATCGCGGCAGTCCCCTGCCGCCGAAGATTTTTAAGCCGCAAAGAACGCAAAGTTCGCAAAGTAATGGAAGGCGGTAACGGAGCGAACGCAGTGAGCGTAGTTACGCTTTGTTCGAATCGTGCATACCAAATCGACGAAGCCGAAAACGATTCTGGATCGCGGATAAAATCCGCCGAAGAAATTTAACAACACGAAAAGCCAACGCTTCCAGCGTCGCTAATCCATAGCTTTTCCTCAATACCAGTTATGTGTTAGCCGATAATACTAACTACCCCCCAAACACCCAGCAATGCGAAGACTTACACCAATCCCAAAACTTATGGCGCCACACCATTGAAAACCACGGAACAGGACAGCCTCTAAACGCTTCATATACAATCTTTACGCTTCCAGAAATCTTCACAGACGATAAATTCTTACAGTTTGAAAATGCATGATATCTAATTCTTTGCACACCTTCTGGAATTAACACAGACGTTAAGGAAGTACAGTCCTTGAACGCTGAATTGCCAATTACTGTCACACTAAAGGGAATTACAACTGACTTTAAGGAGCTGCAACCCTCGAACGCATACCATCCAATCTCCGTCGTACCTTCTGGAATCACAACTTCCGTTTCTTTTCCGATGAATTTTTTGATTTTTGTCCCGTCCCACTCGAAAGAAGAACGGCTGGTTGGAGGAAGGTTTTTATCTGACATGGGAATATATCTCCAAAAGAATAATTTGTTATATATAAATAATTATAACAAAGAATTGTGAAAGCTGCAACCGGGGGGAGGAGGGGAAATAGAAGGACGGAAAGTTTTCTTGCAAAGATAGAGTAGATGAGAAGCAGGATCGCGTCCAGAATGGACGCCATTTCTATAACCGTCGACTTTAGTCTACGGGCAACGAAGCCTACCCTGTCCCCTAATCGAGTCAGTCCTTTTCTTTCCCTCCCGGCGCAGAGCGCCGGGAGGGAAAGAAAAGAGTATTTGTCGATTGTTTGTTTTGTTGTCGTCTTTTCCCCCCGGAGGTTGAAAACCGCCGGTTATAGAAATGTAACCCCATTCGGGGTTAGAGGGGACGCTGCGCGTCCGCCTTTCATTTCTTTGCGTCCTTTGCGTTCTTTGCGGCTAAATTTCTTAGGCGGACTTCGTCCGCCTTGAAAAAACTTAGGTCGCCAGCAAGCTGGCTCCCTTTTAGAGAAGTTTTTTCAAGTTTTATTAAGAGGGGAAAACCTTTTTTGAAAAAAAGGTTATTCCCCTCAAACTCCCCTTTCCAAAAAACTTTAGCAAGGGGAGGAATTACAGTAAGAACGTCGTAAACCAATCGGCGAAAATCCGTCTAATCCGTAAAATCCGTGTGCGGACTGCCCCGCACAAAACCTACGCCCCGGGGGGTTGCATTCCGATTTCTTTTTGTATACAATAACATTATCGGCGTAAATCAGCGTCGAGAGGTTATTCTGTTTTCCCAATATTTTCAACGAGGCGAAGAAATGATTTCTATTGCTCAATTTAAACGAATTACGCTTGCAGCGTTGGCGGTGGCGGTTTTGACCGCGTCCGCGCTGGCTCAGGAACCGGCGAGAAAAAAGGCAGAGTTGGATTGGCTGACAATCGACTATCCGGAAAAAGCCGTGCCTGGTCAGAAGTTTGAAGTCTATGTTACACCCAAAAAGATTCCAGCTGGCAGATTGATCGGCGGGGATATTCATCACGCCAAGCCGGGACAGTACATCGGATACGCCGCGTGGGGCGGCGCCCCGCAGCCGGCGCAAGAAGGCAAGACGCTCACGTTCAGATATACAATGCCTCCATACAAGTCAGACGACCAGGGCGTTCAGCCGATTTATTATCTCACGACCAAAGGCTGGGATGAAGCTGAACTCAGAGCGTACAACGGCCCGATTATTCTGCCGTTGGTGAACGCCGAAATAAAGTCGACGTTCCGACCGGATACCGCAACGCTCAAAAAGAGCTGGATTGTCGTCGGCAAGGCGCAGTCTGAAGACGGCGGCGAGCCTGTCTGGAAAGAGGGGGAAACGGTCGTCGTTCCGTTTGAATATTACGTCGACAAGTCCGACGACTGGGGCGGGACGGAAATCGTCCTGTGGGTTGTCGGTCCGTGGGTGGACTGCCCCGACGGGAAATACACGGATCACCGCACTCATCACAATTATCACGGCGTCGGCGCGCCCAATTTCAAGTGTGAAATCGGCAAGCGAGCCAAGGGAAGCTGGACGTTCAAGCTGCCCAAGCCGTACGCCGCCGCAGAGCCGGAAAAGGGCAAGTACGGGGACTCGTTGCTGTTAATCGCCCAGTTCCGCGGGCACGACGACAAGAACTGGCCGTGGTCGATTCGTCACGGTCTGCCGGGCTTTGCCAGAGCCAACGGCTGGTTTGAACTCGACGCGACTACGCCGGGCAATCTGTTCACCTACGATCAGAAAGTCGTCATGCAGGCGACGCCTCTAAATAAAGCCGAGGGCATGAAGCCCGCCAAGCTCAACTGGACTGTTACAAACGTCAAGGGAAAGACGGTTGCCCAAGGCGCTGTCGATTTCCCTGACCCCAGCGGCAAGCCGACGTCCATTCCAATCAATATTGACGAAAAGGGAACGTTCCTGCTCAGAGCGGAACTGCCCGGCGCGGAAGCTCGCGAGGTTACCTTCGCCCGCATTCCGGACTTGAAAAAGACGATCGGAAACGGGCCGACGCCCTTTGGCGGTCAGAAGTTTTTCGGGTCTGAAGAGGCAGCGAAAGCCAACCGAATGCTGGGTCTGAGTTCCTGCCGCGCCTGGATCAACTGGGGAAGTCTTGAACCCGCCCGCGGTCAGTACAACGAAGCCGCGTGGAAGAGTCTTCGTAACAGTATCGACGTTTGCAATAAAAACGGAATTCGTCCGTGGCTGCTGATTGACGGCATTCCGATCTGGGCGATTCAGTCGGAAAAGTCGTACGGAAAAGCGTTCTCCGCCATGCCGCTGGACGAGAAAGACGTTCGACGCTTTATAACCCGCCTCGCGACGGAGTTCAAAAACGACATTATCGGCTTTGAATGGCAAAACGAAATCGTGCCGGGCGACACGTGCGCTGACCCGGTGGCGGACTACGCCATGCTGTGCCGGGTCGGGGCTGAAGCGGCGAAACGCGTCAATCCGAAGCTCCGCAACCAGCTGGCGGGCGGTCTGTGGCCGCAAACGTTCCGACAGAATCTTTTAGCCGCCGGCGTGGGCGAATACATCGATATTCTGCCCGTCCATTACGGAACCGGCTCGTCCGTTCGCGGCGCAAAACGCGATTTGGCTGCTGTCGGGTGCGCTGACAAGGTTGCTGTTTGGGACAACGAAACCGCGCTGGGCGGAACGCAGTCCACGTGGGGAATGCCGCTGTCGGAAGCGATGAAAAACACGGCGCAGGGAGATTACTACTTCTCTCATTTCCCGGACGAACTGCTTGCCGGCTGCGAACACATCGTTCTCTTTGGCGGCGAAGGCGCCGCTGCTGGCGACTGGAGCCATTTCTGGGGCGATATGAGCCCGCGACCCGGCGCCGCCGCGCTGGCGGTTCTTATCAACGCGATTGGGAACGCCAAACCCATCGGGGAGATCTCGCTGGGCAAGTCCGATTCCCTCAAGCTGTTTGAAAAACCGGACGGAACGCCGGTTCTGATTGTTTCAACGAACGAGAAGGACGGCGAAACTGTTACGCTTCCCAACGGGTTCAATCCCAAGGCGATGGTCGATCAGCAGGGGAACGAAACCCCGCTTCCGCAGTCCGGTGTGACGAAACTGTCGTTGACGTCCAGCCCCTATATCGTCGTCGGCGGAGACATTCAGGCGATTAAAGCGGCGCTGATTCTGTCCTTCCCGGGATCGGAGGCGGCTGTTCCGACTGTTTCAGGCATTGCTGACAAAGAATTGGAAGTTCCCGTTCGGCTGTCGAACCTTTTGAAGAAGCCGATTCTGGTCAACGTTCGCTTGGATAAAAACGTCGCCCCCGACGGCGGCAAGGGTGTTACAGTTTCGCTCAAGCCGGGCGAAACTGTAACGCAGCTGCTGAAAATCGACAGCGTCCCCAACGGCGCGACGCCGACGACTGTTACATTGCGATACGCCGACGCGGCGTCGAAGACGCTGCAGGGGACGTTCGTCCGAAAGGTTGTTGTCAACGCGGTCAACCCGGATCAGATTGGGAACCTGCTTCTCAACCCGGGCTTTGAACAGGCAGCCGGCGATCCCGCCGCCGCGGCTGAATGGGGCGGAACGGGAAAACAGGGCGTCAGAACGGAATTCAACAACCCCAACGAACCGGGGCACGGAAAGTACGTTATCCGCTTTGAAAAGACCCATGGGGCGTATTACAACATGTATCAGAACCTCCCGAAAATCCCGGTCTCGGGCGGAGAGTACATATATAGCTTCTGGATTAAATCCGAGAACCTGGCGACCGGCTCCAACTTCGGCGGGTCAACGGCAAACGGGCAATCCTGGAATCGGCATTGGCTTCAGGTCTTCCAGGCGCCCAATACGCAGGACTGCTGGCAGGTCTTCAGCAAACGGCTTGAAATTCCTGACGGGACGACGCGAGTCTCGGCAGCTCCGGTCTGCAGGGGCGACGGCTGGTCGATGATCGACAACGCCATTCTCGTTCCCTACGAGGGCTCCGACTATGTCGCGTTTGCGCCGCAAGTCAAGTCGGGAGAGAAGCGAACAATCGACGGCGACCTAAGCGACTTCGACCAGTCCGCGCCGATTCCTCTGCTGGGCAGAAATCAGGTTCGGACGGTAAACAAAGCGTACAAATGGACGCCGGACAACTGCAGCGGCGTTGTCTATCTCAACTACGACGAGCAGTTCCTCTACGTTGGAATTGAGGTTATTGACGACAAACATCACGAGAAGTCCGACGCCAAGGGCGTTGCCGGCGACACGGTAAGAATCGGCATTCATCCGCTCAATCGACTGCCGGGAGAAGACGGAAAGGCGTTCTGCTTTGACGTTAGCCCCGCCTCGCCCGGCGGAGGAAGCGGAAAACATTCGCTCTACCGTCCTGCGGAATTCTCCGGCGGACTGAAAAGCGGTCAGCTGACCAAAGACTCGTCCGAATACGACATCGCTGTTACACAGAAGGGTAACAAGACAACGTACGAAATCGCGATGCCGTGGTCAGACCTGGGCGGCGCGAAAGGAACGCTGGGAACGAAGCTGGGTCTGTCGCTGCGCCTGACCGACGCGGACTCCTCCGACGCTCCAGAAGCGTACCTGCTTTGGGGCGAAGGTCTGACGCCCGTCTGGAACCCGCAGTCGTTTGGTATCCTGACGCTGACGAAGTGAGTTCGTTCTTCGTAGGTTGTGAGCGAGTCAGTCCGTTCACGGATTTGACGGATTAGACGGATTTCCACCGATTGGTTATTCGTCGTCCATTACAGATTTTCTCCCCTTGCTAAAGTTTTTTGGAAAGGGGAGTTTGAGGGGAAGAACCTTTTTTTCAAAAAAGGTTTTCCCCTCTTTTTTTAACTTGAAAAAACTTCCCTAAAAAGGTCGTTAGCTTGCTGGCGACCGAAAGTTTTTTCAAGTTAAACGAAGTCCGCTTCTTTTTAAAAATGAAGCGAAAGAGGCGAAAGAATTTTTAAGATTTTTTCGTGTCCTTCGTTCTTTTCGTGTGTTTCGTGTTTTTAAAAACTTCGGCGGCTGAGACAGCCGCGATCCCGCGGGTCGGAGCGATTGATATATTCTTAAGATTTTGGATGCTTCCGCTTTTCCTGTAGCGGACTTCTCCCGCTACACCCTAGAATTCAAAAATATCTTTTTGGTTAGCCATCCTGTAAATGCAATCGTCATTTAAAATTTGCGAAGCGCCAGGATCGCTGCCGATTCTTTCGTTTGAAATTAGCAGATATTTAGCGTCTATTTCAGCCCTTTTTTCGGTCTCGCTGCTTAAAGCCAGTTCAATAAAGGAGTCGGATTGCTGTTTGAACAGGACGCTGTCGCTGCGAGAGTTCTTATCAATTGCGATGGCATCGAACAGTCTGGAATCGGGCTCGTCTGAATAGGAGTTGAATTCAAACAGGTCGGCAGCTTCGAATGCTAAAGTTATTGCTGAACCAAGAATCGCGTTTCCAATCGTATCGCTATTGGATAATCCCGGCGAAAACACAGCGCCGTCTTGAATGTCGATTCCTGATCTAACAAACGAGTCAAAATAACCTTGATAGTCAACTCTTCCTGAAACAATAACAGATCTTCCTGAAACAATAACAGAGTTTTTGGCTTTAACCGATTCGTTTGTCTCTGTGTTTATTGGCAAGGTTCCATTGCCTGTTTTCTCAATTGCCCCGTGGTTTCCCGCGTATGGAAGAGAACTTCCAACCTGGCAACCCTTGATTGCTTTCCCGTCGGTAAGGTCAAGTCTTTTGGATCCGCTCTTGACATTATATTCCAGCGTAGAATTTGTTGCGTCATCAATCTTCACGCTTGCCTTTGATGCAATGGCGTTGTCAGTTAAAATATGACGCGCCCCGCGTCTGACTAAATATTGACCGCTGACGACGCTAGCGTCAAACGATTTCCCGTCATTGATAAGAATGTTTCCGCTTCCAGAAAAGTTTACTATCACATTAGCGCCAGAAACTTTATTCATATCATGTTCTGTAGCGCTGGATATTAGTGCAGCGCCTTCATGCATGACAAGCTGCGCTGCAGCAGCGCCAGCGCCGCGTAGATCAACGGTTTGAAGATCGAAAATGGGGGCGGAAACGATGTTGCTGACATAAATAAGACCTTTGTTTATTATCCATGTACCGCCGCCAGTTTTGATAATTTCATTAACGCCTCCTATAATCATTAAATTAGAGGTTGTTTCGGTTGTTCCTTCAGCAACGTTAGCAGTGTACGTTGATGGTCCGAAAGTATAGCCATCAGGAACGATTCCGAAGACAACTCCCTGCCAAAGGGCAAGCAGGGCGGCAAAAAGAACGATCGCAAAACGCGAGACGTTTACCCGCGTTAAAACGCAGAATGCAGGCAGGATGTTAAATTGCGTATTGATCATTTTTCTCCCTCATGGATCAAGCAGACCGTTATATATTTCCCTCATGGAAAAACTGGGCATTTTGACGGCGGATGTCTGTTCTTTTAAACCGACAAAGCGTTTTGCTGTTGGACGCTATTCCAAACAACAAAATGTTTTCAGTAAAAAAATATCCGTATCAGATGCCCACTATAGAGTTTATCGGAATTTTAGAATTATTTCTTTCGGAGCTTTTTCAGATACAGCAGCCCCGCGACGCCGAGAATCAGCAGCGCCCACGTCGACGGTTCCGGGACAACAGGCGGCGGCTCGGGAGCGCCCAAACCGATTAAATAAAAGCCTTGGTCTTCTCGAGCTACCAGTTTGAAATAATCCTGATAGTTGCCCAAAACATAGCTGAAATCGCCATCGTTTGGGTTAAATGTAAACCCCTCTGTGATAATATGATATTCCGCCCCTTCTTTTGCCCACTTCCAAGCGTCGTCATTGGTAAACGCAAGCTGAATAATCGAATTTGAATTCAAAACGGTTTTACAATACTCTCCGTTGATTGTAATTGTATCGTAGTTTTGCAGCGCTGAATCCTCATTGTATGCGCCAAATTCAAATAAAGCTATTGCATTATCGCGAATCGTGAAATTTCCCCCGTTAAGGATAACGTCCCCCACACCAATACCAGGTGAAAAAACAGCGCCTTCTTCGACTACAAAACAATCCTTTGGCGCTCTTGGAGATCCAAAACTTGCATCGGATTCAAAATAGCCTTGATAGTCTACTCGACCGGACGAAATAAAGACGCTGTCGGCGCTGACCAGTCCAGAAGCTTCGCAGCAGATTTGCAGCGTTCCGTCGCCGGATTTGATCATTTTACTTCCATTATAAGCGCTAATAGCATTGTCTGAGCTTACGTCAATTCGCTTAATTGTATTAGAACCCTCAACGTCAAAATCAACTGTACCAACGTTTACCGTCAGCGTTCCGGTATAGTCAAGCGCAGAACCTGTAAGCCTTAGATAACCGTTAGAATAAACATATGCGCCGCCAGGGTACGTATTCGCCCCGGAAAGAGTAAGCTTTCCGGGACCTCCAACGCTAATAGCGCCGTCCCCTAATATCTGACCTGAATAAGTAGTATCCGTAGTATTCTTCAAGTCAAGATCTGTTCCAGAGGAAATGTTAATTATCCCGGCGCCACTAAGGTTATTTAACACCTGGAATACATTCATATCAATAACCCCGTTGTTAATAACGGCAGACAATTTACTAAGCGTCCCATTCTCTGTAAGATTGAGAGTTCCCTCTGAAACAGTTATCGTTCCAGTATAATTAATAGTAGGATTGCCCAGCGTCAACGTTTTACTTCCAGTTTTAATAATGTTGCCTGTACTCACAATATAACCTAAATACGTTGAATCTTCCGTATTATACAGTGTGAGCGTATAGCCGTTGATGTAAATTGTCTGACGAACCATGCCATTATATCCGCCAGAGATGTTTTCAATTGTCGTGTCCTGTGTCAGAACAATGTCCGGCGGGACTTCGTCAATGGCAAAAGCGGAAACGCAGCATAAAGCCGCAACCAAAGCAGGAACAAGCTGCTTAATAAATCCAACGACAGATCGTTTTGTCAAAATTTGACGTTTTGCGTTTTCAATAGTGGAGTTCATTTCTGTTTGGCGGTTAAGGTTGGGGAAAACGTTATGAATTAACGTGTTATAGTATTTATCGAAAATATCGATAAATGTCTTTAGTAAATATATAGCGATATTTACATAAGAAAGCGCTTGTTCACTAGCCTGCGTTTATATGTCTTTTCAATCTGTAAACAGCAAATTAAAAGAAACGTCTAAGATTTTGAATTTTTTCGAGTGCGCAGATATAGAAGCCCCGCAACGCCGAGAATCAGCAGCGCCCAGGTCGACGGTTCAGGAACGGCGTTCGCGTCGATGTATCGACGTCCGGTAATGGCGTACTTGCCGTTATTTTCTCCGTATTGTTCGCCATTGAGCTGAATATATTGCAAATCGATGAAATCGGTTGAGCGAACGTATTTGCTAATAAAGTTGCTGGAAATCGCCGCGCTGTTGTTTCCCGATAAAACAGCGGTGAACGTATCGCCCGGCTCCAGTGTGCAGTTGTCCGTCGCTGCCAGATAAACGATGCTGCCATTGTGAAGCGTCAGGTTGCCGGAAGCGGTCAGGAAGTCGTTGTCGCCAATGTCTGACCCGCCGATTTCCATCAGCAACTCTGCGCCTGCTTCATTGAGAATAAAACCGCCGCCAAAGGTTGCTTCGCCAATCGAATCGCCCGGCGAGAATACGGCGCCAGAATCAACTGAAACCTTCCCGCCCATGTATCCTTGAAAATCCAGTTGTCCGGAAGAAACAACCAGGCTTTCCGCTGAAACCAACCCTTGAGCCTCAGTGAGAAGCTTCAACGTGCCGTCTCCGGTCTTTTTAATGTCTCCCGCCCCAAAAATTTTGTTAGCGGTGGCAACTGTCATGGTTTTAACGTCGTCCTCGTCAACAAACAGCTCCAAATCGCCGGTGGATTTGACTTCAATTGTACCATCCGTTGCAAGAGCGCCATTTTTCAGTTCCAAAACGCCTTTTGATACAGTTATTGGTCTGGTGTACTTTCTACTCGAATCCTTGGTATACTCAAAGGTTAAAATGCCGTCGCCATTTTTGTCAATTCCCATCGCTTTAGAATTATCATTCCAAATATAATCAGCAAAAATGAGTTGTGCATTTTCCTCAACAGTTATATTTAATGGATCGGGGTTCGATACATTGTCTACATTGCGAATTTTAATCGGAACGGAAATTCTTGAAACAGTTGGATAAGTTGCCAAAGGGTCGTCTGATGCCTTAGCGGTAAAAGATGAACCAACTTTAACATGAATGCCGTCACTTGAAACGCCTTCTTTGTCTTGGATTTTGCCTCCGGTAAGTACTACCGTTTTATTCATAAAGGTCTGGTTGCTCGGATTCTCCGGGTCACTCGAATTCAATTCCAGCGTTCCACCATTGATATTCAGGGTTAACCCAGCGCTTCCATTTCCTAAAGAATCTGAACTATTGCATTCAAGCGTTCCGCCGGAATTGATAGTTACAGTTCTTCCTGCGCCAAAACGATTTTTATTGGAAACTTTATTATCCAACAGGACGGTTCCCTTGTTAATAACAACGTCGCAATTGATTGATTGATCCTCGCTTGAAGTTAACTTTAGCGTTCCATCGCCGGTCTTAACCAACGCGCCATTAGCGCTGGAAATTGTCTTTGAATGCGTTGCTGTTATATCGGAATCAACGTAGATAGTTAAACCCTGAGAACTAACAATATTACCCGAATTGGTCTGATTGGAGTAGTAATTGATAGTTAACGCCTGAGCGCTATTGTTGGTAATATTGCCAGAATAGTGCTGATTGGAGGATGAGGCAGAGTAATTGATGGTTAACGCCTGAGAACCGTTGTTAGTAAGGCTGCCAGAGCCAGACAGGTCGATTAGCGTTCCGCCGGCAGCCAGGATCAATTCTCCCTCTGAAATTCTGGTAGGTCCAATATTCGGAGCTTTTGTAAGCGTTAAATTGCCAGAACCATGTTTTTCCATTGAACTGGTTCCGGAAATAACTCCGTCAAAGGTTTTATCAGAGGTATATTCCAGCTTTAGGATGTTAATGTTGCCTGGACTGTTATATACAAGATTGCCGGCGCCTGTAAGGTTGTACAGATGCACACTGCCACTCAGATTCAAAGTTCCGTTGCTGATTGTGGTATCGCCTGTATAATTCAAAGTTCCCGGGATCGTCAACGTTCCAGCGCCTGTTTTGGTAAGCGAACCTGTACCGGAAATAGAGCCGCCATAAGTTTCATCGGATGCCTGGTTGAGCGTTAAAACTACGTTATTGCCAATCGTAATCGAACCGCCGCTGCCGGACAGGTTTTTAAACGTCTGGTTGGCGCTGATCGTCAGGTCGCCTGCGCTGGTTATACTGGAAGCGTTAACAAAAACATCCTCAGCTTCAAAGGAAATACTGGATTTATTATCAACAACAATTGAACCATTAAACGAGTTTGAAGAGCTGGCAAGATGAAAACCGATTCTCGATTCTCTGTAAGCAGTTGTAAAATTCAGCGTTCCCGACCCGGAAATACCGCTTTCAATCGTCAACAAACGATCCTCATGTGACGACTCATCGTTAATCATAACAGTAGCGTTTCCGTTGACTGTTATGGCTCCTTGAAGTGTTACATGTGAATTAAAGAGACCTTGATCAATGACTCCGTTTCCGAGAATCAGATTATCTATTCTAACTGATTCACATTTAAGATTAAGATACCCTGTATCAAATGCGCTGGCATTATGATTATACCCAATATACAACTTGTTATACTCGCCCGGTTCGTTATACGGAAATGTTTGAGGGGTATCGACTTCTGGCGTTCTTAACATATAACCATCGCCAACGGCAAAAATACAGCCGTTGACATTGTCTGGAATATTGGAAGGGGAGGAGCCATCAGCGTTAGACCAGTAATTTGGCGTTGACCAGTTTAAACTATGATCATTTAGTTGATCTGAATTCAAATAATAAACCGGTGGTTCAGCTAAAGCAGACGACGAAAAAAGAATTGCGTCAATTCCAAATGTCAATAAAAGGATAACTGCTATGCAAAGATAACTTTGCAGCAGTAGGCAATATTTATCGAATTTTCTATAAATATCGGTATCCATATATACTTCTGACTCAATCTATCCCTAAAAGTTCCATAATTGAGTCCTCCATTTCCCATTTTAAATATATATTAAATATATAAGGGCTCTTATTATAATTAAAATCGTCATAATTGTTGAATCAATCAAGCAAAATGAAGAAAAAAATCACAAAAAGTATGGTAGTATAGTTAATATAAGCAATATAACCAATTAGGAAAAGCAGATTTGACAATTTTATATAACACTAATCAAAAAAGTATTTAAACTGAAAACTGGAAACGTGGTATTCGTTGTTTAATAATCGACATATAGAGATAAATTTATATGTTTTTATTGTATATAATTTCTTTGGTCGAGATGACCGCGGAACTGAATTCAATAAAGCGCTGGAAACTTTCTCTTAAAGGAGAATGAGCATTCCTGTTGCGCCTGCCCTTGACATCTCGGATAGATAATATATATTCTTGATTAACTTATATTTGGTTAAAACGAGTCGTTTGTTTTTCTTTCGCCGCGGTTGTTAATCAATCGCGTTGAGCAAAACGAACGGCTTGATGTAATTTTCCTTGAACAATTCATTTTCATACAACCATGCCTAATCCTATCGACCTGCCAGCCTGGAAGACGCTGGAATCGTTATACAGTCAAAATAAAGACGTTACCCTGAAGGAACTGTTTTCCGCCGACGCCTCGCGCGCAGAAGCGTTTTGGAAGTCCGCCTGCGGCTTGACGCTCGACTTTTCCAAAAACCGGATTAACGCTGAAATCTTCGCCGCGTTGATTGACCTCGCCCGTCAGGCTGGGATTGAAGCCATGCGGGAAAAGATGTTCTCTGGCGAGAAGATCAACCTGACGGAAAAGCGGGCTGTGCTGCACGTCGCGCTTCGCAATCGTTCCAATACGCCGATTTTTGTCGACGGCAAAAACGTCATGGACGACGTCAACGCGGTTCTCAATCACATGGCGGAGTTTTCCAACCAGATTCGTTCCGGCGAATGGAAAGGCTATACCGGCAAGCGGATTAAGAACGTCGTCAATATCGGCATCGGCGGGTCTGACCTCGGCCCGGTCATGGCTTACGAAGCCCTTAAACCGTATACGGACAGAGAGTTGACGGTTCGATTCGTCTCCAATATCGACGGAACGCATTTTGCCGAAGCGGTTCGCGACCTCAATGCAGAGGAAACGCTGTTTATTGTCGCCAGCAAGACGTTTACCACTCTGGAAACCATGACCAACGCGGCTTCCGCCCGAAAGTGGCTTTTGGACGCTCTGAAAGATGAGGCGGCTGTGGCGCGTCATTTTGTTGCGCTGTCGACCAACAAAGAGAAAGTCGAGGAGTTCGGCATCGACCCGGCAAACATGTTCGCGTTCTGGAACTGGGTTGGAGGTCGTTACTCGCTGCCGTCCGCGATTGGTTTGTCGCTGATGATTGCGATTGGTCCGGAGAACTTCTTCCAGATGCTGGAAGGCTATCACGCCATGGACAACCATTTCCGATCCGCTCCGTTGGACGAGAACCTGCCGGTGATTTTGGCGGTCTTGGGCGTTTGGTACAACAACTTCTTCAACGCTTCCAGCCACGCGATTCTGCCGTACGATCAGTATCTCAGCCGTTTCGCCGCCTATTTCCAGCAGGGCGACATGGAATCCAACGGAAAGTACATTACTCGCGAGGGCAAGCGGGTTGAATGGCAGACCGGTCCGATTATCTGGGGCGAACCCGGCACAAACGGTCAGCACGCGTTCTATCAGCTGCTCCATCAGGGAACAAAACTCGTCCCGGTTGACTTCATCGCGTTTGCGAAAAGTCACAACCCGCTGGGCGATCATCACGTTAAACTCATCGCCAACGTTTTCGCTCAGGCGGAAGCCCTCGCGTTCGGCAAGACGGCTGAACAGGTTCGAGCGGAAGGCGTTGCCGAAGAGTTGATTCCTCACAAAGTCTTTGAAGGCAACCGTCCGAGCAACGTTATTGTCAGCGAAGAACTCACGCCCGCGACGCTGGGAAGCCTGATCGCTCTGTACGAACACAAAATCTTCGTTCAGGGCGTTATCTGGAACGTCAACTCCTACGACCAGTGGGGCGTCGAACTGGGCAAGGCTCTGGCAAAGAACATCCTTCCGGAACTGGAATCGGACTGCGCCTTGAATCACGACGCGTCGACGAACAAACTGATTGAATGGTTCAGAGCGAACAAATAGCTATTAGGGAATAGGGAGTAGTAATATCAACTCCTCACTCCTCACTCCTCATTCCTAACTCAAAACTGCCTGCTATGTCAGATATTACTAAACTCGAAGAACGGCTCGCCTGGTGCGAAGAATATATCGACCAGCTCAACGATGCGCTTGTTGACGTCAATAAACGCGTTGTCGAGCTGGAACGCCAGAACAAGCGTCTCATTGACGAGGTTCGAGCGTTGCAGAACATGTCCAGAGAGCCGTTTAATCCTCGAGACGAAAAGCCGCCGCACTATTGATGCAGCATTGTATACGCAACATAACTAAAGTATGCGCTTATCGAAAAAATAATAATCATCGCTGCGGGAACAAGCGTGCAAATAGCGTCTTTCCATTCCTGAGTAAACGTCTGGCTTTTGTATTCGTACGTGATATTCCGCGGCATATCGTCAAAAAGAGTAACTTTATATGGATTGTTATTATCCAAAAAGAGCGTCAATACCGGGGTGACAAAATACTTTTTATTTTGTAAATCGGGAAACTTTATGGTTCGAATCATATTGACGTTGTCTTTATACGCTATTATCGGGGGAAGTGAGGAATTGTCTGAGGATTCGTCATCGCTGTCTTTCCTTTCAACAATCTGATACCCCATAGTGCAAAACCCCTGCTTGATTCGTTTTATATCCGACAGCGCGGAGAAAACGTTTATTAATGTAACGATTAAAAATACAGTCATTAACATTGTTATCATAACGCCGATAAGGAGCGTTGACTGGAAGTGCGATTCCGCCGCGCTAAGGCCTTGAAGAATAACGACTGATATTCCCGCGCCAAGAAATCCAATTATATGAGTAATGTCGTATCGACTAAAAAACTGGATTATTATCAACGCCAGATTGACTTTTCGTTTTTTTATTTGGTTGACGGCATTCATAAAATGGATGCGAGCGTCATATATTTCTTCCAACTGTTCCTTTAAATCATTCAAAGGTTCGTTGTTATCGTCTTCAGGCGTTTCCTGATCCCGTTGCTCTGCGTTGAAATACAGGTCAATTGATTTGTCGTTATTTTCTTCCATGGAATTGGTAATTGTTGGCAGGTGTAAAGAGGAGACAATATCGACCGCTGTTTTAACATACGACAGCGTTATTTTCTTTTCCAATCGGGATTGCCGTATTTTTCTTTGGCGATGTCGGCTACAGTTTTTTCGTCAATATCGCTGGGATAATCAATCGGGACGAAATCGACGTCAAGCGCCTTTGCCAAGGTTGGCGTCCAAAGTTCAATCAAACGTTCCGTTGTCAGCGGTTGAGGCAGCTTTACCAAATCATTAATGCCCAGCAGCTCAGTCCAGGCGGAAGACCGGTCTAACAAAATGCTGCCGTGCTGTAACACAGCCTCTTGAGTTCTTCGTTGTGCGGAACCCGTAACTTTGTATTCTTTTCCGTTTTCGTCTTTCAGAACGATGTCGTATCGGCTTCGGCGTTCAAAGCACAAAAACGGCTTGTCTTTTTCACGCATTGGCGGGTCGTCAAGAGCGGTTTTGGCATTAACGCCGATAGATTTCAGTACGGAAATGAGCGATTGATGAACCGCGCCGTATAAATCCGGCCCCCATTCGTACTGTTTGCTATGAGCGGGAAAGACGATACTGTAGGTCAGTTCGTTGTCGTGAACAATTGCTCCGCCGCCAGTCGTTCGTCGAATGGTTGAGCAGGTTAGAGGGCTGCGTTCCGGCTGCTGAAAGTATCCCAAAGAAACCGTTGGACTGTTCCAACGATAAAAACGGCAAATCGACTTGGCGCGGCGAAGGAGAGCTTCGTCAAAGGACATGTTCCAAACGCCGGGGCGAGCGGAATCGATAAACAGTTCGCAAGAATCCATGGTTAGGCAGTAGGCAGTAGGCAGTAGGGAATAGGAATAAGTAGTTAGTTTTGAGTGGTAAGTGGTAAGGACGCAAGCGACGTTCCTACTAACCACTAACCACTAATCACTAATTACTAATTTATTCCCCTATTCTTCGTCGTCGAACATACAGTAAACCGGTTCGAGGAATCGGGTTACTCGTTCCAATGACAGGACGATGGTGCGCTGTTGAATTCCGTCTCCGCTGGACGCGACAACGGGGAAGATTTGGCGTCTGTCAGGCAGGTCAACCCGCATGAGGAATTCTCCATCTTCGTCAACAATGATCGGGTAACCTCTGACGGTAACGTGAGCGCCAGGGAGCGTGCGTCCGTGAATAAGGGCTTTGGCGTCCAGATGGAAAGGAAAACCCTTGTCGTCGAAATTGGACATTCTGTCCATTTTTGCCGATTTGGCGAACGCGGCGGCGCCCAGCTTGCGGCGCTGATCGTCTATCATTTGACGAACGTGACGTTCTTCATCGGATGGCGACTGGAGTTTGAAATTCATTTTTAATTCGTATTCGTCCAAAGCTTCATCGAAATCAAAGCCTGCGTCAAAACCCTTGACCGTGTCTGCCGACGGCGTTGTAACGGTGTTGCTTGTCAGAATCGTAAAAAATTTGCCGTTTTCAGTAATGTATCCCAGTTCGATTTGATAGCTGGCTGGAACGCCGTCTACGTCTATAAACCAATTGCCAGCTTTAAGCAAAATATCGATATTTCTTAAAGCTCGTCTGGAATTAAAGCCGTCGTTGGGACGGACTTCAAAAAGACGCAGCGCCGGCTTGGCGTAATGCCAATCTGATCCCAGAGCGCCGCGAACTCTGTCATTGGTCTTTTGACGAATGTGCCACGTTGCCTGAATCCAATAGGCGTCTCGAACTTTTAAAACCAGATTATCTTCTTCCTCTTTCATTTGTTCCGAGAACTTTTTATCGGATTCCGACTTCTGCGCCAGTTCGCAATTTAAATCCATAACGCTGGAGTTGGGAGTAATTTTTCTCAGCATGGATTGGGGTGTAAATCCAGGCGCTCCCGGCGTTCCGGGAACGGGAACTGAACTCCCGGTAAGCCCGTTTTCGTTAAAAGAAATATTGGCGCTGGCGGCTATTTGTCGAGCTGATAGCTCTGGTTCTATATTAGAATTATAAGAAGACTTTGATTTGGAAGACGTTGATTTTTTCTTTTTGGTTTCTGCTCCGGATTCCTTGCCAGACGATGAGCTAGAACTGGTTTTGCTGCTCTGTTTAGAACTCAAAGCCTCTATAAGGTCTTTTTTGCACATAGCATGCCAACCGGGAATTCCACGCAATTTTGCCATTTGTCCCAGTTCTTTTGCGGTGTATTGTTCCAGTTGTTTTGCCACGGTCGTTCCTCCGGAAATCAAAGTTGTGTATATTTAGCGATGGCAGGCGGTCAGGCAGGATGTTGACAGTATTCCAGGACGCTTTTAGCGTCTAAACCCGATATTTCATTATCTATATTATAAGTCCGTTTTTTATTCTTACAAGGATTTCATCATCTCTAAATAGCAAAAAAATCAAAAATTTCCTTGTTTTTTTAAAAAAAATATGGGATTAACCCTGTTGCTTTTTCTTTTAAGTTGTTTTATAATGCACGCTGGATTGATATAAATTAACGCCTGCCAAGTGATTATCCAGAGGTGAAAAATGAGAAAATATGCGATTGCGGTTTTAGCGTATCTAACTCTTATTGTTGGACTTACATCGTTAGTTGCAGCTCAGATGGTAGGCGAAGGCCCGTCTTTGATTGACGAATCCAAACGAGAAGGCAAAGTCGTTAAACCCTTTATCATGGATAAAAAAGACGAGAGACTGTTTCGTCCTCGCATGATTTGGGCGGATTCCTGGCAGTTCATTCCTCTGCCGATTCTCAACGAGAAGGGGGAAATTCAACCGGAAACGCCTCAGACGGAACAGCTTACGGCGGCTCAGCGGATTAGTCAGTTTATTAAAGTTGAGGAATGGTACAACAGCAAACCGCCAGAGCTGGAAGGGAAATACGTTCTGATTGAGTTCAGCGCGTCGTGGTGTCCGGCGTGCAAACGAGCGGTTCCGTTTATGGAACATTGGAACGAGAAGTTTGACGGTCGGTTGGTGGTAATTTCAATTCTGGAAACCGATCGCGCTCAAAACGACAATTTCCCGACGGCAGGGCAGGGGAAAACGCTCCAGCATTGCATCGGCATCGACACCCAGCGCCGCAGCGCCAAAGCGCTGGGTGTTTACGGAATCCCGCATTCCGTTCTAATCGAACCGAAATACGGCGCCGTCGTCTGGGAAGGCATGACCGAGCAAAAGGGCTACGAACTGACCGACGACCTGATTGAAAAAATTCTGGCGGTTGGAGAGAAGATGAAAAAGTAACGGCGTCACGCCAGCGAGATGAGCGTTTTTGTTCAAGCCCGCTCCTCACTCCTAATTCCTAACTCCTAACTACTTTTTGTAACTCCGGGACCAGAAATGGAACTCACGCCGGCGCTGGTTCTGGCAACTTCAATCTTGTTGTTGATGCGTTCTTTCAAGGCGTCAACGTGAGAAATAATTCCGACAAGTTTGTTTGTGTCGTCTGAATACTGGAATTTATTGATGGCGTCCAGCGCGGTTTGCAGGGTTTCGTCGTCAAGGGTTCCAAATCCTTCGTCCAGAAAGAGCGTGTTCATCGACTGGTTTTGACTTGACATCTTCGACAGCCCCAGCGCCAGGGCGAGACTGACCAAAAAGCTTTCGCCGCCGGACAGGTTGTCGGTAGGCCGAATCGCGTCGCCTTGCCAGGCGTCAATGCAAAATATTTTCATATCCTCTTTCCCGTTGGCGGGCGTCGATTTGATTGTTTCCGAATTGTTTTCAGAATTGGCGTTGTTACTGACTTTTTGCGGAAGCGTGAGCTGATATCGAGGAGCCAAAATACTCATCTGTTCGTTGGCATAGTCAATAAGAATTTCCAATGACATCCGCTGAACCATTTTTCGGTACGTCTTACCGTCCGCGCTTCCAATGAGTTTATTAAGATATGACCAATTATCGGCAACCGTTTTCTGCTGAAGGAATTGCGCCTGAATCTCAGAATGCTGCTTTTTGCGCTGCGCGTTAGCGTCCAGCTTTTCTTTGTTGACGCCGAATTGACGATTGAGTTCGTCGTGAACGGCGTTTAACTGGTTGAATTGCCGGTTCAATTCTTCTTCCGATTTATCGGTAAGGTTTTGTTCTTCCAATTTGTTCAGGGCTTCGTTATTGGCGATTTGCCGTTCTTCCAGGCGCGTTTTTTGCTCGTCCAGTTCTTTTTGACGCTTTTGATAATTTTCGCGTTGGTCGTCTGTCAGGCGAGAATCAAGAAAATCTTTTTCAGACGTGAACTGTTGTTCTTCGAGTTTTTTATTAAACTTTTCAAGAGCCTCGTCGTATTGTTTGGAGGCGGTTTTTCTTTCTTCCTGAAGGGCGTCGAGGTTGTGTTTTGTTGACGTCAGTTCAGTATTTTTGGAAACAATCGTTTCTTTATATTGCTGGAGCTTTTTTCTGGCGTCGTTCAGAGCGGCAGACAGCTGCTGATATTTCATATCCGGGTCGTCTGTTCCGAAAAGCTCCTGACGTTGATTGATTAATTCGTTCAGATCGTCTTCTTTTTTGTTTATGGCGAGCTTTTGTTTGTTGAACGCTTCTCGAAAATGCACCGGTTCTTTTTGAGCGTCCAGAGCTTCCGCTTTTTTGAGCTTGTTTTGCGTTTCAGCCGTCTTGTTGGAGATAAGCTGAATTCGCGATTCTGCTTCTTTGACGGAAACGTCTTTGTCACATCCGATTTTGTTTTCGCAAATGTCGTCAGATTGTTTTTGCAGCGATTCGTTTCTCTGATTCAGTTCTTCGATTAACGCGTTTGCTTGAACGCTTTGCGTATCGGCTTTTGTAATCTCATTTCCCACGTCGCTCAGCTTTCCCTGGAGATCGCGAATCTGAGCGCTCGTATCTTTCTGCTTTTTCTCGTCTTCGGTTAACGTTATGGGAGGCAGGTCTTTACAGAAAGGATGCGACGTCGCTCCGCAAAGGGGGCATGGCTCGTTGTCGACAAGTCTGCTGCGCATCTTTTCTAAAGACATACACAGATTTGAAAAGGCAATATTCTTTTCAAGAGATTTATAAAGATCTTCTGCAATATTTAGCTCGGATTCCAGACGCTGCTTCTCTTTATTTTGCTTTTCAATTGTTTGACTGTACTGCTGAAGATCGTTTTGAAACTTTTTAATCGAAGCGTTGTTATTGTCGATTTCTTTTTTGACTGCAAGCGCTTCTTTCCACAAGATTTTTAATTCATTGAAGTCGTTGAGAATCTGGCGAATGTCGGAAATGGATTTTCCGTAAAGAACCTCTTTGATTTGCAGCTCAATAATTTCTGAAGTCAGATCGTCTGCCAAATCGTCCGGGGAAATCTTGGCTTTACGACACGCTTGCGAGAATTGGCTTTGAAGCTGTTTTAAATTGTTCTGCTCAGGTTCAATATCCTTTTTCTTTTCTGCAATGATTGTATCGAGCCGCTTGACGTTATCAATAGTCGGCTTTTGATCGTCAAGCTCCTTTTGAGCGGCGTTTGCCAAAGTCTCTGCTTGTGTAACATCCTTGTCGAGCTTCGCAATTTCTTTTTTCAAATTGTCAATTTTACGTTCGTCGCTGACGATTTTGGAATCGAGATTATCGAGCGATTCTTTATTATGTTTTTTAATCCGATAGTCTTCAACGATTATTTGCGCTCTTTTGTCTCGAAGAAGCTGATTGGACTGGGATTCGAACTGCGATATTTCCTCCCTGTTTTTAGCCAGTTTCTGTTCGATGAGTTTAGAATCGTCTTTCAGCTTTTTAAGTTCATTTATCCATTTAATCTGCTTGCCAAGCTCTTGAATTTCATTTTTGAGCTTTTTGGTTTGCGCGTCGATTTCATTGGACTGGTTTTCAAGCTCCTTCTGCTGTTCCTCTGTAAGCAGTTTAATATCGGACAGGGTTTGGTTGAGAGCGGTCAGCTTGAGGTTTTCCTCCTTTGCGCGTTCAAAAACTTTAATGGAAATATCCGAATATATTTGGGTTCCAGTAATCGTTTCGAGCAGAGCAGAACGATCGTTAGCGTCGGCTTCCAGGAACTTTTTGAACTGTCCCTGAGCTAAAAGGACGGCGCGGGTAAACTGCTCATAGTTGAGCCCGATAAGCTTGCCAACTTTTAGAGGAACCTGCGATTTTGAATTTGCCAGAATTTCGTTTGTGACGTCGTTTGCCAATTCCATTTTGGGCGGCTGAAGATTGGATCCGCGTTTGCTGGAAGAATAATGCTGTTCAAATGAGGAACGGAAAACGCCTTCGTCGCAGGAAAAAGTCGTTTGAGCAAAACATTCCGTCGAAACGCGATTCATAATCTCGTTGGAGGAATTGGAAATCGAATCAAGCCGAGGAGTTCTGCCGTACAAAGACAGACAGATTGCGTCCAGAATTGTTGTTTTCCCAGCTCCGGTTTGTCCGACAATAGCGAACAGACCGTCGTCTTTATATGAGGGGTCGGTAAAGTCAATGCGCCATTCCCCTTTAAGCGAGTTCAGATTTTTAATAATCAGTTTGTGTATTTTCATTGAATCCGCCCCATAATTTCTTTGTACATGTTAAGCAAATCGTCTCGCATTTCTTCAGGGACATTTTGTGAAATCATCGTTCGCTTGAAGACGTCAACTGGGTCAAGAGATCGGAGCGTTTCGCCCTTAAATTGCCGTGAAATCCCGGCGTTTGGAGTTCCCAGCCATTTAAACGCCAGAAGAGAAACCGGCGTATTGGCAACGACGCTGTCCAACGTTTGAGTAAACAGTCCCGGATTTTCTGAACCCCGGTAGAGAATTTCCAGCCAGACGTTTTGAGCGTTCTGCTGACAGTCGGTTGCTAATTGAGCAACTTTCTGTTCAATAACAGATTTATCATTCTCTGAAATTTGAACCAGCTTCTGAAAACAGGGAATTTCAATTGATGTAACAGTCTGGCGGCCGTCGGAAGCCCATTGAACTTCGACAACGCGCTTGGTCTGTTTGGCTTCGCTAAAGCCAATTGGAATCGGCGAACCGGAATACTGAATTCGCTCTTGTTTGCCTACGGCCTGCGGAACGTGAAGATGTCCAAGGGCGATATAATCGAATGTTTCCGGGAAATCGCCGGCGGGGAACTTTTCCAGCGTTCCGACGTAGATGTCGCGTTCGCCGCCGTCTGCGCCCAGACTGGACGCCCCTTGAGCAAACAGGTGCCCGGTGGCGATAATCGGAACAAAAGGCGAGTTTTGTAACAGATACTGTTTTTTCTCTTCCGCCTGTTGGGCGAAATTTTGATAGACGTCCCGGATTCCTTCCATCAAACGCCGCGATCGTTCGGCAGCGTTTTCTCCTTCGACGGACTTTCTTAATTCAACGTCTGACAGAAAAGGAACCGCGGCGATTATTGCCGGCAAATCGTCAGATTCTCCATTTTCTGCTGGCGGAACGACGACCAGTTCCGGTTCTTTGGCGGCAACGGTTATGTTAAAATACTGCAGAATCTGTTTGGAAGTTTCCAGAAATGCCGCCGAGTCGTGGTTCCCAGCAGTAATAATAACGTGTCGACAACGGCTTTTCCCGCTCAATCTGTCTTTATACAGTTGAACGAGAAATTGATTATACATCTGCTGGGATTCCAGCGTTGGCGTTCTGTTATCGTAGACGTCTCCGGAAACGATGAGAACGTCTATTTTCCTGTCAATAACAGTTTGACAAAGCCAGTTCAAAAACGACTGATGTTCTTCTGCGCGCCGGCGGTCGTAAAGTCGACAGTCCAGGTGCCAGTCTGAGGTGTGAAGAATTTTCATGACTATTAAACAGACTTTTTAACAGTTTTTGACGAATCGTCAGCTATGAAAAAACGCTATTTGTTTTTGTTGTATTTCTCCTCGGATTTTTTCTGAAGCTGGTCGAGGCTCCCTTTAGCGATATCGTTATTGACCTGTTCCCATTTCTCGACCTGGGCGCGGTCGTGAAGCTTGTTCCGATAGATGTTTATCAGTTGTGTGACAGGATAGCCGTCTGTTGGATCCAGTTGATGAACCTTGACATAGATGTCAGCGGCTCCGCGATAATCGCCTTGACGGAGTTTTGATTCGGCCTCTGCCATGAGCTTTTGTTTTTCTGTTTTAGGTCCGCTTTGCTGGGCAGCGTATTGAGCGTCGTATTTGGCTTCGAGTTTACGAAGCCGCTCTCGTCTTGCTTCCTCAGGAGTAAGTTTTTTTCGGACGGTTTGTTGAGGAGCAGAGTCGCCTTTGCCGCTATTGGATGCGATTGCGACAATAATCAATAATAAAACCGCAATTCCGACGCCCGCAAAAATCATGACTTTTTTGTCCTGAAAAGGATTCTTTTTAGCGGACGTTCGTTTGCCTCGTCCGGAAGAATCGACAGGTTTTGAACCGTCTTTGTTCTGTTTTGTTTTAACAGACTCTGATCTCGGCGCGCTGCCTGTTTTTTTAGTTCCAGCATTTTTTTTGTCAGACGGTTTGGAAGCAGACGCGCCAATTCCGAAATCCACCGACGGCTTTCCCGATTTATCTGCGGTTTTGGGCGTTGAAGTTTCCGTTCCAAAATCAAACGACGGCTTATCCGGTTTATCCGCGGGTTTAGACTTTGAAGTATCAATTCCAAAATCAAACGATGGCTTGTCCGTTTTGTCTGTTGGTTTTGACGGCTGTTGAGGATTAAATACAAAAGGCATATTGACGTTTTCGATTATGTAAATTCCAGAAAAATAAGGCGTGAACAGAACAGTCCAATCGCCATTTATATATTTTGTCAGATTTATCAAATTTTGCAATAGCCCCTAAGAGAATAATTGGGATAAGTCGTCAAATATTTTTCGAGACCGATTTCCGCCTCAGCTGACCGCAGGCTGCGTCTATGCGCCCGCCTTTTTCTTTGCGAACTTGAACCTGAACGCCGCCGGATTCCAAAATGCGAACGAAGGCGTCGATTTTATCTGGATACGGGCGCTTAAACGGCAATCCTTCTACCTCGTTATAGGGAATAAGATTGACCAGCGCATTGCGCCCGTGCAGAATTTGCGCCAGTTCCTGAGCGCATTGCGGCGAGTCGTTGACCCCGCCCAGGAGAACGTATTCGTAGGTAATTCGTCGTCCTGTAACGTCAAAAAAGTCGTCGGCGGCGCGCAGAATGTTTTGAATTCCAATGCCCTCGTTGGTTGGAACGATGCGATTTCTCAATTCGTCGTTGGGCGCGTGGAGCGAAACCGCCAGATGGTACTGCTTTCCGCTGTGGGCGAGACGTTCGATTCCGGAAATAATCCCGACGGTTGAAATCGTAATCTTTCTGGCGCCGATTTCCAGATAATTCGACAGCCATTCCAGAGCCGCAAGCAGATTGTCCAGATTCAGCCCCGGCTCTCCCATGCCCATGACGACGATGTTGCTGATCCTGTCTGCGTCCGAGGTTGCTCCCTGGGAATGGAGCATATCCTGAAAAATCAGAACCTGTTCGACGATTTCTTCCGCTTCCAGATTGCGAATAAAGCATTTTCCAGACTCGGTTTTTGTTTGACCGGTAGCGCAAAACATACAGCCCATAGCGCAGCCAACCTGCGTTGACAGACAAACGGTGTGCCGTCCTTTATCGTCTGTCAGCATGACGCATTCGACCGTTTCGCCGTCGTGCAGTTTGAGCAGCGCTTTTGTCGCCCAGGGAGACTGATTCGTTTGAACGACCTGCACTGTTCGGAGCGTAAAGGCGCAGGTCAGCTTTTGCTTTAACCCTGCAGGCAGATTTTTCATGTCGTCAAACGATGTAACGCCCGGCTTGCTCAGCCAGGACAAAATCTGACTGGCACGAAACGGCTTTTCCCCGTTTTCCGTCAGCCAGGTTTTCAGAGCGTCTTCAGATTGAAAAAATATTGAACGCATTGCGAGTTGCTTTGTAAGCTGCTAGCCTCTAGCTACTAGCTTCTAGCTTTGTGATTTTAGCTTCCAGCTTTATATGTTAACGCTAAGAGCTACGAAAATCCAAGCTAATGGCTAGGAGCTAACAGCTAGCAGCTCGTCTCCCTAATTCTTCTTATTAAACTGAATTCCTCCTCCGTTGGCGGGCTGTTCGGATTCAATCGGCAGGACGCCGGAATCGAAAAGCATATAACCGCCCCAAAAATACGGGTGACTCATGCGGAAGGCGTTGTCTGCTGGAGAGCCTGTTACTGAGGGCTCTTTGTCCAGTTGAGCGGACGCGCCAGCTGTTTTCAAAACGGCAACGCGCCATGCGGACGCCGGGTCGAATTTCGGGATGCTCTTACAGTAATTTTGTAACAGGTTTTGAGCGCTGAAACCGCCGGTTCGCCATCGGCTTAGCAGAATCGTCTGACTTCCTTCGGACATCAACGAGCAGGACGTAAAGAACAGGTCAAAGCCCGGATTGCGGCAGCCGGTTTTGAACGAACATTCTTCCGGCGTGTGGAAGCCCGGCAGGAGAATCGTCTGCGGCGCGCCGTACGGCAAAAGCAGACAGTCTGAAAGTTTGCCGTCGACTTTGGCGCCGTCAATTCCCAGCGGATGAAGATCGAAAGAACGGTTATAGTCCAGGTTGAGGTCTTCCCAGACAACCAGCCGCTGCAGTCGTGAAAACAACATTTGTCCCGGACCGGGAATCTGGCTTTTGAGTATTGCCGACTTCATGGGCGCGGAACCGAGTATTTCCTGAAACGCGGACGCGGCGAAATCGGCGTTTTCCCGCGGATGAAGCCGTCCCTGAGCAAACGCCCATTCGACGGCGCCCAAAGTTGGAATCGGCTGCGGAACCGACAGGGAAGCCGTTGGCGCGTAGCGAATCTTGAACTGATAAATCAACGGACGGCGCCCGTTAGCGGTTTTAACTTGTAACAGGTCAAACGGGACGTACCATAAAAATCCGTCTGGAACAATCGCCAGACCGGGGAACGGCGTGGTGAAATCCGCCTTGGAGTCTTTGAGAAGTTCTGTTAGCAATTCCTCCGCCGTCGTTCGCCAGGCGTCATCCATGCGAGAGACGTCGACAATCGTTGACGGACTGATAAGAGAAAGTTCTTTATGCAGCTTTCGGTTGAGCATATCGACTTTTTGAATCGTCTTGACTTCCCAGGTTGCGTATTGGTTTGCGCCCAGCAAAAAGGCAAACATGCGTCCGCGGACGTTGTAAAACAGAAGCGTTGCCTCGCCTTCAGGAAGACGTTTTTGAATTTCGTCGCACGTCATAATGGGCGGGAAAACCGGGTCTGCCGGCAGACGCCGCAGCAGCATGCTGTATAACAGAGCTTCCTGCTGACGCGCAACGTTACTCCATTCCTTGTACATGTCCGTCTGCTTTTTCAGTTCAGTCGAGTCAGCCGAGGAAATTGGCAGTTTTTGGATCTCTGCCCGAATACGCTGCGACTGCGATTGAAGCTGACTGTACGCGGGATATTCAGCCAGAATGTTCTGACGCTGCGTTTTAGACAGAGCGGACATACCGTCAGTTGGCTGTTCCAAAAGAAGGCGCAAGGTGAACAGACGCCCTCCGGCAAACATTGGAGAGCAGAATCGGGCGCGGCGGCCCATATCGGCAATCATCACCGCCTTTTGGTACTCTTCCCGTTCCAGAGCCAGCAAGAACCAGTTGTCGTACGATTCCGAACGGGCGTTCGCAATAGAGGAAAACGCGTACATCGGGTTAAGCGACCATTCTTCCGCCGTCGGCGACTGTAACAGAGGTTCGTAAAACGCAACCGCTTTTCTCGGCGTGATAACGCTTCTAATCGACACCTTTCCGGTTTGGCACAGGTTATTGAGAATGTCAAGCTGATACAGCCGGGGCGTAGCGTGAGCCATGAATTCCATCGACTTCGCCAAAGCCGCGGTTCCCTCAGGAATTTTGCCGAGCTGGAAGTACATTTCCGCCATAGAGAAGTTGACTTTCGCGCCGACTTCCGAAATCTCAAAGTCGCGACCGACAAACCGGGCTTGCGCTTCTTTGAGGTATTTTGCCGCGTCGTTGGGCTTTTGGAAATAAAGCAAATTTTCAGCCATGCAAACGTTGAGAATAACTTGCAGACGACGTCCCGCCTTGACTTTTGCCCATTGAATCGCGGGCTGTAACGCTGGACAGGGCGTTTTGGGGTTTCCTGCCAGATGAGCGGCGGACATTCCTTTGAACGCCTCTGCAAGAATCGTTCCGCTGGACGTAATTCGAGAATAGCAAACAGCGGCAACTGACGCTTCATGATAGTACTGAACGGCAGCGGCGTTGTTTCCGGAGTGCATCGCCTGACGCGCCAGCGCCAAAAATGCGATTGCGGTCAACGGATGGTCAAACTGCCCGGCGCAGACTGTTCCGCGGCTGAGAAGCGGGATTGCCAAATCGTATTTTTCCGCTCCCAGATACGCCATGCCCAACGCAACGTCAATCCACGTCTGCGACCAATGGTTGGGCGGAGCAGGGCGCGTTGACAGCTTGCTGATGCACTGATCGGTAAGCGGGTCTTCTTTACAAAGCGGTCCCAGCAGTTCGTATCGACGGTAAAGAGCCAGCGCAGTGCATTGCCAGATTTCCGAAATGTCAACCTGAATCAGGTGCGCCATGACGACTGTTCCGCCGTGCTTGACCGTGTCGTACTGGTTGACCTGGCCTCGCTGGATGCTGAATGTATCGGGAAACGCCCCGAGCGTTTTCTTTCTGGCGCCTAATCCCCAGGGAATGTTAAGCTGTCGATTGGTTTGCGGATTTATCGTCGCTGAAAGGAACTTGACGTCTGACATCCAGTTAAAATACTGAACGTAAATATTCAGAGCCGCGTTGTAGTTTTCAATCGCGTTTTCAAAATCGCCGATGGCGTAGTACGCCTCGCCCAGCATCGTATAGGCGCAGATAGAGTCAATCCATCGCGAACTGACGGACTTCATGGCGCCGCGAACTTCGGACTGATATCCCTTCACAGCGTCTTTGAAATCTCCTTCATTTAACGCCGCCTGCTGCGGATAATAACTAAGATGGGGAAGCTGATTGATTTGCGCCTGAGCGGAAACGGAAGCAATCATAACCAGCGCGACAAACAATATCGTCCTCGTTATTTTCATGGCATAGGTACTCCTTTGTAAATAATATAGAGTAATTCTTATTCGCATTATACCCGAAATTTATGCAAATTACCAGCCGGAGAGCAGAAAATTTTAAATTATGAAGCATTATTTGCTTTCAGGTTCTTCCGATAATGGCGATTGGGCAAAAAGAAAGGATAAAGCAACTATAATTGAGCGATATTACCTTCAACTTCAAAGTATCCTTTAATACTGTCGCAAAATGATATTTGAACGATGGTTGACATTGTTCAGAATTTGAACTAAAATAGACGTAGGAATTTAGGAAACCCAAAACTACTTCCCATCCCCTATTCCCTACTCCCCATTCCCTATTCCCCAAACATACCATGAAGACTACTCATATTCTCCTAACGATTGTTTTGACGCTGACGGCGAGTCTGGCGTTTGGTCAGACGGAAACGCGGCAAGAGGAAGCGTTCTCGGGCGACGTCGACGGGCACACTCAGATCAACGACCGGATTATCGAGATGACGCCGGTCAACGCGCTGGCGACGCCGAACGTCAAGTTGGTTTCCAGTACGCTTTCCAATCCGGAGCAGAACCCGTTGCTGACGGACGGCTCAGCAGGCGTCTGGGTTGGCGACGGTCGCGTCTGGGTTGGGGGGAAGCCGGCAGTCATTTCCTATCGTCTGCCCAAGTCGGTCAAGTTGGAACGGGTCGGCGTTTGTACGTCCAACTCCGATCAGCGCGCCAATCAGGATTTCGAGATTGTTCTTTCCAACACCGAGGGTTATACGCTCACGATTTCCTCGGGCGACAAGATTATCGGCTGCAATTCCGGACCGTATTTGACGACGATGCCGGTCAACTCCAACATCGCCTTTGACACCGTTACGTTTAGAATCTGGAACACGTATCCCGCCAACGCCGGGACGCCCGCCAAGGCGAATTCGACCGCCAGAGACTGGTGCTCCGTCGTGGAACTGCTTGCCTTGACGACGCCGGAAACGGCGCAGTCGCTTTTCCCGACTCCGGAACAGTACAAGGCGTGGAGCGCTGAGAAAATCGAGGCGGCGAAAAGAATCCAGGAGGAAATGAAAGCCAAGTACATCGATCGCGTAACGGGCGCACTGCCTCGCCGGACGGCGGCTTTGCGTCTGGCGCTGAACGACCTGTACGACTCCTATCCGGACGAGTACGAGTCAACGGACTTTATGGCGAGGCTGGATTCCATCGAAAAGGACTTGGCAAAGATTCTGCCGACGGTAATTTCGAGCTATGGAAAGCCGCTGCCGGAATCCGTTTCGTTGTCGCTGAATGATATTATTGCCCGGTTTAACCAGCTCCAGCGCGAGGCGACGCTGTCGAACCCGCTGCTCAACGATTTTTCCGAGTTGCTGGTTGTCAAGCGGTCGTATAAATCCCCGCGACTGGGCTTGCCGTGCAACTGGGAAAGCAATTCCTCGCTTCCGAAAAGCGGTTTTGACGACGCGATTGTCCGAATCCCGGTAAAGGGGGCGTCGACGGCTCTGGACTGGTCAAAAGTCCCGGTCGTCTACAAGCCGGAAAAGCCATTTTTCGTCGGGGACGTCGATTTGAACTGGGACGCCGACAAAATCCTGTTCTCGTCCATTGGAGAGAACGGACGCTGGCAGGTCTTTGAGTTCAATCTGGACGGCATGTCCGCGCCGAAGGAACTCACCGCCGACGAAGCCGACATCGACTCTTACGACGCTTGTTACTTGCCCGACGGCAGAATCATCTATACGTCTACCGCGATCATGGCGGGCGTCCCGTGCGTTTACGGCTCGTCGCACATCGCGACCCTGTTTTTAATGAACGGCGACGGGACGGCGAAACGTCAGCTGGCGTTCGATCAGGAACATTCCTGGAACCCGGCGGTTTTGAATAACGGACGCATTCTGTATCAGCGATGGGAATACGCCGACTTGCCGCACAGCAACTCGCGTCAGCTGTTCCAGTGCAATCCCGACGGGACGGGACAGCTGTCGTACTACAACAGCAACTCGTACTGGCCCAATTCGTTCTGGTATTCCCGACCCATTCCCGGCGAGCGGTCGATGATCGTTTCTGTTATTACCGGACATCACGATTCCCACCGCGCCGGCGAGTTGTGCCTGTTTGACCCGGCTTTGGGAAGAAACGAGGCGGACGGCTGTATTCAGCGCATTCCCGGATACGGCAAGAAAGTCGAGCCGATTATCAAAGACGGGCTGGTTAAGAATTCCTGGCCGAAGTTCCTTCATCCGTTCCCGCTGTCGGACAAGTATTTTATCGTTTCCTGCAAGCCGACGCCGCAGTCCAAATGGGGCTTGTATCTGGTTGACGTCTTTGACAACATGACGCTCCTTTACGAGGACGACGACTACGCTCTTCTGGAGCCGTTCCCGCTGATGAAGCGCGAGCGCCCGAATTTGATTCAGGACAGAGTCAACCTGTCGCGCAAGGACGCCGAGGTTTATATCGCCGATATCTACAACGGTCCCGGCTTGAAGGACGTTCCCCGCGGGACGGTAAAGAGCCTGCGTCTGTTTACGTACCATTTTTCGTATCAGAACATGGGCGGACTGATGGGCATCGTCGGCGTGGACGGCCCGTGGGACATCAAAGAAGTCATGGGAACGGTTCCCGTCAATCCGGACGGCTCCGCCCGATTCCGCATTCCCGCCAACACGCCCATTGCCATTCAGCCGCTGGACGAGTCCGGGCAGTCGCTGCAACTGATGCGTTCCTGGTTTACCGCCATGCCGGGCGAACTGTTACAGTGCAACGGCTGTCACGAAGACTTGAATCAGGCGGCGATTCCCAAAACCTCTGTCGGGTTCACTGCCAAGCCGGCGGAAATCCAGCAATGGTACGGCGACCGCCGCGGGTTCTCCTACGCCCGGGAAGTTCAGCCGATTATCGACAAATACTGTTTAGCATGCCACGATGGTTCAAAGGAGACGTGCAAGACGCTCGATTTGCGCGGCGGCGTCTTTGTTCAAAACTACCATTCCATTCAGTCTGGAAACGGGACGGGGCACATTCAGCGCAATACGCATTTTTCCGTTGGATATTACAACCTTCAGAAATACGTTCGCCGTTCTGGAATTGAATCGGACATGCACCTGCTGGAACCGAAAGAGTTCTCCGCCGACACGACGGAACTGGTTCAGCTTCTTCGCGCCGGGCATCATGGGGTTCGGCTGTCGGATCAGGCGTGGGACAGAATCCTGACGTGGATTGACCTCAACTGCCCGTACCACGGCACGTGGACGGAAGCGACAAAGAACCCGGGCGCTCAGCGTCAGCGACGCGTAGAATTGGCGCAATTGTACGGAAACCTCGACCCGCACGACGCCGAGGAGATTTACAAGACGGACATCGAAACCGGCGCGCCGATTCTGCCTGCTCAGCAGCTTCAGGACGCCGACCAGAAGCCGGAACCGGTTGTCGAGCTGTTCCCTCAGAACTACAAGCCGGAAACGAAAGTTGTAACGCTGCCCAACGGTCAGGAACTGGAATTCGTCCGCATCCCAGCAGGAACGTATACCGTCAACGGCGTTGAAACGAGAATCGAAAAGCCGTTCTGGATAAGCGCCCGGGAGATTCGCAACGACCAGTTTGCCGCGTTCGACCCGACGCACGACAGCCGCGTTGAATCGAAACACTGCTATCAGTTTGGAATTCATGGCTATCCGATGAACAAACCCAATCAACCCGTTTGCCGCGTTACGCAGCAGTCCGCGCAGGCGTTTTGCGACTGGCTGACCAAACAGCTTGTCGCCGACGCTTCAACGTCAAATCTGACCTGTAAACTGCCGACGCAGACTCAGTGGGAATGGGCAGCCAGAGCAGGGAAGTCGACGCCGTTCTTCTACGGAACGCTCGATTCCGATTTTGGTCCGTTCGCGAACCTGTCGGACGCTTCCATGATGAACTTTGCCACAAACCCGTATACCGTTGACAGCAAGTACGGATCCATGCCGGAATTTGACGACTGGATTCCCGCCGACAAACGCTTTAACGACGGGGTCGTTTTAACGACGACGCCCGGCTCGTACCGTCCCAACGACTGGGGCGTTTACGACGTCCACGGCAACGTTGCCGAATGGACAAGCTCGACAGACGCCGCCGGACGGTTTATCGTCAAAGGCGGGTCGTGGTACGACCGCCCTTACCGAGCGGCAATCCACGCCTCGCGTTCGTACCCCGCCTGGCAGCGCGTGTTCGACGTCGGGTTTAGAGTAATACTGGAAGATAAATGATTTATAAATAAGGGGTTACGCTTGCGTCGGGGAGTGCGGCGGCTTGACGCCGCCTTGACCAATGACCCGCCAAAACCCTCTGCCTCAGCCGAAAAACTTTCTGGATCGCGAGCGAAGCTCGCCAAAGAATTTTTAGCCGCAAAGAACGCAAAGATTGCAAAGATATTAATTGGTGAACGCTTCGGCAGAAGCCTCCAAAAATCTTTTGAACGCGCTTGGCGCTCCGCCCCGCTGGTTCGCGGGCGTCTTCGCCCGCCGAAGCCTCTCTGCCCCGTCAAAACCCTTCACCTCCGCCGAAAACCTTTCTGGATCGCGGATATTATCCGCCGAAGAAATTTAGCCGCAAAGAACACAAAGAACACAAAGAACACAAAGAAATGGTAGACAAGTGCTATTATATTTGTCTATCTTTTCTATCTTCTCAAAAATTCTCACTTTTTTTCAAAAAATTTCCCCTTTACCGCTTTTCGATTGCAAAAACTAGTGTATAATGTTATTAATGTAAAAAAGCGATTACCATTTTGCCCCGGGCGTACCGTCGCAAAAATCGTTTAAATAACGTTTACCAGTTTTACCCATTTAATAGGAGTAAAATAATGGCTAAATCACAAGATTGTTCATTCCTCCCCCCCCCCGCATTTTAACACGCGGCGGAATTCTTCTTTTAGTAACGCTCTTTGCGTTGCTGGTTACAGTTCCGGCTCTGGCTGACATCAAAGAGTTAACAACCGACGAATATGGCGTCACGAACTCGGACTGGAATACTGCTTCTTGTTTGACGGTACGAAAAGCTAGTACTTTAGGCGTTAGATTTGTTCATAACGATTTTCTGATTCGATCGCCAAACTCAAGCAACAATGAAACCTTTGCGGGTGATATTTATTTAGGCTACGATTACGACGTGGAGAAAGACGTCTTTACTATCTCGGAAACCTCTGGGACGCTCGCGTTAAAAAATTCTGCTGCCTCTAAAACCATTACAATCGGTAATTTGTATATGGCAAAAGGAACTGTGCTGGCATGGGGATCGGAGAAACCAACTCTTGCCGGAAACATACATGTAGCGTCGTCGGAAGCAACAATCAATTCGCAAGACGCAGCTACCTTTAATATAACGTCGTCCATTGATAAAAACACGTCTGACGCCGTTTTGAATTTGATTCCCTATGATAAAAACGGCAGCAAAGGCGTAATCCGTATTCAGGGTACATCCAATATCAATTGCCCGCTCAAACTGACAAAAGGTACGATTGTTTTTGACGGAAGCAATTCTTTCGGTTCCGATTTCCGGCTGACCCTTCAAGATGGAACCACGGCTATTTTGAGCGCCAATTTTATAGGGGTTGCGGATACGTCTATCGTTATCAACGGTTCCGTCCAATATGGACACTGGCAGAACACCTCAGCCAATAAAGTTAATTATAGCGATCTGATCGTTCCAGCAGGTTCAACGCTTACAGCCTATAACAAGTACAATGAAGGCGCGAAAGGCTCAATGGTTTTTGGCGGCGACTTGCAGGGCGCAGGAGCGTTGGTAGTTGACACGGTTGGTTCAACCAATACCAACTCCTTGACTCTGGGACATCCGGAAAACTCCTTTACGGGAACAGTCAGTGTTAATTCAGGAAAACTTCAATTTACGGTACTTGGATTCGATGACGTAACTTATACAGGAACCAACGCTTTGATTAACGCTGCGTCCGTAGCCGTTGCCAGCGGCGCGACAATCGACGTCGGAACGACAGAGCAAACGTTGAATAATCTCAGCGGAGCGGGAACGATAACCGTTAGTCAAGACGGTTTTTTAACGCTCAATAATACTGAATTGTCAAAGTTCAGCGGTTCAATTTCTGCGCCGGAAGTTAAAAAGACCGGCGACGGGACGCTACAGATTTATTCAGCCGCAGAAAATATGATTGTGGCGGACAGTTTTGTTGTTTCTTCCGGTCGACTGGATATGCAAAAGTATTTCAAAGGCGCTTTAACTGTTGGCGAAAAACTTGGTCCAGAAAATTATTTAACCGCAATTTTCTCGCCGGGCAATTCAGTTGGAACGTTGACTATTGACGGCTCTGCCCTTGCAGAAGGCGAGTATGCGTTTACGTTGAATTCCGGGTCTACGCTGTTATTAGAACAAGACGCTGCAGGCATGGATTCCCTTATCGCCAGTTCGTTTAATATTGACAGTAACTCGATATTAGAATTGACTATGGGGTCAATTCAGCCGGGAGCAGAGTATCCAATTATTGTCAATTCGAAAGAAGATTTTGATGGCGAATTGGCTAACGTTGATTTCTGGAGTGGTCTTTTGACGCCGGAAAGCGCGAATTATTGGATTCTGAGCGTTCGCGGCAATACGGTTTATGCGTCTGTAGACGCCAACGCCGTTCCTGAACCGTCAACGTGGGCGCTGTTAGCGCTGGGCGCTGCTGGGTTGCTGTTCTGGCGAAAGAAAAAGTAATTCGTATTACTTAATCGTGACATATTTCGTAGTGCGAGAGGGAAGCGTAAGCGGAACTCTCGCTTTTTTATTAAATAGAATTGCTCAAACCGGCAAGCGTAGCTTGCTACAGAAAACAAAATTATTAGCGTCAAGTACGCAAAGCGACCAACGGGAGCGGTTTCAATACGTCTCGCGCGGGTGCGAAGCCGCACGGGCAGAAGGACAAGGTTTTGTTTCCGAAAAAGCTGATTTCGGCGCTACCAACATCCAATCAGGAACCGACCTTGTCGGCGCGGATCGGGAGCGGCGCCTCGCCGCCGGCAAGCCGTCAAGTACGAAAGCGGCGCCAAGGCGTTGCACTCCAAAAAATTTTTATCTTCTCTCTCTTTTCTATCTTTCCAATCTTTCTCTCTTTTTTCTTAAAAATTTCCCATTTACCCCATTTCGATTGCAAAATTGAGTGTATAATATAATATAGTATATAAAAGCGATAATCCATTTTGCGCCCGGGTGTTCTGGAGCAAAAGTCGTTTACATAACCGTCAACCAGTTTTACCCATCGAAGGAGTAAAAACATGGCTAATTCCATAATCCGATCCTTCCTTTTTTCCCGCTGCAATATGACGCGTAAATCGTTGTTGGGGCTGATAAGCGCGTTCTTGCTTGGCGTTGTTTTCAGCGTCTGCTCTTATGCCGATACCGTTATTTCAGACGGTTTTATTCATGGCTATTGGTTTGAAAACAACACAGCCGATGCTATGAATACTTCTAATGGAGCTAATTCTAAAGGAACGTTTGACAGCAGTTCCATTGGGGGAGGTTTCATTGGCGAGTCTATTTATTTTAGCAACAGCGCTTATGTACGTCTGGAAAATTCCAATAACACTGACTTTGGAATTGCCGCAGGAAAAGACGGTAAAATGACAATCATGTGTTGGTATTATCCAACGGAAAGTACAACAAACGCTCGCGTTCTTGTTTCAAATGAGGACTGGTATAAAGGGTTAAATCCTGGCGTAACGATAGACGCTCAATATCTGACTGGACCTGATTTTAATTTTGGCGATGGAGTTCAAGCGCATCGTTGTGAATACGTAGCTAAAAAAACCGTAGCTAATAAATGGCAATTTGTCGCGGTTTCAGCTGATATACAAGCCGGTACGGCTGACCTTTATTACGGAGCGGCAGATGGCAATTTGCAATTGCTTAATACGATGAATATTTCCAATCTGGACTCGTTTTTGAGCAGTTATAAATGGTATCTTGCCACCGACTATTCCAATTATGACTATTATTTTCGCGGTTATATGGATGAAGTTGCATTCTGGAATCGCGCATTAACACAGGACGAGGTTACGTCAATATTCAACAACCAGAAAGCTGGGACTGGATTGGGCGTTCAGCTTGCCAGAGCGGCTGGCGGTTCCGTAACTCAAGGCGATGGAACTTGGGATACAGATACAAACTGGTCATACAGAGCGGTTCCTGATTCTCAAACTGACGTTATTATTAATCATTCAATAACAGACAGCGCAAATCGAACGGTTAACGCGAATATGACGATTAATAACGGTGGGGCTTATACGTCGTCTGGTACGCTTACACTCGGCGATGGCGAGAATTTAACGGGAACGTTGACTCTTAACGGGGGAACCGCCAGCGTTGAAGGTTTGGTTCTTTCATCTAACAGCGACGCTGTTAATCTTTCAGCAGGTACCCTCAATATTGGCGCCGCAGGAGTAACTGCTGGCGACGGAGTTGTTCCAGTAATCAATTTGGGTTCTGGTACAATTAACGCTTCTGATTCGCATTCTTGGAGTAATAATCTCAATATTAAGTTGAATGATGGAGCAACAACGACGTTCAATTCAGATGCGAATAAAGCAATTACGATAGAATCGCCGATTTCCGGTTCTGGCGCTTTAGTCAAAACTGGCGCTGGAACTCTGACGCTGTCCGGAAACAACACGTTCACCGGCGGAACGACCGTTTCAGATGGTACGCTGACGTTAACTTACATCAACGGAACCAAAGGAACTCTGGCGACGGGAAGTACTGTTACCGTCAACGGCGAAACGTCCGTTTTGGCAGGGCATGGCGACGTCCTGGGGTATTCTTCTGGTTCTGTCGGAACCGTCAATCTGCAAAACGGCGGGACGCTGTACAACGATTCTACCGGCAATCACATTACCGTTGGCGCGGCTATCAATATGAACAACGGGGTTATTACCGCTGTTGAAGACGCCAATGGAAACGGCACGTTCGGCAACTTCGTCTTTGATAACGCGATCAACGTAACAGGCGGAGAAGACAACGAGATTTCCGCCAAGAAAATCACGCTGCGACAGTATGCCGGCACGTCAGACGAAGAGGTCGGCGGGAAGATTACCGTCGCTGAGGGCGCGAAATTGACGATTTCCTCTCAAATTGCCGCTCATACCAGCCCGACTGTCGTTCCACTGGTTAAATTGGGAGACGGCGAGCTGGTTCTTTCTGGCGACAATACGTATACGACAGGAACGTACGTCTATGGCGGAACGCTGACGTTGGAAAAGGTCGGAGAGAAGGGAACGCTCGCAACTGGCAGTACTGTTACTGTTGACGGCTCAACGTCTGTTCTGGCTGGTCACGGCGATATTTTGGGCTACGGATCAAAAACCGTCGGGACGGTCAACCTTCAAAACGGCGGAACGCTCTACAACGATTCTACTGACGCTCACGTTACCGTTGGAGCAGCTGTCAATATGAATCACGGTTTTATTACCGTTGATGAAAACGCTGCGGGAACCAATTACGGCAACTTCGTTTTCGACAACGCCATCAACGTAACAGGCGGAACGGACAACGAGATTTCGGCTAATCTAATCACTCTTCGTCAGTTCGGCGGCACGCCTGGCGACGCAGGTGGAAAGATTTCCGTCGTAGACGGCTCCAAGCTGACGATTTCCTCTGTAATTCGCGCAGATGGCGTTCCGTTGGTTAAATCGGGCGCTGGCGAACTGGTTCTTACTGAAACAAATACATACGGAACTGGAACGACCGTTTCCGATGGAAAGATTACGTTGAAAAACTCTGGAACTCTTGGAACCGGCGCGGTTGTCAACGACGCATTGATTGAATTCGCTCAAAATAACGATGTTGCAATACCCAGCGCCATTTCAGGAACCGGGTCTGTTGTCAAGACTGGAACTGGAACGGTAACGATGTCTGGCGACAGTTCATATTCCGGCGGAACGACGGTCAACGCTGGTACGCTCACTTTAACCTACTTCGATGGAACAAAGGGAACGCTGGCAACGGGAAGTACAGTTACTGTTGACGGCGCGACGTCCGTTTTGGCAGGGCACGGCGACGTCCTGGGGTATTCTTCCGGGTCAGTTGGAACAATCAACCTTCAAAACGGCGGGACGCTGTATAACGATTCTACCGGAAACCACATTACCGTCGGCGCGGCTATCAATATGAACAACGGCGTTATTACCGCTGTTGAAGACGCCAACGGAAACGGCACATTCGGCAACTTTGTCTTTGATAACGCTATCAACGTAACAGGTGGGACGGACAACGAGATTAATGTCAGTAAAATTACGCTTCGTCAGTATGGAGACACGCCTGGAAACGGCGGCGGAAAGATTACTGTCGCTGACGGCGCCAAACTGACGGTTTCCTCTATAATTCGCGCGGAGGGCGTTCCGTTGGTTAAATCGGGCGAAGGCGAGCTGGTTCTTTCCGGCGAGAATACGTTAACAACTGGCGTCTTTGTCAACGCTGGCAAACTCACACTGACCAAACAGGGGCAAAAAGGAACGCTGGCGCCGGGCAGCGCTGTAACCGTTGACGGGGAAACGTCCATCCTCGCTGGTCACGGCGATGTTTTGGGGTACAGTTCAGACACCGTTGGAACTGTCAACCTTCAAAACGGCGGAACGCTGTACAACGACGCGACGCCTGAACAAGCCGCTCACATAACCGTTGGCGCGGTTGTCAATATGGTCGGCGGCTATATTACCGCCGATCCGGACGCTCAAGGCAGCGATTCTTTTGGCAACTACATATTCGACAACGCTATCAACGTTTTAGGCGGAACGGACAACGAGATTTCCGTAAACAGAATCACGCTTCGTCAGTACGGCGGCACGCCTGGAAACGGCGGCGGAAAGATTAACGTCGTCAAAGAAGACGAAGAAGACGCAGTTCTAACAATTTCGTCAGTAATTGACGGAAACTACGTCCCGTTGGTTAAACAGGGCGCAGGCGAGCTGGTTCTCAATGCTGCCAATACATACAGCAAGGGAACGACGATTTCCGAAGGTACGCTGACTCTTGCCGGGGCTGGTACGACCGGCTCTGGTACAGTTGCTATCGCCGCCGACGGTACGTTGAATTTTTACGTTACCGCCGAGGAAGATCCCAAACAGGTTAACGTTACCGGCGCCAACGCGATTTCCGGAACAGGCAAGATTGTCAAGTCCGGCAACGGCGTTTTAAGGTTCAACAACGAAAACGCCGACGGTTCCGTCAAAGCCGATTCGTTTGCTGTCAATTCCGGCAGATTGGACTATAAAGGCTTCTTTGAAGGTAATATTGAAGTTGTCGGCGGAATTCTTTCGCCCGGCAACTCGGTCGGAACGCTGAACGTTACCGGAAACGTCTCTGTTATAAACGGAACGGCTCTGTTTGAATTCGATCCCTATGGCAGCGACTCGTACGACGTTTTGAACATACTCGGCGACAACGCTTCGTTTAACGCTGGCGAATCCATGATTCAGCTGTACTTCGAGAATGACAACGACGCTGCCAACTGGGCGACAAATATAGACGATGACGGTTATCGACTGGTTGCAGACGATGGGTTCAGAACTGGCGATTACTCGTCCTGGCTGAACAATTATACAACCCTGTTCGGTCTGGAAGGCAGAACGGACGGCTTGTATCTCGTCGCGGCTTCTTCCGAACCCGGTTCTGGCGTTCCTGAACCGTCTACGTGGGCGCTTTTAGCGCTGGGCGTTGTCGTGTTATTCCTGCGTAAGCGAGTTAGGAATTAGGTTTATATTGAAAGGCGGTAACGGAATGAGCGAAGCGAATGAAGTTACGCTTCAGCTAGAACCGCGTAGCGGTTCAATATTTATAGCCGTGGGTTTTAACCCACGGAAGGAGTTA
>JAFQXE010000043.1 GCA_017407125.1 Thermoguttaceae bacterium
CGCTTGAAACAAACCGGAGCGAGATGGAAGATTGGAAATTTAAACCGAATGTTAAGCATCGTCTGCGCCGCTCACAACGACGCATGGGATTTATACTGGTCAAACTGTTAAATTTTGTGCAACCCAATTTTGAACGCACCCCCCCCCGTAAGCCTCGTTCGCCGCCCCCTGTTCTTATACGCCAAAAGCGCTACAATATTATTAATAGAAAATTCCTGTTATTTACTAAAACCCTGACGCCAAACGGCGACCAATCCAATATTTTGTAAACTACACATCCCTTGGTCATGACAATTCAAGAATCCTTAACGAATCTGTTTGAAGATAATCGCATCATCGTTTGGTACGACAAAGACAAAGAATTCACGGAGAAATTCAATTCGCTCTCCATTCCAGACGTCGAAAAAATCGAAGTCCAAAATAACGAATTCTACGTTAAGTATAAAATCCTGTACGAAAATCCCCAGAATAAATTTCTGCTTTATATTCCTTCCGAGCGCCCGGATAACGAGCAGAATTGGCTTCTGGACGTCGAATTGGCAAATACAATCTATGCAACGGACGAGGTTTCTCAAATCCTGCAATCGCTCAATAACCAGACGGAATACCGAAATCTGGTTCAAGATCACCTGGAATTCTTTAAAAAGGGAAGCAATCTGGAACAGATCCGAAGTCAGTTCGATTTCAACCCGTCAGAAGACAGCCTCTGCAAATCGATGCTGTATATTGCCTGCGAGTCGGACTGGAACTTAACCAGCGTGCTGGAAAAGCTGTTTATTGAACTCAGTAAAGAAAGCAAGACGCTGTACAACCGCATTGAAAAGTACGCTCTGAAAGACTTTTTCTGGGGACAGGTTCAAAACGTTTACGGTTATCAATCCGAGAACCCGAATTTACAGAACTTCTTCCATGGAATGTTCCTCTACGCCTATTATTTCACTCTGGATCCGGAGAAGGTTAAAGGTTATACTCCAGACGCGCTCACGTTCGTTAAACAAATCAAGTTCAGCCGCCACCCCCAACTCAGCGAAGCGTTTAGAAACTACACCGAAAAAATCTATGGCGGCGATATTGCTGACGACGTTGCAAGCCGTTCAATTGACGAGTTCGGCGAGCAGGACTTATTCCGCCAGATCGACAATCGCATTATTAACGAACTGACGGACGGTCTTTTTAATCGAACGTTGAAATCCAGCGACTGTCAGCGCATTATTCAGACGCGCAAACAGACGCTTTGGTTTGAATCGGACTTCGAGGCGGATTATATGGCGCTGGAATACGCCGCCCGGTTCTTCCAGTTTTTGTCCGAGTTTCAGTTCAATTTTGTCTCCCCGGAAAACGCGTTTTCTCAATACGCTTCCCGTCTTTACCAAATCGACCAGATCTATCGGCTGTTCAATTCCAATTTTATGAAAGCGAAAAAGGAATCGGAAACCTGGGTTCAACTTCATGATTTGATCGAACGCCACTATATCAACGGGTTCGTTGAGAAACTCAATAACGCCTGGCACGACCAGGTCGTCAAACTGACGCAGTGGAAACTGCCCGGCGTTGAGTCCCAGTTTAACTTCTTTGAAAATTTTGTTGTAAAGAAACTTGCCATTTCCAACGGGACGCCTCAAAAAAAGGTTTTTGTAATCATTTCCGACGCTCTGCGTTACGAAACCGCCGTCCAGCTTAGCGAACAGATTAAATGCACCAACCGCCTTGAGGCAGAAATTCAGCCGATTCTGGGGTCGCTGCCCAGCATAACCCGGCTTGGCATGGCGGCTCTTCTCCCGCACCAGACAATAGAGTTCTGTCCGCAGGGAACAACCGGAACGCTATACGTCAAGTGCGACAACAATCCTACAAGCAGTACGCAGCAGCGTCAAGACGTTCTCAACGCCTACAGCGCCCAAATCAAGTCGATTGCCGTCAGCAGCGACGACGTTCTGCAAATGACGCGCGACAAAGGACGGGAAACGTTTAAGAACGCCTCTGTCATTTACATCTATCATGACAGAATTGACAAACAGAGTCATTCCGAAAGCTCGACGGGCGACGTTTTCGACGCGGCGCAGAAAGCTGTTGGCGAACTGATTAAACTGGTTCAGAAACTCGTCAACTGCAACGCGAATAAAATCATGATTACGGCTGATCACGGATTCTTATACCAGAAAACCGAGGTTCAGGAGCTTTCCGCCAGACCGTCGGGAACGATTCTGGAATCGAAACCGCGGTACGTTATCGGAAGCGCCCTGGAGCCGTCTGATAGTTTCAGAAGTTTCTCTGCTCAACAGTTGGGATTAAGCGGTCAGCTGCAGTTCCAGTTCCCGAATTCCTGCTATCGTCTGCCGTTCCCGGGCAGCAATGGTCGATTCGTTCACGGCGGATACAGCCTGCAAGAGGTTGTCATTCCGGTTATTACAATCGCCCCGCAGCGCGAAGGCAAAGCTAAACCGGTGGATATTGAAATATGGGCTTCTCCCAGAAAGATTGTCGGCAATGTCTTTACGTTTGCTTTGTGTCAGAAAGAGCCGGTTCGCAATCAGGCGCTGGCGAGAAAGATCAAAGTGGGGCTGTATTCCTCGTTACAGCCAGGCCGAATTGCTATCTCTGACGTTCAAACGCATCTCTTTGACGTCAACAGCGATGATAAAGAATTATGCACCAAGCGATTTGATCTGCATTTGAATTCGCAGTCAAACAACTACAACGGACAAGACGTTTACCTGATCGTTTCAGACTTTGACGACAATAACGAGATCGTCGTTTCCAAAAAGTTCCAGCTTATGAAAACCTTGATGGAAAACGACTTTTAATATATCACGAAGACAAAACAACTGTCATGAAAACAGAACTTGATAATAAAATACTGAAATATTTTACCGGCTGCGTGGTTCGAAAAGACCTTGTAAAAGAGGTCAAGGGAAATTCGATTGTCCCGACGTACGTTTTGGAGTACCTGTTAGGACAGTATTGCCCCACAGACGACGAAGCGACAATCGACGCCGGAATCGAAGCCGTTAAAGACATTCTCAAAGAGCATTTCGTCCATCGAAGCGAGGCGGAACTGGTCAAGCACAAAATTCACAGTTCCCGCCGTCACAAAGTCATTGACATGATCAGCGTAACGCTCAACGACCGCGAGAACGTCTACGAAGCCAGGTTCGCCAATCTGGGCATTTCCAAGGTTGTTATTTCACCCTCGGACGTAAAAACTCACGAAAAGCTGCTCGTCAACGGCGTTTGGTGCATTGCGACGCTTTCCTATATGGAAGTCTCTGACACGACGTCCTCGCCGTGGATTTTGGAGTCCATCAAGCCGATTCAGCTGTCACATCTGGATTTCGATACGTTTGCTCAGCAGCGTCAAAATTTCACAACGGAAGAGTGGATCGACCTGTTAATTCAAAGCATCGGCTTTAATCCGGCGGAACTGGGCTGGCGAAACAAGATGTACCAGCTCATGCGCCTGGTTCCGTACTGCGAAAACAACTACAATCTTATCGAACTGGGCCCCAAAGGAACGGGGAAGTCGCACATTTACTCCGAGTTCTCGCCGCACGGGATTTTGCTTTCCGGCGGGGAAGTAACCGTTCCGAAACTGTTTGTCAATAACGCTTCCGGCCGCATTGGACTGGTCGGGTATTGGGACGCAATCGCCTTTGACGAGTTTGCCGGCAAACAGAAAAAGCCTGAAAAAAGCCTCGTCGACATCATGAAAAACTACATGGCAAACAAATCCTTTTCTCGCGGCGTCGACGTTGTAACAGCCAGCGCGTCTATGGCTTTTGTCGGCAATACGGCGCATACAGTTCCGTTTATGCTCAAAAATTCGGACTTGTTCGACGAACTCCCCAAAGCGTATCACGATTCCGCTTTTCTGGACAGAATCCATTTTTACATTCCCGGCTGGGAAGTCGACATCATTCGCGGAGAAATGTTCTCGCAAGGGTTTGGATTTGTCGTCGATTATTTAGCGGAAATACTTCGCGAGTTGCGTAAGGAGGATTTTTCCGACGACTTTAAGAAATTCTTTACCCTGTCGCCCAAGATTTCGACCCGAGATCGGGACGCGATTTGCAAAACGATGTCCGGGTTGATGAAACTGCTGTATCCAAACGGTTCCGCGCCGGTTGAAGAAGTGAAAAAACTTCTCGAGTTTGCCATGGAAGGGCGAAAACGGGTCAAAGACCAGATCATGCGTTTTGACAACACCTTCGATCCCACCGATTTTTATTTTGAAGACTCGCAGGGAACGCGTTATCAAATCAAAACGCTTGAAGAGATTACGTATCCAAAATTATATGACGTCAATTTGACCGCCTCGGAAGAGGAGGCAAATGAGGAGCCGGACGCTCAGCCCAGCGCGGCAAGTTCAAACGCCGCCGTCGCCGTTCCGGAACCGCCCGCTTTGCAGCCGGGACACCGCGTTTTCGTTGAGAATCAGACCGGAGTCTGTTACGAAGATCTGTTTCTGCCCTATTTGAAAGGGGCTGTCAAAATTGAAATCACCGACCCGTATTTGCGTCAGTATTATCAAATGCGAAATTTGCTGGATTTGGTTATGCTGATAATTCATAACAAGTCCGACGCCCCCATTGAAATTGACGTTATTACCGTTCCGGACGACGTCAACGAACACAATCAACGGGTATGGCTTGACCAGATTACAGAAAACTGCAAAGCCGCAGACGTTCATTTTGACTGGAAATTTGCAGACCCAAACAGTATTCACGCTCGACACATTATTACCGACACAGGTTGGAAAATAATTCTCGACCGCGGACTGGATATTTTCCAGCGGTTCGACACGAGCGACGCCTTCAGTCTGGCGATCAACCTGCAAGAGTACCGTCTTTGCAAACCGTTTGAAATTACATATATGCGGCTTGAAGATTAGACGTTCGCACAAAAGCCGCAGCATATTCATCACGTTTATCGCATCGCTTTATTTCCCCATGACAACCATTCGCATAGCTCGATATTCGTTACGCTGTTCAACCCTCGGACCGGGCGTTCGCGGCGTCGTCTGGGTGCAGGGGTGCTCTCAGCGGTGTCCAGGCTGCACGTCTCCAGAAATGCGGGACTACAACGGCGGAATCGAAATGGACGTCCAGGAGCTGGCGGAACGGTTCGACGCCTCGCCAGAATTGGAAGGATTCACCTTCAGCGGCGGCGAACCGATGGATCAGGCGGCGGCTTTGACGGAATTAATCGATGAACTCCGTCGCCGCAGGGGCGATAATCCGTCGTTTATGAGCTATACGGGATATATTTTTGAAGATTTACGAAAAAAGCTGTTATTTTCCCAGCAAAAATTCGTTTCTAATATTGACGTCTTGATTGACGGTCCGTTTATGGAATCGCAGTACGCCAACCTGCTCTGGCGCGGGTCAGCCAACCAGCGGGTTTACTTTCTCACTCCTCGATACAAAGAATGGGAAAGTCGAATCAACGAGCCGGGACAGGGTCTGGAATTCGAACTTGACGAAAACGGCGTTATTCAATGGGCAGGCATCCCCCCCTTGAATTTTCGGGATGATTTTCGTAAACTAATGAGCAATCAGGGAATCATTATTGAATAGAGCGTTTTTAGAGTTATAACACACTTAATTGTTTTTATTCGCACCCCAAACACATCATGAGCGGAAGCAAATATTCATCAACATCTGTTGGAGACGGCGGCGAAGTTATTGGCGCAGCGATTTTGACAGCTTTGGCAATTCCTGTCGGCGCGGCAATTTTAACGTATTACGCAGGAAAAGTTCTGGTAAAAGGAACTATTGCCGGCAGTCAAATGGCGGCGGAAGGCATCGATCGCTATCAGAAATACCAGCAAGAACAACAAAAAAAACATCTGGAACAGCTGGAGAAGCGGCGCGTTGAAGCCTGCTCAAGCCTTAAAAACCAAATCAGTCAGGCAACGCAATATTGCAATCGGGTTTCGACCTTGCCGTTTATGAACGATTCCTGGACAAACAACGTCATTGTGGGAATCAACAATATCTCATCTCAGTTCAGCCCTAAGCTGGAGCTGGACAAAGCGATCGAATTGAGTCAGAGTCTGGAGAAGATGACTCAATCCATTCAAAATCGGGAAAAGTTGGCGGCTGATTGTCAAAGCGACAGAAACTCTTTGCTGGATCAGATGAAACAGATGCGAAAGACAATTCAGTCACAATCCGACGTTCCTTCCGCTCCTGAACTGGCTAAACTGGACGATTTCCAAAAACGCGTCAACGCTTCGACGATCGAAACATTCCCGGCAATTAAAGCGGATTTTTCCAACTGGTCAATAGTTTTGATGAACAGAATCAAAACGGTTCAGGAAAGCGTGAAGGTCAAAAACATTATCAATTCTCTTTGGAATTCGCTGCCCGTCAATCCCGATTTGGCGGAAAAATACGATTCTGCCGGATTCTCCGAATTAAAACGGATTGAATCGTCGGTTTTGTCAAATCCTCAAACGGAAGTATTGCTTCGATTCCAAAAGCTCTTTGAACAGCACAAGAGCGCCGTGGAAGTCAAGATGCGTCAGGAAGCGGAACGAGAAGCGCAAAACGCGCAGATTCGAAAATCATACGAACCCAAACTTGATGAAATGTCACAGCGTTTGGAATTGGCAGACAGCGAAATCGTCAACCGCTGGGCAGGAAGCAAATTGGCTAATTTGAAACAAACCCTCGAGACAATCAAAAACAACATCGCTCAAAACGCTTTTCAAACGGCAGATTCTGAAATTAACGCATGGAATGATTCGTATACAAACATGCTTACCGACGCCGGCTTAAAGCAGCAGGCAGAAGAACGCCGTCAATACATTATTGAAGCAATGAAGGCGGAACTGCCCAGGCTCGGGTTTGACATTCAGTCGCTTGCCAGCAAGTCCGACGCAGCGTCAGACACGGTTATTAAAGTCGTTCCTCATACTCAAAAAGGAGGACAGCGACAGCGAATTACCATTACCGTTCCGCAGGCAGCCAACGAACCGGTTAATTATAAATTTGACGGCTACAACCTCAAGCACAATCGCGTTGAAGGACGCCCGGTCGTAGAAAACGACACTGGAAAACAGACCGTTATGGACATTGCCGCCGCGCTCAAACCGTATGGAATTTCAATGTCCGAGCCGGACTGGACTGGAAATCCTGACAAGATTCAAAAGAACGCTGACAGTCTGCCGGGCGACAATAATCCGGCTGAAGAACTGGAAAGATCGCAGTCTGCAGCCCAATATCGTTCCATGGAACTGGATTGACATTACGGAGGCGGGTATTAATTACGGGGGGCGGGCTCTACCCGCCTAAAAAACTTATATTATTATTTTTCGCGGACAATGTCCGCTCCCCAGAATCATTACACTTTTAATAATTTGAAAAGCCATGCAAACAGACTGGATGACAGAATTGGATAAACAGCTTCGCCGAGGCAAGCACGTTTTGCTCTACGGGAACGTTGAAGACCGATACGAACTCAACAATCGATACGATCCGCTGGACAAATGTTTGGACAGCTACTTTCTCGATCGCGGTTACTTCAGCATAATTCATTACGACATCGCCGAAAAAGGGCGCGTTTTCCCGGAAACGGCAAAAAACGTATTTCGCACCTGTGACAGCGTCGATCAGATTCGTCGGCATCTGATTGATCAGGACGAAAACCCCGTCGTTGCCGTGTTTGAATATACAGATCGAATGTCCGGCAACCCGCAGCAGCAAACAACAGAGGAACGCAAAGAGCTGATTCTCCTGAAAAAGACGTTTACCCAAGCCCGACGCATTAAGCCGGAAAAACTCAAAGAGAAGAGCGAACTGTCTCTTGAAGAACTCTCCGGTCGCCGCAACGCCATGATTTTCGTCGCGTCGTCGTTACAGGCGCTGCCGTCGTGGTTTTATCAGGATCACCCGTCGTTGGCGCTCATTCGCATTCCGCGGCCGGAAACGCAGCAGCGAGAGACGTTCATCAACAGGTTTTTCGACAAGTTTGCTGTAGACGGCTTAAGCGAATCTGATCAGAAGGCAATTCGCCAGACGTTTATCGACAATACTGAGGATCTGACCATTTCTGACATGATTTCTATTGCCCGAACCGCTCAAAGCGAACATCGGTTTTGCAAAAACGTTCAGGAAATGAAAGACCTGATATTCTATTATCGATACGGCGCCATGGACGATCCGTGGGAGAAATTTAATCGAGAAAAGATTCGCGACGCTTATACCGAAATCTCCAAACGGGTTATTGGACAGGACAACGCGGTAAGCAGAATCGTCAACATGCTCAAGCTGGCAAACGTTGGCATTACCATGTCGCCGTCTTCCGGTTCCGGAGGCGGAAAGCCGAAAGGCGTTTTCTTCTTTGTCGGACCAACGGGCGTTGGAAAGACGGAACTGGCGAAAGCTCTGGCACAGCAGATTTTTGGCGACGAAAACCGCATGCATCGGTTTGACATGAGCGAATACGCCGAAAAGCACGCGGCGGAAAAACTCACTGGCTCGCCTCCCGGTTACGTCGGATACGAAGAAGGCGGTCAGTTGACGAACTATGTCCGCGAGAATCCGTTCAGCATTCTTCTGTTTGACGAAATCGAAAAAGCCAACGGCGCGGTTTTAGATAAATTCCTTCAGATTCTTGAAGACGGTCGTCTGACGGACGGCAAAGGTCTGACGGTTTACTTTAACCAGTCGATTATCATTTTCACCAGCAACATCGGCGCGGAATCTTTGCTCAATATTAAAGGCATGGACAACGTCTCAGATGAATCGCCAGCATACGAAGACGTTCGCAGGCATTTTTATACTGAAGTTCAAAACCATTTTGTCAAAGGACTGGGGCGTCCTGAAATATTCAACCGACTGGGCAACAACATTTTGGGATTCGACCTTCTGCGGCCGATGCACATCAAAGGGATTTTCAAAAAATTCATGCGAAATCTGGAAAAATCCGCCGGAAGTCACAAATTCAAACTGACGTACAAAACCGCAGACGGAACAATTACAGATAAACCGGAAGAGTCAACGCTGTGTCAATGGATTATCGAAATCATGAAGCAGCGCGGCAACCTGCTTTACGGCGGTCGACGTATTCGCGTTCAGATGGAAGAAAATATCGAACAGCCCCTCGCCGCGTGGGTTTTTGATAACGCCCCGGCAGAAGGCTCAACTTTGACACTGGACATCAAAAACGGTAAACTGGAAATTGAAAATTAGTTGAGAGTTTGACGTGCGGAGCTTTTGTCTATATACGTCAAGTTCAAATATTTACATTCCCATGACATCACTAACAACAATATCGCTTCCTTCCGGCAGACGACTAGAGAAGATATCTTCAATTAAAGAATCTCCAACGTTGTCCTTTTATACTGCCGAGGAACATATAACCGAAACCGTTGATGAGTTCAGTTCGTCGACAGAAATAATCCGTCCGGTTTGGCTGGCAATTTCCAATCACGCGGATGAAAAAACGCTTCAATTATGGAAAGACTGGTCGCGAAACGTTAAAGATTACTTTGGCGTCGAGTGCAAAGAAGCTGCGATTATCGACAACCGTCTGGCGGCGGTTTTAACGTCGTTGGACGACGCTAAGCTGTTAGACAAATTTCCAAATTCCAAAGGGGAATCGTTCGTTTCCGCCCTGTGCGACATGGCGCTTCGATTGGACAATCTCGGATTGAATTATAAGCATTGGAACTGGTCGAACATCGTTCAGGTCGGCGACTGCTGGAAACTTTTGCCGTCGGCATCCATGGAGAGAACTTCAGAGCCAAACGCCCAGTTGGCGCTGTCGCGTCTGGGCAAATGGCTGTTGGAAATAAACGCTTCGTTTCTACAAACGCAGCCGGCGCGTTCCATTATCGAAATGCTTGCCAAAGGACAGATTCCAGACGAATTCCCGGAAGAAATCATTTATGAAGAGTTTTGGAAACCGCAATCGCTGGATAATAATCCGTTACAGTTAAATCTGACGCAAAATCAGGATTCAATCCGTCTGGAATGGGAATCGACAAACGACGAAATCCTCCTGTTGCATACAGACGGGAAAAAGAAATCGCAGCCCGGTCAGTATATTTGGAGCGACAACATTGATCAATACGGAACGCCGCTGACGAACGTTTCGGGAATTAATCCGGTTATAGATCCCGACGCTGGAACCGCCCAATGGAATCGACCGCAGGACAATTCTAAATACCAAACCTTGACCATAACGCCCGCCGTCAGACGGGAAAACTGGTTTGAACTGGGCGTTCCCGCTGTCGTTGGAGGCCCGGAGGAAGCCAACCTGTTAGGCGCGTATTTCGACAACGATTCAAACGAAATCGTTTTAACTCCCAGCTGGTCTGACGATCGCAGAATTACCAAAGTTTACGTCGTCATTCGTCAAGACCGTTTCGCTCAAAACGTCAATGACTTGCCTCAGGGCGCGACTCCTGTTGTTATGGAACGAAGGATCGTCAATCATCCTATAAGAAAGAAAATCCGATTTTCGTCCAATTTGTATATTGTCCTGTTCAACGCTGTAACAGTTGGAAACAGAGTTTATTTTTCTGCCGGACAGGCGGAAAGCTGCCGAAAGATTATACAAAGCAGCATATAACAAACATTGGCGCTATAACGCATGCGTTTCAATTGCCAATGTTAAAACCCGAATTGTAAACCATCAATCAGCAATTTACAAAATGCCCTTTACACATCCGTTTTCAAAAGTTTTATGTCCGTTTTGTTTTGAATACTTCCACCTGGGTCAGGCTCCGGTTCGGGTTGTTTCATCGTCTGAACTGGTCAACGACCCGGTGGTTCAGGAATTCCTTCGACTTCCCGCCGGAAGCGAAGCCCTTATGCCCCCCGTTGAAGAACAAAGCGGATTTTTCAACAAGGCAATGCGAAATTTCTACTATCCTGCCCTGCATAACGGCAAGGTTACAAAACACCGCATCTGCCCGCATTGTCACATGAAATTGCCTATTCAGCTTGGAAACAACGGCATGTTGAGCAATATCATTGCGGTTACCGGATATCGCGATTCCGGAAAGAGCAATTTCTTCGGCGTTTTGATTAACGAACTGAAAAACCGCTATTCCCAGGAAGTTGGTTTGAACCTTATTACCCAGGAAACGTTTTCAACCAGCGCGATGCGTTCCGTTTTTTCAGACGAGCTTTATAACGAACGCTACGGCGCCGATTTGCTCGGCGACAACCCTCAAGTCGTCCGCGCAACGCTGTCAGCTCAGACGAACTCCGATATCAGAATCCCGTTAATTTATCGGCTCAATCTGACCCGGTTCAGCAAACGTCAGCGGTGGCTTCACCCGTTTGCCAACCATCGTCCAATTGACCTGGTTCTTTTTGACGCGGCGGGAGAAGACATGTCGTCTCCGGAAATGCTGTCCCTGTACTGTCGTTACATTTCTCGGGCGGCTGGAATTATCGCTCTGATTGATCCGCTGTCTTATCCGGAAATCAGAAACGATATTACAATGAATTACCGTTCAACGTCATATCAAAATCGTCCATACGATACAATGGGCGTTCTTACTCAGACGATTGAGTCTGCGGGACGTCATAATTCAACGCAAAAAATCAACACGCCTCTGGCTGTAACGATTTCGAAATTTGACCTCCTTCGCAACATTGACGGTTTAGATCCGTCCGTCTTTGAAGACCACGTCCACAGCAGCGGCTTTGACTCCCTTGCGGCGGATAAAACGTCAGACGCCATTCGAAACTTCCTCATCCGTAAAAGAATCAATTCCATTCCGACTGTTGTCGAAGACAATTACAAAACGTACAAGTATTTTGGCATGTCGGCGCTGGGACGCTCGCCCCGCCCTGACCGTTCGCTGACGTCCATTGAACCCATCAACATTGCCGACTCGCTGTTTTGGATTTTGAATCAACTCGGATATCTTCAAACTGAAGAGGAGATGAAGAAAAATTAGGGAATAGGGAGTAGGGAGTAGTCAAGATTAATCCAAGCGACCAACGGGAGCGAATTTTGGCTCTCGCGCGGTAGCGCGAACTGGGAGCGGCGCCTCGCCGCCTGACCGTAACTTAAAAAACAATCATGAATCAAGCGTATTTTACATTTTGTTGTTCCGGAACAGGCAAAAGCCTGTCCGGTTTAGGCGGCGACCGCGTTCGAGCCGCTGTTAACGGAGCAAGTGAAACCGGATTGGCTCTATACAAGCAGTACTGCAATTATCCTCAGTACTCCCACAATACAAGAAATGAACAATCGCAGGAAACGGCATTGAAATCTCTGTCGTTCGCAAAACTCGTTTTCGGTAAAGCGGAAACCGAAACTGGCGTCCAGAGGTTTCTGGCTCATTCAGTTTACACTCAACCCGACAAGGAAACGCTTCGGGAAGGCAACTATTTCTCTCATCTGATTTATCCGGTTCCAAACTCATGGACAGTTCGGACTGCTTTGCAGATGTGGGAAAGCCCGTTTTGGGTTACTCAGGACAGCGACGATATCGCTCCTGAACTGCCTGCAATTGACGAAAACGCCATTCCATTTGGAATAATCAACGAAAAGTCATTTGTTGAATTCCTTCGTTCGGCTCCAGAACGTCAAGAAAAGTTTTCCTTTTTGCTCAATAGTTTGTTAACATTAAAGCCAAACGACAAAATCGTTTTAACCGGATTGCCGGAAGAGGCGGCTTTTTGCCTTTGGGGAGCAACCCGTTGTCTTCCCTTGCCAATGTGGAACAATATCACGTTTTCAACGCATGAAAAACCGACGCTGTCCTTTTCTTTTGACATCGTCAATTTCCCAATGTCGTCAACTTCAGAAAATCAGGAGGATTACATTTTCAGCGAACTGTCTCGACGTCCCAATATTCACTTTTATTCCAACAGCCCGCAAATTTCCACTTCTGAACGTTCGGTTCTTCCTATTGTAAACGACATTCTGGAAATCAGTATAAACGATGAAATCCATCTGTTGGACGAATTCTATCAAACGGTTCCCGCAGCACAGAAAAATTCAGAAATTGCGCTGCGGCTTTTCTGGATCTTTGCCAATCATCCGGAACAGATTTCCCTCCATGATCTTGGAATGGCAATCGATATTCCTGAATTGAAAAATCAGGCAATTGAAATGATCATGGATTCTTCGCGTTTTTCTCTTGATGAGCAGCTGGAATTGTTCAACCGTCTGGACGTTCAAAGACAAGACGCCCTGCTCAACAGACTGATTTCCGAGAATTCCATCGAACAAATTCGCAGCAATGAACGCTACTCAAATTTGTTGGTTTCCGCTCTGAAAACTCAGGAAAAACCGACAACGCCAGAAAAGGATCTGTCATTGTTGCAGCAGACTCTGCAAAACATTATCAATTTTATAAGAAAACTCCTGTTTCGATAAATTGAACACTCTCATAAACTCCTATGAGCGAACCTCAAACAAATTCCAACGCAGAAGAAAACAAACCTGAAGAAACCGCAGCGCTTCGTCAACCGATATTTCCTTTTCGGGGATCATCGTATTGGAATGCGTTTTTTTTGTCTTTATCGTTGTTTTCCGCCATTCCCGTCTTGGCATTTATAATTTGGGTATTAATATCCCTTCTTGCATTAACAATAATCTTTCTTCAATCAATTTGGGGGTTTCTTCTTTTAGGTTTTATTATTTTTGTCATATTATGCAGCGCAGTTCCTCCCAATAGCGAACCAAATAGTGGAAACCTGGGCTGTGGCTGTGGAACTTATATATTTATTTGGTTATTCATATTTTGGGATAATAATGATTATTACCAGGGTCTATGCGACCGAATGAAATCCTCGGCAAATTCCTGCTGTGATAATCTCATGCATTTTTTCGATAAATCTGGGATTGCTTACTGGTCGTGGACGCCCATAATTGCAATGATTCTGGCTGGCATAACCTGTTTTATTGTTCTTATAATAATGAAATGTCTCGACTGGCGTCCGCGTTGGGGAGAGATTCGCTTTATATGTCCACACGAGAATTGCGGTCACGTCAGTTCCTCTCTTGCTTATGAATGTCCTCATTGCGGCGAAATTATAAAAGACCTTCATCCTTCCCGCTATGGTATTTTTTATACAACATGTTCTCATTGCGGAGGTTCCATCAACGCCTCGTGGCTGACAGGGAAAAACGAGTATTCCAAAATCTGCCCTGACTGCGGCGAGTCGCTCAACTATAAAGGTTTTGGGAGAATTCCGGAATCCGTATTTGTCGTCGAAGGAGCGCCTCGAAGCGGGAAAACGTCATTCCTGATTGAGGCTTTGGACTTATGGAATAAACGATTTGAATCGCTTGTTCTTTTCTCTGACAGTCAGCAGGAAAAAGACGTTCGTCTGATGGCAGAGCGAATCAAAGCTGGAAAGTTTTGCCCTCCGACCCCGCGTCTGGCGTGTCCTGAAGCATATCTTATACGCTGCAAGAAGGCGTTCAATTCCTTTTTGGCGTACTTTTACGATACTGGCGGAGTTTCATCAAGAGTTCTTGACGCTGGAGCGTCTGAACCATACTATAGTTTGGCAAACGGAATAATACTGGTCATAGATCCATGGGCGGAAAGCGGTATTTTGAAAGCGTTTGGAAAGAGCATGAATCAGCAGTTTTCCGATTATAAATTTGCTTCTCAAAACGCCGACGCCGTTATTGGCAGACTTTGCAGCAAACTGGAACACATTAACGCCCAATCCAGCAATCTCGAGTTTGACATTCCCATTTGCGTTGTCGTTACAAAGTGCGACCTGATTGGGCTGAATAAGGTCATTGGAATAGATAACCAATTTACGCAGTCTTCAACCAGATGGGAAAAGCAATCCAAACTGGTCGAGGAATTCCTTGTAAAACACGGCATGTACAACTTTGTCAACATTGTTAAAACGCGGTTTAAAAAGAACGCATTCTTCGCCGTCAGCGTAGTAGACGAAGGGAGCCGTTACCAAAGCTCCGTTCTTAACCCTGTTTTATGGATGACGTTCAACGTAAAGGAACCGTAGTATTATGGCCTTGCAATCGATTTTTCAATTCAATAATAATCGGTCAAGTTCAAATACTGACCCTCGACAACCGATTTTACCTTTTCGGCTATTCCAACATAATATAAGCCAGCATTACGATAACGTCTGGCTTCAATTTATATGGGGGCGTCCGTATGCATTTATGCTGGCAGCGTCTGTAACTCTGTTTATTATTATCCCCTTAACGGCATGCATTGTTTACGGAACTCTGTGGCTATTAGGCGGTTTATTCTGGATTTTAAGTTATTCTTTGGGCATTATTGTTGCAAGCGGCGCTATTGCACTCATTCATTATCGTAACAATAACCGTGATGACAACGAAGAAGGGTTTATAATCTTATGGCTTATAATTTGTTCTGTCACCTACTGTTTCACATTTAGCTTTCTTAATAATACATCTGTTGTTTTATATGAATTATCAACAATTTGTTGGGATAACCTTATAGCGTTTTACGAGTTATCCAAAATTGCCTATTGGTCGTGGATTCCGATAAGTTTAATGGTTTTATACGGAGCGCTCAGTCTGCTTACGCTTTGGATAATGAAACTTCTCGACTGGCGTCCACATTGGGGGCTTGTTCGGTTTATTTGTCCTCACGAAGGCTGCGGTCATGTCAGTTCGTCGCTTGTATATAAATGTCCTCACTGCGGCGAGAAGTTACAGAATTTACATCCCTCCCGCTATGGCATTTTTTATACAACATGCCCAGGCTGCGGCTTTTCTTTAAATGCCTCGTGGCTGACAGGACGAAACCAGTATTCCAAAACGTGTCCTGACTGTAACAAATCATTGGACTATGAGGGATTTGGCAACATTCCAGAATCTGTCTTTGTCGTTGAAGGCGCATCTCAAAGCGGAAAAACGTCATTCCTTATTCAAGCATTGAATCTGTGGAACATGCGTTTTAAATCATACGTTCATTTTTCTGACAGCAAACAGAAAAAAGCAGTCCGTCAGTTGGCGGAACAGATCAATTCAGGCGATTTTTGTCCGCCAACCCTGCGGCAGTCGTATCCGGAAGCATATCTTATGCACTGCAAAAAATCGTTTCATTCGTTTCTGGCGTACTTTTACGATACAGGAAGCGTTACTTCCAGAAATCTCAACGCTGGAACTTCGGAGTTATACTATAGTCTGGCAAACGGCGTATTTCTTGTTATTGATCCGTGGGCGGAGGACGGAATCTTAGCCGCTTTTGGAAGGCAGAAAAAGAATTTGCGTTACTCCAAATATCAATTCGCCTCTCAAGACGCCGACGCCGTTATTGGCAGACTTTGCAGCAAACTGGAACACATTTACCCGGAATCCCTCGCCGCCGGGTTTGACGTTCCCATTTGCGTGGTCGTTACAAAGAGCGACCTCAACGGGCTGGATAAGACGATTGGCTCTGATGACCATTTTACACAATCTTCAGTAACGTGGGAGGAACAATCCAAAAAGGTTGAGGAATTCCTTGTTAAACATGGCATGTACAATTTCGTCAACGTCGTTAAAACCCGATTTAAAAAGAACGCATTTTTCGCCGTCAGCGCTCTCAACGATTCCAACGAGGGTTCAGACTCTGTTCTTAACCCGCTGTTGTGGATGACATACAACTCGTAAATACGAACCCTGTTTTTTATTTTTCTGATTATGAGTACAGAACCAGAACAACAGATTCAAGATGAAGTCGATAACAATCCGCGGCAGGTCTTGCTTCCTTTCCGGCGGCGACCGTATCTGATTGTCTTGATCATTTCCATTGTACTGAACATTGCCGTGCCATTTTCAGTTCCATTGATAACGTACGGCTTGCCGTTATTATTAAAAGCGCTTTTAGGACTCGGCTTTGTTTTATATTATGTTGCTTTATTATCAGTAGTAATCACTCTTTTGCGTATATTGACAACCGTATTCATTTATGATTTCAACGACACAAGAAGACCCACTTATCCTGAGTTGTTTCGTAATCTTGCATATAGCGTTGGCGCTGTTCTATGCATTCTCATCATATTATTTACATGTGCATTAATATTAGACAAACAAATACCAGAAACAATCGCCAATTATATAACAGCTTCTTATTCAGGGGATTTATTATCCCTTTGGGCGTGGCTTCCATTAGCTTTATTCATAATATATGGCTTAATCAATTTCATTTTGCTTGGCATAATGAAAATGATTGATTACAATCCTCGCCGGGAAAACGTTCGGCATATTTGTCCAAATAACGGCTGCGGTTTTGTTGGCGATGCATTTGCCTATCGATGCCCTCATTGCGGGGAAGCGTTAATAGACCTGCATCCCTCTCGTTATGGAATTTTTCATACAAAATGTCCTCATTGCGGGAATATAGTCAGCTGTTCTTCATGGACTGGACGAAACAAGTATTCGCAAACGTGTCCGAATTGTCAAAGTTCAATGACAATCAAGGAATTCGGAGAACTTCCGGAAATCGCTTTCCTCATTGAGGGCGCTTTCCAAAGCGGCAAGACGTCGTTCTTAATGCAGGCGCTGGCTCAATGGAGCGCCCGTTTTCCTGACTTCGTCAGTTTCACAATGGAACGGCAGAAAAACGACGTCATGTTATCCGTTCAAAAATTAAAAGAAAAGGAGTTCAGCCGTCCAACTGAACGACTTTTAAATCCTGGGGCGTACGTCATGCGCTATAAAAAATCAGATGGTGATTCATTGGCGTACTTTTTCGATGTCGGCGGCATAACATATAATAATCTTGAAGCCGGAGCGTCTGAACCGTATTACAATCTGGCAAACGGGATTTTTTTGGTTATCGACCCTTGGGAGGAAAACAAAATTGTCAAAGCGTACGGAAACAATCCAAATCAGCCGTTTTCCAACTACCAATACGGCTCTCTGGACGCCAGCGCCGTTATCGGCAGACTTTGCAGCAAATTGGAACACATTTACCCGGAATCGCTCAGCGTCGGGTTCGACATTCCCCTTTGCGTCGTCGTAACAAAGTGCGACATCAATGGACTAAGTAACGCCATCGGCGCAGACGAGCGCTTTACGCAGTCCTCAAACAAATGGAGCGCACATTCCAAACAGGTTGAGGAATTCCTTGTAAAACATGGAATGTACAACTTTGTCAACGTCGTTAAAACACGGTTTAAAAAGAACGCCTTTTTCGCCGTCAGCGTTCTCGAGAATTCCGACTCTGTCCTTAATCCGCTCCTATGGATGACTTGCAGTGTAAAATAGTTTTTATATAATATATAGCATTATGATGAACAATTCCGAGTTCCCTTACTATCGCAGAATTACAGCCGCCTATATTCGCGGCTTGGCGGTCAATGCAAATCAGAACAACGGCTCGATTTCGTCTCTCGACTCTGATCTCAACGGCCTCCCGTTTGCTTTGCCGGAAAACCTGAGCGTTCCTGACTTGAACGACCTGTCAGAAGAAGAGCAAAACGAGATCATTCGAATCGGGATTGACAATAAACTGAAGCTGTATCGATTCAAAAACACTCATGACAATTTAGGACGCATTGTCTGCGTCATGGGTTTTCTCAAATCAGTGCAAATGGAATCCGTTTTGGATATCGGAACAGGACGCGGCGTTTTCCTGTGGCCGTTTATCAATGCGTTTCCATACATTCCCATCACGGCGGTTGACATGCTGGACTATCGCGTCGAGCTATACAAAACGGTTCAGCAGGGGGGAATCGAAACGCTGTCGGGAATTCAGGGCGACATTTGCGCTCTCGACGTTCCAGACAAATCGTACGACATCGTATCAATGCTTGAGGTTTTGGAACACATTCCCGACGTTGCAACTGCTGTAAAATCCGCCGTCCGAATTGCCCGAAAGTTTATCGTCGTTTCCGTCCCTTCCAAACCAGACGACAACCCGGATCACATTCATTTGCTCACTAAAGAAATATTGCAAACGCTGTTTAATGACGCAGGCTGCAAAAAGCTTAAATTTGACGAGGTCAACAATCATCGGATTCTTTTTGCAATGCTTTAAGAAAACATCATGACAGAATATAAAATCATTAAATATCCTCGAACGCCGCATTTAGAGGGGTCGCGACTACAGCCCGGCGACGAAGACGTGTCACAAGTCGCGTTTTCGGAAATTGTCGGCAAGACGCTGGCGGTTGAAGAGAAATGCGACGGCGCCAATTCCGCCATTTCCTTTGACTCCAACGGGGAATTGCTCCTTCAAAGCCGCGGGCATTATCTGACCGGCGGATATCGCGAACGGCATTACAATTTGCTCAAGCAATGGGCGAGCGTTCATCAGCAGTCGTTTTATAAAGTACTCGGCTCCCGATATATCATGTACGGCGAATGGATGTACGCAAAGCATTCCATTTTTTACGACTTCCTGACGCATTATTTTCAGGAGTTCGACATATTGGATCGTGAAACCGGAGCGTTTCTCGACACGCCAAGCCGTCATCAAATGCTGGCGGACTTGCCGGTTGTTTCGGTTCCCGTAATACGTCGAAAGACGTTTCAAAAGAAGGAAGAACTCCTGAGCTTGATTGGACATTCGGTTTACATCACAGACAACCATATTGAAAACCTAGAGCGTTACTGTAACGAAAACGGTCTGGATGCATATACCATCTGTGGGGAAACCGATCGTTCCACAACGATGGAGGGGTTGTATATCAAAGTTGAAGAAAACGGTCAGGTTACAGACCGTTTGAAATTTGTTCGACCGTCGTTTCTTCAAACCATTTTGGAATCGCAGACGCATTGGCTGGATCGCCCGATCGTCCCGAATCAATTGCGTTTTCCGTTAGAGGAAATCTACGCTCCAACGTTGCCTGTTACAAAACATGAAGGACAATATGATCAATAACATTCCCATTCCGCAACCCGGACAAGAGATTGACTGGCAAGCTATAGAGCAGTCTTCGCTTCAGCCGAATATTAAACTCATGTCCCAGACCCCGCAAAATCCACTCTGGCACGCAGAAGGCGACGTCTGGACGCATACAAAGCTGGTTTGTCAGGCTTTAATTGAACTGGAATCGTGGCAACGTCAGACAGACGAATTGCGAGAGATTCTGTTTTGGGCGGCGCTGCTGCATGACATTGGAAAACCATCGACAACCGCGTTGGGCGACGACGGTCAGCTGCACTCAAAGACCCATAATCGCGTTGGAGCCAAAATGGCGAGAAATATTTTATGGCGCGATTTCGATCTGGCGGGAACGAATGAAAAAATCCAGTTTCGAGAAACGATTTGCTCTCTTATTCGGTTTCATTCCGCGCCGCCGCATATTGTAGACGTCGACAACCCTGTTTACAGCGTAGTTCGCATTTCGACTGACGGGCTGGAACTCCCGAAGTTCAACAACCGTCTGCTGTCGATTCTTGTCGAAGCGGATATGCGGGGGCGGAAGGCGGATAATATTCAGGAATCAATTGAAAAGGTTGCTGTTTTTGTCGATTTCGCCGAGGAAAGCGGCTGTCTGGATAATCCGTATCCCTTTGAAAACGACTATTCCCGATTTAAATATTTTCACGATAAACTAAACTATCCGGGAGTAAATTTATACGATTCCACATGGGGAGAAGTGATTGTTCTTTCCGCCTTGCCGGGAACGGGAAAGGACGAATACTGTAACAGAGTTCTTTCAGGTTTACCGACGGTATCTATCGACGACGTTCGAGAAGATTTGAATGGCGATCCAACAGACAATCAGGGCGCGTTTGTCAACGAAGCCCGCGACAGAGCAAAAGTATTCTTGCGGCAGAAAACGCCGTTTGTCTGGAATGCGACCAACATTTCTACCTTTACTCGCAAACCGATTATTGATTTGATTGCCAACTATGGCGCGTCGGTTAAAATCGTCTATTTGGAAACCAATTGGGAAGAACAGCTCCGGCGCAACGCGAATCGAGAAAAAGCGGTTCCAGTTAACGTGATTGAACATCTTCTTGAAAAAATGGAAATGCCGTCGTCCCGAGATGCGGAAAAAGTCGAATGGATTGCATGGAATTGACCCGTATAAAAACAAGGCTCGTCTGACCAATACGTCTGACGAGCCGTTTTTTGTTCTCAATGTCGGAGCAGCACAACTCAATCCTTCTGCTTTAACAGATATCGATTGCTAATTACCTTGAAGCTGATAAACGGTTTGTCGTCTACCGATTTGAAAACGACGCCTTCTCGCTCGTGTCCTCGTGCGGTTTTTCCTTCTGCAAATGCAAGGATCGCTTCCATTGTAGTAAGCTCGTCAAAAACCTTCATAGCCCGATTTATCACAGGAACGTACGGTATGCCCATCTGCAGCGACAAGTTCTGAGCTTCATTTGGGTTCAGGTATCGCTGATTGCTTATATCCCAGATCTTGAATACATGCCATTCCAGGTCAGTATATTTATCTCTGTTGTCATTTACGCCAGGCCCAACAAGTTCGCCCTGTAACGCAAATTCACTGGCAAACATTGCGTTTATCTGTTCAAGCTTGGCAGCCAAATCATACTTTTTTACTATCTGCCATTGCGTCGGGACGCCGTTCTCCCCTTCAGGCTTCAATCTCAAATTACGAGAGCATACTCCGAAGGGATTTTCAGGGTCAACAGTCCTGGACAAAAAAATGGTCATCGACGAACCGTCGTTCTTTTCTGTAACCTCGAAAACGCGGTCTTTCATCGTTTCAAAGTAATCACCGAGATTTTGTATGCGCTCTTCATCGGTCTTGGGGATAAACGCAGACGGGAATTTCCCCATTGCTTCAGCTGCAATCGAGCCGCCGCCAATCTCAGGTCTTAGAGCTTCAGCAATTTCATCATAATGTTCAACCTTTAAGAGCTCGGTAACGTCTTGTCCGTCTGTTACATCGCCGAGTTCCGGAAAATTCCCTGTTGGCATTAGAAGTCCTTGCGATATAACGCCTCTGAGCTTACAGGTTCTGATATGAATTCCTTCTTTAAGCGTCTGTCCTGATTTGGATACAAACTTCTTTAAACATCTATTTTTAAGAAACTCAAATCTTGAGTCGTCTGCTGGAAGATAGCTGTCAATTTCAAAGAATACAGCCAAATCGCCCGGCTTATATTCACCGCGCTGGGTAACGACATTCCATCCTTTACCCGTCATCCTGGCTACAGAAAGATTATCAGAATCCGGTATCGGATCACAGGACGCGATTGTTACAATGCTTGCCAGTTTTCTTGACATTTGATTTCTCCTTTAGATTGTTATTTTCCCAGATTATTAAAAGAAAGCAGGAGCGCTTCGCCTTCGGCGAATTAAAACTCCTGCTTGTTCCCTATTGCCAAATGTCTTCTCTTTACGCAACTCAAGAAAGAGAATATGCATATTAGCAGATTTTGTATCCCGCTGCAGTCAGGGCGCTGCGGATTTCCGAGAAGTGATCGAAGTTTCTCGTTTCCATGACGATTCGCAAATAGCAGCCGTTGACGTCCGCCGTTTCTGAAGAGCGTTCATGGTGAATTGAAACGACGTTGCCGCCCATTCTGGCAATAATCGACGCGACGCCTTCCAGCTGACCGGGCTTGTCAATCAGTTCGATTTGCATCGCGCCGTAACGTCCGGTTTTCATCAAACCGCGGGTGATAATTCGCGACAGGATTGTAACGTCGATGTTTCCGCCGGAAACCAGACAGACCGTCTTTTTCCCCTTGATGGGAATTCTGTTGAACATGGCGGCGGCAACTGGAGCTGCGCCGGCGCCTTCGGCAATGAGCTTCTGATTTTCGATCATCGCCAAAATCGCAGAAGAGATTTCGTCGTCTGTTACTGTTACAATGTCGTCTGCATACTGCTTGCAGAATTCAAAAGTCAGAGTCCCCGGCTGTTTGACCGCGATGCCGTCTGCAATGGTCGAGACGCTGTCCAGACGTTCAATGTGGGCGTCGTGAACCGAATTGACCATGCTGGCGGCGCCGGTCGCCTGAACGCCGTAAATCTTGACTTCCGGACGCAGATTTTTAATGACGTACGCAACGCCGGAGAGGAGTCCGCCTCCGCCGACGGCTGTTACAACCGCCTCGACGTCCGGCATTTGATTCAGGATTTCCAAACCCAGCGTGCCCTGCCCTGCGATAACCTGCTCGTCGTCAAACGGGTGAATAAACGTGTATTGGAATTCGTCGCGAAGCTGAAGGGCTTTCTCGTAGGCGTCGTCGTATGCGCCTGTTACCATGCAGATTTCCGCCCCGTAAGCGCGGGTCGCCTCGACTTTGGAAATGGGAGCGCAGTCCGGCAAACAAATAACCGACTTTGTTCCGGAACGAGTCGCCGCCAGCGCAACGCCCTGAGCGTGGTTTCCAGCAGAGCACGCAATCACGCCGCGGGCTTTTTCTTCAGCGCTGAGCTGAGAAATCTTGTAGTACGAACCTCGAACCTTGAACGACCCGGTAATCTGGAGGTTTTCCGGTTTGAGGTAAATGTCGCTTTCCGGATTGAGCTTCGGAGCGCGAATGAGTTCCGTCGAACGAAGGACGTCTTTAAGTACGTACGATGCGCGGTATACGCTGTCTAGTGATAACATGATAATCGGTGGGTTAGGGGGTTATAAGAGTTAGGAATTAGGAGTGAGGAGTGAGGAGTTATTGTCGCGAATACGCGACAAACTACTGCCTATTGCCTACTGCCTAATTTCTCGTCAACTTTCTTTTGAATGTCTTTCATGATTCTGTCGGGCTTTTTGAGGTTGGGTTTGTATCCCTTAACGTCCGGAATCCATTTTCCAACGTCGAACGATTGAGCAACGGAATTGAGGTCCAGCTTGCCCTCAAGCAATCGCTGAGCGAACGCGCAGCCCGCCATGTCGGCGGCGAGGTCGCCAACGTCGAAGGCGTTGCCGGGCGTGGATTCGTCTTTGAGTTCCTTTATCAAACCTGCCTGTCGGGCGGCGTCCGGCGACATCAGACCCGACAGCGCGGCGGAAACGCCAAAATGCTGAGACCAGTCTGAACGGTTGTTGATGCTGGACTGTTGAATCAATTCGTCACGTCTAAGCTGAAGTTCGTACGAGTCCATCTTCTTAACACGGTCGCCGACAATCGGCAGAACTTTCATTGAATTGGACGCATCCATCGCCATTCCAATCGCAACCAGGAACGCGCGAACGCGGTGCTTTTCCGGCAATTTCGTCGCAGCCGACGCCCCGGAACGAATTATATGGTTGACGTACTCGTTGCTGTTCGGGTCAAGCGTTTGCCCTTCCATGCCGTTGAGGATTTCCTGACTGACGTATCGAACCGCCTTGTTGACCGACATTGTCTCGGACGGAACGATTGCCGCGTCTGAGGACTCCTCCGGCTGCGAGGTTTGAGCGTCCTCGTCTTCGCTCTTTGGCGGATTATTCACAGCTACATTCGCGCTGTTATCCTCCGGCGTTTCGGTTCTCGGTTCCGGCGTTACGTTTTTATTCTCGTTATCTTCATTCCGCGGCGGCGGGGTTTGAGCCACCTCAACCTCGTTGTTTTGTTCCGGCTTTGCAGGCTGCGGTTCAGGCGCAGTCGTTTGCGGCGGCGTTGTATTCTCTGCAACTTCCGATTTCGGCTTTTCGTTCATTTCCGGAATGGTTGAGGCGTAGGCGTCCAAGTCGTCTGGCATGGTCAAAACCGGTTTGACAACGCCCAAAGCGCGGCGAATCTGCTCACGCCGGACCTTTTCCTGCTGAGCTACGACCATTAGAAGTTTTCCAATGGACGCGGCGTTGGAGTCGGTATGGGGAATTTGACTCATAAACGAGTAAATCTGGATAAACTCTTCAATCCGCTGATCCGACATGTTCATCAACCCGTTTTTGCGATTCGCCCAAACGTCAGCCCAAAGGTTGATTAAAAGCGCGTTTATTGGATTAAACGTTTTGACGAAAGCGGCGCGGCGGGACTGACGCTCCGCCAGAGTCGGGTTCATGTAACAGTGCGGATCAGGATTGTGAACCGCGCCCAGCCAATGACCCAACTCGTGAATGAGGGCTTCCACCCGTTCGTTTTCAGAAAACTGCGGGGCAAACTCCCGAATCAAAATGTGCGTATGGAACGGCTGACGCGTCATGCCGATATGGTCTACCCCCGGCTGAACGCCGTACTGGCTGGTAAATCCAATTGCCAGCGCAGCCGGGTAAGCGGGAGCCATCAGTTCAAATTCTTTCATGGACGTTACAAAGTCGTGGATGTTGTCGTCGGACTTCCACTGTCCAACGCCCACGATTTTAAACCGCAGATGGCAAAGCCGCTCGTAAACCTCGTTGACCTTGTCAATTCTCTTTCGCAATCGCGGTTCCCAAACGCTCTGTTTGGAATACTCGTTGTCGTCAACGTAGATTTTAACCGGGACTTCGATAATCTTCATTCCCAAGGGCGAATACGTAACCGAGCTGTTGAGAACCGGCGCGGGGTTTTCATCCATGCGAAACGCCCCGACCGGATTGCCGGTAATGGGCAGCTTCTGGAAAAACATATTTCCTTCCGGAGACGTCCCAAAAAAGTAAACGGACTGCGGCTCCAGAGGAACTTGCTGATTCCGTTGTCCGTCGTTGAACGCCAAAGCCGACTGATCGTCGAAAAAGAACGAGAACGCGTCGCCCGACGCCAGACGAACCGTCTGCTGCGGCTTGCCCTTTTGCGCCACGACAAACGCAACGCCCTTTTCCATCCGGTTGGAAATCACCGCGACGTCCGCCTGCGCAGTCGCCATAAACACAAACAGCGCCGCTGGAATCAACAAACGGATAACGCCAGGATAAATCAGTCGTAGAGTTTTCATGTAATTATATAGGAAACAGTCGCCCGACGAAAGCAGTATTTAGCGCCCGCTTTTCGCCTTTTGATCTTTAATATTATTATATCATAGCTTTTATTTTCTAAAACTCCCCCCGAATCGTCCAATATTTTGAGAAAATTTGCCGTTTTTCTTGAAAATCGCCCCTTCTCCCGCCTTGTCAAAAACCAATATTTCTGTTTTAATATATTGTGAATATTGGTTAGTCGTTAAATTCAGACTCGGTAATCGTTAAAAAATTGACGTCTGTCAAATATTCGTTGGTTAAGACTTATTTTATCACTTTTTTTAGTCAGAATTTGGGCGTCTGTTGAGAGTTTAAGTTCCTTTTTCTGACGCTTGAGGAGTTCCTATGTCAGAATCCAAATCCGTTGCGCTGGCGTATCCGCGTTTATGCCTGGCGTACTTTTTACAGTTTGCCGTCTGGGGCAGCTACGGCTTCGCCCTGACCGGTTACGCGCTGAACGTTCTTAAATTTTCCGGACCTCAAATGGGCTGGGTTGGAGCCGCCATTCCGATCGGCGCTCTGTTCGCCCCGTTGGTTGGTCGAATCGCCGACCGGTTCCTTTCCGCGCAGTACGTTCTGTCCATCCTGCAGTTTATCTGCGCTGGACTGCTCATCTACGCCGGATCTCAAACCGCATTCACGCCGATGATGGTCGCGTTGGTTCTGGTAGGTATTTTCTACATGCCGACGATTCCGCTTATCAACTCGATTGTTTTTGAACACGTCCCCAACAAAGACAACGCGCCGCGCGTATTCATGTTCGGAACGATCGGCTGGATTGTCATCGTTTTGGTGATTCAGGCGTTCTTCGGAGCAGGCAACACCGCGCAGTTCTTCTACGTTGGCGCCGCGTGCAGTTTGATTCTGGCGGTTTACGCCTTGACGCTACCCAACACTCCGCCCAAGGCTGTCGAAGCAACCTCGACGGAAAAAGCTCCCAGCGCCTGGTCGCTGATGTCTCAGCCACAGTTCCTGTGCTTCTCCGTTGCGATTCTGATTGCCGGCATCGCCGCTTGCGGTTTGTTCTTCGGAACCTGCTTCGCCATGCTCGGACAGCGCGGCTATCCCGGCGGATTGGCGTTGACAACGCTCAACCAGTTCTCCGAAGTTCTGTTCATGGCTCTGCTCCCGATTTTCGCTTCGCGAGTTGGTCTGAAGAACGTCATTTTGATCGGTATTGCCGCTTGGCTGGCGCGATACGTCTGCTTCATGGAATCCGCTTTTGAATTCGCGTTGATCGGCTTGCTGCTCCACGGCTTGTGCTACAGCTTCCTCTACGCTGGTTCCTACATGTACGGCGACAAGATCGCTCCGGAAGCCATGAAAGCCTCCGTTCAGAGCTTTATCGGCATGATTCTGCTGGGCGTCGGACAGATCGGCGGCTATCTGCTGGCTGGCTATCTGGTTGAATGGTATCCGCCTGCAATCACCGAATACACCGTTGCTGAAACGACTGTTGCCCTGCCCGCCTGGACGGATCCCGCTGCGGCGAATTCCGCCTGGAACAAGCTCGACCTGGCGCAGTACGTTCAGTCTGCTGAAGAAAAAGCGGCTGCTGCCAAAGCGGCTGAAGCGAACGTCGACCTCGCCTCTATCGCCAAAGACGGCAAGATTACCGCCGCCGAACTGGCTGACGTCGTCTCCGCTGACAAGTCCAATACGATTGCCAAAGATACTGTTACATCGCTGCTGACTCAGGTTCAATCCAAGCTGGCAGGAAAAGACGTCAAAGCTGAAGAAATCAGCATTACCCGTCAGGAATACCTCCAGGCGCAGACCAACGACTGGAAAAAGATCTTCATGGTTCCCGCCATCATGATGGCGGCGGCATTCATCTTCTTCCTCCTGTTCGGCAAGAACCCGACAGAAGAAAAGAAAGAAGACGAAGCTCAGCCCGAAGAAGCCCAACCGGCAGAAGCGTAATTATTTCGCTTCCAATACGGAATAGGCTTCCGCAGCCAAATAGAACGAGCCGGCAATGCATGTCATTTGCCGGTTCTGTTTTTCTTGAGCGGACTCTATGGCGGCGGCGGACGAGTCAAACGCGGCGACGTCGTTGTGCTGGACGTTGCCCGCCAGCGTCTGTTCGGATTCCAGCTGTTTGAAAAGGTCCATCAGCCGTTCCGGCGGGCAGGAGCGGGGATTGTTCTGGAATCGGGTTATTCTCCACGTTCCGAAATACGGATAGACGAGCCGGAACATCCGGACTGCGTCTTTGTCGTCCGCGCAGGCGAAGACCAGGCAGCAGTTTTCCCGCGGCAGGTTCAGGCGAGCAACCGCCTCCGCCAGTTTGGAAAACGAGTCGGGATTGTGCGCCGCGTCGATAATCGTAATCGGGTTCGTTTGGACGACGTCAATGCGCCCGGGAATGCGGACAGACGCCAGCGCGTCTCGAATGGCTAAATCACGGATTTGCAATCCTTGTCTTTTGCGGTTTAGAATTCTGACCAGTTTAATAGCAATCGCCGCGTTGCCCGATTGATGTTCGCCCGGCAGATTGAGCTTCGCATTGCGTATTGACCCGCACGACAGCGCCCCGGTCAAGGCGTTGGGCGTCGGCTTGTACGTCCAGGAGAAATCGCGGTCGGCTTCGTAAATCCGGGCGTTTTTCTCTACGGCGGCTTGCTCGATAACCCGGCGGGGTTCCGGATTCATGCGTCCAACAACGACCGGAACGCCCGGCTTGATAATCCCCGCCTTTTCTTTGGCGATTTTGGCTTCCGTATCGCCCAAAACGGCGACGTGGTCGATGCCGATGCTGGTAATCGCGGTCGCCAGGGGTTTGCAGACGTTGGTCGAATCCAGACGTCCGCCCAAGCCGGTTTCCAACACCGCCAGGTCAACGCCGGCGGATTTGAACGCCAGAAACGCCATGGCGGTCGTTATCTCGAAAAACGTAACAGCGCCCAGTTCCGGCGCGTCGTTGTCCATCTGTTCCACAACAGGGCGAACGAGACTCAGCCAGGCGTCAAAGTCCTCGGACGAACACGGTTTTCCCCCTAAAGCAATGCGCTCTTCAATACGCATAATATGAGGCGAAGTAAACAGACCGGTTTTGTATCCAGCGTGACGCGCCATGGATTCCAGAAGAATGCACGTCGAGCCTTTGCCCTTCGTCCCGGCAACGTGAACGCACTTCACACCCTGTTCCGGATTCCCCAAACGGTCTAAAAGCGTCTGCATTCGCGTCAGATTCATAGACAGATTGGACGTCGGGATTTTATGAAACGTCTCGTAATTGACGCGAGAATATAACCAAGAACGCATAGACATGGGAAAAGAGGGAGTAGGGAATAGGGAGTAGGGAATAGAAAAACAGGCGAGAAGCCTATACGGGAACTTCTCGCCTGTTACAATTAATTTCTTTTATCTATTCGGTTGATTAAAATACTGCTGGTACTGCTGATTGAAGTACTGCTGGGCGCTGTTGGGATTATTATTGATCGATGGATTCGCCTGAGTCGGAATAATTCCCTCTTGCTCCAACTGGTTAAGCGTACGGTTTTGCTGCTGAATGAGCTGCTGCTGACGCTGAACGGTCTGCTGTAACGATTCAACCTGTTGAACCATTTGTCGGTTGTACTGCTGCTGTTCCATCATTGGGCGAACAAACAGATTGTAGTTGTCTCCGCCGCCTCCGCCAATGCCGCCGCGTCCAGCATAAATATACATGTACGGACTATACGGAGACTGCGGGGGCTGATCGTCAAACGGACGCGCAATCGGCTGAGTACTGATCTGTCCGCCAATAGTCGCCGCCTGAACAGGTCGAACTGTCGATGGCTGAGCCTGGAACGGGTTGCGCTGAATTATCGGCTGAGCCGGAGCGACGTTTGGACCGTAGCCGTATCCGGTCGACGGGGTCGGCTGGAACGGGTTGGCGGAAACGCCGACAAACGGATTGCCAGAAACTGCCGAAGGCGCCGTTCCATTGGGATTAGCAATCGTCGCCTGAGTCGGCATACTTTGAGCGGCGCCGTTAATTTGCGTCGGATTTTGAATTCCCTGAGCCGGCGGCGTAACCTGCTGTGGTTGAGTCTGGGGTTGAGACATATACGACGGAGCCGGATTGGTTGTCATCAACGGACCGCGATGTCGATAATCCTGACCGTAGCCGGAGACGCTTACAAGAACCGCCATTGCGAATACGCTCAAAGCGCCAAGTCGGCAAATAAACAACTTCGATAGATTCGGAATATGTTTCATGGGAATTTTAATCAGCAATTAGCAAATGAAATACGTTCTGAAGACGGCGACGAAACCGTCTTACTCTAATTATATTATATCCAAAAATCGAAATTTGTTCGATACGATTGGAAAAATTTTAAAGTCCTGACAATTACTAATTGCTAATTGAAAATTGCTAATTGAAAATTGCCTCACTAATAGCTCGTACCGTTTCTTACGCCAAGGTTTTGCAGGTTGCGAACGGCAGACGAACCAAGGGAGATGAATCCGAAGAACGCCTCGAACGGAGCCTGAACCTTACGCATAAAGTTGCTGGCGGCGATGGAGCGATCTTCGCCGATAAACACGCGGTCGCCCGGGAATATCTGGTAGTTTGTACCTGTCGAGGCGTCTTGAACGATTTCGTCCCAGCTGATTGGGAACACCTGAGCGCACTGATTCCCGTTCGGAGCGGGTCGAGCAATCCAGATGTTTGTACTGGACTGCTGGGAAATGCCGCCCGTCTGAGCAATAGCGTCTAAAACCGTTTCGTTTCCTGTGTACGGAACGCGGTGAATTCTATCGCCCTGATTGGCGCCTTGAGTTACGATGTAATAAAATTTGCTGTTATATCCCGCCACGTCGACCGTTACAGAAGGAGAGTCGAAAAACTGCGTAAGATGCTTTTCAATCGCCAGTTTCGCTTCCGGAACGGTCATGCCGGCAACGCGAACCAAGCCGTACTTGCGAAGGTTGACGTTTCCGTCTGGGGCAACGAGATAATTTCCGGAAATCGGCTGCATTGCCGACGCCTGTGCCAACTGACAGGACACTTCCGGAGCTTTCAGGATTTGCTGAAGATGATTAACAATTGCCTTTTTGGCTTCGTCAACCGTCATGCCGGCAACGCGAACCGTGCCGTAAGCAGGCCCCAAATCTACAGAGCCTTCCGCATTGACCAGATAAACGCCGTTAATCGGCTGATCGAGCAGCGTTCCCAGAACGTTTACCGCCAAGGCGTCGAACGTTTCCAAGCGATACGGGGGCAGCGGAACCATCTTGACAATATCAATAGATATAACGTCCGGCGGCTCGATTCGATACGCCGGCAGCGTAACCTTTGCCAATTCAGAAGGAATCGCGGTATCGGCGGGCGCGGGCTGTTCCAGCGTCGGGTCGTAATAATCGAACGGGGTGCAGCCAATATTCGCCGCGGCAAACGCTGTTAATAGCAGCGCTGCCATCGCAATTCGAAAATAACGTTTATAAATGTAGTGGTTCATTGCTTCCGTGCACTATTTATTAATTACGTACTTACATACCGCGGCATAATCCGTTACTATCGTATATATTCGTCAAACTTTAATCATTTCTTGAGCCAAAGCGGATTTTCGACAAAGAATCTGGAGAAAATTAACAGAGATTTTGAATTAAATAGACGTTTTTGAAGCTGACAAATGAGTGAGATTGGTTATAAGAATCGCTGGGAACATGCAGAATTTGCGGAAATTGCAGAAAATCCTCCCCGCTAATCCCAACGCTCCCAGCCTGGCGCCTCTTGCCTGAGTCGACTTCGCGCCGTGTTCTTTCAGCCAGTCAATTAGTTTTTGGTTTCCGATTTGGGAAGCATAGTCCAGAACTGTCTTTCCGTCTTTATCTTTTGCGTTGACGTCTGCGCCCTTCTCAACCAGAATTTTAGCCAGTTCCAGGTTGTTTCGGCAGACGGCATAATGCAAGACGGTTTCTCCGAAACGGTTTTTTGCATTGACGTCCGCGCCTTTTTCAATCAGATATTTAATCAGATCCGGATTATCGCTTTGGATAGCAGAGTGTAGAATTGTAACTTCTTCGCGATCTTTTTCGTTGACGTCCGCGCCGCGTTCAACAAGCAATTTAACGACTTCCAAATTCCCGCTAATAACGACCGAACTTAAAACGTCACGAGCTTTTACGTCTGCGCCGCGTTCGACAAGCCACCGAAGCGTTTCCCAATTCTCTCTCTTGGCGGCAAAATACAAAGCCGTCAAACCCGTTTGACCTTTGGCATTTACGTCCGCGCCGCGTTCAACCAGCCATTTAACCAATTCCAGATTGCCATCAGAAGCGGCACAATCCAATACCGTTATACCAAATCCGGCTTTTACGTTGACGTCCAAACCCTTTTCAACGAGCCATTGAGCCACTTCTAATTTGCCGTTTGCAGCAGCAACATGCAAAACGTTCATATTATTACTGTCTTTTTCGTTGATGTCTGCGCCTTTCTCAACAAGAATTTTAACCAGTTCCAAATTACCGCTTATGACGGCATATTTTAAGACCGAAACGCCGTCTTTATCTTTTGCGTTGACGTCCGCGCCCTGTTCAACAAGAATTTTAACCAGTTCCGGATTGCCTTGGTTAACGGCATAATACAAGGCCGTCCAATCGTATTTGCCTTTTGCGTTGACGTCCGCGCCTTTTTCAATCAGATATTTAATCAGATCCGAATTTTCGCTTTGGACAGCAGAATGCAAAATTGTAACTGAATCGCGGTCTGTTTTGTTGACGTCCGCTCCATGTTCAACAAGGAATTTAACCATTTCCTGATTCCCGCTTCTGGCGACAGAATGTAACGCCGTTCTGCCTTCTTTATCATCTGCATTGACGTCAGCGTTCTTGTCAACCAACCATTGAACCAACTCCCAATTATTATTTTTAACAGCTAAATGTAAGACGGTCCGTCCATCTCTGTCTTTGGCTTTTGCGTTGACGTCTGCGCCCTGTTCAACAAGGAATTTAATCAGTTCCTGATTCCCGCTTTCGAAGGCTAAATGCAAGACTGTTTTGCTATCATTTGTTTTTGCCTTAATGTCTGCACCCTGTTCAAGCAGATATTTAACCAGTTTTTGATTCCCGTTTTCGACGGCAAAATGCAAGACTGTTTTTCCGCCATGGCTTGAGGTGATTCGACATGCTAATTTATCCTCCGAAAAAACGATCAAATCAAGATTGGTTTTCACGTTGACGTTAGCGCCATGTTTAACGAGCCACTCAACCAGTTCCAGATTGCCGCTTTTGGCGGCGTAATGCAAAATGGTAGTTCCATAATTGTCTTTTGTGTTGACATCTGCTCCTTGTTCAACAAGGAACTTAACCAGTTCTTGATTCCTGCTCAATATAGCTGTATGCAATATCTCGTTTGCTTTGACGTCTGCTCCCTGTTTAACCAGAAATTGAACCATTTCAAGATTGGAGTTTTCGATAGCAGAATGTAAAACCGTTTTTTCATCTTTGGTTTTTGCGTTGACGTCCGCGCCCTGTTCAATCAGAAATTTAACCAGTTTTTGATTCCCGTTTTCGACGGCAAAATGCAAGACTGTTTTTCCTTCAATATCTTTTGCATTGACGTCCGCGCCCTGTTCAACCAGATATTTAGCTATTTCCAGATTTCCGCTTTGGAAGACAGAATGTAAAACTGTTACTCCATTTTTTGCTTTCGCGTTGACGTCTGCGCCTTGTTCAACCAGGAATTTAACCAGTTCAAGATTCCCGCTTTCAACAGCAAAATGCAAGGCTGTTTTTATACAACTTCTTTCGTTGATTTGCACTACTACTCTATCCGCCGAAAAAACAAGCAAATCAAGATTGGTTTTCGCGTTGACGTCAGCGCCCTGTTTAACTAGCCACTCAACCAGTTCCAGATTGCCGCTTTTGGCGGCGTAATGCAAAATCGTAGTTCCATGATTGTCTTTTGAGTTGACATCTATGCCTAGTTCAACAAGATACTTAACCAGTTCTTGATTCATGCTCATGATAGCGGAATGCAATATTTCGTTTGCTTTGACATCTGCCCCTTGTTTAATAAGCCATTGAACCATTTCCAGATTACCACGTCTGGCGGCATAATGCAAGGCTGTTTTTCTTTCATTATCCTTTGCATTGACGTCTGCCCCCTGTTCAACCAGCCATTGAACCAGTTTCAAATTACCGCTAAAGGCGGCAGAATGCAAAATGCCGTTTGCTTTGACGTCAGATCCCTGTTCAACCAGCCATTGAACAAGTTGAAGATTGCCGCATCGCACGGCGTGATACAAGACCGACTCTCCATATAAATTTTTAGAATTGACGTTAGCGCCCTTCTCAACCAGCAGTTTAACCCGGTTCAAATCTCCCATCAACGCCGCATAATGTAAGACGTTGCCGCCATGCCCCCGGTTTTCATAACAACTAATAAAATCGAATTTTCCCGTTTGGAACATCTGTTCAAAACGTTCAACGTTTTCTTGACCAAATTCTTCGACAGCTTTCTTAGTCTGAGCCTGACGGTCAGAATTCTCTGCTCCATAACAGACGCCTGAAATGACGGCTAAAACAAAAAGACATGCGCTCAAAATGAATTTACGAGTCATGGGGGTAGTCTCCTTGATAATTGATGGCGTTAAGGTATTATTCTTAACAGTATTATAAACAAGTTATTAAGTTTATATCAAGATAGGAATTGCGGGGATTATAAAAACTTCCCCCCGCTAATTCCATATGCGTCCAGCCTGTTGTCTCTTACCTAGCGTCTACTTCGCGCCGTGTTCTTTCAGCCAGTCAACCAGTTCCTGATTCCTGCTTGTTCTGGCAGAATTCAAGACAGTCCGTCCTATATTATCTTTTGAATTGACGTCCAACCCCTGTTCAACTAACCATTGAACCAGTCCCAAATTCCCACTTCTGGCAGCTGGATGCAAAACACTCTTTCCGTTATTATCTATTGAGTTAACGTCTGCTCCATGTTTAACAAGGAATTTTACTACTTCCAGATTCCCGTTTTTTGCTGCAGAATGCAAAATTGAAATGCCATAAGCGTCTTTTGCTTTGACGTCTGCGCCTTTTTCAACCAAATATTTAACGATTTCTGGATTACCGCTTGATACGGCAGAATGCAAAACCGTCCACCCTAATAGGGTTTTAGCGTTGATATCTGCGCCTTTTTCAACAAGAAATTTATAAAGTTTCAGATTATTGTTTACCGCGGCAGAAAATAAAACTGTTTTTCCATAAGCCGTTTTTGCGTTGACATCCAGTCCATTTTCAACAAAGAATCTAACCTGTTCTTGATTGCCTGATTCGACAACATAATCTAATATCTCGCTTGTATTGACATCGGCGCCTTTTTCAATCAGACGTTCAAGTAGTTTCTGATTACCGCTTTTAGCGGCAAAATACAAAACGGCATTGCCATCTTTGTCTTTTGCATTGACATCTGCGTCATGTTCAACAAGCCATTCAACCAATTCCCATTTATCGTTTTTGGCGGCTGAATGTAAGATGGTCTCTCCATCATTGTCTTTTGCATTGACGTCTGCGCCACGTTCAACGAGCCATTCAACCAATTCCCATTTATTGTTTTTGGCAGCTGAATGCAAGGTTGTCCTTCCATTTATACCTTGTGCATTGACGTCTGCGCCATGCTTAACAAGCCACTCAACCATTTCCCGGTTGCCAAGACTGACGGCAGAGCGCAAGACGGCGCTTGCGTTGACGTTTGAACCATGCTCTACAAGCGTTTTAACCAGTTTCAGATTATTATGTTCGACTGCGTAATTCATGGAACCGCCTGCATTGACGTCTGCGCCACGTTCAATAAGAAATTTAACCAGTTCCAGATTGTCATGCGTTACAGCTGAATATAAGGCTGTTCTTCCATCTTTGTCTCTTGCATTGACGTCCAGTCCCTTATCAACCAGCCACTCAACCAATTCCATATTGCCACGAGCAGTGGCAATATGAAGAGCAGTCTGTTCACCTTTGCCTTTTGAGTTGACATCCAGCCCTTTTCCGACAAGGAATTCAACGATTTCCAGATCCCCGCAATTGACGGCAATATGCAACAGAGCGATTCCATCGTTATCTTTAACGTTGATATCAGCGCCCTTTTCTACAAGATATTTAACGATTTCCAAATTCCCACTCCTAACAGCAGAACATAAGATTGGTTCATCAAAATTATTTGTTCTGCCGTTTGCGCCAAATTCAAAAAGATAGCGAGAAGATTCTGAAGAACGACTGGAATTGTTAACGTTTGCGCCATGTTCAACAAGATATTTAACCGTCTCCAGATTGTCGCTACTAACGGCGCCATACAAGACCGTTCTATTATTATGATCTTTTGCGTTAACGTCAAGTCCCTTTTCAACAAAGAATTCAACCAGTTCTACATTACCGCTTAAAGCAGCAGAATGTAAAACCGTTTGCCCATCGTTGTCTTCTGCGTTGACGTCTGCGCCATGTTCAACAAGAAATTTAACCAGTTTTAAATTACCGCTTGAAGCAGAAGAATGCAAAACCGTTCGACCATCGTTGTCTTTTGCGTTGACGTCTGCGCCATGTTCAACAAGAAATTTAACTATTTCAAAATTACCTCTAAAAACGGCAGAATGCAAGATCGGAACAACGACAGGATGCCAGAGTCGTGTATCTCCGTAATTTGCGTTTACATCAGCTCCACGTTCAACGAGATATTTAACCATTTCCCAATCGCCATACTGTACGGCTGTATTCAAGACTCCGCTTGCATTGACGTCAGCGCCCTTGTCAACGAGATATTTAACCAGCTCCAAATTTCTGCTCTCAACAGCATGACGCAAGACGTCATGGGAGTTAATAACTGCGCCATGTTCAACAAGGCGCTTAACAATCTTCAGATTACCACGACTAGCGGCATAAAATAAGACCGGCAATCCGTTTTTTGTTTTTGCATTGACGTCCAGTCCCTGTTCAATCAGCCACTCAACCAATTCCAAATTACCGTTCACAGCGGCAATATGTAGAACCATCATTCCATCTTCGTCTTTTGCTTTGACGTCTGCGCCATGTTCAATAAGGAATTTAAACATTTCCACGCTGCCGCACGACGCCGCAGAACATAAGATTGGCTCTTTGTATATGCCAATTGCCTTAACGTCAGCGCCCTTGTCAACGAGGAATTTAACCAGTTCCAGATTACCGCTTCTGGCGGCAAATTGCAAAACTCCGATTTCTTTAACGTCTGCGCCATGATCATAAAGGTATTTTACTAATTCTACATTTCCATGTTCAGCGGCAGAATACAAGACGCCGTTTGCGTTGACATCCGCGCCATGTTCTACAAGATATTTAACTACTTCCAGATTTCCACTTTCAGCAGCAGATCGCAAAACCGTCCAGCCGCTAACAAGTTTTGCGTTAACATCCAGCCCTTTTTCAACAAAAAATTTCACGGTTTCCAAATTACCACAATCAGCGGCAGCTTCCAAGAGAGTCCTTCCAATAAAGTCTTTTGAGTCGACGTCAGCGCCATGTTCTGCCAGAAATATAAGCGCTGCCGTTTTACCGCGTTTAGCTGCTGAATGTATGACTGTATTTCCATTCTTGTCTTTGGCGTTGACATCTGCACCATGTTCAATAAGGTATTTAAGCGTTTTCACATTGCCGTATTCAGCGGCTGAATGCACGACACAGCTTGCTTTAACGTCAGCGCCATGTTCAACAAGATATTTAATCAGTTCCAAATTATCTTCTTTTTTGACAGCGTAATATAACACTGGATATCCATCTTTGTCTTTTGCTTTAAAATTTGCGCCTTTCTCAACCAAATATTTAACAATATCCAAATTACCGTTTTCAACGGCGTAAAATATGGCTGACTTGCCGTATTTGTCTTTTGCTTTGACATCAGCGCCATGTTCAACCAGATATTTAATAACATCCAGTTTACCGCTTTTGACGGCGTAATGTAAAACCGTCAACCCTGAAAAGCTGCATTTTGCGTTGACGTTAGCGCCTTTCTCAATGAATGTTTTGATCCTGTTTAGATATCCCATCAGAGCCGCATAGTGAAGAACCGTATTATAACGTCCATAGGAATCATAATGATAATTAAAATCAAACACTCCCGTTTGGAACATCTGTTCAAAACATTCAACGTTTTCTTTACCAAATTCTTCGACAGCTCTCGCTGTTCGTGCCTGACGGTCAGAATTCTCTGCTCCATAACAGACGCATGAAATGACGGCGAAAACAAAAAGACATGCGCTCAAAATATATTTACGAGTCATGGGGGTTGTCTCCATTAATAATTGATGACGTTACAAAATTTCACAATAGGAAGTAATTCCTAATAACAATATTATCAATTTTATTGAGTTTTTATCAAGAGGGGGATCAAGCGGGGAAAAGATAAATTTTCCGATAATTGCACATGGTTGAGCCCGGTTCGCGGGCGTGTCGCCCGCATAGAACCGCGTAGCGGTTCGTTGGAAGCGTAACTGCGTTCGCTACGCTCTCTCCGTTACCGTCTTCCATTTCTTTGTGTTCTTTGTGGTTAATTTTTCTTTGGCGGGCGAAGACGCCCGCGAACCAGCGAGACAGGCGGGCTTTCCACGTTCAAAATCTTTCGGAGGCTTCCGCCGCAAGCGTAATACCAATCATTACTTTGCAAACTTTGCGGACTTTGCGTGAGACTTCTTCGGCGAATTGGAAACACGCCTCGTCATCTTGCGCAAAAATGCAAGAACTTTTGCGTAATAGTGCATTGCAATTTGGAATTTTTTGTTGTATAATTACGATTACGTGGAAGTTCGCCTGACGGCGAATGCGTAATTCCGTTCGCTAAAGCGAACTCCATTACCGCCTTTCAATTATTCCCTATTCCCTATTCCCCAACTCCCCTATCCCCAGCCATGACAAAACCATCTGTTGACAGCCTGTTCGCCATCGGCGTTGATTACGGAACCAACAGCGTTCGCGCCATTGTCGTTTCCCTTCGCGACGGTCAGACCGTAGGCGAAAACGTTTACAATTACCCCACCGGAGAAGCGGGAATTATCGTTTCCGCTCAGGATCCCAACCTCGCCCGGCAGAACCCGGCAGACTACATCAACGGGTTTCTGACGTCTGTGAAAAAAGCGGTTGCGATGGCGAAAAAGACCTGCGCCGAGTTCGCCCCGGAAAAGGTCGTCGGAATTGGCGTCGACACGACCGGGTCCACCCCCATCCCGGTAGACGAAGACGGAACGCCGCTGGCTCTCAAGCCGGAATTCAAAGACAACCCCGCCGCTCACGCCTGGCTGTGGAAAGACCACACTTCGACCGCAGAGGCGCAGGAGATCACCCAGAAGGCGGCGAAATACAAGGTTAAATATCTCGCCAAGTGCGGCGGGACGTATTCCGCAGAATGGTACTGGGCGAAGATTCTTCACTGCGTCCGAACGGAGCCGAAAGTCGCTCAGGCGGCGGCGTCCTGGGTGGAATTGGAAGACTTCATTCCCGGGTACATCACCGGACAGGTCAAGCCGAACGAAGTCCCGCGCGGGATTTGCGCCGCCGGGCACAAGGCAATGTACAATGAGGAATGGGGCGGGCTGCCGTCAGACGAATTCCTCGCGTCGCTGTCGCCCAAACTGCTTAAATTCAAGTACGCGACCAAGCCGGTTCCTGCCACGCGCAAGGCGGGCGACCTCATTCCGGAAATCGCCAAAAAGGTTGGATTGCCGGCGGGAATCGCCGTTGCAGTCGGCGCGTTTGACTGCCACCTGGGCGCCGTCGGAAGCGGCGTCAAGCCAGGAACGCTCGTCAAGACGATCGGCACCAGCACGTGTGACATCATGGTTTCTCCCATGACAACCCCGATTGCAGACATCCCCGGTCTGTGCGGCATCGTCCCGGAATCTGTTCTGCCGGAAATGTACGGTTTAGAAGCTGGTCAGTCTGCGGTTGGCGACATTTTCAACTGGTTCGTTAAGAACCTCACTCCGGCGGAATATTCCAAGGGGTCGGCTCACGTCAATTTGACAGCCGAGGCGGCAAAACTGGCGCCGGGTGCGACCGGTCTGCTGGCGCTGGACTGGAACAACGGGAACCGAACGATTCTCGTCGATCAGGAGCTTTCCGGCTTGCTGGTTGGACAAACTATCAGAACGACAGCCCCGGAGGTTTATCGCGCTTTGGTAGAAGCTACAGCGTTTGGCGCGCTGACGATTATCAACCGCTTGGAAGAGTACGGCGTCAAAGTCAGAGAGGTTGTCAACTGCGGCGGAATCGCAGAAAAGAGCCCGTTTGTCATGCAGATTTACGCCGACGTCTGCAACCGCCCGATGAAGATCAGCCGGTCGTCTCAGACGTGCGCTTTAGGCGCGGCGATTGTCGCGTCCGTTGCCGGTGGAGCGTACAAGACGGTATCCGCCGCCCAAAAGAAAATGACGGGCGTCAAAGACGTCATTTACAGACCCAACCGAGCCGCCGTCGCCGTTTACGCGAAACTGTACAAACTGTATCGAAGCCTTCACGACGCCTTCGGCAAGACGGGTAAAAACCCGCCGTTGGATTCGGTCATGAAGGAATTGATTGCGATTCGAAAAGCCGCACGTTAATCGAACAAATCAGATGAAAAAATCCGGAGTTCCAAACCGCGCCGCATCCTCTCCGTTGAGGGTCAACATGCCTCGAGTCGCCTTGCTGGTTGAGACGTCTCGAGAGGTTGGACGTTCTATCCTTCGCGGGGTCGAACGGTACGCCCGGATTAACGGACCGTGGTCGTTACATCTGGCGCCCGGCGATTTGGCGCAACTGTTTCCCAACGTCAGCACGTGGGGAGCGACGGGAATTATCGCCCGAATCGAAACCCCGGAGGTGGAACGAGCCATTTTGAAAAGCGGGCTCCCGTTTGTCGCGCTGGATTTATACGAGCCCCAAAAGAGCAAACGCGGCAAATTCAAAAACGCGTCCGAGGTGTTCGTCAACAGCCCGCTGGTCGGCAAGATGGCGGCGGAACATCTGCTGGAACGAAACCTGAACCAGTACGCGTTCGTGGGCGAAATCAACGACGTCCTCTGGTCGACCGACCGCGAAAAGGCGTTTACCGACACAATCGTTCAGGCGGGATACAAGGTTTATCGATACAAGCCGCCCAAGACGTCAGACAAAACCGGCGACGACGCCCTTCAGCTGGGTCAATGGCTCTACAGCCTCCCCAAGCCGATCGGGGTCATGGCGGCAAACGACGTCCGCGGGCGTCAGGTGATCGCCGCCTGCCAGGACTTCAACGTCCGCGTTCCGGAAGACGTCGCCGTTATCGGGGTGGACAACGACACGCTGATGTGTCAGATGTGTACGCCGCCGATGACGTCAATCGCCCTGGACGCGGAAACCGGCGGGTACGAAGCCGCCCGCATCCTCGACGGACTCATGTCCGGTACGATTACGAAAAAACAACAGTACCTGGTCGCTCCGCTGCACGTCGTCAGCCGACAGTCGACAGAACGCTTCGACATCCCAGACCCCGTCGTCGCCGAGGCTTTGCGATTGATCTGGATCAATCCAGGTCTGCCGATCAATATCGGCGAACTGGCAAACGAACTTTGCGTGTCACGCCGTCGGCTGGAAGTCCAGTTCAAAGCCATTCGCGGACGCACTGTATTAGACGAGATCAGCCTCGCCCGGCTTCATCACGTCAAACAACTCATCAAAGAAACGGATATGAGAGTCAAAGAAATTGCGGAATCCTGCGGTTTCGCAACGGAAGGATACCTCAGCCGATTTTTCCATAAACAGACCGGAATGACGATTAGTCAATTTCGGAAAAAGAGCTGCTAGCTTCTAGCTATTAGCTATTAGCTTGTGCAATTGTAGTTCAAACCGTTACGGTTAGAATCTCAAATCAACAAGCTAGCGGCTAGGAGCTAACAGCTAGCAGCTAACTATCCCAACCCTTTAACCCATTCAACCCTTTTTAAATTAGCCATGAACTTCATTCTAGCTGCAACCGAACCTGCGACAACGGCGTCCAACGCGTTGACGACAATCGACTGGTGCGTAGTCGCCGGTTATTTTTTGCTTCTTTTTGGACTTGCGTGGTGGATCATTCTCAAATCCCGCAACACAGCCAAAGACTACTTCCTGGCGGGAAACTCGCTTAGCTGGTTTATCGTCGGCGCGTCCATTTTCGCCTCGAACATCGGCTCGGAACACCTTGTCGGGCTTGCCGGTTCCGGCTGTACGGACGGCGTCAAGATGGCGCACTTTGAACTCCACGCCTGGTGCTTGCTGGTTCTGGCGTGGGTGTTTATCCCGTTCTTCATCAGAAGTAAAGTCTATACGATGCCGGAATTTCTGGAAAAGCGATTCTCCCCCGGCTCGCGATGGTTTCTGTCGCTGATTTCGCTTGTGGCGTACGTTGTAACAAAAATCGCAGTCGGCATTTTCGCCGGGGGCGTCGTCTTTTCCGTTCTGCTGCCGGAATTCAGTCTGTTCGGTTTGGACAGCTTCTGGGTCGGCTCGATTCTGGTTATCGTCATGACGGGGCTTTACACCGCTTTGGGCGGCATGCGCGCTGTGGCGTATACAGAAGCCCTGCAGACGTTGATTCTGGTTCTCGGCTCGGTTTTTGTAACGCTCTTTGGCATCAATGAATTAGGCAAATACTCTGTCAACGACAACGGTACAATTGTCAAAAACGAAGACGGCGGTTCTTTCTTTGCTGGATGTAAAAACCTCCGAACCGTATGCGACAACGAAAAAGAAGGCCGCGACATGTTCAACCTCTGGATGTCAATCAAGCCGGAAAACGTCGACAAGCTGACCTGGAAACCCGTTATCGAACGCGAATATGACAAAGACGGCAAAGAAACCGGTCAGATCAAAGCCCAGGCGTGGTACTTCAAAGACCGAACTCAGGGGTCGTTCTACCCGTGGATCGGGATGCTGCTTTGCGCTCCGATTGTCGGTTTGTGGTACTGGTGTACAGACCAGTACATCGTTCAGCGCGCTCTCGCCGCCAAAAACGAAACGGAAGCCCGACGAGGAAGCATCTTCGCTGCGTTCCTCAAACTGCTGCCCGTATTCATCTTTATTATTCCCGGCATGGTCTGCTTCGCGCTGGCGTATCATGAAGCTCATAAACAAGTTGCCGAAACAGGAAACGTTATTGTCGATGAAGAGGCGGAAATTGTCGATCTGACCGATATTGTCAACGTTACCTTCTCCAAGAAACCGGAAGTCGACTCGATGGGTAACGTTTACGTTAAGGCCGACATCAAAGACTGCCAAGGCGCATTCCCGCTGATGGTTCGTGAAGTTCTTCCCGTCGGTCTGCGAGGTCTGGTCGTTGCCGGTCTTCTTTCCGCTTTGATGAGTTCTCTGGCAGGCGTGTTTAACGCCTCGGCTACGCTCTTTACGATGGACTTTTATCATCGCTTTGACAAGGAAGCGTCCGAAGCGAAACTCGTCTGGATTGGTCGAGTTGCCACCGCAGTGATGGTTCTCATCGGCTTGGCGTGGATTCCGATTATTCAAGGAAAACACGGTCTGTACGACTACCTTCAGTCGGTTCAGGGCTACCTCGCTCCGCCGATTTTCGCCGTCTTCCTGCTGGGCGTGTTCATGAAACGAATGAACGCCAAAGGCGCGTTGACCGCGTTGATTCTCGGCTTCGGCCTGGGCTTGCTCCGTCTGGGCGTCGACACGTTCGCTACGCTGGGAAGCAATTTCTCCGAAGGCTCGTTCTGCTGGTTTATCAACAACGTTTACTTCCAGTACTACAGCCTGTTCATTTTCGTCGCGTGCATCGTCTCGATGATAGCCGTCTCGTACGCGACCGCCGCTCCAGACTACGAGAAGATTCAGGGTCTGTCGTTCGGCTCGACGACAGCGGAAGAACGTGCCGAAAGCCGCGCCAGCTGGTCTTGGTTCGACGTCATCGCTTCCTGTGTTGTTATGCTCTGCATTATCTCCGCGTACATTTACTTTGCGGGATAATATAAATGCTTAATTCGTAATGCGTAATGCGTAGTTTTTGACTATGGATTACGCATTACGGCGGCGAGGCGCCGCTCCCAGTCCGCGCTACCGCGCGAGACGTATTATAATCGCTCCCGTTAGTCGCTTGCTTTATCCTTACTAAAGTTTTTTGGAAAGGGGAGTTTGAGGAGAAGAACCCTTCTAATAAATTTAAAATTTGGTATAATATGAGTAGTTGGATTATACCAATTAAGTGTAATACGCCTGTTTGATTACACAATCCGAAAAACAAAACTCTGCTTTGAGTATTATTGTTTCATTCACCGTTTATCAAAAGGAGACGTTATGAAAAAGACTTTTGTAATTTCATGTCTGGCTTTGATTGCTCTGCTTTTCACAGGCTCAGACGCTTTTGCTAAAAAGAAAACCAGTGAAGAAGCCGCAGTTCGAGCGTGTATCGCGAAGAATCTTAAAGCAACTCTGGATGAAGATGTCGACGCTTATTTTCAAACCTTTAAACCTGCCACCGAACAGGAAAAGAAACAGACCGAAGCCGCTCTTAAAATTGTGTTTGAGAGATACGATCTCTCTGTTACGATCGATTCTTATAAACTGATTTCGATTGATGGCGACTCCGCTGTTGTTGAAATTAAAATGACAACCAAAAAGATTCGAGGACCAGAGTTTAAAGACAATCAAATTAAACAGAGGAACAACCTTAAGAAAATTGACGGTAAATGGTACATTGTCAGTTCCGAAATTCTCAGCGTTAATCTTCTCAACGAAGAAGAAACCGCTGATGAAAACAAAAAACTCGCTGTTGACCCAGATGAAGAAGCCGCGATTCGAGCGTGTGTCGAGAAAAATATCCAGGCAACTCAAGACGAAGACTTTGACGCTTTTTGGGAAACCTGTAAACCAACCAGCGCTCTGGTAAAGAAACAGACAGAAGCTGTTATGAAAATTTTGTTTAAGACATACGACCTCTCATACAAACTTGATTCTTTTAAACTGACTTCTTATAATGGCGACAGCGCGACGGTTGAAATTGTGTTGACAACCAAAAAAATTCGCGGTCCCGAATTCAAAAACAATCAATCCAAATCTGAACACTATCTTAAGAAAATTGACGGTAAATGGTACATTGATAATTCAAAACCATTAAACGTCAAATACCTTGATTAATCCGCCGATTTCGGTTAGAACAATCCAACCTGTAAAAACAGATAAGTTATTTCGATTTCAATATTTACAAAAAAGCGAGAAGCGGTGTTTTTGCCGCTTCTCGCATATAGTCCGTGGAGAAAAATAAGCCGGGTTCTGTCAGTTTGAAGTCCTGTCTGAACGCAAGGTTCATCGCTTCAAACTGCAACGCTCATTTATCTACGCTTTCCGTTTCCGTAAGCTCTAGCGACCCACCCGAGAGAGGTTCCCGAAAATCGAGAACGCCGGTCGAGCCAACCTGTCTCTCTGTTTGGTCTTGCTTCCAGCGGGGCTTGCCTAGCCAGACCCGTTGCCGAGTCTGCGGTGCGCTCTTACCGCGCCGTTTCACCCTTACCCGCCGACAAAAATCGACAGGCGGTTTGCTTTCTGTTGCGCTTTCCCTCGTCTTACGACGGGCGGACGTTATCCGCCGCTGCGCTCTGTGAAGCCCGGACTTTCCTCCCGCGCGACATGCGCCGCGCCGACGAGCGTCTATTTCTCCGTGGAAATAAAAAAATAAGCTCCAAGCTAAAGGCTAACAGCTGGGAGCTAAAAAATGGCGGGGGCAGGATTCGAACCTGCGGCCTCGAGGTTATGAGCCTCGCGAGCTACCGGGCTGCTCCACCCCGCGATAAAGGGAATAAACAATTCGCAATTCGGAATGCGTAATTCGCAGTTACGCAAGCGACTCGCTAATTGATGGAAATATTCTAACTCATTTTTTTAAAAATGCAATAGGGGGCAGAAAAATTTTTCCAAAATATTTCGTCTGAATACTTGACAACGACCCCGGTTTAGGTTATGCTATATATTATAGTTGCGAGAAACGAGTAGCGAGTGGCGAGAAACGCAAAGCGCTTCACATTTTTTTCTCGCAACTCGCAACTCGCAACTCGCAACTCAGTACACTACACACCTTAAACAATCCCATGAAACATCGCACACTATTATTACTCGCAACAGCCTTTGCGCTCGTTGTCGGACTTGAATCCGCTTATGCTCAGCTATCCCCCGTAACGCTCAAAGGCGAAGATTTTATTACCAGCGACGGCGTTCAGCTGATCGGCACGTACTATCCGTCCTCCGTCGGAAAAGAAGCGGTTCCAGTCATGATCATTCAAGATCTTGACGAAGACCGCAAAACGCTTCACTCCTTGGCGTTGTCGCTTCAGGAACAGGGTTGCGCCGTAATTACAATGGATCTTCGCGGTCAGGGCGACAGCAATAAGATAATTAAAAAAATTCCAGGGAAAAACGACGTCATTGAAAAACAGATGGGAAAAATCATTTTGAACAAAGACGTTCTTCGACGAATGGTCGAAATTGACATCGAAACGTTCAAGCGGTTCCTCAACAGACAAAACAACGACGGAAAACTCAACGTAAGAAAACTGTGTCTGGTCGGCGTTGGAGGTTCCGGCAGCGCGCTGGCGACAGCTTACGCCAATTTGGATTGCTCTTGGGCGTCTCAGGGACAAGGAGCGGATGTTCGCGCTCTGGCTCTGGTTTCTCCCCGTCTGAAATCCGGGCTGGCGTCTCTTTCCTCTCCGTTGCCTAAAAACCTGAAAGATCTTTGCGTTTACATGTGGTACGGCGAAGAAGATCTGAAAGTTGCCAAAGAAGGCGAGGCGATTGCAAGGATGTTCAAACTCCAGCGACCGGGAGACGACAAAAAAGAAGTCCTCGATAGATTGTTTTACGAAGTCAAAGTCAAAACACGTCTTCAGGGTCTTAAGCTCATCACGGCAGAAAACAGCGTCGTCGAACGACACCTGATAAAATTCATCGAAATCAAACTGCAAAAGAAAGATTTCCCCACCTGGAGCATGAAGGAGTAAGAGAAGGCTGTAGGGAGTAGGGAATAGGGAGCAGTATTTAATTCGCCGAAGGCGAAGTACTATTCCCCATTCCCTATTCCCCATTCCCTTCAAACGCCATGACACTCAAACCTTCAATCTTCGTTCTGTCGTTCCTTTTCCTGTCCGCGCTGACCTGTTCCCTGTTCGCGGATTCAGCAAAAGCTCCAGACGCCGCCGAAATCTCCCGGCTAATCGCTCAGTTGGGAGACGACGACTGTATGATTCGCAACAGCGCTCAGGAAGTTCTGACATCATACGGCGGCGTTATCAAATCAGAACTGGAAAAAGCCCTTGAAAACGCCGAAGATCCGGAAATTTATCAACGGCTTCAGTTTATTATCAAAACCATCCCTCTTGTATGGGACGAGCCGGGAGATGAACCGGAACTGACAGAATTCATCCATGATTATCGCCGCGCCAACGCTCTTTCCAAAATGGTTGCGATGGAAGGTCTGCGGCGGCTGCCGATGAACATTCAGATTAAAGTCCTGGACAGGATCTTCCGAAAAGAGCAAAACAGCGGTTCCGCTCTCTTTGCCGCCATGGCGTTTTGGTATTGGCGTCCAGAGGCGGACAGCCCTCAGTACGTTCAAATAACCCGGTTTGTCAACGACTCCTGGCAAGATTCCAAAATCTTGGCGCTTAAAAATCTCTATTACCTTGTCAATTACAAACAAGTCAGAGCGGAAGCGACCATCTGGTTTGACAATCAGCTTCAAAATATGTCGGACCTTAACCGGTCGTCGTCAAAGTCGATGGAACAGATTCCCGAATACATTGGAGCCGTTCTGGTAGAATTTGCGCGTCGGGAAGCAGAATCGCTCCTGACGGACGAAGAACTTGGCAGCGAGAAAAGAATCAAATTCACCGATCCGCGATTCGGCTATTCGTCAATTACTATTGTCAACGGCGCCGTTCAGCCTCAGCTTAACCTTCGAAGTCAGATCCTTGTCGCGTTGTCGAATTCCAACTCTTCAGACGCTCAAAACCTGGCAACAGCTTCGGCAATCCCGCTGCTCGGTCCAATTTATCTGTTTCATCGAGGATTATCAAAAGACGCTGAAACCTGGCTGAAGTGGGAATTATCCGAAGTCAAAAATGCGACGGTTCTGCTGAACAGATCAATTGCGGAAATGCTTCATGATTACAATCTTGATAAGGCCGCTGCAGACTTTTTGGAATCCACAACAACCGACGACAACTCAACAAATAAACAGATTCGGATTCTGTCCACGGAAGATAAAGGACGCTATGAGTATTTTCGCGCCTGTCAGGCAAAACAGGAAAACAAACCTGATAAGCAATGGGAGTTTCTCCAGGAAGCTTTAAAAGCGGATAAAGAAGAATTAGACTCCCTGATTATGCAATGGGAACTTTGTCAACTCCCTGCCGAAGAAAACAAAATTGCCGCTATTACAGACGAGGTTCGAAAACAGGTTGACGAAAGCATTGAAAAACTGCTTTCCGAACTGAACGAAGAAATTATCAACAGCGGTTCGGATTCGTCTACTATGCTAAATAAATACGCCTGGCTGGCAGTCAAAACCAATCGGCATTTGGATAACGCGCTGAAATACTCTCAGGAAGCGGTTGAGAACAATCCTTTGTCCTCCGCCTGCACCGACACTCTGGCGCACTGTTACGCCGCTAACGGCGACCTTGACAAAGCGATTGAGTTCCAACTCAAAGCCGTCAAGCAGGAGCCAACGTCCCAGGTATTGTATAATAATTTGTTGCATTTCAAGGAACTTAAGGAAAAAGAGAAAGAGTAGCTGGCGGCCAGAAGCCAGAAGCTAAACACTCCTCGTTCACAACTTACTCATCACAATCATGAACCACCGTAACTCACTTCAATTTCGTTTCGCCTTTACCCTGGTAGAACTGCTGGTTGTTATTACAATTATCAGCATTTTGATGGCTTTGCTGCTTCCTGCAGTCAACGCCGCTCGAGAAACCGCTCGTCAGCTTCAATGCCAAAACAACCTCAACCAGATTGGCAAAGCCTGTCAAAACCACATCACCTCTAAAGGGACCTTGCCCTCAGGCGGCAAGTACAATTACATTGGTCAAGCTGAGCTGGACGACGACGGGGGAAAAGGTACAACCGAAAAGCAGGTGGGCGGCTGGATTTTCAATATCCTGCCCTTTATTGAACAGGACGCCTTGTTTGAAATGACCAGGCAAGGCGACGCCGCACGCGAACGCGCGGCCGCAACGCCCGTCAAACTGTTTTACTGTCCATCTCGCCGAACGGCGCAGGGATATCCAATGACCGCGTCAAAGCCGGCTAACATGTCCAGTACATTATCCCTGTACGGGAAAACGGACTACGCCGCCAACGGGGGAAACTCTAAAAACCTTTTTGCTGGCGCTGAATCGGCAACAGTCAATTCGAACGAACAGCTTTCCGGAATCGTTCGACCGATGAAACCCGTCTCTGACAAAGAGATTCGCGATGGAAGCGCTCACACAATTCTGGCAGGAGAAAAATATCTCCCGCCGGAGCAGTATGAAACCGGTTCAAACAAGGGCGACGACTCTGTCTGGCTGGTTGGCTGGGATACTGAATCCATCCGATTTGCCCCATATTTTAACGGTCAGACCGGAAAGCCGGAACTGTACACTGGCTGGGAAACAAAGAAACCTACCTGTGACGAATCCCAAAACCGGGATCGATTTCCAAGACCGGACACGCGCGGCGAAGGAATCAACGACAACGTCATTAATTTTGGAGCGGCTCACACAACGTTCCTTCAAGTCGTTATGGTTGACGCCTCCGTCAAACAAATCAAATACGCAATCAATCCGAAAGTATTTGGATGTCTGTGCAACCGCGCTGACGACGTCGGAATTGACCCGATGGACCTGGACTAGTTAGTTAGGAATTAGGAGTGAGGAGTGAGGAGTTAAATCCTCACTCCTTAATTTTTATCAAATACACATTATGCAAGAGTCTTTCCGCATTCATCTTCCATTTCCAATCGTTCACGTTCTCGTCGTCCTGCTGACGGCGGCGTTTTCGTGCGCCGCTCTAGCGGATTCTCCTGATAACGAACCGAAGCCGTCCTGGCTCGGTCCGATGTCAATGAGTTTTCTCGACGACGACACGCTCTTGATTATGCAGCAAGACGCCCGACGATTGGACTGGTTTTCTCTTACGGAAAAGAAAGTTCTCGATTCTGTTACATTGCCGGACGAGCCCCATTTTATGCTCGTCGATTCAAAGAACCCGTCCACTGCTTTTGTCTCTGCAGGGAGGGTTAATGGCGCGGTTTACGAGATTGACCTGAATTCCAAAAAAATCGTCCGGACATGGGGCGGGATTCATTCCCCCTGGGCGCTTGCAAAGACGGCGCAAAAACTCTACGTGGGACGTCGGTTCCATAACGACGTTTTGATAATTGATCTCAATTCCGGGAACGTGGAAGAAAAGACCATTCCCGTTGTTCGCGAGCCGACCACGATGGTTCTCTCGCCAGACGAAAAGACGCTTTACGTCGGCAACGCCTTAACCGCAGGACCGGCTAACAGCGTCAACGTAGCGACCAGCATTTCTCAGATTTCGCTTGTAGACAAGCGCGAAGCCGCGCGGGCGAGTGGACGAGGTTATGCCTCCGAACAAGCCGGGTTCGAAGATACCCACGTCCAATCAGGAACCGACCTTGTCGGGTCCGTCAAAGAGATTCCGCTCGTCGACGGCTCAAACGTCATTCGCGGCATGGCGATTTCCCAAGACGGTCAATGGCTGCTGGCGGTTCATAATTTGTCGTCGCACAGAACAATTACCACTCAGCTGGCGGGCGGCTGGACGAGTCAAAATGGTTTGACGATTTACAACGTAACAACCGGCGGGGCGGCGGCGACGTACCTGATCGACGACTCCTATTTAGGCGCGCCAAATCCGTGGTCTGTCCAGTTCTCTCCCGACGGGAAGTTGCTGGCGATTACCGTTGCCGGAGGACGGGAGATTCAGTTCTTTTCCGTCGAGGCGCTGTTCAAACAGGTCAACCGCGACACGCGCAACATGTCGCTTCTTCTGCCGATTTATTACGACGTTGGATCGTTTTTCAACTCAGCAAAAAGAATTCGCGTTCCAGAGCTTGTCGGACCTCGGGCGCTGGCGATGAACGACAAGTACACCGTCGCCGCCGGATACTTTTCAGACAATCTTGCCGTCTTTGACCGCGTCAACACCCCAGCTGACGATGGCGATTACAAGTTCCCCGCCAAACAATTTACCAGCTTTCAGCCGCGCATCGTTCCGCTGGGTCCTGCGCCCGTCCTCAATGCAGTTCGACGGGGAGAGATACTCTTTCACGACGGCGAGGCGTCTTCGGAATCGTGGCATTCCTGCGCGACGTGTCACCCGGACGCCCGCGTTGACGGCATGAACTGGGATCTGCTCAACGACGGGACTGGGAATCATAAAAGCACCAAGTCCATGGTCTTGGCGCACAAGACGCCGCCGTGCATGGCTCTGGGCGTTCGCGCCAACGCAGAAGCCGCCGTCGCTGCGGGCTTCGTTCACATTCACTTTATGCCCCGCCAGCAGTCGGACTACAACGACGTCGACGAGTACCTCAAAGCTCTCGTTCCCGTTCCCGGTCCCGCAATCCAGCCTGACGGAACGCTGTCGGAATCCGCAAAACGCGGGAAGCGTCTTTTCCACAGCCCCAAGACCGGCTGCGCGTCCTGTCACAGCGGACCGTACTTGACTGATTTAAAAATGCACGACGTTGGGACGGAAGCCCACAACGATTTCGGCGAGTCCGAGTTCGACACGCCGTCTTTGATTGAGGTTCACCGAACTGGTCCGTACCTCCACGACGGACGTTACACGACGTTGGAAGACCTGCTTTTCAAAGGACTTCACGGCGACTTAAAAGGAGAACGGCTCAACCAGCTCACCGACCAGGAAAAAGCCGACTTGATAAATTATCTTCTGTCGCTGTAAGATTATACAATAGACAAAGGCGAGCCACGGGTGTAAACCCGTGGGCATGAGCAAGGCGAACCTATTTACAACAATAAACTCAAGTTTCCCTATTTGCGTTCATCTTTCGCGCCGTGTTGAATCAGATAGCGAACCACGTCCTTTCTGTTAACTTTGGCGGCGTCCTTTAACGGCGTGTCCCCGTCTGAGTTTTTTGCGTTGACGTCAGCCCCGTTTTCCACCAAAACTCTAATCATTCTCAAATTGCAATTCAACACTGCATTGAAAAGCGGAGTGTCGTTATTACTATCTCTTATATTGACGTCAGCGCCGTATTTAATAAGCAGCTTTACCTTTTCTATATCGCCATTTGATACAAAACTGGTTAAGAGCGACTCGTTGGCATTTCCCAAATCCGAGAAACAGGAATGATAATATACGCGAGATTCGCATAACGTGTTAACGTCACTTCCCTGTTCAAGAAACCATACGAACATATCCATTTCATTGAGAATATCGTCATTACGGTGGAGTATGGCAATTTCATTTAACACAGTAGAGCCGCCCTTGGTTTTAACATTGACGCTAACCCCTTGTCCAACGAGCCATTTTACCAGTTCCAGATTCCCGCTTCGAACAGCATAATGTAAGACCGTCCAACCATCTTCGCTTTTTTCATTGACGACAGCCCCCTTTTTAAACAGAAATTGAACCATTTCCAGATTGCCGCTTTCAACGGCATAATAAATAATCTCCTCATTGTCTTTGATTATGGCGTCAGCGTCCACCCTTTTGTCAATGAGCCATTGAACAAGTTCCAAATTCCCGCTGTCAACGGCGCAATTAAACAGAAATATATTATCTTCATTTTTGGCGCTAATAACAGCCCCGTGTTCGACCAGCCATTGAACCAATTTCAAATTCCCGCTGCGGGCGGCATAAGATAAAACAGATTCAGAGGATTTATTTTTCGCATTAACGTTCAGTCCTTTTTCAACCAGCCACTGAACCAGTTCCAGATTCCCGCTGCGGGCGGCGTAATGCAAAAGGGTTCTGTTATATGGATTTTTAACATTGATGTCAGCCCCCTTATTGACCAGACTTTGAACCAGTTTCAGATTCCCGCTTTGAGCGGCAATTTGAAGCGGCGTTTCTTCCCAGATTTGGCTAAAAACCGATAAATCGCTGTCTTTTTTGTCCAGACATTTAATATCAGCCCCATGTTCCAAAAGATAGCTGGCAATCTCCCATCTTTCGTTGTTCATCGCGATACGTAAAGGAGGAAAATTATCCCCTGAATTAACGTCGGCTCCCTGTTCGACAAGCCATCGAACCAGTTCCAGATTCTCACTCATGGCAGCATAGTTCAAAGTCGTTTCGGAACGTTCGTCTTTGTCATTAATGTTCATCCCTTTTTCAACCAGCCATTGAACCATTTCCAGATCGCCATTTTTAGCAGCGTAATTCAAAACGGACATGTCCCAATCATCTTTAATCGCGACATCGGCGCCAAGCTCAATCAGGCATTGAACCATTTCCAGATCGTTTTCTATTACCGCCAGACATAATGGCGTCTGATTATCGAAATTAACGCTGTTCAAATCCAGCCCCTGCTCAACAAGCCATCGAACCATTTTGCAAGAACCGCTTTTTGAAGCGTAATGCAATACGGTATTGCCTTTGCCGTCTGAAACCCTAACCTTTGCGCCCTCATTGATCAGCTTTTGAACCAGTTTCAAATTCCCGCTTTGAGCGGCATTAAGCAGAATGACCGCCTTGTTTATGGATCGGATGTCAAATTCTTTTCTGTGTTCGACAACCCATTGAATCATCTCTAAATTGCCGGACAATGCGGCAAATTCAACCATCCGGTTTTTATAATTTATAAAATCGTCACAGATGTCCGCGCCATGAGCGGCAAGCCATTCGACCAGCTCGATATTTCCACTTCCAACAGCGTAAACCAGAACGCTCACGCGGTCGCATATACAGTTGACGTCCGCGCCTTGTTCAACGAGCCATTTTACCAGTTCCAGATTCCCGCTTTGGGCGGCGAAAACAATAATCCGCCGGACGTTCTTGCCGCGCTTGATATTAACGCCGCGTTCGACAAGCCATTGAACCAGTTCCAGATTCCCGCTTCGGGCGGCGTAATGAATAACAGAATAACCATTGGAATCAATGGCGTTGACGTCAGAGCCTTTCTTTAGAAGCGTCTTAACGCGCTCTACGTCGCCCATAAACGCCGCGTAATGCAGAATATTTCGTCCTTTTGTTTGGAAAGAAAAGTCATATTTCCCGGTTTGAAACATCTCTTTAAACCGTTCGACGCCGCTTTTACCAAAGCGCTTTTCCGCCTCTCGAACGCGTTTATCTGGACTTTCTGGGCAGCGGACATTGTCTGCGTCTAAGGCGGGTAATACCCGATCCCCGGAAACCTCGTCCGTTCGTCCGTGCGGCATCGCGCCTGCGGCGCTTGTTACAACCAAAACAAAAAAGAATAAAACGGTTTTATGAAACGCCATGATAATTATTCAATAAATCGTTAAAGGGAAAATGTAATCTCAACTCTTTCGTCTGTATCCTATCCACATCGCAATCGCCAGTATCGCAACTATCAACAATAGCAGAATCGCAATCCCGCCGTTAAAAATATAGTCGCGGCTTCTGAGATATCGAACGATTTCCGGATCGGCAGTTCCCTCTTTCCATAGTTCATACCAATAGGGAACCCACGTCTGACCAAAATACGGATTGACGTTCGCGCCGTGTTCTACAAGATAGCGAACTATTTTTAGGTTGTCATACCCAACAGCAATTGTCAAAGGATTTCCAATGTTTCCCAATACATCACGACTTTTTAAATTAACGTCCGCTCCATGTTCTACAAGAAACCGAATCAGTCTCTTGTTTTCCATTCTAACAGCCGCCATCAATGCGGTGTCTCCATCAGAATTTTGAGCGTTGACGTCTGCTCCATGCTCAACAAGAAGAACCACAGCTTCGTATTCGTTTAACTCAATTGCGTAAAACAACGCCGGGAGACTGTCTTCGTCAAGCATATTAGCGTCCGCTCCATGTTCCAGAAGCGTTTTAATCTTTACCAAATCCCCGCAGAAAATGAATTCATGCAAAAGAGATCCGTATTCCGAGTTCTCGTCCCCGACTAAATTTACGTTCAGCCCGTTATCAATAAGCCACTGAAAGATTTCCTCGTTATCAAAGATATCAATGTTAAACGCAAACTGAACAGCAAGTTCCAAAGCGGTTTTGCCATCGGTTGTTTTTTCGTTTATATCCAGACCCTGTTTAATGAGCCATTGAAACAGAATCCAGTTTTCGCCCAGCGCGGCTTGATGCAACACAGTAAAACCGTCGTCCCGCTTAGCATGAACGTCCAAGCCATTCTTGACCAGCCATTGAACCAGTCGCAGATTGCCGCTTTCGACAGCGGGAAACAAAACCGTTTCGCCGAGGTTGTCTTTTAGTTTTAAATCCAACCCCTTCTTGACCAGCCACTGAACCAGTTCCAGATTTCCAGTTTTGGCAGCGGGAAATAAAAGCGATTGTTCTTCAAAGTCTATTGCATTGGCTGCACTGACGTTTAACCCCTGTTTGACCAGCCATTGAACCAACGCCAAATTCCCGCTTTGAACGGCGGAATACATAATTGTATCGCTTTCAACTTCATTCAGCTCATCGTCCGACAGACGCTTAAATATAAGCTGAACCAGTTCCAGGTCACCTGTGAGGGCAATGCTCGACAGAAACGTATTATATTGACTATTCAGTTCTTTGTATACTGCGCCATGTTCAAGCAGATATTTCGCTATGGCAAACTTGGCGCCGTGCAGGGCTTGAAACAACGAATTGCGTCTGCTAAAAAAGCTGTCGACATCTCTATTTTCCAACTTTGCGCCATGTTCAATAAGAAAACGAACCATTTCTAAATCGCCCTCATCTATCGCGATTGACAGCGGCGTTTTCTCCTTGTCACCCGGTTTATTCAAGTCCGCTCCTTGAGAAACAAGCCATTCAACCAGTTTCAGACTTCGGCTTTGAACGGCTAGACGAAGCAGTTCGTCAATACATTCTTTAACATCCAACCCCTGTTCTGCCAGCCACTGAACCAGTTCCAAATTTCCGCTTTTGGCTGCGGCGCGCAAAATCTCAGCGTCTTCTAAAGCGACCTCGTTAATCTCAGCCCCAGCTTCAATCAGACATTGAACTACCGACGTCTTTCCCAGCTTTGCGGCATAGCATAACGGCGTCTGTTCAACTTGCAAAAACTCATTGGGATCCAAGCCGTTTTTCACCAGCCATTGAACCATCTCGCAGGAGCCGCCGTCAATGGCGTAATACAAAAGATTGTAATTCTCGCGGTCTGTTTCATGGATGCTTACCCCCTGCGAGACGAGCCATTGAACCAGTTCCAGGTTTCCGCTTTGAGCTGCGTACTGTATAACGGTATAGCCGCCATCAGTACGGTCGTTGACGTTCAAACCATGTTCGACAAGCCACTTGACCAAAGGCAAGCTCCCGCTCCTTGCCGCGGTATGAATCAACGACTTGTGACCTCTTGCCAACACGTCCACGTCCACGTCTTGATCGACTATCCACTTTACCAGCTCCAGATTCCCGCTTTGAGTCGCGTAATGCAGCACGGACACGCCAGACCGGTTTTGAACGTTAATGCTGGCTCCCTGACTGACCAGCCATTGAACGAGTTCCAAATTCCCGCTTCGGGCGGCGTAGTGCATAACGCTTAAATCGCGATTGGATTTTTTATTGATGTTCGCCCCTTGCTTAACCAGCCACTGAACCAGTTCCAGATTCCCGCTTCGGGCGGCGTAATGAATTATCGCTCGAACGTTATGACCTCGCCAAATATTGACGCCGTGTTCCGTCAGCCAAACAAGCAAATCCAGATTCCCGCTCTGAGCGGCGTAATGCGCGACGGTATACCCTTCTTCGGTGATGAGGTTGACGTTCGCGCCTTTTTCTACAAGCGTTTTGACACGTTCAATATCTCCCATAAACGCTGCGTAATGCAGAATATTCTGTCCTTTTGTTTGGAAAGTAAAATCAAAATTCCCAGTCTGAAACATCTCCTCAAACCGTTCAACACAGACTTTTCCAAAGCATTGCTCCGCTTCCCGAACGCGTTTATTCAAAGGGGAATCGTCCGCAAGACAAGCGCCTGCGACACAAGCTAAAATCAGAACGAACAAGGAAAGAACGGTATTTCGGAACGTCATTGAATTTTCTGGGTAGCGGACATTGTCCGCGAAATCAACATTATTTTATATTTTTAGGCGGGTAATACCCGCCCCCATATTTAACAATAATTATAATTAGAATTAGATTATTTACAATAGGGCGAGGGGAAATTAGCAATTAGCAATTTTCAATTAGCAATTACGCAAGCGTCTCAATAATTGACAATTGCTAATTGACAATTGCTAATTATTTATTAAAAGCTCTCCGTTTCCCGATCTTCATTCCGTCCTCCGCTCCTTGTCAAAATTCTCATTTTTGATAAAATAGAGTATAATATAAGGGAATAGGAATTAGGGAATGGGGAATAGTATTCGCCTTCGGCGAATTTAAAAACTACTCCCTACTCCCCACTCCCTATTTCCAAAAAAACTACTCCCTATTCCCCACTCCCTACTTCTCAAAAGCGACGTCAAGCCGTCGCACTCCAAAAATGACGCCCATGATCAATACGCTGTATCTTCCTGAACTTCGTGAAATGTTGGCGAACGACGACAAACAAGGTCTCAAAGAATTCTGCGAGGCGTTGCATCACCCGTACCAAACGGCGGAGTTTATGGAAGGGCTTACTCCAGAGGAAATCTGGGCGGTTCTTCGCTGCGCGGACATGTCCGACCGCGTCGACATCTTCCTGTATCTGCCGTGGGAAAAGCAGGTGGAAGCGCTCGAAAAGAGCGACCCGAAGGAAGCCGGCGAGTTCATCGCGTTCCTGCCGCCTGACGACCGCGTCGACCTTCTCAACGAGCTGCCGGACGAAATCGCCGAACGCATCATGCAGATGGCTCCAGAGGAGGATCGGCACGATATTCAGCGGCTGTCGCAGTACGACGAAAACACCGTCGGCGCAATCATGACCACAGCCGTGGCGAAGATCACGGAAAACCTCACTCCCCGCGAGGCGGTCGAAGCAGCCAAAAAGCAGGCTGAGGAAATGGAAACGATTTACTACTTGTACGTCGTCGACGAGGAAGACCATCTTCGCGGGCTGCTCACGTTCCGGGAACTGATCTGTTCGCTGGGCAAGCCGGACATCAAAGTGTCCGACATCATGGAACGAAACCTCATCACCATCAAGCCAACCGAAGACCGGGAAGAGGCGTCCATGCTTGTTGCCAAGTACGACGTGCTGGCTCTGCCGGTGGTCGACGACGAATACCATCTAATCGGGATTATCACCCACGACGACGTCATGGACGTTGTTATTGACGAAGCGGAAGAAGACGCTCAGATCGCAGCCGGCGTTAGCCCCCTCGAAGGGGACTATCTGGACTCGCCGATTCATACGATCGTCTGGAAGCGCGGCATGTGGCTGGTGATTCTGTTTATCGGCGCGTTCTTAACGGCGTTTACGCTCGACCGATACGACGAAAAGTTGTCGCAGGCGATCTGGCTTGTGATTTTCGTCCCGATGATTGTCTCCGCCGGCGGCAACTCCGGGAACCAGTCTGCGACGCTGGTAATTACGTCTTTAACCAACGGGTCGATTCACCCCTACGACGCCCTGAAAGTGTTCCGGCGCGAAATTATAATTGGATTATCGCTGGGCTGTATTCTGGGTCTGGTTGGAATTGCGTACGCCCTGGGATACTCGTGGATAAACGGCATAGACGACTGGATACGGGTGGCGCTCATCTTGCCGATAACGCTGATTCTTGTCGTCCTGTTCGGCTCGATCATCGGGGCGATGCTGCCGCTGTTCTTCTCAAAAATCGGGCTTGACCCGGCTTTAATGAGCAACCCGTTTGTCGCTGGAATTATCGACGTCATGGGACTGGTCATTTACCTCCACGTCGCGTTTCTCTTCCTGCCGGGGCTGAATTAAAATGGAGTAATTAGTGGTTAGTGATTAGTGGTTAGTAATTAGTGGTTAGTGATTAGTACGCAAGCGTTCATCTAACTAACCACTTACCACTTACCACTACTAACTAATTCCTATTATATTATCTCAGTAGACGCTGTCATTATTTCCCCTAAAAACCTGTTTTTCCGCATCGGTTTATTATTTTGAATAATTTTTTAAAAAAATGCATGGGAAATACTAGCAAAAGACTAAATAAATACTATAATATTAAATAGAGTTAGTTTAATAGGGGTAATCCTGTAGACTAATTTCTTACAGTAATAATTTCGTCTCTGACCAATGCGCGGGCAAACGCATTCCGGTCAGAGGTTTACAATATACCTTATTTAGGAAACCGGCTCGGATGGCAAAACCGACTTGGGAACAGCTGATTGAAAACTTCCCGCGTACAAAGCTGATCGAAGACGCTCAGTGGGAATCGCTCAAGCAGGAATGGCTGGATACCGCAGACGAATCCGTTAAAACGGACGTCGACGCGTTTCTGCAGTTCCTTGTGGACAAAGGCGCTATTACGCCCTGGCACATGGAAAATCTGCTTGCTGGGAAGTACAAAGGCTTTTTCCTGGGATCGTACAAACTTCTTAAACACATCGGCGCAGGCGGAATGAGCAGCGTCTATCTGGGCGAACACACCATGATGGGGCGACAGGTCGCCATCAAGATTTTGCCTCGCAGCCGTGTTAGTTCCGAAACAAGCTATCTTCAGCGCTTCATGCAGGAAGCGCAGGCGGCGGCTTCGCTTAACCATCCCAATATTGTAACAGCGTACGACATCGACAACGAAAACGGAATCTACTATTTCGTTATGGAATACGTCGATGGAAAAGACCTCAACGGGATTGTCAAGTCAGACGGTCCGTTAGACTACGCTGTCGCGGCAGACTACATCTGTCAGGCGGCATGCGGTCTGGAGCACGCTCACGAACGCGGGTTGATTCACCGTGACATGAAACCCGCCAACCTGCTGGTCGATCCCAACGGAACGGTTAAAATCCTTGACATGGGCTTGGCTCTGTTTTCCGAATCTGACCGCGCCAGTTTGACTTTGGCGTACGACGAAAACGTCCTGGGAACGGCAGATTATCTCGCTCCGGAACAGGCGCGCAACTCTCACACGGTTGACGCTCGCGCTGACATTTACTCCCTCGGCTGTACGCTGTATTTCCTTTTGACGGGACATCCACCCTTCACAGAAGGAACGCTGCCGCAAAGAATTCTGGCTCATCAGCAAAAGAATCCGCCAGAGATTACCGTTGACCGTCCAGACTGTCCGCCAGACCTGGTCGCCATCTGTAAAAAGATGATGATGAAAAAGGCGGATCAGCGTCAGCAGAGCATGCTGGAAGTTCAAGGGAACCTGACGGACTGGCTTTTGGTTCATGGATATTTGCCCAATAACGAATCCATGGACAACATCGTCAGAGCGCGCAACCGGCTGGACGAATTACAGCGTTTTATCGAAAATCCGTCAGACGCGTCCAGTTCTGGTTCCAGTTCCGGCGATTCAGTCGTCAATCTGGACTTCGGCTTCGGAAGCGGCGCGTCCGGTTCCGGCAGTAAAAGTCCAATCGGTCACACTGGCGAGAAAAAGAAAGGCGGCTCTTCTTCCAGCAACAACAAAAAGAAGGCGGGGCTTTTCGCAGGGTTCTTTGCTCCGGGGAAAAAGCCCAAGCCAGGTTCCGGTCGCAAACTCGGTAAACCATCAACGGACGATTCCAGCGTCGTTTCAGACGAATTGGATCCCAACGCGTCTTCGTCGTCAACAAAGCCTTCTGAACTGTCGGCTTTGGTTGCTATGGCAGACGCTATCGAAGAACCCGGCGCCAAGGAAAACTTCGCGGCGTTCTTAAACAAGACGGCGCAAGCTCACGAGCAAGCGGCGCAGGCTCAAGCAAACAAACCCGCTCCAACGCCAGAATCTGGCGCTCCGAAACCCGCTCCAAAACCGGCTCAAAACGTTGTCAACGGACGTCCGGAACCGTCTCCTATTGCCGTTAAGAAAACCCCGGCGGCCCCGGCTGGCGCTCAGGAAAAGCCTGTAACGAGTCAACCGGAAAAGCTGTCTTCCGCTCAAACCTCCGTTGGACAGAAAGCGGCGCCCAAACCTCAGCAGCCTGTTAAACCTCAGCAGCCAGCCAAAGCGCCGGTTAATAAAGTTCCGGTCAACAAAGCGCCGCAAACCAGCGCTGCGCCTAAACCCGCTCCCAAGCCATCCAACGCAGACAGCAAACAGGATATCTCCGCTTCCAGGTCTGGAATTTCAAAATCAGGAACGGTCAAACCTGTCACGTCCAAACCGGGCGACAAGAAGCCTCATCGCCCTGTTAAGCGCCAAAAACAACAGGCGTCTTCAAAAACGACAATTATTATCGGCGTCGTTTGCGCTGTAGCCGTGGTTGTTATCGGCGTCGTTCTGTTCTTTGTATTAAACAAGTAATATGCCGCTTAACGTTCTGGACATATTAGGAGCAGCGGGTTCCGTTGCTCGACGTCTGACGAATTACGAACCCCGTCCCATGCAATTGGAGATGGCTCAGGCGGTTTACGACGCTATGGACAAAAACCATCATCTGATGGTTGAAGCGGGTACGGGCGTCGGAAAGAGCTTTGCGTATCTTGTCCCGGCGATGCTCAAGATTATGGACAACCGCGAAAAGCGGGGCTTGTTCGAGGATATGCCGACGGACGACGACCGCTTGCGCGTGGTCGTAGCGACGCATACGATTCATTTACAAGAACAGCTCGTTCAGAAAGACATTCCCTTTTTACAGAGCGTCTTTCCAGACGAATTCTCCGTCGTTCTGGTCAAAGGACGATCCAACTACGTCTGCAAACGACGCCTTGCCAACGCGGTCCAGCAGGCGCATTCGCTTTTTTCCACGTCAGACGAAATTTACGAAACGGACAGAGTTTATCAGTGGGCGCAAAAGACCGGCGACGGGTCCAAACAGGGACTTAATCCCGTCCCCGCCAGAACGGTTTGGGAAGAAATCTGCTGCGAACAAGGCAACTGTCTGGGCAAGAACTGCCAGTACAACAAAGACTGCTTCTATCAAAAGGCGCGCCGCCGCGTGTTCAACGCCGATATTTTAATCGTCAACCACGCGCTGTTTTTCAGCGACCTGTCCGTCCGAATGGAAGACGGCCAGCTGCTGCCGAAGTACACAACCGTTATCTTTGACGAAGCCCACACGATTGAAGACGTCGCCGGCGAACATCTGGGTCTGTCCGTTTCCAATGCTGGAATTATGTACATGCTAGGGCGTCTGCTCAACGAAAACGGACGCAAAGGGCTTCTGGCGCCGACGACGTTCAAGTCGTTACATCCGCTGGTTCAAAACTGCCGGACGGAATGCAAGCGGTTCTTCCTGGCAATCGAGAACTGGCTGGACGAACGCCCTAAAAGCAACGGGCGAATTCGCGAGCCGAACCTGTTTCCCCACGACTTGTCAGACGCGCTGATGGAGCTTTCCATTCAGCTGACCGCGGCGGTTGGAATGGCTCCGACAATGGACATGGGGCAGGAACTTGTCTCCGCTCATCAAAAAATGGAGTCGCTGGCTGTTACAGTCAGTTCGTGGAACAAGCAAAGCATGGACAGCCCGTCCGTTTTCTGGATCGACAACCACACAACCCAGCGCGGTCGATATTTTGAACTCGTTGCCGCCCCGATTGACGTCGGCGCTACGCTCGACAAAGAACTGTTCCAGAAAACGCCGTCCGTTATTTTAACCAGCGCGACGCTGGCGACCGGACGGGGGGGAGGCAACGCAAGAGTCTCAACAGATTTCTCTCGCAACTCGCAACTCGCAACTCGCAACTCAACCTCCAGCAACCAACCAGAGCTCAAATACTTCCAATCCCGCATCGGTCTCACCCGCGCCCAGTCGCTGATTTTAGGCAGTCCGTTTGACTTCAAAAAACAGGTGAAACTGATAATCGCGTCACACATGCCAGACCCGTCTCTGGAAAAAGACCGCTTTGAGTCCATGCTTCCAGACAGAATCGCCTATTATCTGGAACAGACGCAGGGGTCGGCGTTCGTTCTGTTTACCAGTTACGGGCTGTTGCGCCGCTGCGCGGACGCCTTGCGCGGCTGGCTGATCGACCATTCCATGACGCTCTTTCAGCAAGGGGAAGGCATGCAGCGCTCGGACATGGTAAACGGGTTCAAAACGACGCCAAATTCCGTTCTCTTTGGGGCGGACAGTTTCTGGCAGGGCGTAGACGTTCCCGGCGCGGCTCTGCAAAACGTGATTATTACAAAGCTCCCGTTTCAAGTTCCTGACCGTCCGCTGATTGAAGCGAGAACGGAAGCGATCGAACAGCGCGGCGGAAACCCCTTCTTCGAATACCAGATTCCAGAAGCGATTATCAAATTCAAACAGGGATTCGGTCGGCTCATTCGCTCCCAACGCGACACCGGACAAGTCGTCATTTTAGACCCCCGCGTCGAAACGAAACGCTACGGCAGACAATTCCTCAACGCCCTCCCGGAGTGCAGCATCTTTTATAATTAGGAATTATGAATTCGGAATTAGGAATTGGCGCAAGCAATACCCTCGGGGAAGCGCTTGCGACGGGGAGTGCGGCGCCCTTAGGCGCCGCCTTGTCCAATGCCCCGCGAAAAACCTTGTTCAGCCCGGTTCGCGGGCGTGTCGCCCGCCTTGAAAAAACTTTAGTAAGGAAAGAGCAAGCGACCAACGGGAGCGATTATAATACGTCTCGCGCGGTAGCGCGGAATGGGAGCGGCGCCTCGCCGCCCTTTTTTGAAAAAAAGGTTCTTCCCCTCAAACACCCCTTTCCCAAAAACTTTAGTAAGGGGAGAATTAAAGGCAAGAACGTCGTAAACCAATCGGCGCTAATCTGTTTAATCCGTCAAATCCGTGTGCTGACTGACCTGCGTAAACGTTAGATAATTATATACTCAACCATGACGTCACAATTTGATATACAACTGTCGTTAGAAAGCGATTTTCAAACCCTCGTAACCGCCGCGGATCGCGTTCGGCATGAGAACGTTGGAGACGCGGTTCATTTACGCGGTCTGATTGAACTGTCCAACTTCTGCCGCTGTCGGTGCGGGTACTGCGGAATCAACGCGGACAACAAATCTGTAACGCGGTACCGCATGACGGAAGAAGACGTTCGGCAGTCCGTTCCCCTGGCGATTCAGTTTGGATACGGCACGATCGTCTTTCAGGCGGGCGAAGACCTGGGGCTGACTGAAGACTTTATCGCTCGACAGGTGGAATGGATTAAATCCCTGCCGACGCCGTGGGGCGTTCCGCTGGCTGTTACGCTCTCTCTGGGACAGCGGACGGCGGCGGAATACAAGCGCTGGCGCGACGCCGGCGCGAATCGATGTCTGATTCGTTTTGAGACCTCGTCTGAAAAGCTCTTTGCTCAATGGCATCCCCACGACCCGGACGGGCAAAAACGACGATTGAACTTTCTGTATGAACTCCGCGGCCTGGGATACGAAATCGGAACGGGGTTCCTTATCGGCGCGCCGGGACAGACGCCGGACGACTGGCGCAGCGATCTGGAAACGATCCGAACGCTTCAGCCGGACATGATCGGCATCGGACCGTACCTGCCGCACCCTCAAACCGCTCTCGGACAGCTGCCGGAAAACGAACTCGTCCCGCCGACCAAGCAGAACGTTCTCCGAACGCTGGCTCTGTGCCGGCTGCTGTGTCCTAAAGCCAACATTCCCAGCACAACGGCTCTGGCGGCTCTGGATAAAACTCACGGGCACGAAGACGGTCTGTGTTGCGGCGCGAACGTTATCATGCCCAACCTGACGCCGGGAAAATACAGACGCCTTTACGAAATCTACCCGGCTAAAAGTAACACGGCAGAAGAAGCGGAACGATTCGACGCGATTCTTAAAGCGAGAATCCAGTCGCTCGGCCGCGTTGTCGGACGAGGTCCGGGGAACAGTCTGCAGTATACGAATTAACGCTTCCTCAAAGTTTAATCGTAAGTCAGTTAGCACACGGATTTTACGGATTAGACAGATTTTCACCGATTGGTTAATGGAAGGCGGTAACGGAGCGAGCGAAGCGAACGGAATTACGCAGTTCGCCAACGGCGAACCGAAACGCCGGAATTTCGATACCGTTAGAGTTTACCAGCCGTTGGAAGGCGGTAACGGAGCGAGTGTAACGAGCGTAGTTACGCTTTGAACCTCTCACGCACACGGATGAGCCGGCACGCGGCAGTCCCCTGCTGCATTCATCCTAACCCCGACAGGGGTTACATTTCTATAACCGGCGGTTTTCAACCTCCGGGGAAGGAAACGACAACAAAACAAAAACCGACAAATCCCCTTTTCTTTCTCTCCCTCACGCCAGGCGCGAGGGAGAGAAAGAAAAGGGGTGGACTCGATTAGGGGGGCCGGGAGGGTTTGCCGCCCGTAGACTAAAGTCGACGGTTATAGAAATGGCGTCCATTCTGGACGCGATGAACGTACCCGCTTTTCACTTTAAATCCGCCCCACCGATTCCCTTCGCCGCAACCGAAAATCTTTCTGGATCGCGGACGGAAGCCCGCCCCAAAATTTTAAGCCGCAAAGAACGCCCGCTAACCGGGCTCATTCGTTACTCGTTACTTGCCAATCTCTGCGGACGAACGAATCTGTATATTATAAACCCGCATATCGCCATTACAATCAGACTTAATACCCCGCCCAAATATTCAAGCGTATGGTCGCGTTGTTTGAGATACTCTACAATTTCTGGATCGCCGCCATCTCGAGACAACAAATACCAATACGGAATTATCGGAATGCCAACATTCGGATTGACGTTTGCTCCATGTTCAACAAGATATTGCACCATTTCAAAATCTTCAAGAAATGCAGCAAGGCATAGCGCTGGAGCTCTAACATTTTTATATAGTGAATCATTAACGTTAAATCCTTCTTCATTTAAATAACGAACCATCTCCAAATTGCCAGTACGTACAGCGCCATACATAGCAGTCCCTCCCAAACCGTCTGAAGCATGAATGTCAACGCCTTGCTGAACCAGCCATTTAACCAGCTCCAAATTACCGCTGACAGCTGCAGAACTCAATGAGCCGTCTGTAATTGGAACGCCTTTATCCGCCAGCCATTGAACCAATTCCAAATTACCGCTGGCAGCTGCATTTTTCAGAGCATTGCCAAAAATAGAATCCTCTTTCATTAGATCTGCGCCATGATCCGCCATCCATTGAACCAACTCTAAATTTCCGCTTCGTGCAGCTTTCGATAATTCATCTGTTATATTCTTCCCTTGTTCATATAGCCATTGAACCAATTCCAGCGAACCGCTTTCAGCGGCATAACCCAAATCAACGTCTTCTATATCCGCGCCTTGTTCAATCAACCATTGAACAAGTTTCAGATTGCCGCTTTTCACTGCGAGATCCAAGAGATCTCTTATTGTCTTTTGCTCGTCTGAAGAATCAGAATCATCGAAAACGTCGTCGGATTCTTCATTAGAATCTTTGTCAGATTGCGATTCGTCTGGATAAATCCTGGCGCCATGTTCCACAAGCCACATGACCATTTCAAAATTGCCGTTTTTAACGGCGTAATAGAGCGCAGTTTCGTTATCATAGGATTCTTTCGCATTGATATCAAGACCTTGTTCCACCAGCCATTGAACCAGTTCCAAATTGTCGCTTTGCGCTGCAAAATGAAGAGTTGTATCATCATAACTCGTTTTAGCATTAATGTCTGCGCCATTATCCACCAGCCAGCGAACCAACTCCAAATTGCCGCTTAGAGCAGCATAATGCAGCGGAGTCTTGTTATTGACCCCTTTAACATTAATATCTCCTCCTTTTTCCACCAGTAGTTTAACGCGATTTAAATCGCCAATAAACGCGGCATAATGTACAACGGTAAAATAGAAATCAGTTCCGGTACGACTAAAAACTTTAAAATCAAAACTTCCGGTTTGAAACATCTTTTCAAAACGGCTGACGTTTAGTTTGCAGAATTCATTTTGCGCTTCTTTTAAACGTTTTTCTGGAACAGCGTCTTGAGCAATCGCCAAACCTGCATAAACCAGCAATAAAAGAAAGCAAATTTTTCTTCCTGTAGTCATTAGTTTTTTACTCCTTTAGATAACAAACCAATATAAACTCATACTAAAAGTATACACAACGTTAAAATAATATCAAGAGTCAGGACGTGAACGGGAAATAAAAAACGCGCGGAAAGCCCGCGAACTGAGATGAACAAGGTTTTTCGCGGGGCATTGGACAAGGCGGCGTCAAGCCGCCGCAGTCCCCGACGCAAGCGCTCCCCCGAGACTATTGCTTGCGCCAACTCCTCACTCCTCACTTCTCACTTCTAACTGTCAATATGGCATTGGCACGGAATTTGCATTATTGAAGGTCAGAATACAATTTTAAGTGCAAATTTTACGAAAGTGAGGGTTTATACCAATGTCTATACGATTTGAAAAATTCACGTTAAAATCTCAGGAAGCCGTTCAGAACGCTCAGGAACTGGCGGCGAAAGCGAATAATCCCCAGGTTTCGTCTCAGCATTTGCTTATCGCTTTGCTGGACGACCGAGACGGGATTGCGTCCGCTATTATGTCGGAAATCGGCGCGGACATCCCGCAGATCAAAAAAATCGCGCAGGCGGCGATTGACCGCATGCCGCACGCGTCCGGAACGCAGGTTTCGCTCACGCAAGAGTTACAGCAGGTTTTGCAGTCCGCTCAGGATCTGGCAATCCAGATGAAAGACGATTACGTGTCCGTCGAGATGCTGGTTTTGGCGATGCTCAAGACGAAGTCCGAAGCGGGCGACACGCTCAATCTGTGCGCCGTCGACGAGAAGAAAGTCCTGACCGCCATGCAAGCCATTCGAGGTTCGCAGCACGTCTCCAGCCCGGAGCCGGAATCGACCTTTGAAGCCCTCAAAAAGTACGGCATGGATCTGGTTGAACTCGCCCGACAGGGCAAGCTGGACCCGGTTATCGGTCGAGACGCGGAAATCCGTCGAGCGATTCAGGTTCTTTCCCGACGAACGAAGAACAACCCGGTTCTCATTGGCGAACCCGGCGTTGGAAAGACGGCTATTGCGGAAGGGCTTGCTTTGCGAATCGTTGAAAACGACGTCCCGGAAAGCCTGAAAAACAAGCGGCTGATCAGTCTCGACATGGGCGCTCTGGTTGCCGGCGCCAAGTTCAGAGGCGAGTTCGAGGAACGGCTCAAGGCGGTTCTGCGAGAAGTCAAAGAGGCTGCCGGGTCTGTCATATTGTTTATTGACGAACTTCACACCGTCATTGGGGCGGGCAAGGCGGAAGGCGGCGCGGACGCGGCGAATCTGCTCAAACCAGCTCTGGCGCGAGGCGATTTGCGATGTATCGGCGCTACGACCCTCGACGAGTACCGAAAGTACATCGAAAAGGACGCCGCTCTGGAACGGCGATTCCAGCCGATTTACGTCGGCGAGCCGTCTGTGGAAGACACGATTCAGATTCTCCGCGGGCTTAAACCGCGATACGAAGCGCACCACAAGGGCGTCAAAATCAAAGACTCCGCCCTCGTCGCAGCAGCGAAACTGTCCTACCGTTACATTGCCGACCGGTTCCTGCCGGACAAAGCGATTGACCTTGTCGACGAAGCCGCAAGCCGACTGGCGACGGAGCTGGAATCCGTCCCGGAAGACATCGACAAAGCGCAGCGGCGTCTGGTTCAGCTTGAACTGGCGGCGCGTCAGCTGGCGGACGAAAACGAGGAACACGCTCAACAGCAGCTCGAAGAAATTCGGGCGGAAATGGAAAGCGTCAATAAAACCCTGGCTGACCTGCGCGAGCAGTGGGAACAGGAAAAGCGCGGCATGCTGGGCAACCAAAAGACGCTCCAGCAACTCGACGAAGCGCGTCACGCCTACAATCTGCTGTTAACCTCGATTCGAGAAAAGCAGTCCAAAGGCATGCTTCCGCAAGAGCAGGACTATCAGCGTCTGTTTGAACTGGAACGTCAGATCAAAGAACTGTCCAAGCTGGAAGAAGAATCCAAGAAATCCAGTCAGAACAACACAGACGCCAACGAGCAGCGCCACAAAAAGCCGCTGCTGCGTCACGAAGTAACGCCGGACGAAATCGCAGAAGTCGTTTCCGCCTGGACGGGCGTTCCGGTCGCCAGAATGATGGAAACGGAAAAGAACAAGCTGCTGGTTTTGGAAGAGCGAATTCATCAACGGGTTGTCGGTCAGGACGCGGCTGTTACAGCCGTGTCGGACGCTGTCAGACGTTCCCGCGCCGGCTTGCAGTCTCAGCATCGTCCCATCGGTTCGTTCCTCTTCCTCGGTCCCACGGGCGTTGGAAAGACGGAACTGTGCAAAGCGTTGGCGGAAGTCCTCTTTGACGACGAAAACGCCATGGTTCGGCTTGACATGTCGGAGTTCATGGAACGTCACACCGTCAGCCGGCTCATCGGCGCCCCTCCCGGATACGTCGGGTATGAAGAAGGCGGCGTTTTGACCGAAGCGGTTCGACGCCGTCCGTATTGCGTCGTCCTGCTGGACGAAATTGAAAAAGCCCATCGCGACGTTTTCAATATCCTGTTACAGGTTTTGGACGACGGGCGTCTGTCCGACAATCAGGGACACACAGTCGACTTTTCCAATACTATTATCGTCATGACGTCCAACGTCGGCTCGCAGGCGATTTCCGCGTTCCTGGCAGACAAAGACGAACTCAGCGGCAGCGAAGAAGACCAGCTCGATTCCGAGATTTCCGACGCGCTCAAAGGCGTTTTTACCCCGGAATTCCTCAACCGAATCGACGAAAAACTGATCTTCCATCCGCTTACCCGCAAGGACATCGGCAAGATCGTCAAGATTCAAATTGACCTGCTTGCAAAGAAGCTCAAGGAACGCGACGTCAACCTCGTCGTTACGCCTGCGGCTTTGGAAGAGCTTGCCAACGAGGGCTACGATCCGGCTTACGGCGCCAGACCGCTCAAACGCGTTATTCGTCAGCAGATTGAAAACCCGATGGCGGTCGAACTGCTCAAAGGGTCGTTCCCGGAAGACAGTACGCTTACCGTCGACTTCAACGGCGACGCGTTCACATTCGGGAATTAGTTATGGACAATTCTTCTCCCCTTACTAAAGTTTTTTGGAAAGGGGAGTTTGAGGGGAAGAACCTTTTTTTTCAAAAAAGGTTTTCCCCTCTTTTTATTTCAACTTGAAAAAACTTCCCTAACAGGGAGCCAGCTTGCTGGCGACCGAAAGTTTTTTCAAGGCGGGTGAAACGCCCGCGATCCGGACTTATCAAAGTATATCCGTAGAACGAAGCGACCAACGGGAGCGTTTTTTGGCAGACGCGCGGTAGCGCGGATTGGGAGCGGCGCCTCGCCGCCTGGCGACCGAAAGTTTTTTCAAGGCGGGCGACAAAAAACTACTACCTACTGTCTACTGCCTACTGCCTCTCTCACCGGTACGTTTCCATATTCTCAATGAGAATTCGTCCGACTTCGACGATCGTAGCGGGGCAATGCGTGATTTCCGTATGAGAGCTTTCGACGACAAGTTCGCTTTCGACGCCGTCCAGATGTGACGAACGGTACGCAACGACGCCGTCGCTGCGTTGGGATTTGTCCGATATCTGACCGATAATCGAATGGTACTTTACGTAGGGCGATTTAATGCACTTTTCCATCGCCGGGAAAATGGGCGAATTCGACGAAAGTGAATCGACACTGGTAGTATGCGAGTAAATAAACGACGTCGCCCCGATGTCTTTATCCCGAATCTTTATCAGTTCCTTAAACGTATCTTTAATATCTGTAGTTTTAGCAATAAACGCCTTGCCCAGCGACCGGGTGGTGAGGTTCGCCATTGCGCTGCCGCGCTGAGGCGTAGCGATGTAAATCACCCGATGGATCGACGTGTTGTACGTAAACTTGAACCAGCTTCCGAGTTTCGCTTTCAATTCCGGCGAGCCGTTGAGGTTGTCGATGGAATCTTTACTGACCAGACTCCACAGATGGTCGCCGCTGTCGATAGTCTGCATTCTCGAAACCAGCCCGCCCATCGAATGCCCGATGAGAATAATCTGATCGAAAACCGGATTGGTATGGTTCGGGTCAAGCGTCTGACGGATTTCCGCCAAGTCCGCTCTGAACTGCGCCGCTGACACCCAGAACGGCTGTCCGTTGGGATACAGGTAAAACCAGAACTGATACCGGTCGCGGATTTCCGGAATGATTCTCAGAGTGTTGAACATGTCCAGCCACGTAACCTGTGACGACGCCAAGCCGTGAACCATAATAACGGGAATCTTGTTCGGGTCGTACTTCTGGGTCATGTAAAAGCCCTTGACCGTTCGGCTTGAACCGGGAATGACGTCCAAGAGTTTGTCCGGCGTCAGCAGACCAATTGACGCGACATCGTCCGTATTTATTTTATCCATCGACGCTACCAGAGCCGTCGTCCAGTCGCTTTCCAGAGGAACCTTCTTTTCCTGGATTTCAACAGACGCCTTTTCCACCGGGTCGTAAAACTCGATAGTCAAGTGCGTTTCCGATTCCGAGCCTTCAAGCAACGAGTCGCCTTCGTTGTCGAACGCGTCCATATTCGGACGAATCAGCGCCGTTGCCACCGAGAACTGCCGAATAGGCGTGTATTTGCTCGCGGGGCTGTTGACGTCGTACCGGTTGAGAATCATCATCGGTTCGCCCAACCCGTGCTGACGGTATCGGTTTACCGTCCCGTTGAGGTCGAAGTCGGACGCGAACTGAATGTCGCTGACGTCCTCCGGCTTCAGGTCGTGGGTTTTGATTACCATCTCAATATTGAGAGCTTCTTCTCCCCCGTTGAGAACGTACTGCATTTCCGGCTGGTACGGCAGCGAGTGCTTTGTCTGCGCCTGATCCTGAAGCTGCTGCTGAATCAAACGAAGAATTCTGTCTGAAGAAGCGTTGTACAGAATGCACATGTTGTGGAAGTCCGGCGAGTAGGCGTTTCGCGCCGTTTCAAATCGGGCTTCAAAAAGAAACCGGTACGTGTACACCAGACACTGCACGTACAGACGCATCGCCTGGGGATATTTCCGTTCCAGCTCGAGCTTCCGTCCCTCCTTGTAACACAGTTCCGATACGGTGAAAAGCAGCTGCGATTCCGTTGAGGACTGAACGAACGGCTCGATTTCGTCGATAACCTGCTGACGATTCGTTTTGACTTTTTTCGCCCAGTCGCAGGTGCGAAGAATGGTCATGGTCCGTTCGCTAAGAATATCGTCTGTAAGCGACAACTCCCGAATTGATTCCGCCTGCATCAGTGACGACTTGTTATTCTCCCGAAGCAGAGATTTCGGTCCCATACAGCCAACGACGCCGAACGCTGTCAGCGCCAAAAACAGCGCGAGCGTTATCGAAAGCCGGCAGGACGGTCGGCAGGAAAACATACAATAAACCAAACTGAATTCTATATAATATATAGTACCGCGACGTAGTTTAGCGATTTTTCATAGATAAATCAAGAGGAAAATTGACTTTTATAATCGGCGCATTGAACTTCTTCTGGAATGAATCCGCTTTTGAGCGCGCATGATCCTGTAAACCGATAAAGCCATAGAAGACAAGACGTTCCGTCGACTCGTCATTCAAACAAACCGCTGGCTTTCATATCGGCGCGAACGGTTTCTTCGTTTTCGCTGTCAGAATTGAGAGAATTCTTCAAGGCGCTAAAGCAGAGTTGGCGCGCGCCCTCGACAAGAGCTATTCTTTTTGCCTGAAGGAAGACGTCAAAGATGAACTTTTCTTTTTTATAGGCGTTGGGCTGCGTCGGGTGAATCAAAACGCCGGTTTCGTCGCAGTATGGGACTTTCTTTTTAACGGTATGGAACGGAAGGGAAAAACGCTCATTGCTGAGAACCCGGACAAGAAAATCCAGACGAAAGGCGTGAATGGCAATGTTCCCGTATCCGACAACCAGAGAACCGTCTGGATTTGTCAGTTCAGCAACGCTTAACGGTAAATCGCTGTATTCGATTACCTGAACGACGCCGTCTTTTTTAACCATGTTTCCGACCCGCTCTGTCGGAGAATTCTTACGAATAACCATCGTAGCGAGTTCCGCCTGGTCGAAAAGACAATACCCGATAAATTCGGGATCTGCCAGCGGTATAAGCGGATTGTCAACCTGGAATGTGCATACCAGTTCTATTCCTCGTCGGGTCATGTCGTCTAAAAGACGATACTTTTTCAGCGCGCTCAAAACGCCGCCGTGCCCGTCCGGACTGGCAGCAGGAACGCCGGGAGCGGAATACAGAGTCTTTCCGGTTGCGATGTCAACCGCGCCCTGATTACCCTGTTTGAAAAAGACGACGTCCTGCGGAGGAAACCCGAAATAGTTCTGTTCCTGAAAGAACGTGCGCGTCTGTTCGTCCGTAACGTCGCTGGTCATGACGTACAGCGGAACGAATCGCCCATATTTCTTTTGCAGCGCATGAATTTTGTCGGCAAAAATCTCAAAGAGCGATTCTCCGTTGAATCCAATCGGATACATGCCCTTTGGGAACTCGCAGCCCAGTCTGGACGCCATCCCGCCTGCCAGCAGAACGGCGGCAACGCGCCCTTCTCTGAGCGCATTTTCGCCTAAACGCGTTGCGTCCGCGCACGCGGGATCGTTTCCACGCCATTGATAAATGCGTTCAAAAGGTTCGTATTGGTCAGCAGAAGGCAAGCAGTTAACTTCGGACAAAATAAAAATCCAAAACTTAAAGGGAGTAATAGTTATTATTTTATAATTAATTATAAACTATATAGAGAGGAAAGTCAAGAGTAAAACAAAACGCGGCGAATAAAGGATATACCCGCCGCGTTTTTACTGTATCTAATCTGATTTCAATTCAGAATGACGAAATGTTTTCAACTTCTGACTGCTGACATGCAGTTATCAAGAGTCTTGCGGCATGCCAAACAGTTCGAGCAGTTTTGGAATCCATTCTTCTTTTGCTACTATTTTAGATTTCCATTTGAACTTTTTAAAACCTGCGTCAATACTGGTAAATTCAGGTTCTGACGGCATGATGAACGTAATCTTGTTTGGAACATGGCATTCTTCATCTTCTCGATTAAATTTGTACAGACTCGTCGGCATAGCAATGCCTCTTTCTCGGACTTTCTTAATGAAATCAAGGGCGCAAGGAATGAATGAACCAAGCAGATCCGTATGAGATTTCAGCGAGATTCCACCACAAATCTTTTTATAAAGAATCGATGGAATAGGAAGCGATGTATCGAAACCTCGTCGTCGAGGCAATAAAATGGATATTGTTGATGGTAAAAAATTGGTTAAATGAGAACGCCACCAGACGAAATTCTCAGCATTATACTTGGAAAGAACGTCTGAGACGCTTGAAGTATTCAATTGAACAAGTTTACTCATGGGATATTTATTGGGGTTGCCTTTGGTTAGTTCTGGCAATAATCCATAGTTATCTGAGTTTTCAGGAGTTTGAAATCCCCAAATATATAAAATAGAATTACAAAAAGCAAACAGCAATCGCTCAATCTTTGTTTGCAAATCAGGTTTAATCCGGTTATAAATAGCGGTTTTATTATCTTTATCAGTAGAGTGTTTGAGAAGGTCTTCAATATAGCAACTAATCTCTGCAAGACGATTAATCAAGGAAATCGCCATTTTGAACGATGCCAATAACCGATTTTTTTCCTCTCCAATTCTTTTTTTGATGTATCGATCCATCAGGTCAACTTTGGAAGAATCAATCAATTTAGACATGACGCCTCGAAGAACTTTTATCTCAGCTTCATAATCGCGATGAAACGCGTCGTAATCAATAGACGCTCCACGAATTCCCCAGTCGTTTTTCATAACATTCCAATGCTCACGGCATTTCTCAAGTTTTGATTTATCCGTCGGGAGAAAGTTGAAAATAATTTGAGTTCCCGGACTTTCAGGAAGCAAAAGACACGAGGATTCCAGGTTGCCGTCTATATTAGGATCTTGGCTAATATCGACAAGAAACAAAATCGCATCTGCGTCTATTAGAGCTTTCCATGCAATCATGTCATGTTTAAAAACGCCATTCTGCAGTTGTAAATTTGTTCGATCCTGATGCTTTGAAATAAGATTGATAACCTTTTCAGGACTGGGTCTTTCCAGTTTTTTAAATTCTTCGTCAACCCATTCACGAACCAATTCAGCGCATTGAAACCCCGGAGTGTCAACAAAAGTAATATTACTATCGACAATTTCTTTTTTGCTGTTTGTTGTAGGAAGAAAACCAACTTCTCCAAAGGACAAATCTCGCGTCAGCGATCTGAGAAAAGAAGTTTTTCCAGCGCTGGCATTTCCAATAACGGCAATCGTAACAGTATCGTTCATATTAAAGTCTCCTTGAAGATTTCAGATTATTAGTTGATGGAATATCGGCTTTCCCAGCGGTCTTGCGCTTCATTGAGGAAGGATTCGACATCTTCCTTGTTATAAATGTGAACCATTTCCAACGGCTGAAGAACCTGTTTTATCGTTTCGATAATTTCTTCTTCCGGATAACCTTGACCATCGTAAACCATCGTCCATGTTAAACCATTTGAGATTAATGATTCAACCTGAAGAATGCGATTTTGCTCGTCCTCAGATTTTTCCTTAAATGCAGAATCTTCTTTAGCGCGCGCTTTTCGTCTCTTATCGTAGAGCTGCTTGAGTTTGACTGCAGTGTAACCCACCGCGGTTCCTAATAACGGAAAACCAAAGGATGCTCCAATAATATTTCCAATAACAGCCCCAGCCCAGGGCGCATATTTATTTATTATTTTTTCAATTTTACTATCAACATAATCTTTGCCCGCTTCAACAATTTCTATGCCCTTTTCAGCAAATTCTTTACCCTTTTCATATCCAGCTTGAAGAGCTTCTTTTCCATTTTCGCATCCGTCTTGAACCGCGTTACTAACGTTATTCAAAAAGTTCGATGAAAAGAAACTGCCATTGGAAATGTAAATCTTGCAAATCGTCTTTTCCAGCTTCTGAATTTGATCAAGACAAGCTATCTCATCTTGTGAATTGTCGAAAGCAAATTCACATTCTGAACTGATAGCTTTGAGGGCTTCTGTAAACTTCTTTTTTCGTTCTTCCGGAGTGGGTAATTCGACAACCTGAATACCAACGTCAGGAAAAACCTTTGAGCAGAATTCATTCGTCCAAACGTATTGAGGAGCAATTGGATAATCAAAGTTGTCTTCAAACGTAAATTCAACATTTGTTCCGTACTGTTTTTTAAGATCTCCAACAATTCGCCCCCAGCCATCCAGACAATTTTCGACTTCGTAACCGTCATTGCGCGAGGATTCAATGTCTGTTGCAATAATAAAAACCTGTAATGGACGATGTTGATCTTTAGACAAAATTTGATCAATGATTTTTCCCAACTTCTGTTGGTTGCCAGAATTAAATTGTGAAGTAACTTTAGCAATCAAAACGATTCGATAAATAACAGGCTCATTGCGGCTTTGATCCGCAATTATATCATTTAAAATATTAGAATCGCCAATTTTTTGATAAAGTCGTTTTTCCGCGTTTTTGGCAGCGCCAGCGAATTCGTTAAATTTCGTAATGAAATCGTCCTGGTTAATGCCATTGAAGATTACCAGCGCAATACAGCGCGGCTGCGGTTCAGATTCTGACGGTTCAAGTTCCAGCTCCGGTTCTGTCTCCGATTCTGGCTCCGGTTCTGGCTCTGGCTTTGACTGCGGTTCCGGCTGCGGTTCTGGCCGTGGTTCCGGTTCTGGTTGCGGTTCTAACGGAGCAATATCTTTAAGAATTTTTTCAAAAGCCTCGTCCAGCGTCAGATTGTAATCCGGTTCATCTTTTGTATTTTTGACGCTGTCTTCAAGCAAACGCCAAATTTTTGAATCCGAGCATGTTGGATCTATCGAATAAATGCATGCATACTTTTCGGAAAAACGTTCCTCTAACGATTCCAACTCTGATTTCCATTTATCGAGTTGTTGAGAGACTGCGTCTGGATCCTGTTTATAAGTTTCCTTAAGGTTGTTATCGTAAACCAATGCAACTCGAATATCGTATTTATCCTTGTTTGACAAACGGGATATTACATTGACGCGATCTATTGAAATGGGTTGGTTAATATCGCATAAACAAACTAGCGTGCGTGTATGAGGATGTTCAGAAAGTCTGTTTTGATTCTCAATCCAGCGTTCAACAGCGACGTTGTCTTCAAGGTAAACATTATTCTTTTCTTCGTTGTCGCGATTAGATTTTAAATTAGAAAGTTTAATGCCCGATTCAGCCCCATCTGGAATCTGCAGCCAAATCAATTTTCGGCAAATATTCTTATATTGTCCTTCTAAATCGTCTAAAACATTACTCTGGTACTTGTCAATTACTTTTCCTTCTTTGTCAATCAAAACCGCATGCTTTTTTTCCAGTCTTTTTTTAGAATTAGAGCAGCCCCAGGAATAAATCAAAAAGTAAAACAAATGCGGAATTACAGGAGTGAGTAAGCAACATACTAAATACCAAAAACAAAACTTGTTAAACTTTTTACCGTTGGTATCTTTAGCGTATGCGTCAGACGTTAATTCCATAGCGTTTTTAATTTTGTATTTTGACAACAGTTGCTTATTGTCATCTTTAAGAGAGTACTTCTTGCAAATGTCGCCGTCTTTAGAATCTTGTATTTGCTTGTTTAGCTCATGAATATATTTATATTTTCCAAATAGTTTTGAATGTAATTCTACAACTGGCGTCATATCTAAAGAATCTGTTGACGTAAAACCGTAAATATGCTCAAAACCACAGTTGTAAAACGTATAGCAAGGTATTAAAGCTCCCAATAAAAGAGCAACAATAATAGCGAGTTTCCAATGCCAAAGCATCGTGTATTTAATATACTCGATATCTATTAAATGACTGATGATTTCACCAAAAGACAGGTTGTTCTTTTCAGGCTTTTTCTCTGAATCGCTGAATTTTGGATTAAGCGCGCTGCCTAGTAAAAATTCCAGGATTTTATTGAACCATTTAAACTGAATTAGCCATTGGTAAATAAAATACAACGGGTTGCTGACAGATTTTATCGTAAAAGAGTTGTCATTATTGACATCGTTTTTCTTAGGAAAGAAGAAACGCCACCAGTTATAAATCCAAAAGACAAACCAAACAACCAATGGTATAAGACAATACCCAACAAAAACGTTATCGATATAGATAATCTCTTGTTTGGGGTCAATTGTTGCTTTTGTGAGAAGCCAGCTAATAAAAGCAATCAATACCACTACGCCTAATGAAAGCCATTTGCACAGTTTTTCATTTTGCGTAATGAAACTTATGGGGATTCTGGATCTCTTCTCGGAATATTGCAGCAGCGCCTTTTCTTTATCAAGGATGGAACCGTCTTCTTTGACGTTTTTTTGGAGAATCTGCTCGCACTGTTCGTCAGTTAAAGACGCGGGATTGGTTTCATCATTTTCTGTGCGAACGATGTCAATAATAATATTGTCGAAAACGGTTTTGTTCATTGTTACAAAATTTGTAAAAGGGTTCTCGGGTAATGAAATATTTCCAAATAAAAACAGGTCAAGCAAGAAAAATTACTTGTATTTATTTTTGAATCAGTATTTTGCTGTACCGTATATATACGTAACATTATTATTAAAAATTACATTTTTGCAAGTGGGGAGAGTAAAAATATTACTCTTTTTTTCTTATTTACTGTTTTTTTGTTCAGGTATTCCAATTCAAATGAATTTAGTGTATAATGTAAATAAAGTAGAACCCGAGCGCGCCTTGCGTTCCCTACCGATTTTATTTCACCTCCCTAGTTAAAGGAAAATTGCAATGAAGAAAGCCCTGTTTGTAATCGCGGCGATTTGCGCCTGTATGATGGCTGTCAGCGTTAACGCTCAAGAATGGAAAAGCGGAATTCAATGGAAAGAACCGCCGGTAGTCGATCCGGGACCCGAACCCACTGCTCCGGCTAACATCCCCTCTGACGCGATTGTTTTGTTTGACGGTAAAGACATGTCCGCCTGGAACAACGGCGAAAATTGGAAGATTGAAGACGGCGTTGTCTATTCCGGCAGAGGCTATGTTTCCACGAAACAGGTTTTCGGCTCAATTCAGCTTCACGTTGAATTCGCTACTCCGTCCGAAGTTAAGGGCGAAGGCCAGGGACGCGGCAACAGCGGCGTTTTCTACGGCCCGTATGAAATCCAGGTTCTGGACAGCTACATCAACAAGACCTATTACGACGGTCAGTGCGGCGCGCTTTACAAGCAGAATCCGCCGGCTGTCAACGCTTGCCGCAAGCCGGGCGAATGGCAGACGTACGACATCATTTTCATGCGTCCGATTTTTGACGGCGAAAAACTGGTCAAACCCGGTTACGTAACCGTTTTCCAGAACGGCGTTTTGGTTCAGAACCACCTCCAGATCAAAGGTGAAACCTCTTTTGTTCAGCCGCCGAAGTATAATAACTTCGACGCCCTGCAGCCCGTTCGTCTGCAAGACCACGGCAACCCGGTTCGATTCCGCAACATTTGGGTTCGCGAAATCTCCGACGACCCGGTTCAGCCCATTGAAGACGAATCTCCAGTCAAGCCGATTGACGTTTTCGGACCGCAGGACTGATTTGTTCTGTGAACAATAATTGAATTAAAACGTATAGAGTTATTATAATGAGGGGAGCAATAACGAACCCCATGGGCGAAGTAGACAAAGCTATAATATAAGAGTTTTGTTTATGGCGTTGCCTTCCGCCACATGGGAACCGACCCTGTCGGCTGCTCCCCCGGTTTTTTTCTTTAGACAGATAAAATTTTATGAAAGTAGCGACAATTAAAACGAAAAAGGGCGTTATTCGCATTGAACTGCACGACAAACTGGCGCCTCGAACGGTGAAGAACTTTGAAACCCTTGCCAACAAAGGCTTTTATAACGGTCTGAAGTTTCATCGCGTAATTGAAAACTTCATGATTCAGGGCGGCGACCCGACGGGAACCGGCTGCGGCGGTCCGGGCTACAAGTTCGACGACGAATTCCATCCGGATCTTCGACACGATGGACCGGGCGTTTTGAGCATGGCAAACGCGGGACCGAATACAAACGGGTCTCAATTCTTTATTACTCACGTTGCCACGCCTTGGCTGGACGGTCATCATTCCGTTTTCGGACACGTTCTGGAAGGACAAGACGTCGTTGACGCCATTCAACAGGGCGACACGATGGACGAGGTTACTGTAACAGAAGAGTAATCCTTTTTTGTATGGTCATTGAGGAATGGCGGCTGTTGGCGGTCATTCCTTTTGACGTCATTTTTAATTTGAATCCTTACTATTGCGGAGGCGAGAATGTCAAAACAGGTTTTCCTGGGCGGCGTTTATCTGATTTTTGGTTCGATACTGGGCATGATTGCAATGTCCGTTCTCAACGGGACGATGTGCGCGCAAACGCGCAACAAGGCGTTGTCTGGCGCTGTACAAACCGATTCTGGCGAAGCAGCAACAAATCCGACAGACCCGGCAAGAAAAGATATTCTCCCATCAGCCGCGCCTATGGCTCTTAATTCTCTTCAAGGCAGATACACGCCGGAAGAAATGGTTAATATCCGCGTTTACGAAAATTCCAATCGCAGCGTTGTCAACATCAATACTCGCAGCGTTCGTCAGGACTGGTTTTTTTCTGAAACTCAGGCAGAAGGCGAAGGGAGCGGAGCCGTTTTGTCAAAGGACGGGTATATTCTGACAAACTTCCACGTCATTGCGGGAGCGCAGGAAATCACGGTAACGCTGTTTAACGGCAAAACGTATTCCGCTATGGTAAAAGGCGTAGATCCGTCTAACGATATTGCGGTAATTCAAATCGGCGCCAATGCAGACGAACTCTTCCCTGTAACGTTGGGAAACTCGGCGGAGCTGAAAGTTGGACAACGCATTTTCGCGATTGGCAACCCGTTTGGTTTGGAACGAACGCTGACCGTTGGGATTATTTCCAGCCTGAACCGAACGCTTCCCAGCCGTTTGCAGTCGCGTATGATTAAACAAGTGATCCAGATTGACGCCGCTATCAACCCGGGCAACTCGGGCGGACCGCTGATGGACTCGCGCGGATACATGGTCGGCATGAACACTGCCATTGCCAGCAAGACCGGACAGAGCGCCGGCGTTGGATTTGCGGTTCCGTCCAATACGATTTCTCGCGTTGTAAAGCAGCTAATCAAACACGGAAAAATCATTGTTCCGACAATTGGAATCAACAAAGCGCTTCAAACTGACAAGGGGTTGCTTATCATTCAAATGGAAGACGACGGTCCCGCCGCTCGCGCAGGGCTTCGCGGACCGAAGATTGTCGTTCAGCAACGACGCATCGGCAACATGGTGGGCAACTTTAAAACTCTTGACCGTTCTGCCGCAGACATCATTTACGCAATTGACGGCAAACCGATCCACGGCGCAGACGACTTCCTGACAATTATCGAATCGCACAAGCCGGGAGACGTCGTTAAGGTTGGCGTTATTCGCGACGGTATGAAAACAGAAGTCCCTGTTACTCTGGAGCTCTCTTCAGACGACGCGGAAATTCAGAAACAGGAGAATGATGAACCGAACTGGAATTGACGCTTTCGAGAAACGGGAATAAATGACAAATTAAACAACGCTCGACTCAGCAATGTCGAGCGTTTTTCTTTTAGAGGCTTTGATAGTCCGGAACGCACAGTCAATCCAATTTGTTTCGGTTGCTTTTAACGTTCCGTTTCTACAGAGATTAATTGTCGCGGCGAGCTAAAAACTGATGTACAACCGCCAGAGCCAACGCCAGCAAAAGCAGCGGAACGCGCAATGAGACGAATTGTCTGTCTTTTTGAGCGGCGGAATACTGGACGCCCCATTCGCCGGATTCCAGCGAACGCAGATCTGACTCGCTGCGATTGAGCGCGTTGACTGACGCCTGATACGTTTTATCTTTAGACGTAATTTTATACACGCCTATCTCATACGGCAGAAAAGCCGCCTGACCGAGTCGAATTGGAACGGTTGTTTTCTTCCCATCTGGGGCAAAAATATCCAGCGAAGCGGATTCGTTTTGTCTGGAATGGAAAACGATGGATTCGCCAGCAGAAACTGAACTGGCGAGAAGACCGGGCAATTGCGCCGCCTGGCGTTTGAGAACGTTATAAATCAAAATCGGGAAATTGGGTGTTTGAATCAAATTCGACAATTCCGGGACAATTCGTACGCGAACGGAATCGACGCCGCTGGAATTCGTTCGCTGAACAATCAGGGGGACGTCGCCGACGGAAAGGAGCGCAGATTCAATATTATCCATTCGCCAATCGGAATTATCAATTCCCCATAATACGCCTGAAAAATCAGTTCCTGTCATCAAATCGCTGGAGGAATTTGCGATGTACGGTCCTTTATAAACAGTGGGATCGATTTTATCCAGTGGTTGAGAAGGAACGTCAAACTGCAGTCGATTGACTTGAGAACCTGAAACTGACGCTGAATTGTCTGTTACAAGCAGGTCTTCGTTGGAGGAAACCAGCTCGATTTTTCGCTGACCGTCCTGAGCCAATTCTATCGCCTTTTTAACTGCGGGCGCCAAGACCGGATTGGAAACGTCCAGTCTGACCCGAACGGTTTGACGCGGCAGCGGAGGGAGAACAACCCGATTGTCAATTTCGAGAGCGTCCTTTGGCAGTTCGAGAACCGCTGTTTTATCGACTGGAACAGACGCTTTGATTTCCACAGACTCTCCTGCGGGAATGACAACCGAATCGAGCGAACGGCGAGACTGAGATTCAACTTGCAGCTGGCAATTTACCGTCTGATTTTTAGCTGACAGGTTGGCGATTTCGACAATTACAACGTCCTGATTGTCAACAGCAGCCGGGAATCGAACGGCAGACGTAAACGCCAGGTTGGAGTCTGGATTCCCAACAGACAGAACAGTAACTTTGCCGTCCTGAGCCAAGCCCTGTCGCGGAAGATCTGTAACAACAACCGCATGAACCGGCTTTCCGGACGAGCAAAAACGGTCGACGGTTTCTTTCAACGTGGAATCGTCACATTCAGGAGAATTCATTTTATAGCTTGACCATTGCGCCAGTCGATCGGTCAAATCAGCTGGATAATTGCATGGTTCGCCGTCTCGAGTAGCCGTTTTTCCAACGCGAACGACCTGAACAGGAAAGACGATTTTCTTTTGAGAAACATATTTTTGGATGGTTTCAACCGCCTGATTTTTAGACGTCTGCATAGACCAGGAATCGTCCAGAATCAAAACGGTTGGCTCGTCCAGGCGCAGCCAGCGAACATGGACGTCTGACGCCGCCAGAATCAGGAGCGTCAGAATGAGCAGCTCCAAAAACAAAAGCCAGCCGGATTGCACTTTTTGAATTCTCTGCCCCTGGTTGGCGGACAGGTTTGGCGACGACCAGAGAAACAGAGCGGAGACGACCTGTTTTTTCGAGCGGTTTCTCAGCAGGTAGATAACCACTGTAATCGGCAGAGCGACAAGGGCTGCCAGAGCCCAGGGAAATTCAAAAAACATTTATTTCGTTATCCGTATAATCGTACTTATTTTTTCTCTGATAGCTTCACGCCCAGCGCGTTGGCATTGTGACGCAGCGTGTTGGCGGGGCCCAGCCCAACAGGTCGATTGAGTACAACGGGTTTGCCAGATTCGTCGCGATAAACCATCGTCGTTGATCCGCCGCCGTCCAGGTTGACCGCGTCGTACGTCCCAAGTTGACGCAGAATCTCGGCGCTTTCCAGTATGCTCGCTCCGACGCTGAATTCCGGTTGACGACCGTCGATGGTTACCAGATACACGTATTTTTTGTCTTTGGAAATGCCGACCAGCGTCCGCGGATGTCGAACTTTGAGATAAGGTTGCGATTCAACCAGATTTATAAGAGGGCATTTTCCGTTCTTGAGAACGGTATTGTGTCCGGAAACGGCGGTTTGAATATTGTCCAAAGAATCTCCTTCGCGAACTGTGCGAATTTCGACGGAGCCGTCTTTGTTTTGGATAAACGACGCGAAACCGTCAAGCGTTGGCGAAACGAGGACGCCGTTTGAGACGACCAGTCCCTTGTTGTCCGCCGGACCGCGGGAAACCCTGGTTTGAGCGTTAAACGGTTGGTAGAAATTGGCGTTGACGGCGACAATCATGTTTTCTTCAACCACGCTGTCAGGCAGCGTTCGACGGTCGGTTTCATTTTCGTTGGCAACCCAGTTTTTGCTTCGCGGGGTCGTATGGAAAACCAGGTTAGGGTTGGTTGCGTCGATTCGTAAAACGTTGACGTTCAAGAGAGGCTCTTGAATCTTGAAATTAACGTGCTCAATGCCATCATAGAGTTTTTTCCATTCCAGATTTGAGGGGACGTCCTGACCGGAAGCCGTCAAACAGCTGAAGAAAATGGAGATTATAGCTAAGCTTGACGAAATCCAAACGTTCAAAAATTTCCGCATTTTTTTATCCATGGTTTTACTAATTGAATTCTAGTGGAAAGCATTTATAGGGTAAAATAACTTTTTTTGAATTATATGATAGAATCAACAATTAATCAAGTAGGGAGGCAAAAAGATGTTGTTGGGGACAAAAAGCGCCCTTGTCGAACAAAAAATTCGAAATATTTTTGACTAAATCAAGGGAAAAAGCTTTGGGGTAGGTTGAAAGAAAATCAAAAATAGGTATAATTCCAGAATGAGGATTTTGAATTGGCGAAAAAATCGCCCCTTTAGTTGTTCTTTTCGGAGGACGAACTATAGGGGTTTTTTGTAATTTTGTCAGGCGATTGGGTTTTAGACGCGTCGGTTTATCCTTCAATATCGACGCGTCAAATGCAAAACTTTACAGTTGCGTTTTGTATCTAAGCTTAAATCCAGGCAAATGTTTGTCAGAACCTCATAACTATCGAACATTAACCATTTAAAACAGGATACGTATCATGGACGCAGCAGAACTGTTACGAATTGTCGACTCCATTCACCGCGAGAAGAAAATCGACAAAGAGATTATTATCGCTGGAATTGAGGCTGGTCTGCTTACCGCAGCCAAAAAATACTACGGAGACGACTGCGACGTTCAAGTTCATATAGACCCGTCAACCGGACAGATTTCCGCTTCGCATAACGGCATTCCCATGCCGGCGGAAGAAATCTCTCAGCGCATTGGCGCTCAGACGGCAAAACAGGTCATGATTCAAAAAATTCGCGAAGCGGAACGCGATACAATTTACGATGAATTCAAGTCGCAGCTTGACGAGATCGTAACCGGCAAGGTTCACAAAATGGAACGCGGCACTGCTATCGTTCAGCTTGGAAATGTTGAAGCGATTCTGCCTGCCAGCGAAATGATTCCCAAGGAATCCATCAAGGTTGGAGATCAGATTCGCGCAACGATCGCGGAGGTTCGCAAACAGGGTTCGCGCGTCAAGGTGATTCTCAGCCGAATTCGAACGCATTTGGTCAAACGCCTGTTTGAAGAAAACATTCCGGAAATTGCCGAAGGCGTTATCGAAATCAAGGGAATCAGCCGAGAACCCGGCTATCGCAGCAAGGTCGCCGTTGTCAGCGAAGACCAGCGCATTGACTGCGTCGGTTCCTGCGTTGGCGTTCGCGGCAACCGCATTAAAGATATCAAGAGCGACTTGGCAGGCGAACAGATTGATATTGTTCCATGGAGCGCAGACCCCATGGTATTCATTCCCAACGCCCTTAAACCAGCAGACGTCGAAGAAACGATTCTTTGCACTATGCTCGGCCGCGCGATTGTTCTGGTCAAGGAAGAACAGCTTTCGCTGGGCATTGGCAAAAAGGGACAAAACGTTCGTCTGGCTAGCAAGCTGGTCGGCTGGGATATCGAAATCATGACGGCGGAAGAACTCCAGGAAACGCTCGATAAGGCGGTTTTGGGATTCCGCAGCATTCCCGGCGTTTCAGACGACTTGGCGGATATGCTCGTTGGAGAAGGATTTGTTTCCTACGACGACCTGTCGATTATAGAGCCAGACGCCTTGCAGGAGATGGGCGGTTTGTCTGCTGAAGAAGCGGACGCTATTATTGACGAAGCCGACCGCCGCGCCAATTCCAATGAACCTGTTGTTTTGCCAGCGGAATCGGATTCCTCCGACGCTGACGATGCAGACAGCGCAGACAACACAGACGGCGTTGCCGAGTAAGACTAACAACGCTTCAGAATCAAGCTAGACGTTGTCAGCATTTATAAATTTGCTGATACGTCAGGAGTTTTTCTCCGTAATTGATTCATTTTTGATTATAATTGTATTTTCCCGGGCAGACGTTGTCATCTGCCGATTTGTTTCACACTTTTTATTGGACGCTTCCCGATGTAACCTTACTCCATAAATTCAGATTGACGTCAATCATTTGGAAGGCCTCATCGGGGAACCGTCAGGGTATTTAACGGATTCCCGAGTTCGCGCTTGCACTTTTGCAGCCGTTGGCTCCAGTCCGAGGAGTTGTCGATTGTCCATTAGAATTTATGCGTTAGCGAAGGATTTTGACATCGAAAGCAAAATTCTGATTGTCCTTTGTCGGCAGTTGGGTATTAAAAGCAATGCATCTGCTTTAACAATACTGACTGACGACGATGCTGCAAAGATCAAAGGTCATCTCGCTCGCAATCCCCAAAAGACCGTCGCTGATTTTGCGCCCCCTGTTAACAACGCGCCCGCTCCGCCGTTGCCGAAAAGTTTCGGAAAAGCTTCAGGGGTAACTCAAAATAACAAATCTCGGTCAAAATCGAAAGCTCCCGCCAAATCCAAGGCTTCAGGTTCAGCTTTGTCGAACCTGACTGTCGACGATGCTGCAAAGATCAAAGCTCGTCTCAAACAACTTTCTTTAAAAAAAGAAGGTTGTCGATTCCCCATAAGACTTTATTTATTGGCAAAGGAACTTGAGGTTGACGCCAAAGTTTTATGTGATCTTTGTCAGCAGTTGAGTATTAACTGTAAAGGCGGGGCCTTGACAAACTTGATGAGCGCCGATGTCGCAAAGATCAAAGCTCATTTTGAACAATAACCTCAGTATGAGGCGATTATTCCTGCCAACGGAATTTGAATCTGCCGTCAGCGGCGCTGAAGCAGAAAATTTCGTTACAGATAATTAAATAAGATTTAAACGAGATTGTTTCTCGTTTTTGGTATAGTTGTATTCAACCCGAGCAGACTGCGTTGTCTGCCGATTTGTTTCACACTTTTTTATTGGACGCTTCCCGATGTAACCTTACTCCATAAATTCAGATTGACGTCAATCATTTGGAAGGCCTCATCGGGGAACCGTCTGGGTATTTAAACGGATTCCCGAGTTCGCGCTTGCGCTTTTGCAACCGTTGGCTCTAATCCGAGGAGTTGTCGATTGTCCATTAGAATTTATGCGTTAGCTAAGGATCTTAACGTCGAGAGCAAAGTTCTGACTGATCTTTGCCAGCAGTTGGGTATTAAAAACAAAGCGGCTGCTTTGACAAACCTGACCGACGAAGATGTTGCAAAGATCAAAGCTCATCTCTCACAGCAATCCCAAAAAACAGTCGTTGATTTCAATGCGGCTCCAGTTAACAACGCGCCCATTCAGCCGTCTCACCCGAAGGATTATGGAAAAATTCCAGATCTGACGCAAAGAATCAAAGCGCGTTCGAAACAGGAAGAGGCTGACAAAAACAAGGACGTCAAATCCAGCGCTGCAGACTCCGCAGAATCAACGAAGACTGAACAAGCGGTTGTGCAAACGGCTAAACCTGCTCAGACAGAGTCGGGTTCTGAATCAATTCAAGGTTCAGACGTTCCTTCTCAGCCTGGTAAGCCGGAGGTCAAGCCTGAAAAAACCGATGCGGAACCAAAACCGGAATCTGCAGACGCTCCTGCTTCAGAAGAGAAACAGAAGTCCAGTCCGAAAACGCCTATTATCCACGTGATTAAACGCGCTGGAGAACGCGCTGAAGGTCAGACGGAGCCAACGCCTGAATCAAAACCGGAATCCGCTCAGGAAACAAAAGGCGAAACAAAGCCGGAATCTGCGTCAACTCAAGCCGTCGAGCCAGACGCTCAGAAAAAGCCCGCTCCGGCAGACAATGAGTCTGATTCTGGCGATAAGCCCTCCTCTTCTGATCAGCAGCAGGCGCCGACAGAACCCACGCCCACTCAACCGATTCGCAAGCGTTCTATCCCGGTAATTAACGTTATTGGGCATCGAGAAGAGCGCAAGAAGCCGGCGGAATCGGAGAAGAAGGGGAAGGACGAACGCCGACGCGGTCCGCTGCAGCGATTGCTGGCTCCCATGCCGGAAGTCAAACAGCCAACGCAAAAGAAGGAAAAAGAGCCGGCCGCTCAAAAACCGGAAATTCGCTTGTCAACGGAAGTAATTCGCAACGTCAAGGCAGGGAAAGCCCCGCTGGAAAAACACCTCAAGCAGGCGGAAAACCAGCGTCAGGAAGAACTCGCTGCGTCTGAAAAGAAAAAGAACAAGCAGAAAAAGAACAATAATAAAAACGAAATTCAAGACGAACAGCCAATCAAAGGCAAGGAAAAGATGTCCAAGCGCGGCGGATCTCTGGGTATGATGAACCGCGACCAGCGTCAGCAAAAGCGCAAAGAACGAGGAATGGGCAAGTCTGCTCTTCCACCCGGAAGAAAAGGCGGCAGACAGTCCGATTTTGAGGATTCGCCCAACAGACCAAAACGTCTCGTCAGAACCGGACAAAACACCGCAGCGCCTCGAAAAAACAAGATCGTCATCACGCTGCCGATTACCGTTCGCTCCTTTGCTGAAGATCTGGAACTGCCTGTTACAAAAGTTATTGCCAAGCTCATGCAAATGGGCATGCCGATGACAATTACCGCGTCCATGGACGCTGACACGGCAGAACTGGTCGCGGCGGAACTCAATCTTAACGTCGAGATTCGTCAGCCCCAGTCCCTGGAAGAAAAGCTCATCACCGCCGCCGAGGAAATGGAAGACGCTCCGGAAGATCTCGAGCCTCGTCCGCCGGTTATTACCTTCCTCGGGCACGTCGACCACGGCAAGACGTCCTTGCTGGACAGAATCATCGGCATCGACGTCTGCTCCGGCGAAAAGGGCGGAATTACGCAGCATATCAGAGCGTACCAGATTTCTAAAGACGGCAATAAGATTACCTTTGTCGACACGCCCGGTCACCAGGCGTTTACGGAAATGCGCGCTCGCGGCGCCAACTGCACTGACATCGCCGTTTTGGTTGTCGCAGCTGACGACGGCGTCATGCCTCAAACGGAAGAAGCGATCAGTCACGCTCGCGCAGCTGGCGTTCCGATTGTTGTCGCCCTTAACAAAATCGACATCCCCGGAGTCAACATTCCCCGAGTTATGCAGGAATTGGCTTCGCACGAAGTTTTGCCGTCTGAATGGGGCGGCGACGTCGAAGTTGTCAAGTGTTCTGCCGTTACAGGAGAAGGCGTTGACGATCTGCTCGATACGATTCTGACCGTTGCTGAACTCAACGAGTATAAGGCCAACCCGAAACGCGCGGCGATGGGCATCTGCCTGGAATCCCAGCTCAATCAGGATCAGGGCGCTGTTGCCAAAGTCCTCGTTCAGAAGGGTACGCTCAAGGTTGGCGACATCGTTGTTTGCGGGTCGTCATGCGGCAGAGTCAAGTCCATGACGGAAACGCTTCAGACGAAAAAACGCGTCCAGAAGGCTCCGCCCAGCATGCCGGTCAACCTCTTTGGGTTGGACAAGGCGCCGGGAGCGGGCGACAAGTTCTACGTCCTGGACGACATCACCGAAGCGCGCGAGATTGCCGCTCGCAAGGCTGAAATTGAACACCTCCAGGACATGGCGGGCACGGCTGTCAAGCATGCGACTTTGGAAGACCTGTTCAGTTCTGCTGGTCAGACGCTCAACATCATCCTCCGAACGGACGTCCGCGGGTCAATCGAAGCCATCAAGGCGGAAATTGCCAAGCTGGAGAACCCGGAAGTTCAAATCAAAATCCTTCAGGCGATGGTCGGCGGAATTACCGAAGCGGACGTTGCTCTGGCAGACGCGTCCAACGCGATTATTTTCGGATTCAACGTTGTTCCAGACGAAAACGCTCGCGTTCTGGCGGAACAGAAGGGCGTCCAGATTCGCCGTTACGACATCATCTACAAGATGACCGACGATATCAAGGCGGCTATGGAAGGCATGCTCAAGCCGGAAGAGAAGGAAACCGAGCTGGGGCGAATTGTCGTCCAGAAACGCTTCGTTATCAGTCACGTTGGGACGATTGCCGGCTGCCGCGTTTTGACCGGCATGGTTCAGCGAGGCTGCCGCGTCCGCTTGATTCGAGAGAACCGCGTTATCGGCGACTACGCCATCGAAACGCTCAAGCGCGAGAAGGACGACGTCAAGGAAGTTCAGCAGGGGTACGAATGCGGTATCAAGCTGCAAAACTTCAACGACATTAAAGAAGGCGACGTGTTCGAAGCCTACAAGATTGAAGAAGTATCAAGGAAACTGTAATTTATGTCACGAAGAACGGAAAAAGTTCAGGAAGCGATTCGGGAAACCGTTGCCATGTCGATTCTGTCTGAAGTGCAGGACCCGCGCGTGAAAAACGTCACGGTTATTTCCTGCAAGGTCAGCGGAGATTTGCGTCAGGCGAAGGTTTACGTCTCCGTTATGGGCACGGAAGCTCAGCAGAACCTGTGCCTGAAAGGGCTTAAATCCTGCGCCGGTTTTCTGCAAACGAAAATCGCCCAGAGAATCAAGTCCCGATTTGTTCCTCATCTGGAATTCTACCTCGATCAGGGCGTTAAGAATTCCATTATGATTAGTCAGATGCTCAAAGAAGTTCTTCCGCCCAAGGAAGAACCCGAGGGAGAATACGACGAAGAATTGGATGAAGAATTCGACGAAGATTTTGACGACTCCGAAGAAGTTGACGACGACGTCGACGACCCGGAATCCGAGAACGAACAATAATTCCTGATTGAATCTCAAACGAGAGTGGTTAGCTGTCATCGACAGAGGCGCGGAGAGACATTTTCTCGTTCGCCCAATATGACGACTAACCACTTTTGCATTGATTGTTTATTTGGATTGTCCAAGATTAAACCTGTTGCGAGCATTTCGCCCGACGAGTTTTTAAACACGAAATACACGGATAAAACGAAACAGACGAAAGGATATTTTAAATCTAAAAATTTTTCGTTTCTTTCGTTAATTTAGAGTATTTCGTGTTAAAAATCCATTGTTCACGAATAACTATTGATTGTCAATTAACCAATCGGCGCAAATCCGTCTAATCCGTCAAATCCGTGTGCGGACTGACCTGGCAAAGACGCTCAGGAGCCGACCATAACCCTAACCTATTTCATACAGCATGACAAACTATGACATTCTCGTTGTCGGGGGCGGCCCCGGTGGATATATCGCCGCTGTTACAGCCGCGAAATACGGATTCTCTGTTGCCTTGATCGAAAAGGAACCGGAACAGGGCGGCGGACTGGGCGGAACGTGCCTCAATCGAGGCTGCATCCCGTCCAAGACGTGGCTCGACAACGCCGAGACAATCGAAAGAGTCAAACAGGCGTCCAAACGCGGGATTGACGCTCAGGTGGTCAACATTGACATGCCCGCCATGGTCAAGTTCAAAGACCGCGTTGTCAAACGGCTGTCGATGGGCGTTGGCGCGCTGCTCAAATCCTGGAACGTTGCGGTTTACAACGGGACGGCGGTCGTTCACGATTTGGACAATGTCGTTGTTACATCCGCCAAAGATAAAGAGAACGAGATTGTACTGGGCTGTAAACGTCTGATTCTGGCGACCGGCTCCCGCCCGGCGACGATTCCCATTCCGGGAGCTGACCTGCCGCAGGTGCTTACCAGCGACGACATCTTCAACATCCAGACCATTCCTCCGCGTCTGACGATTGTCGGCGGCGGCGTTATCGGCGTTGAAATGGCGCGCATCTTTTCCGCCTTCGGGTCGAAAGTAACGATTGTTGAAGCCCTGCCGCGTCTGGCGCCCAATCTGGACGAGGAGATTGCAGACGCCCTGGCGAAGTCGCTCAAATCCGCTAAAATCACGATTAAAACCGGCGTCAAGGTGGAAGCGATTGACCCGGCGGACGGCGAGGAAGTCAGCGTTGTCATTTCCAACGCCGGCGCGGAAGAACGCATTCCCTCAGACGTCGTTCTCATGGCTGTCGGGCGCGCGCCTAACACCGACGCATTTTCCGACCTGAAGCTGGACATGAAGGGTCGCTTTGTCAAGGTTGACCCCAACACGCTCCAGACGTCGCATCAGGACGTTTACGCCATCGGCGACGTAACGGGCTTGTCGATGCTGGCTCATTCCGCGTCCATGATGGGCGAACGCGCTGTGAAAGTCGCCGCGCAAAGCCTCTGCAGACTTGATTCCGACGAGTTCTACGCGTCCCCGATTGACTACGCCTCAATTCCGTCTGTCGTTTACGGAGAGCCGTCAGCGGCGTCGGTGGGAATGTCACAAAAGGCGGCGGAGGAATACTGCGCTGGCAACTCTTTGCCGCTCTCGATTGGCAGAACGATTTTCGGCGGCAACGGTCGAGCGGTCGCGTCCGGCATGGGCGAGGGATTCGTTAAAATCCTGGTCGCTTCCGGCGATTGTCAAACCCGGATTTTGGGAATACACATCTTCGGCCCGATGGCGTCCGAACTGATTAACGAAGCGTCCGTACTGGTTAACGGAACCGCCGACGTCCAGCGCGCCGCCAGCGTTGTTCACGCTCACCCGACGTTTGGAGAAACGCTTTCCATCGCCCTCCACGACGCCCTCGGCGGCAGCAGCCACCAGCCGCCAAAGAAACATGGGTGAAAATTTATGATTTTTTTATAACATTTTTTGTCCCCACCTATTGAAATTTATAAAAAAGTCATAATAATAGTTGTTACACGATTGTATGTTTTGAACTTTGGGAGAGTTTATTATGTATTTCAGAATTTATCCAGACAACGAATATCCAGACAGAGAACTGATTCGTACACCGGAGCATATTGACGCAGTATTGAAAGAAATCAAAGCTAATTTCGGTACCTATTTTGACAAGTTTTTGGCTACCGAAGCGGGGACAACGCCGTCAACAGAAGATTTTCAGAATGCGCAAACCATTATGGGGGTTAATGTTCAACGCAATATAAAGCCTTCCCATAAACAAAATTCAACAATGGCGTTTAGAAACATTGTTAAAGATAGTATCAATAAGTTTGAAAAAGATCGTGAGTTTTATCTCGATTTGTTAGATAAGGATTTCCTTGCTGAAGTTGCAGATGATACTTATACTTTTAAAAATACGACACTTAGAAAAGAATGTCCCTACATTCGAAGTATTCTTCACAGCCCAGCAGAAGCGCTGGATAAATTCAAAACATGTTTTACATGTGCAAACCCGGATGACCTTTATAACGTTTTCGTTGATTTAAGTAATTTATTGATCAATTATAAAGAAGAATTTAACGATTCTGCTTTATACGAAACAGTTTCTAGTGTGTCAGAATTGGATTTGATTACGTTCGAAGGAATTGGTTATGCCAACGTAATTGGTTATGGAGTTTCAAGTTTTATTTTGTATAAAAATGATCCGAGACTCTTTCCAAACAGAGGCAAAGATGCGATTTGGGCGTTATGGTTTTTAACGCAAAAAAAGACGTTTGGCTGTCTGGAAGATTCTGAATTTCTGATGGTTAAAATTGATGATTGCTTGACTGAACACAACTTCTATTTCCCATACTATTTGTATGCTTGGTATGCCTTTAATATCTATAAAATGTTAAAGGAAAAAGCAGAACAGATGGATGTTTATATTGATCCGGAATACCGCTATGTGATTGTTGACGCATACATGAATTGTATTGCAAATCTTCATCGCGATACAATTGATCAATTGTCTAAACCGATTCCAAATAATGGACTGGGGTGGCGTCATGGTTGATTTAGATAAAGACTTTAAAGAACTATTTCCAAAATTGAATTTTACGCTCAAAGACTTTCAGAAGAAAGTTATTGAAAATGTGATTTCGAAAGGAAATACACTTTGCGTTATGCCAACTGGCGGTGGAAAATCGGTTATTTACTGGATGACAGCTGCTGAGTTGAAAGGAATTGCTATTGTTATTTCGCCTTTGATTGCACTTATAGACGAACAAGCTGCAAAATTGGAAGAACAAGGTTATGAGGTATTAGTTTTACATAGTGGCATATCAGTAAAGAATCAAGTAAAACTTATGAGCGATTTCGCTAACGGAAATTTAAATCCTCAATTTATTTTTGTTAGCCCCGAAAAGTTAGCGACAGATGGCTTCTTTGAAGCCTGCGTTCGTGAACGAAAATCTGATATTAAATTGTTGGTTATTGATGAGGTTCATTGTGTCAGTCAATGGGGTGAAAACTTTCGCCCGTTTTATAAACGTATTCCAGATTTTTTAAATCAGATTTACGGCGCTGATAATTGGATTAAAATATTAGCATTAACCGCTACAATTAACCCGAAAGAAACCGCAGATATTTGTTCGGCATTCAATATCGAAAAGAACAATGTTATTTCTTGTCAAGAGAAATTAATTCGCAGTGATATTCAGTTGCATGTTCAGAAGTTTAGCAACGAAATCGAAAAGGAAGAAGAATTTTGGAATATCATTAATCTTCATATAGCAGAAAAAATTCTCGTTTATATTTACCGAAAAAAACATACGCGAGGCGTCGAAGATTTGTGCGAAAAAGCAATTGAAAAAGGACTAAAAGCGGAGTTCTTCCATGGTGAAATGACCGCCAAAGAACGTGCTGAGGTTGCAGATAGATTTAGATCTGGAGAAACACAAATTATTTTTGCCACAAATGCCTTTGGTATGGGAATGGATATTCCTGATATTCGAACGGTCATTCATTTTATGATTCCAGAATCTGTTGAGCAGTATTATCAGGAAATTGGACGTGCTGGTAGAGATGGCAATTGCGCTAACGCATACTTGTTGTATTCTAACAAAAACATTGAAGTTAAACATAAGGACTTTATAGATCAGAGTTTTCCGAGTGAAGAAAATCTCATACAGTCTTATCACAAAATTGCAGGAAAAAATACGGGATTTAGACCAATTTCTCTTTTTGATAATGACGAAGACATTCAAGAATGTTTTCATTATTTTCAAAGAGCCCCATTACTTCAAGTTGAATGTAAAGGTTTCATGTCATTAAGACCTTTGACTGATATACAAAATGATAAAATTCAACAATTCGTCGATAGTACTCGTAGTAAATACCTTATAAGCGTTCTTAATAAATATCCGGACTTAACCCCAAGAGAAATTATAGAATGTATTTATCAAGCATTTATAGAGGGTTCAGTTAAATCAAAAAATCCTTTGGATCGTTGTTTGATTTTAAACATTAATCAAACTGAAATTGATCAGGTTTCAATGCAGGAAATTCTTGCGGATATTGAGCAGAAAAAAACTTATAGACATTCATTGTTGGATTATTTAGTATATCTTATTGAACATTTTGAAGAATCCAATCATTTGCATCAGGACATTGCTTACTACTTGGGGGTTGATAAATTTAAACTCGGTAAAATTTATACTACTGCTGATGAAAATAGAGTTCGAAGTAAATCAGAGGTAATTATTTCAGACTTGCTTTATAAATCAGGAATTAATTATACCTATGAACAAAAACTTCATTATGGTAGTCAATCGGATCAATGTCTTTTACCAGATTTCACCATTCACTTGCCTGATGGGACCGATCTTTATTGGGAACATGTAGGCATGTTAGGAATTGAAGATTACGATAAACGCTGGCAAGAAAAGCTAAAAATCTACCAATCACAATTCCCTGATAAGTTGATAAGAACTTATGAAAGCGCGGTTCTTTCAAAACATGCGGAAAATATCATTCAAAAACTAAAAAATGAATACGGATTGTAAATCATATTGTTAATTTAAACGCTATTTTTTATTTGAATAGGGTATTTAATATTTCGGTCATAAAGCCGCCAAAGAAATAGGGGTGAGAGAAAGTCTTATCGTAGCCCACGCCTTTAGGCGTGGGTTCGGGGACTAACGGAATTTCCTTTTCTTTTTTTGTTTTTACAGTTTAGTAATATCGTGAAAAATACAGAAAGGACTTAAAACTATGGTCGCTCAAGGCTTGTATGGCTATGCTGAGTTATACGCATATTCATTTTTACTTTTGTTATGTTTCCTGGTGTATTACTTTTTAATACGAAAACTCAAACGCAAGTACAAGATCATTTTATTTGTAATAACGATATTGAGTTTAACATATCTGTTTACAGGTTGGCATTTACAAAAAAGAATCATAGATGAATTGATCAATCATCAATTGTATTTTTGTAAGGACGCTATAATTGAAGCAGATGCTAATAATGATATTCTTAAATTTAATCTAAAGGATTTACCGGAATGGGAAGTTGATTTAGCTGATGAGATAGATGGTTATAGAAATATTCTATCTGAAAAGTATGGAACAGATTTGTCTAATCTTTATATTCATTTTATCCCAAATGATAGCCTATATTGTTTATATCTGTTATTCCGCCCGTTTTATACGGTCGATATGGGACATGGTGAAAAAGGCGGTAAAGATGGCTTTGGACCTCATTTAAGTTCAAATTTCATAGAGCTGTATGTACCAAATGAATGTGAATGTTGCCCTTCTCGTCTTATCATTTGGAATGATGATTCTAATTTTCAAAACTCTGCAACAGGCGCAAGGATTAGAAAATTTTGTCAAAAACATAATTTAATAATAAGAGACCGATCGTGGGTATTGCAATATATAGATTTTTGTAAAATATACAATTCAACGGATTGTGAAATAACGAAATATGATAAAGATAACGCGCCGAAAAAAGGGACATGATAATAATTCCACAGGAATAATTTCAGTTTATTAATATCGGGGAATGTAGAGATCCGTATGAAATTTGAATTCAAACATTTTGTTATGCTGACGGCGATTCTCGGATTTGTTTTAATACAAATTACAGGACGTATTGGAATAACAACCGTTCGTGAAAACGGTCATTATTGCGAGAAGCCGACTTTTCAATATGGCTACCCAATTCCTTTTATTGAAGCTCTCGGCGGGGATCTTATTATAGATATCTCACGCCGCTCGGAAACTGCATTAATAGAAAAAATGCAAATAAAAGCTAAGGACGGCGATTTTGAAAAATGGTGGAATTCTAGTTATGTCAAGAAAGATAATGATATTTACAAAACCTTGGAAACGCCGTTATCCATACAGATATTTGTTCCTTTAAAACCATGGTATATGGGTTCTGGACGCGTTGACTATCCGCGATATACAGGATATTTTCTATGGGAATGCCGTAACTATTCCCGCATTACGCATACATTTTACTATGCAAAATACTATGATTATTTTACAGATCGAATAGTTGACTTTTTATCGTACCATCTATCGCTGGCAAAAACCGTATCCAAAACATACGATTCTACGTTTAATACTTGGCGCATAGAGCTGGAGAATATTCCTTGGCGATGCGCGTTATTTAACTTTATCTATCTTGTTGTAACAATTTTAGGATTACATTTGTTTTTCCGCGTTCCGAGTCGAATCGTCAACCGAATTGTATTTTACTCGATATTTACAATATCAGTAATCATGGTATTGATTTCGATTCATGATATTCTTTTTTACGATTACGTTCGATATGATAGAACGTACTGGTTTTACAGTTTATTATATTCAATCAACGTTGAGCTTTTTATAGTTGCGATATTGGGATATATGATTGCTGCTGTAAAAGGTATAAAATCTGCTGCTCATCGCATGTATCATACGACTGAAGATTAATGGAGATATTTTAGATTCGTTATTGCTTTTGTAACTTAAAGGTTCGTCTTGAAATGATACATCTTTAATCGCTGAGTTTTATCGTTGGAGATTATGAGTCGCGACAGCGACAGCGAAGGCGGACGTAAGTCCGCTATAGTCCCGAAGGGACGCTGTTTTTTTCTTTCTCAGAAAAATTTTACTCGCCCTTAATCTTTTGGGGGCGATAAATTTTGGGTTGCGAAAAAAGGTGAAATGAACATTTAAATCGTCGCCCACACCTTTAGGTGTGGGGTTCAAAACGGCATAAATAATAATATAACGCACAAATTTCCCTCCCTTCCCCGCTCCGAATGGAGCGGGGAAGGGAGGGAAGGGGAAGCGTTTGGGGGAGGAGCGCTTTTCAGTCCCCCAGATAAATCTGGGGGCTACGAAAGGGTTTCAAAACTCTTGCCTTTTTTCATGCCCACCAATTTTGAGCGCACCCAATCTTTGTATTTTTCTTCCCACAGGCTTGTATTTTTCTTTTTGTTGTGTTATTCTGAAATTATAATAATCGTTTGACGCAACAATCAACCAGAGATAAAAGAACGTTTAAACAAAACTGACCATGGACAATAATACAGAAAAAGAACAACCGTGTTCCAATAAAAGCCGTTATGAAAGCGCCCTTGAAGCTGTCTTGCGTATATCTGGATGGTATCCCGGCAGGCATGTTCCATTTACAGATTTTGAAAAACATCTCAATTCAAACGGCAAGAAATTGCATGATAAAGCGCGCGAGTTTCTTCATGAGTTTTATGGTTTGGGAATTACAACTAATTATTACGGAGCGTCTGGATATGAGCCATGGTTTAACGAGTCTTTAATGCCGTTCCTCAAGAATGAAAAAAAAGAACGGACGTTATTCATTGATTTTATTGGTTTTGGAATTGACCCTAAAGGTAATTTTTGGTTGCCTACGTTTTCCCCATACGATTTTGATAACGATATTGAAAAAGAAGCTCAAAGGATTATGGGAATGTCATGTTGCTTAATTGGTTACGAATTTAGTAGTTGTAAAGAAAAAAGAAAGCTCTTTTCCTGGTTTCATAAAAAATCTGAAATTATTACGCCAGGTATGATAGACCTGGATCGCTGTTATTCTGGAAGTATTTATATGACCGAAGACGGTCAAATCATTTATCCTTGTTATACAGGAGATTGCGCTGAAGTGTATAAGGATATTAAGAGTTTTATATTCCATAAACTTGACAGATTCCTGCTGCCATGCGCCGATCCGAACGATCCACAAGACGCTGATTTTTTAAAAAATGAAACGAAGATGGAATACGTGGATTACGGATATCCTGACGATTGCGATCTGACAGAATTGGGCGTAGCCAAAAAGCAAGAATCCGATTAACGGTTGTGAGCAAATTCGAGTTGTGCGGATAGATAAGATAGAATCTAAAGCGGGTTGTCGTATATGACAAAATCTTTGCGCTCTTTGCGTTCTTTGCGGCTTAAAATACTTCGGCGGCTGAGACAGCCGCGATCCAGCGGGACGGAGCGGTTGTTCTGCGAAAGAGATTTTTCTTATACCAGCAAAGGCGCCCGAGGGCGGACGCCATCCGTGAAGGTTTTCTACTACGTTACAGTCTTTCAGCAGGGCATTGGACAAGGCGGCGTCAAGCCGCCGCATTCCCCGACGCAAGCGTCACATCCCTCAATATTCAAACCGCTTCGGCAGGTTTCTGTCGCGGCATTCGTCCGGAGTAACGACGGGGCGGTAGTTCGGCTGTTCTTCGAATTTGGAGTGAAGTCTGCCGAAGAACGACGGGTGGAACGGGCAGTTGTCGTCCAGCCAGTTGTTGATCGTCATCAGTTCGTCAGGACTGAGCTTGACGGTCGGATGCCACGCCTTGAGCTGTTTGGCGTACTGCTTGACCGCATCGCTGTTGTACGTGCAGTCCGTATCCGTCAGCCAGGCGGAAAGCGACGACGACGGCGAGCAGATCTGGTACGGCGGGATATATTCAATTCCGTTTGACGCAGCGTCTTCGTTGCGCTCTTTGCGGTTTCCCCACAGAAGCTTGCTTTCGTCGTCCGCCAGTTTTTTCATGGAATAGTACGAAACGCTGTACGTCCCTTCCGGCTTGCCAGTCAGGTTGAGCGCGGATTTGCCTTCTCCTTCCGTACCATCGTGACATGCAACGCAATGCTTGTCGAGAATCGGCTGAATCTGGCGTTCGTAGTCGAACGTCATTTCTGACCCGTTGAGATACGCGCCGCGAAGATAGCCGCTGATCTGGTTGGGCTGAGCGGTCATGACGGCAATCGGTTTTGTCATGGCGATGGGCAGCTGAATCGTCGACCGGGTGGGCGTGTTGTTGGGTGTTTCGTGACATCCAACGCAGGCGCGGGTTTCGCCTGGTCGGAAGTTGACGTACGTGCGTTCCGTCTGGACGGCGCGGAAGTCCTTGTCGAGCGCCTGGAATATAATCGCTCTGTCGGCGGGAACGTAGAATCGGGCGGAGCCGTCTTCTTCAACCGGGACGATTCCCAGCTGAATTCTGACCGCCAGATGCCCGGCGCCGATTGCGGAATGAGCGTGGGTCGTGCCGGCGTGATCGTCGTAGTGCGGTTTGCGGGCTGACCACGAACGCGGAATCTGTTCCAGAACTCGGAGATATTTAATTGTCCCGCGGGGAACGTTGTCCAACCCGGCGTAAACGTCTGTCATGACGACGACCGCCTTGTTCTCTTTGGCGAGGTTTTCGTCCAGCAGGCTGGGGCGAACCGGCGGAACCGGGCGCGCAACCAGCGGATACGGCAGCCAGCACGAAACGGAATCGTCTTTGAGCAGGAGCTCGTCCGCGCCGACGTCGTCGAGAATGGACAGCGCGTACCCGGTCGGGTCGTTCCACGCCAGCCCTTTCGGTTTGCAGGAAACGAGAAACAGGTTCTCGTTAATCGGGTACGGGTCTTTGAACAGACGTCCGGGTTTGCCGGTGGAATCCCGATACCAGTTCCCGTTGTCGTCTTTGAAATGGAACCCGTTATGATGGAACGCAGCAACGTCTGAGGTAACGTATTTCATCGTGTCGACGCTGCGGACGTTGTCTTTGACGTCAATGACGATAACCGTACCCATCGCGTTGTTGGGACAGCAGTGTGACGCGCCCAGGAAAACGATTTTGGTCGTCCCGGGAATGGGTCGGGCGTAAATCATCGTTTCCGGGAACGTGATCGTGTTGCCGTAGATTTCCGTCGAGTTCGTCCCGTCCGGGTTGACCGCCCAAAGGGCTTTGACGTTTCCCGCCGCCTTGTCGACGTATTCCCAGCGATGGTACAGAATTCTGCCGTCCGGCAAAACCGCAGGCGACTGTTCCGACAGCGACGAGAAGGTCAGCGGCTGCATGTTAGAGCCGTCTCCGTTCATGCGATACAGGTTGGAAACGGTCAGGTTGTCTCCGGAATCGCACAAAACGGAAAACAGACACCGCGTTGTGATAAACGCAATCCCGCCGTCGGGCAAGTAACACGGCTGCATGTCGTCCGTGCCGCGATGGTATCCGCTGGTAGCGAATCGCTGATGAAGCGCGTCTTCAATTTCCGGCGGGAAGGTGAGCTGTTTCAGCCCGGTTCCGTCTACGTTGATCTCGTAAATGCGGTATCCTTCCTGATTGGATCGCTTCCAGTCAAAGACGATTTTCTTCGCGTCGAAGGACACGTCAAATCGGTTTATCACGCCGCCGGCGAGAATCGGGTTGACGTCTCGCACTTTCCCGGTTTTGAGATTGAGAATCGCCAGCCCTCCGCCGGGCGCCCAGCGGGAATTGACGTGGTCTGTATAAACGTGGTTGGACGTGAGCGTAACGCGGCGAATAAAGACGATTTCCTCAATGCCTTTGTCCAGCAGACGTTGAGCGGCAGACGGATTGAACGTAAAGGGCGCCTTGTCCGCCGTCGGAACCGGTTCCGGATCGGGCGCCGGCGCGCCGGGCATGCCTTTCATGTACTTCGCTTTTGACGGGTATTCAACCGGATGACAGTAAACCTCGAATGTAACAGTTCCGTTTTTGGCGGACTCGACCAGCCCAACTTCCGCGGTAAATCGCGCATATTTGCCGTCCAGCTTGTAATGCAGAATCGACGGCGCGTGCGCGTAGAGAGCCTTTTCAAACGTCTTGCCGCAGATTTTAACGGGTTTGCCGGCGTGATCTTTATTGATGAGCATGGTTCCCCATCCCGTCTGAGAGGAGACCGGCTTGAGCGTTGTCATGTCGACGGCGTTCCCGTCCGCGTCGTACAGAGTCGGGTTGCACCACGCCGCCTGGTCGTAGTCGTAGTTGTCCGGCCCGTATGTTACAACCAGATACAGGTCAGACGCCTGATTGAGCTGGACGTCAACCGTTTGGGCAGGCGACTTGACGTTCATAACGCCGGTTTTAACCGCCTCGAAACAGGGGGAATCCTGACTTCTGACGACGCCTGCAATCGCCAGAATCAAAACGACGCTAAGGAAACAGTTTCGATTTATCATGACAGTATTGTATTAAATTTAGGGGGTTGATAATTTACCAGAATTTACCTTCTCTTTAAATTATACCCTATAAAGGCGAAAAAGTCAACGACCAAAGAAATATCATTTTGCGACAGGTGCGAAGGCGGTTAATAATGAAAGGCGGTAATGAAGCGACCAACGGGAGCGGAATTACGCAGTTCGCCGAAGGCGAACCGAAACGTTTGGAGCGTGCATACCAAATTGACGAAGCCGAAAACCTTCACGGATGGCGCCCGCCCTCGGGCGCCTTGCTGGTATAAGGGATAACCTCTGATGAGCCGGCACGCGGCAGTCCCCTGCCGCATTGCTGGTACAAGAAAAATCTCTTTCGCAGTAGAACCCCTCCGACCCGCTGGATCGCGGCTGTCGCAGCCGCCGAAGAAAAAACTCACGCGGAGCCGCGGAGTAGCGGAGGATGATCGCGAATATGAAAGGCGGTAACGGAGAGAGCGAAGCGAGCGTAGTTACGCTTTGTTCGAAGGGGGAAATCCCGTATTGCGTCAGCCGAAAACCTCCTCTGGATGTAGCCCGTCCCCGGGCTACAACTTGACGGCGAAAGCCGTCAAGGAAATTCACTCGCTTATTTTATTCTTTTCTTTCTCAAAATTAACAACCGCTGTTATCGTGCATTTATTGTTCTTATACGACAACCTCGCGTATCCGTTGTCAAAAACCAGTATGACGCGAGCTGAATCAATTTTAGCGCAATAGGAAAAATCGTCCAATTCGTAAGTTACTGGAAATGAAAATATCGTGCTGAAAGAATCGCCTTTTGATTCTATAATTTTAACCGTTGAATACTCTGATGAATTATTATGTTCAAATCGATAACCCAAAACAACGTCGCCATTGCAAAAGACGCCAATCAGATTTGTTTCTTCAGGAAACAAAAATGTCTTTTTGCTTTGGAAGTCGTTCTTTTTAATTACTGTAACTTTATTATCTGATTTCGTTTTCACAGCAATAAAATCATTTTCATATCTTATTGCAGATACGGCGCCAGTGATGTAATGAAACGAGAAGTCGTTTGCTTCCTTTGTTATAATCGCGGGAGAATCGCCGTCCTGTTCCTTGAATTTATAGCTGGATTTAACAGGAATGAACGCATTCGTATTACAGAACAATCTCGCTCTTTCATTGTACGCTAAAGATAAATTCCCGCCGTTATTTTTAATAATATAATCACCGAACTCTACAAAAGGACTGTAATAATAATCCTGATTTAAGGAGGGATTAATTTCATATTGACAATCAATCGCAGACGTTTTCAAATTGTATATTAAAATCGTATCAGGTATTGATAACAGAGACCGTCTGTCGTCTGCAGGATTTGCAGTATCAGAAGTTACAGATTCTGGTTTGACGTCCCATGCTATTTTATTAGAATTGATATTCCACGCCAATAACGCGAGTTTATAAGTATCGTTTTCGAAATCGCACTGAGCGGAATAGTATTTGACCTGAGAATTAATCTGCTTGCTAAAAATTACAGAGTTATTCGTCAGGTTGTACAGCGTCGCCGTCGGATTCTTGTGTATATTCTCTCCGTAGACGATAAACAATTTATCCAACGCATCTGACGCCTGAATAAAATATACTGTCCGGGAAGACATGGCAAAGGCCAAACCATTCGGGTCTTGAGGGAATTTCCCACCATGTTTCTCTTCGTCTAAAAATATTTTAACCGTTGCTTTAGCGCCAGTGATGACATTCTTTATTAGAACGTTCCCGTCGCTTTGCAGCCAATAGAGACACTGAGAAGAAGGATTAAACAGCGGTATTGCCAACTCGTCCGCAGCCGCCGCGACATTTGAATAAATCAGCGCTGCAATCGCTGCCGCCAACGCAAAGAAATTTTTAATGTAATTTAACATGACAGTTCGTTCTCCGATTTTTAGCAAACGGTAAATCTGCGGGGGTTGTTTTCTTATACAGGGAATAACAGTATTTTAACGTTAAAGAGGGATTTGTACAAGAGGAATTTTAGGTTTCAGGAAAAAGGAGGAGAACCGATTGTTTCTTTGTGTTCTTTGTGGCTTAAAATCTTCGGCGGATTTTATCCGCGATCCAGAAAGGTTTCTGGCTGTGTCGCAGTGCGTGTGCGGGGCAGAGAGGCTTCGGCGGGCGAAGACGCCCGCGAACCAGCGGGGCGGGCGGGCATTTCACGTTCAAGAGATTTTTGGATGCTTCCGCCGCAAAGCGTTCACCAATTAATACTTTGCGTGAGGCTTCTTCGGCGGCAGGGGACTGCCGAGCGCCGGTTCATTCGTGTGCGTGAGCGGTTCAAAGCGTAACTTCGTTCGCTTCGCTCTCTCCGTTACCGCCTTCCATTTCTTTGCGCTCTATGCGAACATTCTCCGCGTTTCCGCGTCTCCGCGTGAGATTTGCCCTGGCGTCTCGCACCATCGTTTCGGTTCGCCTTCGGCGAACTGCGTAATTACGATCGCTTCGCTCACACCCACGGGTTAACACCCGTGGCTCGCCTAAACTATTACTTCGCGGACTTCGCGAACTTTGCGTGAGGCTTCCTTTGCGGCAGGGGACTGCCGAGCGCCGGCTCAACAGAGGTTACCCGTTATACTAGCAAGGCGCCCGAGGGCGGGCGCCATCCGTGGAGGTTTTCGGCTGCGTCGTTTTGTTTTGCACGCTTCGAACAAAGCGTAACTACGTTCGCTTCGCTCTCTCCGTTACCGCCTTTCATTTCTTTGCGCTCTTTTCGAACATTCTCCGCATCTCTGCGTCTCCGCGTGAGATTTGCCCGGGCGGCGTCTCGCCGCCCGTGTGCGGACTGACCTACGCAAACGCCAAACGTTACTTAATTTCAATCAGCCTCGGTTCCAGCGGCGGGAGGTCGATTCGGATTTTAGTTCCGTCCTGCGTTGCGGGCGAGCCGAGTTTGGTTTGTCCCAGCGTCGCATTGGCGGGAATATCGTAGACGGCAGTTTTGGTTTCCTTGTCGTTGGTGTTGACAATCAAAAGCCACGTCGAGCCGTTGGCGCCAAACAGACGCGAAACAACCTCCTCGTCGGAGTCGTCCGATTTTGTCACGTTGAGCGTCGGTTCGTCGCCCAAGAGAATCGGGAAGCAGTCGGCAATCTCTTCGCCCAGCTTTTTCAGTTCCGCCCAACGCTGTTCAAACGGTTCTCGAACCAGAGCGGTTCCGCCCTCTTCGACCGTTTTGTCCATCTTCCACAGGTCGAACCAGGAATAGAAAATCAGCCCATTCGCGCCGCCGGCGACGTTCATCCACGCCATACCGCGAAGTTCCTCGTACGTTGGCGTTCTGTTCTTTTGCTTGTCTTCCGTCGTTTTTCGGTATGACGCCCAGTTGAACGCCTGCGGAACCTGAATCATGGCGTGCGCGCCGAACGAGCCGTCGTACGTGGACTTCGCGTACAGGTACGCGGTCGACGCCGGCTTGGAGGGGATCGGGTACGGGTCAGTTCCAATCACGTCGAAGGTGGGAATGTACGACCGAATTTGCTTGTACTGATACAGCACAACCCACGTCGGACGTCCCGGGTCAAGCTCCTCGCACAAATCCCGATGTTTCGTCAGCGGATCGAGCATCGACAGCGGCAGCTCGTCGTTTATGTACCACCCGATAATGGCGGGATGGTCTTTGAATTCGTTGATTTTCTGCGCCGCCATTTGAATTCCCTGCTCGTCTGAATTGGAACGCAAGCCAACGTAGAAATCTTTGACGCTGTAAATGCAGCGGATGTTTTTCTGCTGTAACAAGTCCAGCGATTCCCGGGTTAACGTATGGTACGGCATGAGACAGTTGAATTTGGAGTCCGCGTAAATATCCAGCTCTTCCGGCTTGATTCCGCCGAAATACATGCCCAGCGGGAAAAACGGTTTGCCGTCTACGATAAACCGGCGATGTTCGTCGATTCGGGTTTTGTACGCCGGGAACTGCTCGTACTTGGTCAGCGTTTTGGAAATCGTTTCCGGCTTTTCGGAAATCGGGTTGACGGTTTGATATTCCAGCTTGTACTCGCCGACGGGCAGGGCGTCTGAATCAATCGTGAACTCGACGTAATCGTCCGCAACGCGCGACGGCGCCAGGACGAGGTTCTCTTTCAGATTGGCTCCGGAAACGACCAGCTGTCCCGGCGATTTGGTCAGGTCAATCTTATAGAACCGGTTATTGATCCCGACAAACGCTTTGACTTCGCCGCCGACTGTCATGTGACGATACCGGTTTGTCGTCATGGCAGAGAAAAACGTCGGGATGTACGATTTGATTTCGACGTCGTCGAACCATGCTGTTCCCGTCGCGCCCTGAGTGCAATAGCACGTAACGTGAATGGACCCTTCTTTCGCCTCGGGAGGAACTTCCGCATACGTGGAGACGCGCGTCCAGTCCGACGTCCCGGCAACTCCGCGAGCGTACGCGCCGCCAAGCCATTTCCCGGTTTGAGCGTCCGACCATTCCAAGCAGATAGCGGCTTTTCCGACTTTCAGGTCTTTCGTTTTCACCCAGACGGAGAAAACAGCCGCTTCCCCCGGCTTGACGTCAACGGTTTGATAACACAGCCGATAGCGGTTGGCATCGTCGTTGACCCATTTCATCGACGCCGACCCAGTATGTGACACAGTGTTGTCGAAAGAATAAACGTTGCGATCTCCATGCCAGCTTTGCGGAACCCCGTTGTCTCCCGCCGTCTCAAAAGACGCGTTAGCGACGTCGTACGTTTTTTCAGCGGCTTGAACGCCTGACGCGGCTGGTGCAAAGAGAATCGCAGCGCAGCCCAACGCCGCTATGAATCGGAATTGCATCCAGCGGCAGAGAACAGATTGATTGTGGTTCATAATTTCCCCCTTTGTTTGGATTAGAATTAAACAAACGGACTGACGCCTTTGCCGATACGCATAGACGTCTTTTATTAGGTCATTATAAAACAATCGATTATGAACGTAAATACCCCCCCATTTTCGCCACGCCGCCGCCTTGCATTTTTCTGAATTATTATTACAATTACAGTAAGAATTTTATCAAATCGGTTTTGAACGTCATTCCCCCTTTCAGGAGCGTTATTATGAAATACCGTGTTTTTCTTTTGAGCGTTTGTTTGATGATTGTAACAAGCCTTGTCAGCGACAGCTGTGGAGCGGACGGTTCTGACAGCCCCAAATATGCAGAGCGATTGTATCGGTTGGGATTTAACGATGAGTCCATTGAGCGTTTTGAACAAATGTTTCAAACAGGGGAATTCGATTTTTCATACGTTTCTCCCGTTGTTGGCAATAACGTTCTTCATTATGCTGTTATAACTGACGACCTGAATCGAGTCAAACAACTTCTGGAACGCGGAGCAAGTCCTAACGTAAAAAACCTTCTCAGTGAAACGCCTTTACGTTTTTCCTTCCGAAACGGGAATCTCGAAATGGTTAAATTGCTCGTCGAACGCGGTGCAGACGTCAATGCAAAAGATGCATTCGAAAAAAACGTCTTGCACGAAGCCGCTCAAAGCGGGAATCTCGAAATTGTTCAATGGCTGATCAAACATGGACTGGACGTCAACGCAAAAAATAATAGACAAATGACTGTCTTGCATTACGCCGCCGAAAGCGGCAATCTGGAGTTGGTTCAATGGCTGGTCAAACAGGGGCTGGACGTCAAAGCAAAAGACAATTCGAATTATACTGTCTTGCATAGCGCCGCTTATAGCGGAAACCTCGAATTAGTTCAATGGCTGGTCAAGCAGGGGCTGGACGTCAACGCAGCAGACAGTTTAAACGGAACCGTCTTGCATAGCGCCGTTCGAAGCGGGAATGCGGATATGGTTAATTGGCTGATAAAACAGGGAGTAGACATCAACGCAAAAGACGCTATGGAATACACGGCTTTGCATTCCGCCGCCGATTATGGCTATCTCAAAATTGTTCAGAGCCTGGTCGAACAAGGCGTGGACGTCAACGAAGAAAGCTTTTTCGGAAATACGGTTTTGCATATTGCCGTTGATAATAACAATCTCGAAATGGTTAGATGGCTCGTTGAACACGGAGCCGACGTCAATGCAAAAGATAGCGAAGGGAAAACGCCTTTGTTTTCTACCGCCGATATTGAAAACCTCAAACTGGTTCAGTGTCTGGTTGAACATGGCGCGGACGTCAACGCAAAAGACAAATACGGACAGACCGCCCTGTTTTACGCCGTTGACGAGGAAAATCCGGAACTGGTTCAATGGCTAATTCAACATGGAGCAGACGTCAACGCAAAAACCGAAAATGGAAAGACGCCCCTGCTAATTGCCGCTGAAAACGGCTTATTCGAATTGGTTAAAAAACTGGTTGAACTGGGCGTAGACGTCAACGAAAAAGACAATGACGGAATATCTGCTTTGCATTACGCCGCTGAAAGCGGGAATCTGGAACTGGTTCAATGGCTCGTGGAGAAGGGCGCTGACGTCAATGCAAAGGACGAGGATGGAGACGCTGTCTTGCATTTTGCCGCGCGAAGCGAGAATCTGGAATTGATTCAGTGGCTGGTTAAGAAAGGGCTGGACGTCAACGCAAAAGGCAAATATAATTTGACCGCCTTGCAAATTGACGCTCATTACGGGAATCTGGAACTGGTTCAATGGCTTGTAGAGAACGGAGCGGACGTCAACGCAGACGCTTTGCATTCTGCCGCCGAAAGCGGAAATCTGAAACTGGTTCAATGGCTGGTTGAGAAGGGCGCAGACGTCAAGGCAAAAGGTCAGTACGACGAAACGATTCTATATAAAGCTATCAGCAGCTATAATTTGGAGTTGGTTCAATGGCTCGTGGAACAGGGTTTGGACGTCAACGAAAAGAGTTGCTATTGGAGCATTGAAGAATATACTCCCTTGAAATTCGCCGTCGAGTCCGGACCTCTGGATATAGTTCAGTACCTGCTGGAACGCGGCGCAGACGTCAACGCAAAGGACAACGAAGGACGCACTGCCTTGAATTTTGCCGCTCAAAGAGGTAGGCTGGATAGAATTCCATTGCTGACGAAACATGGCGCGGACGTCAACGCAAAAGACAATGATGGTATGACAGCCTTGCATTATGCTGCCCTAAACGAGAACCTGGAACAGAATCAAATGCTGGTAAAGCTGGGCGCAGACGTCAATGTTAAAGACAAAACAGGAATGACGCCGGCGCTTTACGCCGCTGGAAGCGGAAACCTGGAACTGGTTCAATGGCTCGTGGAGAACGGCGCAGACGTCAACGCAAAAGACGAGGATGGAGACGCCATCTTGCATTTTGCCTCCCATAGCGGGAATCTGAAATTGGTTGAATGGCTGGTCAAACAGGGAATGAACATCAAAGCAAAAGATAAATACGAAATGACGTCGCTGCTGTACGCCGCTCGCAGCGGCAATCTGGACGTGGTTCAATGGCTCTTGAGTCAGGGCGCAGACGTCAATGCAAAAGATGAAAATGGAAAAACGATTTTGCATTACGCCGCTCAAAGCGGGAATCTCAACCTGGTTGAATGGCTGGTCAAACAGGGGTTGGACGTCTTCGCAAAGGACGAAAGAGGTCGAACCGTTTTGTATTATGCTGTAGGCAGCGAAAAATTGGCATTGGTTCAATGGCTGGTGAAGCAGGGTCTGGACGTCAAAGCAAAAGACAACGACGGAAAGACTGTCTTGCAATCTGACGGTTTATGCTCTTTTGAATCAGATGCAGAACTGGTTCAATGGCTCGTTGAGCGCGGCGCGGACGTCAATGTAAAAACCGCTGACGGACAGACAATGTTACATATCGCCGCGATATTTAACGATTCGGAACATGTTCGATGGCTCGTTGAACACGGCGCAGACGTCAACGCAAAAAACGAGGAAGGAAAAACGGCTTTGCATTATTCTGCTGACGACGGCGATCTGAAACTGGTTCAGTTCCTCGTTGAGCATGGCGCAGACGTCAACGCGAAGGACAACGAAGGAAAGACCGCTCTGGATATGGCAATTGAAAACAGAAAAACGCGGGTTGTACAGTGGCTAAAAGAGCATGGCGCGAAATGAAAGGCGGTAACGGAGTTCGCGAAGCGAACGTAAAAATTTCGGAGTGCGGCGCCTTGGCGCCGCTTTCGTACTTGACGGCTTGCCGTCAAGACCATTTTATTTCTGTATCAAGCTACGCTTGACGATTAAAGCGATTCTATTTATTAAAAAAGCGAGAGTTCCGCTAACGCTTCCCTCTCGCACTCAGAAATATCTCACGCGGGGACGCGGAGACGCGGAGGATGTTCGCGAAGTTTTAAAGACTATGCGTTCTTTGCGTCCTTTGCGGCTTAAAAATTGGCGAGCTATCGCTCGCTTGAAAAAACTTTCGGTCGCCAGCAAGCTGGCTCCCTTTTAGGGAAGTTTTTTCAAGGGAATAATATCGAGGTTTCTATTCGAAAAAATATGAGGGGAAAACCTTTTTTGAAAAAAAGGTTCTTCCCCTCAAACTCCTCTTTCCCAAAAACTTTAGTAAAGGGGAGAAAACATTGAATTAAAAATAACCAATCGGCGAAAATCCGTCTAATCCGTAATATCCGTGTGCGGACTGACTTGTACTCAACGCTCAGAAATCTAAGGGCTTAATCCAGGCGTCTTTGAGCGCGTCAATCGATTCGCTGAACAGTTGGATGTCGCCGGCGGAGACGGTCATGTATTTCTCTTCCGAAACGACGCCGATCGGGTCGCAGGGCATGTCGCCGAAGATCGCCTGAACTTTCGCGACGTTTTCCGGAGCGACTTCCAGCAGGAATCGCGTGTTGGATTCGCTGAACATTTTCGCAACTGCGTTGTCCAGAATGTTGGCTTCGCAAGCGAGAACGTCAATGTCGAGGTCAACGCCCCAGCCGCCGGCAAACGCCATTTCAGCAGCGGCGACAGCCAGACCGCCTTCGGACAGGTCGTGACAAGCGCGAACCAGCCCGGCATCGATGGCGGCGTGAACGGCGTGGAAAATCAGCCCAGCTTCGTTGACGTCCACCTTCGGGACGCGTCCGCCGGTTAAGCCGTTCACCAGATTGTAATGGCTTCCGCCCAGCTCGTTGTTCGTCCAGCCAGCCAGCATAACGACGTTGCCCGGCTTTTTCAAGTCCATTGTAACGCACTTGCGGACGTCTTCAACCTGTCCCATGGCGGAAATGAGCAGAGACGGCGGGATGGAAATCGGTTCTTGACCGGCGGGGCGGAACTCGTTGTTGAGCGAGTCCTTGCCGGAAACAAACGGCGTGCCGAGTTCCAGCGCCATGTCGTGACAAGCCAGCGCGGCGCGAACCAGAGATCCGAGCGTTTCCGGTCGGTCTGTGTTGCCCCAGCAGAAGTTGTCCAGAATGGCGATTTTATCCGGGTCGGCGCCGACGGCAACGGCGTTGCGAATCGCTTCGTCAATGGCGGACGCCGCCATCCATTTCGGGTCGAGGTCGCCGTAGTACGGGTTCATGCCGCAGGACATGACAACGCCCTGCATCGTTTCCTGACGCGGTCTGACAACGGCAGCGTCGCCGGGACCGTCGTCGTTGACGCCAACCAGCGGTTTGATAACCGAGCCGCCCTGAACTTCGTGGTCGTACTGACGAACAACCCATTGTTTTGAGGCGACGTTGTAGCTGGAAAGAATCGCTTTGAGGGATTCGAGCAGGTCGAATTTCGGCTCGCCGGAGAGTTCTTCCGACTCTTCAACCGGCGTATAGACGGCTTCGCGGATTACCGGCGGGCGGCCGTCGTGCATGAACTCCATCGGCAGGTCGCAGACGACCGTGTCGTTGTACTTGAGCGTCAGTCTGCCGGTCGGTTCAAAGCGACCCAGACAAACCGCTTCGACGTCTTCCGATTCGCACAGAGCTTTCATTTCCGGCCATTTGTCTTCCGGAACGGAGAAGACCATTCTTTCCTGCGCTTCGGAAATCCACATTTCTGTATAGGAAAGCCCTTCGTATTTAACGGGAATGGCGTTGAGGTTGACCGTCGCGCCGATCTCTTCGCCCATCTCGCCAACGGCGGACGAGAACCCGCCGGCGCCGCAGTCTGTAACAGCGGTATACAGGCCTCTGTCACGTGCTTCGAGCATGACGTCCAAAACCATCTTTTCTGTAACGGCGTTTCCAATTTGAACCGCGCCGCCGGAAAGGGTTTCGGATTCGTGCGTCAGTTCCGCCGAGGAGAACGTTGCGCCGTGAATGCCGTCTCGCCCGGTGCGTCCGCCGACTGCAATAATCAGATCGTTGGGCATGGGCTGCTTGAACGAGCCGTTCACCGGAATCAAACCGACGTTGCCAGCATAGACGAGCGGGTTGCCGAGGTATCGTTTGTCGAAATAGACGGCTCCGTTGACGGTCGGGATTCCCATTCGGTTGCCGTAATCGCGAACTCCGGAAACGACGCCGCGAATAACGCGTTTGGGGTGAAGAACGCCCTCGGGAATGTCTTCCAACGGCGTCTCCGGCGGAGCGAAACAGAAGACGTCGGTCGAGCAGACCGGCTTGGCGCCCATGCCGGTGCCCATCGGGTCTCGAATAACGCCGCCCAATCCGGTGTTGGCGCCGCCGTAGGGTTCCAGAGCCGACGGGTGGTTGTGCGTCTCCACCTTGAAGCAGATGTTGTACTGGTCGTCAAACTTAACCACGCCGGCGTTGTCTTTGAAGACGGAAACGCACCAGTCGTTGTCGCCCAATCGTTTGCGAATTTCCACCGTTGACTGGAAAATCGTCTCTTTGAGCATGTTGTTAAACGTCATTTCGACCTGGTCGTCTTTGTAATGAATTCGCCCTGCCAGCGTCTTGTGCGAGCAGTGTTCAGACCACGTTTGAGCAATCGTTTCCAGCTCGACGTCGGTCGGATCGCGATCGAGTTCTTCGAAGAACGCTTTGATGGTCTGCATTTCCGTCAGGGAGAGGAACAGCTGACCCTTTTTCGACAGCGTCATCAGCTCTTCGTCCGACATGGTTCGAATCGGAACGGTAATCAGTTTGAACTGGTACGGGCTGCCGACGTCCAGCGTTTTGAACGGCAGAGCGCCGAAAATCGTCTGCTCTACGGAATCGTTCGCCAGAACCTTTTCCGCCATCGTTTTGAGCTGGTCGTCTGAGGCGTTGTCAAACCAGAATTTTTTGAACGTTCTCACCGCCTTGACAGGGATTTGGAAGTCGTCCTGAATGGCTTTCAGAGCGCTTTGCGCGACCGGGTCCATCACGCCGGGTTTCGGCAGAATGTACAAGGACTTCCAGCTTGCCAGAGCCGGGTCAGTCTGGGACGTCCCGTCTGTCAGGTTGGAAATGACGCCGTTTTCAACGACCGCGTCGACGATGAGGTTGTCGGCGATGCGTTCAATTTGCTCGGCGGAGACGTCTCCTTCGACCAGAAAACCGCGCGCAGAGGCGACGTTGGTTTGAATATTAAGACCCACAGCGGCGATATCCGCTTTGACTTCTTCCGCTTGCGTGTCAGCAAACGGCTTTTTCGGCGTAATGGTAATTTCCCAGAGCATTTAAGTGTAGCAGTTAGGTTGTTAGTTGCGAGTTGCGAGTTGCGAGTTGCGAGAAGAATTTGTTGAGCGCTTGCGTTTTCTCGCTACTCGCTACTCGTTTCTCGCAACTTCTATATATTATTCCAGAAAATCGCCTTTTTACAAGGGGAGGGAGCGGGAGAATTAAGAATCACCCGCCGAAGAAATCTCTGCCCCGCCGAACGACTGCGACGCAGCCGAAAGCTATTCTGGATCGCGGATAAAATCCGCCGAAGAATTTTAAGCCGCAAAGGACGCAAAGAACGCAAAGAAATTTTTAAAACTTCGCGAACATCCTCCGCACCTCCGCGTCTCCGCGTGAGATTTTACCGGGCGCTCACGCCCACGGGTTAACACCCGTGGCTCGCCTAAGCGTAATTCCGTTCGCTGCGCGAACTCCATTACCGCCTTTCATTTTTCTACTGCCTACTGCCTACTGCCTATTGCCTCCATCGCCATGTTCTTTGAGCCAATCGGCGATGTTCTGAATGCCGTTTTCTTTAGCGAATTGCAAGGGCGTCTTTCCTTCTTTGTCCGTTGCGTTGACGTCGGCGCCATGTTCTACAAGCCATTGGGTCAGTTTCAGATCTCCGAACAGAACTGCAAGATGTAAAATCGTCCATCCGTCTTTGTCTTTTACATTGACGTCCGCGCCGCGTTCCACCAGACATTGAACCGATTTCGGGTCAGGACCGCAGGGATAAAAACTGTCAGAGAGTATGACGGGTCTTCCGTTTTTGTCTTTGGCGTTGACGTCCAGCCCCTGTTTGAGCAGCCATTGAACCAGTTCCAAATTGCCGCTTTCGACGGCGTCGTGTAACACCGTTCTGTCGTTTTTGTCCTTCGCTTTGACGTCGGCGCGGCGCACGGTCAGCCACTGAACCAGTTTCAGATTTCCGCTTTGAGCGGCGAAATGCAAGACGGTTTTTGCGTCGTCGTTTTTGGCGTTGACGTCGGCGCCGCGTTCGACGAGCCGTTGAACCAGCTTCAAACATCCGCTTTCGGCGGCGGTATGCAGGGGCGTCGCTCCCCACTTGTCTTTGGCGTTGACGTCCAGTCCCTGATCCGTCAGCCAGTCAACCAGTTTCAGAATTTTGTCTTCTTCGGAAGGGTAATGCAGCGATAAATCGACGGCGTAATGCAAGGCGGTCTGACCGATAACGTCTTTTACTTTTAAATCCGATCCCTGCGTAGCCAGCCATTGAATCAGTTCCAGTTTATCGAAATGGGCGGCGAAAAGCGTCGGCGTCCGTCCTTCGTTGTCTTTCGCGTTGACGTCCGCGCCGCGTTGAGCCAACAGCTGAGCGAGTTTCAGGTTTCCCCGATGAACGGCTAAATGCACAGGCGTCCGACCCAACTCGTTTTTGGCGTTGACGTCCGCGCCGCTATCGAGCAGTTTTTTGACGTCGTCCAAAGACCCATTCTCGACGGCAGAAAGAAGAGCGCTGTTTTGACGGTCTTGACTTGCTGTCTGATCGTCAAAATTCTCTGCTCCATAGCAGACGCTGACCGCGCATGCCAACAGAAGCAGAACAACGCTCAAAACAAAACGACGATTTATCATAGAACGTCCTCGGATTGTTAAACGAATATAAATGGAAATCTTAGGTAATATTATAATTAAAATCCTTGTGGAGTGCGACGGCTTGCCGTCGCTTTTCCTGGAAAAACGTAGAGAATATCCGAAAACGTCTTTCGTGCAGAAAACGTCAGAACCTCCGGTTCACGGGCGTGACAGCAGCAAAAGAAAAACGCGAGCTGTCGCTCGCTTATAAAAGCGAGAGCTTTGCTCGCGCACTCCGAGAAAAAAAGCCCTTGAGAATTGCTTCTCAAGGGCTTTAATATACATAAGGCGGAACTTCCTTGCACCGTAAGCAAGTCGTCTCCAATTTAGTTTTCTAAATTCCTTAGAAAGGAGGTGATCCAGCTGCAGGTTCCCCTACAGCTACCTTGTTACGACTTAGTCCCAATCACAGAGTTCATCTTCGGCGCTTAGGTCCTTGC
>JAFQXE010000044.1 GCA_017407125.1 Thermoguttaceae bacterium
CTCGCCCGGCAATTCTGTTGGCGACCTGACCGTCTACGGCAACGTTATAATTGAGACTGGCGCGACTGGCTTGTTCGAGTTCAGCGCTTACAACGAAGACCCGGCTCTGCAGCAATTCGACACGCTTGCCATCGACGGCGCTGGCGCGTTTGTAATCGATGAGAATTCGATTATCAAGCTGTACTTTGAAAATAACGACGCTGATCTCTGGGCGACAGAAGGCGCAGAATATCAGCTGGTTTCCGATGCCGACTTTAATGTCAATGTTATGCCGACGCTTGGGAATTACCAAGGCTGGTTTGACTTGATTGGCAAAGGCGACGGCCTGTATCTGGTCGGCTTGGGAGCGCCTGAAAGTACTGGCGTTCCGGAACCGTCGACGTGGGCTCTGCTGGCGCTCGGCGCGCTGGGACTGCTGTTCTGGCGGAAGAGAAAGTAATATGTTATTAGACATATTAGTATACATAGTTATTTCCTGAGAAGTAACCTGAAACATATTTTAAATACAGTAAAATGAAAATGCGAATTAAATCCGTAGTTTTAAGCGCTGTTGCGTTGACGTTTTGTTTGGCTGGCTGGGCTTCCGCTCAGACGTTGAAAACCGATGCGGAAATTGAGGCGATGGGGTATACTCACATCTACTCGCTGTCAATTCCGGATCAGCCCAATTTCAGGCTCGGCGCGCCGTATTCGCTCGACAATTCCAATTTGAAATTGGGACCGATTGAATCTGTCGCGTACCGGCTCAATCTGGGCGGGGACAATTTCTGCTATGCGTCTTTTAGTGCGTATACCAACGAACTGTCCCAATATGGCGTCCCGACGTTTACGTCTGGCGCGGTAGCTCAGCGTTACGTTCAGAACCTGTACTACGAAGCGAAGTCGCCGTCGTTGAACACAACGGGAACGACGGTGTCACAGGGCAACATCGAATTCTGGCCGTATAATTATGGAGGCGGCAACGCGAAGAGCATTCCCAACGCCAACGCCGTCAACAGCGGCAACCGAAGCTACGACTTTGGCGACACGTGCAACTATGACAACTGCTACGGGTCCATGCAGGTTCACGACTATCAAAACCGTACTACGGTTTTTGCTTTTAACCGATGGAACAATGGGCTGGAAGCCTGCCTCGGCATTGGCAACAACCCTGATACAAGTACAGGCATGGACTGGACTCACAAGTACACCACCGCCTCTTACGAAACCAAACAGCTGGACGTTTTCGCCAAACCGGTTTTCTCCTCGATGAGCGAGTCGGATTACTCTGCCATCTCCGGCGAAGTCTCCAACATGCAGCTGGTTTACAAGCTGGACTGCCCGCTGACCGGAACGTACAGCGCCAACAATTACGTTGTCAATAACGCGGCAAACTATACGGGCATGCCGCTCAGCCGAGTTGGATATTACATGGTCATGGACAAGGGAGACGGAAACGTCGATTACGCATACGCCGGATTCGATCCCATTACCAACGACGTCAACCAAATCGGGCTGCCGTTTAGCGGTTCGACCTGGTATCATCAGCAGACGGTTAGCAATATGACTGTTCGATCCAACGTTGAAGGCGTGGTTAACGGAACCGGAATTGCAACGGGCAACGTCGAGATCTGGAATACGAACTATAGTGAAGGCAACGCGATTGGCATTCCAAACGCCAGCAGTACTAGTGGTCATCCGGGTTTTGACTTCGGCGACACCCGCAAGACTGACGGCAACTACGCCTGTTTCCAGATTCATAACTACGGAGCCAGTCAAACGGTCATGGCGTTGAACAGGTGGAACGGCGGGGCGGCTAACGGCAAGACCATTGACATGGGAATCGGAAACAATACCGTAGCCGGCGAAGCGTTAGACTATACGTTCGACAGCGACAGGGGAGCGAATTCCAACGCATCGCAGTATCAGAGCCGTTCGCTTTACGTCATGGCGGAAGTGGCGATTGCGCCGGAAATGAAAAACGTTCCAGACGCTTCCAAGTACCAAATCGTTCAGGGCGCGCGATTAACGTCTCAAATGAGTACGGGGTGGTCTAAAGAAAACGGCGGCTGCAATTACGATATTGTCAACAACGTTACAGAGCTGCAAAAGACGTTAGGTCCATTTGATCGCGTTGGGTATTATATGGAATACGCTCAAAACGCCAGCGATCCGCTGACCTACGTTTTCGTCTCCTTTGACGCCATGACCGCCGACATTTCGAAAATCGGCGTTCCGACCAATCCGTCCGGCGAATTCTATCAGCAGAAGGTTTATAACTTAAACGTAACAACCAACGTTCCCGCGTCTGTCGGTCTGATTACCGACCCTACCACGAACCAACAGGTCGCTGGCAACAACACGATTTCGTACAATACCGGTTATCTGGAATTCTGGGCGTCAAACTATGGTAAAGCTAAAGCCAACATTATTTCACAGGGCGACGGGAATACATACGACATCAACGACTCGGGAGGCAGCACGGGTTACGGACACGGCTCCATGCAAATCCATTCGCTTGATACTGAACAGACGATTTTTGCTGTGAACCATTTCAACGGCGGCAAGCAGTTTGGCATTGGTAAAAACGCCACCGGTTCAGGAGATCCTGACTGGACTAACCACAACGACAAACAAGGTTATGCAATCGCCAACATTTACACGTTTGCCAAGCCGGTTTTGTCTGACATGGACGCGGAACATTTCTCGGCGATTCAGTCTGAAGCCGTCAACATGAATCTGGTTTACAAGCTGGAATGCCCGCTTAACGGAACGTACAGCGCAGATAATTATACAGTCAACAATGCCAGCAAGCTTCCCGACAGCATGAAGGGCATGCCGATTGGCCGCGTTGCGTATTACATGACGCTGGAAAAAGAAGACGGCTCTGTCGACTACGCTTACGCGTCGTACGATTCTGTTACAAACAACCCTGCTAAACTGGGTCTGCCGTTTGACGGGTCTGTGTTCCAGACGACGGTTAATAACCTGACGGTTTCGTCCAACGTCAACGGCGTTGTCAACGGAACGGGAATGTCTGGCAACATCGAATTTTGGAACAGAAACTACAATAAAGACAATGACAAGAACATCCCCGGCGCGGCTGGCGATAAATACGACTTTGGAGACAAAATTGCCACTGGCGGCGACTACGCTTCGTTCCAGATTCACAACTATGGCGATAAACAAACCGTTATAGCTCTTAACGCCTGGAACGGTCATGCGACAGCCAGCAACAACCGTACGATTGACATTGGCATCGGTACCAACCCCAATTCAAGCGGCGAGCCTGACTATACTTTTGACGGCGAGCGGGGAGTCGGCGTTTCCAATGCGTCTCAGTATGCCAACCGCACGCTGTACGTTATGGCGTCTCCGGCAATCGCTCCCGGCATGGCGAACGTTACAAACGGTTCTGATTACACGATGGTTCAGGGCGCGCGTCTGACAACTCAAATGGGAACAAACTGGCATGACAACGGCGTCAATTACGACATCGTCAACAATCTGGCAACGCTGCAGAGTCAGGGCGTTCTGTTTGACCGCGTTGGCTATTACATGGAATACGCTGCGACGGTAAACGATCCGCTGACGTACGTCTTCGTTTCATTTGACGCCATGACGACCGACATCTCCAAAATCGGCGTTCCGATTGCTTCGTCTGGAGAATATTATCAGCAGTTTGTCAATAATCTGGAAGTAACAACCAACGTTGCCGCGTCTCAAGGACGAATCAACGACCCGAATACGGGCGCTCAGGCGGCAGCCAATAAGACCATTTCTCACGAAAAGGGATTTATTGAATTCTGCGCGTCCAACTACTCGCAGCCCAAAGGCGGCGTCAACTCCCTGGGAAGCAATGACATCTACGATATTAACGATACCATCCCCGCCGACCCGTACGCAGCTGGGCACGGGTCAATGCAGATTCATTCAATCGACACTCAGCAGACGATTTTTGCTTTGAACCATTTAAATGGAACAAAGCAGTATGGAATCGGTACGAACCCCAACCCCTCTGCCAACAGCAGCGGTTCTCAGTTCGACTGGACTTTTGACGAAAACAAGAAGAATTACGCTATTGCTAATATCTATACGTTCGTTCATGAAGTTGACGCTCTGTTGACGACAACCGCTCTGTCCATGTATCAAAGAGACTTGACGAACCAGGCGAACGTTACTCTTTCCGGCACGTGGGCGGCGACCAACGGCGTTACAATTGACACGGTTCAGGCGTCGGTTGACGGCGGCGACTGGTTTGCCTTGACCATGAATTCAGACGGCACATTTACCGGAACAACGTCTCTTCTGGGCGGCATGCACGACGTTTCGTATCAGGCGGTAGACGTCAACGGAAACGTTGTGGCAACGAAATCCGGACAGGTCGGCGTTGGAGAAATCTTCATCACCGCCGGTCAGTCCAACTCGACCAACTACGGCGACGCTGCGCAAGTTTCGACTTCGCCTCTGGCGTTGGCGTACAACCCCAAAACCGGTCAATGGCAGCAAAACGAAGACCCGCAGCAAGGTCCGCTTGACGGTTCTAACCGCGGTTCGACGTGGCCGTCTTTCGCTGATACGCTTTCTGAAGAAGAAGGCGTCCCGGTCGCAACGTATTCTGTCGGGTACGGCGGAACCACTCAGGCGCAGTGGGCAAGCGATGCAAACGGAATGTACACGAACCTGGTAAATGCGATGGAATTCCTCAACGAAAACGCCAACGGCTTTGCTGGAATCTTGTGGCATCAGGGCGAATCCGACAAGGGAACGTCAGAGCAGGATTATTACGACAGGCTTAGCGCCTTGATTGAACGCACTCGAACCGATTCCGGCAACGAGAATTTGTTCTGGGGCGTTGCGATTGTTTCCGCTGATGCCAACGGAAATACTTACAGCAACGTTACCAATGCTCAGCTGCGAGTTATCGCAGACGATCCGCTGGTCGTTGAGGGCGTCAATACAGACGAGTTCTCGCGCGATCTGCGCGGACAAAATAGCGGCAACTCCATTCACCTGAGTGAAGCGGGCTTGAAGGAAGCTGGCAGACTCTGGGCTCTGACCGCTGGCAAAAGCATTATTGAGCTTCGCAACTGCTACTGGTATGCTAACGCAACAGATTCTACTGACATTTCAAACTGGGAAATTAATGGTGAAAGCAAGAAGGGCGTTAAGCTCGTTTCTGGAGCAAACCTTTCAGTGGAAGCTGACAATTCCATCCAGATGCTTGAAGCTGGTACAGTTGAAGTTGGCGTGAATTACAATCTGACGCTGTCCGGCGAGATTACCGGCTCTGGCGAGATGATTAAAATCGGCAAAGGAACGTTGACCCTTGCTGGCGACAACCTGTCGTCCTATACCGGCAAGACAACCGTTGCAGATGGAACGCTCAAACTTGCCGCCGATGCAGCGCTCAACGATTTGTCCGGCGGTTCAGAAGCCAATCCTGACGTTCCGGGTTCTGAATACAATCCTGTTAGTTTGATTTCGGTAGGCGATTTAACGTTCGTTTCCAATTCCGGTTCTGATACAAAGTTTATCGGGAAGATTGACGCTTCCGGAAAAACCGTTACAAAAACGGGGTCTGGAACGTTAAAGATTTACAGCGACGAGAACAACGTTTCCACGGCAGACAACTTTATCGCAGACGTCGGCAGATTGGACTTCAAGGGATACTATAAAGGTTCTATGGAAGTCAACGCTGGCGCGGTTTTGTCGCCCGGCAACTCGATTGGAACGCTGACCATTGACGGAACGGAATTGCCGACAGAAGTTTCCGCTTTGACTCTTCATGACGGTTCAACGCTATTGATGGAAGTTGCCGGACCTGATCCGGACGACAACGACCAGCTGATCATCTTGGGCAATCTTGCCATTGAAGACGGCGCGATAATTAATCTGACCTTGGCAGACAATTCCAGCTTTGGACCGAACGATCCGTTTGAAGTCATTATTCAAGCTGACAATACGAGCCAAGACCTCATCGAAAGCGTGTTGACGTCTTACCACTTCACCGGTTTGGCTGCTCTTCCTCAAGGCGACGGTTCAACGTATCTCATTACCGGTTATGCTGATTCCAACGCTGTTCCGGAACCGTCTACGTGGGCGCTGCTGATTCTCGGCGCGGTGGGACTGCTGCTCTGGAGAAAGAGAAAGTAATATAACTCTTACACAAATAAAAAAGGCGTCTGTTTTCAGACGCCTTTTTTTATGCGAATTTTATTCTCATTCCGGCAGGTAGCCGTATTTTTCCATGTACTGTTTCCAGATGGGATGTTCGAGAATCCGCTGCTGGAGTTCTGTGTCGATTTCGTACTTGTTCTTTTTGTGGCTCTTTTTGGCTTCGCAGTACGGAATGAGCTGTTCTCTGGCGGGTTCGAAGTCGCCCAGTTCAAGCTGAGCGTACAGGCGTTCCATTGTTTCTACCGGCGAACCGGTGAGTTCCTTAAACGAAATGTTGACGAACTGGTTTTCTGGCAGGTTTGTTGTATCTTCCCAGAAGGACTCATACATCAGGTCAAAGAGCTGGAAGACGTATTCGTCCCAGTCTTTGACGGGGTGCTGGAATCCGTTGTCTACCGACAGACGCTGCCAGAGGTTGACCGTCGACGGGAAAAGCGTCAGCGGGTCTCGATGGATGTGGACGAACTTGGCGTCTGGATAAAGCTCACGGAGCAGGGCGATTCTGGCAGTATGCGTAGGCGACTTGAGGACAAGACGTTTGCCTTCGTACTTGTACGTCAGACATTGCATGAACCAGTGGAGTTTGTTTTTCCAGTTTGTTCGCGCCGCTTCGGAGACGGTTTTCAAAGTCAGGTATTCAATATCCTTTTTGGTATTGTTCGGAAACGCCATATTGATATACGGCGACGGAACGCCCAGGTTGCACAGGGCAAATTCGTCTTCCTGCGGCGACGTCCAGCTCATTTCGACGTTGTCCATCGGGCGCTTGTTGGGCAGATAAACCACCTTGGGAATGACGCCTTCAGAAATAACGAAATGGTTTGGGCTGAAGCACTCGTAGCAGTTGGGGAACGCGTGTCGCGGGTCTTTGACGAACAGTTCGTGAAGGAACGTCGTTCCGCTGCGCCAATGCCCGACGATGAACACCGGCGGCTTGTCGATTTCCGTCCGTTTGATCTTCCCACCAACAGTTAGGCTTTGAAGCCCTAACAGGGTGGAGTCCAAAAACGAACAGCCGTAATTGATTAACGCCATGCACCAGCGGGACGGCGCAATCCAGAATTTATTGCGGATGAGCAGCTTTGTAAACGGATAGACCGTCATGCCGTTCCAGATTCTGGGGTACCAGAACCGGTCTTTATATCCGCCGACTTCTTTTGCGTATTTGCTTTTACTTTCCATGGGAATTCAGGTTATAAATCTGTATTGTTTGTTTCGTCAGTCTCGGTCGTCTCGGTCGAGCTGTCGCTGTCGTCTCGAGGAATGCGTTTGACGGCGACGAGTTTGTCGTTGGCGTCGAGTTTCATCAAGCGGACGCCCTGAGTGTTGCGGCCGGTGTCGCGAACTTCGTCCAGCGAGATGCGCTGCAGTTTGCCGCGGGCGGTCATCATCAGGACTTCGTCGCCGGAATAAATTCGAGCGATGCCGATAACCTTGCCGTTGCGTTCAGTCGTGCGAATGTCGCGAATTCCTTTGCCTCCGCGCCCCTGCGTTCGATAGCAGCGGGAACTGTTGGGGGCGTTGGAATCGGCGGCGGAATCGTCGGTTTCTGGGGCGTCCGTTTCGGGAGCTTCGGTTTCCGGAGCGGTTTCAGCTTCGGCAGATTCCGGAGCGTCGGAGTCGTCGGCGTCTTCTCCGCCGATGATTGTCGTTGAACCGGGACCGAACGGGGTCTTTTTGCCGAATCCGTTTTCGCAAACGGTCAGCAGCGACGCGGTCGGGTCTGCAACGACCATGCCGACAACGCGGTCCGTTCCGACAAGGCGGATGCCTTTAACGCCGGACGAGTCTCGCCCGGAGGCGCGGACGGTTGCCGCCTGGAATCGAATTGCCATGCCGGTCTGCGTCGACAGAACCAGCTCATCTGTTTGGGACGTAACGGCGACGTCAACCAGTTCGTCTCCTTCGCGGAGTTTAATCGCTTTCAAGCCGGCTTTCCACGGTCGTTTATAGGCGGAAAGAGCCGTTCTCTTCACCAGGCCGTTGGCGGTGGCGAAGGTCATGTAATGTTCCGGCAAGTCGTAATCTCGAACCGCCAGACAGTCGGCAATGACTTCGCCTTTATCCAGATTGAGCAGGTTGACGATAGCGCGTCCTTTTGCATCTCGAGCCGCCTGCGGCAGATCGTAGATCTTCTTCCAGTAGCATTTCCCGAAGTTCGTAAAGAACATCAAATAGGCGTGCGTGGACGCAACGAACAGGTGCTGAATCGGGTCTTCGTCTTCGACCTTGGCGCCTTTGATGCCTTTGCCGCCGCGGCGCTGAGCTTTGTATTCGTCTGCCGGCGTGCGTTTGATGTACCCGTTGGAGGAGATCGAAACGACCATGGTTTCTTCCTCGATGAGGTCTTCCAGGTCGATGTCGCCGATGTCCTGACCGGAGATTTCCGTGCGGCGCTTGTCGCCAAACTTGCGTTTGATGTCCAGCGTATCGCTGCGGACAATTGCCAGAATGTTGGCGTCGTCGGAAAGAATCGTCAAGTACGAGTGAATGTCCGCCATGAGGCTGCGGAATTCCTCGATGAGTTTTTCCTGTTCCAGGTTGACCAACTGTCCCAACGTCATGTGGAGAATGGCGTCCGCCTGAACCGGGGTGAGGGAGTATTCGTCTTTAATGCCGTGATCTTCGGCGTATTCCTTGAATCCGTCTTCGCCCAGAGCGCGTTCAATCAGCGCGCGCGGACATTGAATTTCCGCCATTAAGCGGGCTTTGGCTTCCTGCTGAGTGGAGCTGGTGCGAATGACCTTGATAACCTCGTCGATATTGGCGTGAGCGAGCATAAGCCCTTCGACGATGTGTTTGCGCGCCCGCGCTTTTTCCAGCAGGAAGATCGTTCGGCGGCGAATAACGTTCATGCGGTGCCGCAGGAACTCTTCCAGAATTTCCTTGAACGTCAGCGTTCTCGGCTTGCCGTCTACCAAAGCGACAAAGTTAATCGAGAACGAGCTTTGCAGCGGCGTGTATTCGTACAGCTGATTGAGAACAACGTCCGGGTCGGCGTCTCGCTTGAGTTCCAGAACCAGACGAACCGGCTCTTTAAGGTCAGACTCGTTGCGGATGTTGCTGATGCCTTCGATTTTGCCCTGATTGACCATGTCGGCAATGCGCTCTTCGACGTTGTCGCGAGTGGTCTGATAGGGAATGTCGGTAACGACGATTCGATGGCGGTTGTTTTTCATCTCCTCAATTGTCGCTGTGGCGCGAATGAGGATGGTGCTTCGCCCGGTGTGGTATCCTTTTCGGATTCCGCTGCGACCGCAAATAATGCTGCCAGTGGGGAAGTCCGGCCCCGGGCACAGTTCGAGCAGTTCGTCAATCGAAACGCCGGGATCGTCAATGAGCTTGACAAGGCAGTCGCAGATTTCGCCCAGGTTGTGCGGCGGGATGCTGGTTGCCATGCCGACGGCGATGCCGTTGGTGCCGTTGACCAGCAGGTTGGGGAACTTGGACGGCAAAACCGTCGGTTCCATTCCGCGGCCGTCGTAGGTGGGCATGAAGTCGACCGTGCCGAGGTTGATGTCTTCCAGCATCAACTGGGCGAACCGGGACATGCGCGCTTCTGTATATCGCATAGCGGCAGGCGGAAGCCCGGCGATTGAGCCGAAGTTTCCCTGTTTGTCTACCAGAACGTAGCGCATGACCCATTCCTGAGCCATACGAACCAACGTTGGGTAAATGACGGTTTCGCCGTGGGGGTGATAGTTGCCCGACGTATCGCCCGAGATTTTAGCGCATTTGATTCTGCTGGCGCCGGGTGTCAGATTGAGGTCGTTCATCGCAACCAGAATACGACGCTGAGAGGGCTTTAACCCGTCGCGGACGTCTGGCAGAGCGCGGCTGACGATAACCGACATGGAGTACGTCAAGTAGCTTTGCTTGAGTTCGTCTGTAATAGACTGACGAATGAGCGTTGTTCCGTCTTTGAAGTTTGCCAGCGCGTTGGGGCCGGGAACGTACATATCGGCGTTAGCTGGCGTCTGACCGTCGGGCGTGTTGTTGTTATCAGGGGGGAGTTCGTTGGACACGGTGTATGTTTGTTAGTAGTTAGGAATGGTGAGAATTAGCAATTAGCAATTGTCAATTAGCAATTAGCGCAAGCGCCTCATCAATTGATAATTGCTCATTGCTAATTGCTAATTAATATTATAGCGTTTTAGAGATTTTCTGCAAGGGAGAAACGGGAAAAAAGCCGTCTTTTTACTAGGGAAAAGAGGGGATTTTTAATAGTCGCTTGCGCTTCGGAGGGTCGACGTCCTCGTCGACCGCAGGCGTCCTCGCCTGCCTCAATGGAAGGGAAGCCTAGAACTCGCACAACCGCGTTAGCGGTTGAATATGTCTAGCCGTGGGTTTTAACCCACGGGCAACCGATTTACAGAATAAAAACATCGACAAATCCCCTTTTTCTTTCCCCCGCGCCAGCGGCGCGGGGGAAAGAAAAAGGGGATGACTCGATTAAAGAGAATCGTTTTAATCGTCTTTCCGTGGGTTAAAACCCACGGCTATTAAAAGTGAACCGCTAACGCGGTTCTAGCGGAAGCGTAACTACGTTCGCTTCGCTGTTGCCCGGGAACTCACGTTCCCGGCTCGCCGTTATTTTTCCCACTTAAACGAACGCAGGCTCGCGGCGGGGCAGGGGATGGTTACAGTTCCGTTGTTGACGCGGAATTTCTCGCCGGTGACGCAGTCCGTCAAAACGCCGTTGGGAAGGTCGTCGATTTTGACTTTTTGGTCTGTATAGGCGAGATTGCAGACGGAGTACCAGACGCGGTTCTGTCCGGCGTCGATTTTTCTGACCCATTCCTGACCGTACTTTTCTTTTTGAATTAACTCGCTGGGCAGGGCGGGCAGGGACAGGAACGCCTGAGTAAATTTCCGGTAGACGTCCGGGAACCCGCGCTGATACGTGTTGCCGCACAGATACCCGATTTGCGTCGGGTCGCCTTTGGCAACGGCGGCGACTTCCGCCAGAACGCTGAATTTACCGGCGCGTTCGACGTCCGCGACGAAGTAGCCGAGAATCTCGGTCGCCTTCCCGTCGATTTCAGCGTTCATCTCGTTCTCGTTGAGGCAGAAATGCCGAATCGCGGTCAAGCCAGCGCGGGAGCGGAAGAGTTCCATGTCCTCGTCGGCGGAATAGAATTTATTGAACGTATAGGAGAACATGGCGTCGGTCGAGTTCTTAATCCCAGCGGGGTACGCCGGCGGGGTGGAATGTCCGACTTCGTGTCCGCCCCAGTCCATCTGCCAGGACAGAATTGATTTCGGGTACAGGTGTTTCTCTAAAACCTCCGTCAAGGGCAACTGTTTGACGTACCGCTTTTCGTAACATTCTTCCATAACTTTCGTTTCCCAGTATTCCGGGTTGTCGTTAACGACGCACATTTTGTAACGCCAGGAGTCCTTTTTCCCTTCGCCTGCCAGCTGAGAGGGAATCGGCCAGCCGGGTTCGGAACTGTCAGCTGTAAAGAGGACGAACGACTTCGGGTCGTTTTTCTCTCTCAGATATTTCGCGACGTTTTCGATGAACTGGGCGCGTTTCGAGAACCACCAGATTCTGTACTTGTCGAGCAGTTGAGAGTCCTTCTGGATGTCCTCTCGTGTAACGGATTTGCCGCCGTTTGCCTCGGACGCAAACTGCTTGAGGTTGTTGTCGTTGAACGAAACGGGCACGCTTGACGGTCGGCATCGAATCCAGGCGCCGAGGAATTTCGGGACAACCTTTTTCCCGTCCGCCGTTTCCGCGCCGTCTTTGTATTTCAGAACCGTCAGGTCGAGAATTTTCTGGAAGTCCTTCAGCGTGTCGGGGTCGGCGACGTCGACGTTGGCGCGTTCGCACCACCAGATATGCGTGTACTTGTCGCCGCCGGAAAGACGCTTGGCGCGCTTTTGCGAACCGAGAGCCTTGGACTTGTCGCCTCCGATGGCGCCGTAGTACTCGTAATAGGGCAGAATCGGCATGTCGTACTGCGCTGCCAACGCGACGAGATGATCCCACAGGTCGTTGTTAAGCGGCTCGAAAATCCAGCTGTTGCCGCCGTAGGGTTCGGAATTCCAGCCCTGATTGTATCCGAATTCCAGCAGGTCTTTGCAGAAGACGTTGACGCCCATCGCCTTCGACCATTTCATTTTGTACTCGTACCAGTCGGGAATGTTGGTAACGCCACGATAAACCGGCTGACGCTGCTCGGCGTTCTTTTCCATTGTAACAGCGCCGTCCGCCATTTCTTCTCGCCAGAACAGACGTCGCTTGGGCAAATCCTCCGGCGGATAGTTAATCTTCGCCGTCAGCTTGGACTCGTCTTTGACAGCGTACAGACGAATCGTCGCCGCCGCTGCGCCTTTGGACAGCGGGTCCAAATATCCCGGCAACTGGCTCAGAATGACCCAGAACCCGTCTTCCGGATTGAGTTCCCGCTTGCCGGCGCCGCGATATCGCGTTATCGGGCAGAATCGGTCGTGAAGCCAGAACAGACCCGACCACGTTTCCAGACGTCCAGACAAAGGCAGCGAGAGCGATTCCGGGTTCGTGTTGACGTACCGACCCATCAAGGCGTCGCCGACCGTTGTCCCGGTCGAAACGCCGTTAATCGTCTCGTTCCCGCCGTTGTGAACGAAAAACGCCCGGCTGGCGTCCTCGGGAAATTCGACGCATAAAATATACGCCTTCCCCGGCTGAAGGTTCAAGCCCTTCCCGACTTTCCATGCCATGTACTGCGGCGATTTCTCGTTGGGAGGCAGAACCCGGCACGGACGTCCGCAAAGCGTCTCGACCTTGGACGCGCCCGCAGGGAACTCCGTAAACAATTCAGAATCGGAAACCGCGTCTGCACAGCGGATTTCCTGAACCAAAGTCAGCTCGCCCCATTCCGGGGGAACAGCCGCCTGAGCGGCGCTGACAAACAGCAAAGCGATAAGGGTGAATGTGATGGTACGCATGGCGATTAGGGAGTAGGGAATAGGGAGTGGGGAATGAATTAGCAATTGTCAATTAGCAATTATCAATTATTGAAACGCTTGCGTCAATTGCTAATTGCTAATTGCTCATTGCTAATTGATAATTATTCATTAATTCTACTCGTTTCTAATCCAAAATACAAGACGGTTTTTGCTGTAAAAATCAAAATAGATAAAATGTAGCGATTTTTCCGATAAAATCGATTATTTCGATTAAGTTGAGTTTAACGGAGGACGATAGAGGGGAGTAAGGAGCAGTAAAATAGTTTGGAATGAATCCAGCTTTTAGCTCCCAGCGCCCCCCTAACTTAACAAAGTTCATATCATGCGTAGCATAAATCGGATTTTTACCCTGTTTGTCGTTCTGGCGGCTTTCGCGTCCGCTCGTTCTTTCGGAAGCGAGTTCACTCCCATGCCAACGCTTTTCGACTCCGTCGGCGTTCAGCAGACGACGCCTAATAGCGCTGAAATGCCGAACAGTCCCGAGGACATCCAGTTTCCGGAACCGGCTAACGACGTCGATTTGACGTTAATTCCGGCGCCGGAAGAAGGCAGTAGGCAAGAGGCAGTAGGCAGTAGTAATTTGCCGGAAACGAATTCAGCGCCTGCTCCTGCTCCTCTCGCAACTCGCAACTCGCAACTCGCAACTAATTCCATCGAGCAGGTCGGTTTTTATCTGCCGGAACAAACCCCGATTCCGACGGCCCCTCGTTCTTCGCTTCAGAACCCGTCAAACTACAAACCAAATTATAATTACCAGTTGATTCCGAAGCCGAAAGCAGTCAATGCCAACGCGATTGCCGCGGCTCCGCAGCCGACTTCTGTTCCAGCAGACGTCAAGGCGATTGTCGAAACTCCAGTCGCGAATCCGTTTGCTCAGGAACCGGCGGTTAGAACCGTTGGAGGCGTCAATAATACAACCGCCAGCCAGATTCCGCTTTCTCAAGTCGCTCCGATGGAGCCGATCGTTGAAGGATCAAACCCGCAGATGTTCCGCGAAGACTTCGATTATCAACAGCTCCGAGCGGAAATGTTGGGCGAGATCGACAAGCACGCCTGGACGTCCGGCGATTTCCAGATTATTCCCTACGCCAAATTGTGGGCAAGCGTTTCATACGAAACCAAACCGACTCAAATCGGATCCGCTCCGTTTTTTGTAACTCAGCCGTCCAATACGGGTAAACAGGCTCACGTCGACTACCGCGGCACGATTTTGGGTTTCAACATGAAAGCCAAAAAATTGTCGCTCTGGGAAGGTTCCAAAGTCATGGGAAAAGTGGAATTTGACCTTCAAAGAACAATCGATTTCGACAACAAAACGACGGTGCATTTACGTCACTGCTATATTGAAGCGGTTTCAGAAGACGCTCGTTTACTGCTTGGTCAGACGTGGGACGTCGTATCTCCTTTGGCGCCGGGAACGCTGATGTATTCCGCCGGCTGGATGGACGGCAACGTCGGATATCGCCGCGCCCAGTTCCGACTGGAACGCTATATCAACGTTTCGCCGTGTTTTCAGTGGAAAATACAAGGCTGCTTGAGCGCTCCGTTCGCTGGCGATTCCAATAGTTTGCTTAATGAGGGAGGCAATGATTATCGCTTAAAATACGGTTCCTGGCCGATCGTTCAGGGGCGAATTGCCGCTGTGTTGGGTTATCGTCATTGCCCGCAAAAGCCGATGGAAATTGGATTTGCCGCTCATATCGGCGAACTGCAATACGGTCAAAAGGTTGGAGGCGCCGAAGATATAAACCACTTCGCCAAAACATGGGGCATTTATCTCGACGCCTATATTCCAATAACCTGTCGATTCGGCGTTCAGGGCGAACTGTTCAAAGGCGAAAACCTCGCCATGTTCCTGGGCGGAATCAATCAGGGCGTTATGAGAAGCGCTGCTGGAACTCCGGAATCAATCGCCGCTCAGGGCGGGTGGATTAACCTGTGGTTTAATCTCAACGATTGCACTCAGCTTCGCGTCGGATACATGATTGACGACCCGCAAGGTCGCATAGATGAAATTAGAGCAGGAAGCGCTCGAACGCTCAACCACAGCCTGTTTGCCAATATCAAGCATGACATCACAAAACTGTGGTGGATTGGCTTGGAATACAGCCACGTTGAAACGGGCTGGGCTGGAGCAGACGCCGGCGTTTCCGCCTGCGACCGCGTCGACTTTGTCAGCTATTTCTCGTTCTAAGTTGCGAGTTGCGAGTTGCGAGAGGCGAGAGGCGTTTTTATCCTACTGCCTACTGCCTCTCCTTGCCCCCTTTTCAGATTTTTAAAAATTGGTATTATATATTAAAACATTTTTTAAAAATCCAAGGAGGAATTCTGCCATGACAATTATGGCGTTTCAGTACAAAGTTGTTTCGGAAGCCCCGATTCTGGTTGCGTATAACAGAGATGAACATATAGAACGCCAATCGCAGGCGCCGAAGATTCAGTCTGGACGTCCGCGAGTAATTTGCGGCATTGATCGTAAAAGCGGTGGAACGTGGTTTGGCGTAAACCAACATTCCATGTTTTGCTGCTGTTTAAACCGGTTTAAGAAAGAAGTGCCTTTTGCTCCGCGTTCTCGCGGTTTGCTGTGCCGAGAGCTGCTCAATTGTCATTCCGCTCAGGAGGCGGCGCAAATGGCGATGTCTGAACTGGATTCCGGATCGTATGCTGGCGTAAACTACGTTGTTGGCGATATGAATTCCGCCCATTGCATTTACGGCGGGAACAAGATTGAATGTATCGACATTAAGCCCGGTCTTCATATTTTTTCCAACGGAAACATGGATGACCCCTACGATGAATTGCAGGATTACTGCCGTCGTCAGCTGACGCTGTCCCGCTTGGATACATCCGTTGCGTTCCTTGCCGTTTCCAGCCGAACTTTTTCCCGCAGAGCAGAATTCCCAGGTCGAAAGTCTCTCATTTTAGAGGGCGAGCCGTATCAGACGGTTTCGTCGATTTTACTGTCGCTGACATCCAGTAAACACGGAGCTATTCTTCAGTACGCTCCCGGCAACCCTGCTGAAGTCAACTTTGACGATCATTCCGCTTTGCTCCGACAGGTCTTGTCGACAGACAGAAGCTCGTCGAAGGCTCAAAATAACGAGAATTAATCCAAACTTATATAAAATAACTGCTTAGAATCGCTCCCGCTGGCTGCTTTATTTAGACGTCTTAGCGGGAGCGTTTTTATATTGTACTGTTTACTGAAAAACGATAAATATAATCATATATAACAATAAATAATTATAAATCCAATCTAAATAGTTCTCCGATCGTGTAATTCGCGTAAAAAAAGTTCGCGTTGCGTAAAAAAAGTTTCGAAAATGCCAGTTTACGCCAAAAAAGTTCACATTGCGCAAAAAAAATATTAAAAAAGCAGATTTACGCCAAAAAAGTTCACATTGCGCAAAAAAAATTTCGAAAATGCCCGTTTTTGTAAAAAAAGCATAAAAAGTTCTTGTAAAAGAAACAGTTTTTTGTTATATAAGATAATAGGAGGTAAATAAATGCCGTCAGAATTTAATTATGAAATGCCTATTGGTTATCTGTATTTAATAAATAAATATGGGATAAAAACGTTCAAAAATTGGCACACGTCTTATTTAGGCAAATCTGCAAATAAGTCTCATTCTGAAATAATCAAATCTGGTCCAGCTCAAAATGTTAATGAATTGCCAATTCAACTCATTAATGAATTTTTCCCGCGTCGATTAAAGCCCGATGACACCGTTTTTGCTCATTTAGATTTTGCTGTAAAGCACGATGGTTATAACTTAGGAATTCTGACGGAAATATTTAAAAAACTTGATCCAAACAGATTTGCTGCCTTTATTGAAGAAAAAAAGACGAGTAGAATTAGACGTAGACTTTGGTTTTTGTACGAGTGGGCGTTGGAAACGAGATTACCTATTGACGATCTGACGGGAAGGTCTTTCATTCCAGTTTTAGATCCTGAAGAATATTATACGCTTCCTATAGGAGAAAGGGTTACTCGTCAAAAGGTTTACAACAATTTGCTGGGAACGCCGCAATTCTGTCCAACAATCCGAAAAACAGAAATGCTCAAGAAAGCGGAGAGTTGTAATTATCAAGATAAAATACAAACGTTGTTAAGCGCATATGATAACAATATTCAATATCGCGCTGCGAATTATTTGTATCTCAAGGAAACAAAGTCGTCTTTTCAGATTGAGCGAGAAAAGATTAATTCCAGTCGAATGGAACGATTTGTAAATTTGTTGAAATCCGCCGACGAAAAAGATTTCTGTAATAAAGAATCGTTAATTGAACTTCAAAACCAGATTGTTGACAAGCGATTTGCTGTTAAAGATTATCGAACTAATCAGAATTACGTAGGGTCTACGTTACTCAGCGGCGAGGAAAAAATACATTATATTCCCCCTCGTCCAGAGAATTTGTCTTTCCTGATGGACGGTTTGATTGAGTCTCACAAACGCATGGCTCAAGGCGGCGTTTCCGCGATTGCTCATGCGGCGGCAATTGCTTGGGGCTTTGTTTTTCTGCATCCCTTTGAAGATGGCAATGGTCGATCGCACCGATTTTTGATTCATAACATTTTAGCGCTTGCCGGGTTTACTCCGCCTGGGTTTATTTTCCCGATTTCAGCGGTTATGCTCAAAAATATGGATTTATATGATCAGTCTCTGGAATGCTTTTCCGTCCCTCTGGTTCAGCTTACAGACTACGATCTGGATGATGAGGGAGTTCTTATGGTTAATAACGATACTGGACGTTTTTATCGATACATTGATTTTACAACTCAGACGGAAACGCTTTTGCAATTTATCGATAAGACTGTTGAAACGGAGCTTGTCATCGAACTGGATTATCTGAAACGGTATGATAAAACCAAACTGGCGTTACAGGAAATTGTCGATTTACCTGGTCAGAAACTGGAACTGCTTATTCGTTCGCTTTCTGGAAATAAAGGTATATTAGGCGATATCCGCCGCCGCAAGAACTTTGATTTTCTCACGGACGACGAGGTTGAGCAGTTGGAATCGTCATTTCGGGAGAATTGGGGCGAGTCCTTCGACGCGCCCGACGATTCTCTTAACAGATAATAAAGTCAAACGTTGAACTTACAGATCGAAGACGTCCTTTTCTTTTTCGACTGGCGCTTCTTTGGCTTTTTGAAGTTCTTCGCCAATAGCTCGTTTCAGTTCATTAAGCCCCTGACCGGTTACGGATGAAATGAGCAGAACGGGTTTTTGGGCGTATTCCTCCAGTTGCTTTTGAACGTCTTGAGCGCCGGGCAGTTCCGCTTTGGTAACGACGAGAATTTCCGGCCGCTGGCAGAGTTCGTCTTTGTACAGTTCCAGTTCTTTACGAATATTTTTGTAGTTGTCCAAAGCCGTTGTTCCGTCCATCGGGTCGGGTTCAACCAGGTGGACGATAATTCCCGCCCGTTCGATGTGGCGGAGAAATTCATGCCCCAGCCCAACGCCCTGGGCAGCGCCTTCGATCAATCCGGGAATGTCCGCCATGAAAAAGGCGTGGTCGAAGTCGATTTGAACGCGTCCGAGATTGGGGATTTTTGTTGTAAACGGATAGGAAGCGATTTCCGGTCGCGCAGACGACAGTCGAGAAAGCAGCGTACTCTTGCCGGCGTTTGGCTTTCCGACCAGCCCGACGTCGGCGATGACTTTCAATTCCAGAATCAGAGTTCGCTGTTCGCCTTCTGTTCCGGGAGTGCAAATTCTCGGAGCGCGGTTCTGAGCCGTTTTGAATCGAACGTTTCCTTTGCCGCCGACTCCTCCTTTGGCAACGTTGACCATATCTCCCGGATTGACAAGGTCTTTAAGAATAAAGTCGTTTTCGGCGTCGCGGACAACCGTTCCTGCCGGTACGGAAATATACAGGTCTTCCGCATTGGCGCCAGTGCAGTTGTCGCCAGCGCCAGGACGTCCGTTTTGAGCGCGTATAAACTTTTGGTGCGAAAGGTTTTCCAGGGTGTTCATTCCATCTGTCGCGACCAGATAAATGGAACCGCCCCGTCCTCCGTCGCCGCCGTCAGGACCGCCTTTGGGAACGAACTTTTCCCGCAAAAAACTCACGCAGCCGTCTCCTCCGCGTCCTGCCGACACTTTAATTGAAACTTTATCTACAAACATGGTTTGATTACTGAGTTAAAAACAGAAAATTGTTAATTATTATACAATTAATACTATATTACGTTGAATTTTACTCTTTTGCTCGATTGTACTTGAAAAATCTTTAACGTCAATGGGGCGCATAACCGTTAAAGTTTATCTGTTTTGACTAATCAGAATAAACGTCATAACTATAATGTTCGGAAATTTTGTCAGAATGGGATTAATCCATCTTAAGTGCAGACTTGTTAAATACCGATAGTCCAAGCGTAAAGCAATTTATGCGAGTTAATCCAGAACGCAAGCAAGGATTGTCTTTACAAATGGGTATGATGCTTTGGACAAAATGGATTTTGTCGAAACATGCAACATCGGAATTCAATCGTAAGATTGCCAAACGTTTTTCCCATACTCCTTGAAAAGGGGTTTTCCTGGAGTCGGAAACGTTTGAAATACAAATTTCATTCGCAATGCGTTAGCAAATTTTACAATGAATTTCAAACTCGAATTGTCAAATGCACCGCAATTCGTTTTAATTTCTGCAAGGAGATTTTTCAATGAAGAAATCATTTTTGTTTATTTTAGCTTTAGCGATAGTCTCGATCGGCGTCAGTTACGCCGCGGATTGTGACGTTGCCGCGCCCTCTTGCGCTCCCGCGCCGACTTGTGGATGTGCGAAATGCGGAAACGTTTTTTCTGGCATGTTTGAATGCTGCAATAACCGTTGCGCTCAACAGCCTGCCTGTTCAAATTGTGGAAGCCCGGCGAACGCCTGCTGCTGCAACAAGATTGGTTGCAGCCCTTGCGTCAAACCGTGCCTGGCTCCGTTGTTCCAGCCTCGTTGCACGTATGAGAAGCCTGCTTGCAAGAGCGACTGGTATCCTGGAAAGAATCTTGGCATTTTGAATTGCCTGTTTGGTTCGCTTTGCTGCGATCCGTGCGCTCCGAAATGCGGTTGCGGCGCTCCGGCGTGCAACTCCTGCAATCCCTGCGCTCCGAAATGCGGTCCGGTTTGCGATCCATGCGCCCCGAAATGCGCTCCTGCAGCTCCGGCTTGTGGTTGCGGCGCCCCGGCGTGCAAATCCTGCAATCCCTGCGATCCCTGCACAGTTGGAAATCGCTGCGGAAAACTGAACTGCGCTTTCTGTGGCGCGAAAGCCGCCTGCGCTCCGTCCTCCTGCGCTCCCGCCGCTGCTCCGACTCCTGCGGATGCCGACGCTGCTCCGGCAGAAGCCGCTCCCGCCGCTCCGGCGACGTGCGCTCCGGCAACCTGCGCTCCGGCAACCTGCGCTCCGTCTTGCAATCCCTGCGCTCCGATAGCTCGCTGCGAAGTTAACTGCGGTATTGTTGAAGACTGGTATCCTGGGAAAAACCTTATTAACTTTTTCAAAGTTTTGACGGCTGCCAGCTGCCTGAATAACTCCTGCGGCTGCGGCGCTCCGGCTTGCAACTCCTGCAATCCCTGCGCCCCGAAATGCGCTCCGGCTGCTCCGAAATGCGGATGCGGCGCCCCGGCTTGCAACTCCTGCAATCCCTGCGCTCCGAAATGCGCTCCAGTAGCCAGCTGCGAACCGCGTAAAGCGTGCTGCGAATTCCGTCCTTTCGGCGGTCTGTTTGCTGACCTGTTCGCTTGCACTTCCTGCGATCCCTGCGCTCCGAAATGCGATCCTTGCGCTCCGAAATGCGCCCCGACTTGCAATTCCTGCGCTCCGAAATGCGCCCCGGCTGCTCCGTGCGCTGCTCCGGCTAGCCCCTGCGCCGCCGCTGCTCCGGCATGCGCTCCAGCTGCGACCGCAGCTTGCCAACCGGCTCCGACCGTTGCTCCTACGCCGGCAGATAAAGCTCTTCCCGAGCCCGTTGAAACCGTAAACTCGAAATCAATCCTGTCGCCATCTGAAATGACGGCTTCATTAGGAAGTATTACTGAATGAGTTAAGATGTAATCAGCAATTGAACGGCGCTTTTGGCGCCGTTCTTTGTTTTTAAAGAAACTCGATTCTTTCAGACTAATTAGCTTCCTGAACGTCATTTTCTTGTTTCTCCAGTTTACCTGCGTTCGAAAAGAGCGATTTCTCTGTTTTCTTAAGAAATTTCAAAAAAATCCTGTCCGGGGTCTTGCAAAAAGATTTTCAATCGAGTAAAATAATAAAAAACTAATCAGAAATGTCATTTACGACTCGTAAAAATTATTCACTATTATTTAAGGAGATGGCTTATGGCTCGACCTGTTACAATGTTTACCGGTCAGTGGGCAGACCTTCCATGCGAAGAACTGGCTCGGAAATTTCAGGAATTTGGCTTTGACGGCATGGAACTGTGCTGCTGGGGCGATCACTTTGATGTTCACAAGGCGTTGGAAGATCCCAACTACTGCGACGAAAAGCACGCTCAGCTGGAACGTTACGGTCAGAAATGCTACGCAATCAGCAACCACCTTCGCGGTCAGTGCGTTCTGGACAGAATCGACGAACGCCACAAGGGCTTCCTGCCGGCAGAGGTTTGGGGCGACGGCGATCCGGACGGAGTCAATCAGCGCGCCGCTGAAGAAATGAAGCGCACCGCTCGCGCCGCTCAGAAGTTTGGCGTCAAGGTTGTCAACGGATTCACCGGTTCGAGCATTTGGCAGTGGATTTACTCCTTCCCGCCGGTAACTCCTCAGCAGATTCAGGAAGGCTACGACCTGTTTGCCGAACGCTGGAATCCGATTCTGGACGTCTTTGGCGAATGCGGCGTCAAGTTCGCGCTGGAAGTTCACCCGACGGAAATCGCGTTCGACATTTACTCCGCCAAACGCGCTTTGGAAGCGGTCAATTACCGCCCGGAATTCGGCTTCAACTTTGACCCCAGCCACCTGATTTGGCAAGGAATCGACCCCGTCGAATTCATTCGCGAATTCCCGGATCGCATTTTCCACTGCCACATCAAAGACGCTATTGTCAACCTCAACGGCAAGACGGGCATTCTCGGTTCTCATCTGGAATTCGGCGATCCTCGCCGTGGTTGGGAATTCCGTTCGGTTGGCCGCGGCGGCGTCAACTTCGAGGAAATCATTCGCGCTCTCAACGCCATTCATTACGATGGCCCGCTGTCCGTCGAATGGGAAGATTCCGGCATGCAGCGCGATCAAGGCGCTCTGGAATCCCTCCAGTATATTCGCGACAACCTGCAGTTCAGCCCGTCGGACATCGCGTTCGACTCCGCGTTCGACAAGCAGGACGTCTGATAACAGGTTAGTTCCATGAATTGGGAGCCTCGTTTGTTCCCGTAAAGATACAAAAACGCTCTGGCTGTGTTTTGCAGTCAGAGCGTTTTTTAACGATTATTCAGTGATTCTTGTTTAACGATTTCCGAACGAACCCGATCCGTTGGTATTGGTCGCGCTGGTTGAGGACGTTGTTGTCGTTGTCGTCGAAGCAGCAGGGCGGGGCGTGGTCGTTGTCTGTTCGGTTTCAATGCGTGACATCTCAGCCGCGTTGCGATTCTTCAAGCTGGCGTCGTACGCGCTTTGGGCGGAAAGCAGCGTCAGGAAGAACGCGATGGAGCCGATGCACAGGTCAATTCCGAACAGGAAACCGGAAACCCACGGGACGTCAAAGGCGGAAATCCAGGCGATGACGATTCCCAAACCGGCGGAAATGATGCCGCTGATGAACATGAACGTGTACGAAAATGCTGAATACCGCGGGAACGAGAACAGCTTCGTCACGCCTTCAAACAGGAAGTACAATCCCAAAATAAGGGAGAATACGAACAGTCCGATGCTGGGGGTGAAGTACATCAAAATTCCCGATGCGATTCCCAGTCCGCCGACGCAGACGAGCATGACGCGATTCAAAGCCGGCGGCCATTCAAAGGACATTAAAATGAACGTCGCGCCTGCAATAATCATCAGCGTGCCGATGTACATCGGGGCGACGGCTCCGAAAAACGCCGGAGAAATGATTCCCAGTACGCCCAGCGCCAGAAGGACGATTATAGTCATCAGAGACAGCGGCGTAACGTGTGGATGTTCCAACCCAGCCAGCCGATTCTCAATCCACTCTTCGGCGCGGCGGTCAGCTTTTTCCATGATGCTGTAAACTTTGTTGTTGGTTGTCATAACAAACCCTTCCTTAAAAAAGAAAAAACGATTAAAGGCCGACAGGCTCTCGCCGCCTGGTTCGCCGGACTGTTATAATCCGACCGCCTTGTGAATTCTGCAATAATCATAGAAATGGAGTCAAGGACTGAAATAAGAAAAATCAGAATTTTTTAAAATCGCAAGCGGACATCGTGTCATAGCCCGAGTATCGGGCGTAGATGACACATGTCTGCTTGCTTCTGCGTATTCTGCGAGAAGTCTGCGATCTCTGCGTTCTTTTTATTTATTTGTGAGCGCCCACGCCCCCGTCTTGACATTGTCTTTGCACTCTGATATTCTAAATGTATAAACATTGTATTCCCCCCTTGATTTATAAGGACATTCCCGCCATGAAAAGAATCGCGATCTTTGTTTTGAGTTTGTTGTTGAGTCTGACGTCTGCCGCGGCGCAGGAACAGACGATTGAAGTCAACCGGATTTTGGGAGACGATTTTGTAACAGGACAAACGCCGGACGTTTCCAGCGGCGCGTTTACGTTTGCCATGCGGGTTAAACTGCTTGGTCAGGCGAAATCGAAGGGCAACGGCGACGGGCTGGGAATGCTCTTTTCGGTTGCCAGCGGATATTTCGACGGCATTCGCGCCCACTACAGCTGGATTAGTCAGCAGGTAACGTTCCAGATTGGGAAAAACCCGTCTGCTGTCAGTCTCGGATCGGATAGAGGAATCTTGCCGGGCGTTTTGCACGACGTTGTTTGCACCTACGACGGTAAGACGATGAAACTTTGGCTCGACGGGCAGCTTGCCGGAGAACGGGAATACGTTGCGGTTTTGAACACCAAAGGCGCGCCGATTAAAGTCGGCAACGGCGGGTACGGCGTCGGGGCGAACCGCATGTACGTCGACTGTCTGAAATTCTATCCGCACGCGCTGACGGAAAAGGAAATCTTCAAACGGTTTGAAGAGCAGTTTTCCGCAGAGGAAAAAATGATTCTTGAACGGCTATCTAAATACTCGTTCATTGAAGGCGCAAATAACGTTTCTGCGCCTAAAGAGGTTTTGGAATCGTTGATGACTATTCCCAATCTTCCATCGGAAATGCGGTTTAGAATTAGAAATTATTATCTGTTCAGGTACGGAAAGAATTGGACGCAGTATGTGGAATTTGCCAAAGAGGAAGCCCAACGGTTTTTGGCGGAGAACGTCGAGATTAAGAATTTCCCTCAGGATTCTCAAAAAGTTTCACTGTTGTGGGAAATCGCTCGTGTACTGGAAAAAACGTATCAGGAAGAACTGCTCAATCAGCTTCGAGAAAAGTATCCGGAAGAGTTTTCTCGACGAAAAGCGGTTTACGATTTGATAGTTAGCGCGAATCGCGTTCGTAAATTGGAAACGTTCGCTCTGAACTGGTTACAAAACGTTGAGAGTCAGCAAGTCGATTTTACAATTTATGTTTCGCCCAACGGTTCAGACGACGCTGACGGTTCGCTGTCCGCGCCCGTTCAATCTTTGGAAAAGGCGATTCAATTAACAACTGCCTGGCAAAAAGAAAATCCCGATAAAACTGCCGCAATCGCGTTGACGTCGGGAACGTATTACGTTGAAAAGACAATCAAGCTCAACGATGTGAAAAATCTGTTTATCGTTGCGGCGCCTGACGCCAAAGCGCTTTTGACTGGCGGAAAAACGCTGTTGCATTTTGCTCCTGTTACAGATAAAGACGTTCTTCAGCGTCTGCCGGAGTCCGTTCGCGGCAAGGTTTTGGAATGCGATCTCAAGGCGGCGGGCGTTACAGATTTCGGTCAGCTTCGACCTCGCGGCTACGGCGTCGGCGATACGGTCAACCCGGTTCCCAGTCTGTACGTCAACGGGGAAGCGCAGACGTTGGCGCGATACCCCAACGTCGGGGAAGAACCGCTGAAATTCGGCGCGGTTGAAGGGAATTCGTTTGGATATGACTTCGACCGCCCGGATAAATGGCGGCTGTCGGACAACCCGGACGAGAACGACGTCTGGGCGAACGGTCTGTTTACCTGGGAATGGGCGTCGCACATTAAAAAAGTCCAAATCAATCGAGAGAAGAAGACAATGTCCGTCAACGGTGTGAATCTGACCGGACGGTTCCATTACTATCTTATCAACATTTTGGAAGAACTGGACAGTCCGGGGGAATACTACGTTGACCGTCAGCGGGGAATACTGTACTATCTTCCCGCCGCCGACCAACTTGACGCCGCCGGACGCTTTGCAGCGACAGCCGAGTTTTCCGTTCTGAACGAAGCGCTAATCAAAATGACGAACTGCGAAAACGTCGTTTTGAAAAATGTAACGATAAAAGGCGGGCGGGAGTCCGGCGTCTTTATGGCGCAATGCGTCAACTGCTATGTTACAAATTCGACGATTGAACAGTTCGGCGGGAACGCGGCGATTCTTCGCGGCGGTATGCTGTGCGGCGTTCTGAATTGTCGTATTCGTGAAATGGGAGCGTGCGGCGTTCGTCTTTCTGGCGGCAGCCGCGAGAGCTTGATTCAGGCGGGGCACGCGGTTCACAACTGCGAAATCAGCGATTTCTCCCGCATCGACCGCGCTTACGCTCCCGCCGTTCATACGTCGGGCTGCGGGTTTATTATAACCAACAATCTGGTTTACGATTCGCCTCATCACGCCTTTAGAACGGACGGCAACGACATTTATGTTGCTCGAAACGAGGTTCATTCCGTCGTCTACGAGTTCAGCGACCAGTCTGGAATTGACGTTTATGGCAACCCGACCTATCGCGGTCTTGTCATTGAAAAGAACTTCTGGCACGACATCAAGGGCTTGGACGCCCGGTGCGGTCAGGCGGGGATTCGTCTCGACGACGCTATTTCCGGCGTCGTTATGATTGAAAACGTCTTTTATCGCTGTTCAGGCGGTATGTTCGGTGGAATCCAGATTCACGGCGGACACGACAACGTCTGCCTGCAAAACGTCTTTGTCGATTGCAATATCGCGTTGAGTTTCAGCCCGTGGAGCAATTCGCGCTATTCAGAGTTCATAGAAAAAACGTTACAATACGTTCAAAACCCGCTGTATCAGAAAACCTATCCGACCATGGATCGAATTGGTCAGACGTACAACAGAAACTACATCCTCGGCAACGCGGCGATTGACTGCAAGGCATTCCAGAGAAACGGGGACTGGAACGTTTACCTCGACAACGCCTTTTCGACGCCGAACGTTCCCGCCCCAGCCGGCACGCCGTTCGACCGCCGCGAATGGATTAAAACCGTTCCCGACGTCCCAAGTTTGAGGGACGTTGGGGTAATGAGGCAGTAGGGCGGAAATTTGCACATGGTTGAGCCCGGTTCGCGGGCGTTCCGCCCGCCGCAGCCTCTCCGCCCCGGCAGAGTCCGTCGCTCCCTAATCCCTTTTGCAAAAGCTGCTCCAGGGATAATCTTCCGGTCTTTTAACCAGTCCGGCTTTTACCGGGTTATTTGCGATATAGTCTGATTCCAATTGAAATTGTTTTTTACTTCGAACGCATACGTCCCAGTAGTCAATGATCCAGAAATTACCCTGAAATGTATTGATTATGTTCTCAATATATCCAGCTTGGAATCGTCTTGACGATTTCAAATTATGCAGTATTTCATCAAAACGTTTACTGGTGTGATGTTTCCATGAGTTCACAATGTCGCACATTGGATTATGAGGAAACACTCGAATTAAAACGTGTATATGGTTAGGCATTATAACCCAATGATATAAATGATAGCGTTTTTCATTGAGTAAATTTAACGAATCAATAACGCATTGAGCCAGTTCAGGAATTCTCAAAATACAGGAGCCGATTCCACGATTAATCCATTCTTCAATTTCACGATGAAGATAATAAACTCGTCTGGAGGGAGGATTGTCTTCAACTTGTTTTTTGAGAATATTCAACTGGTTTTGGGATAAGGAATCCGAAAGCCGAAATGAAATATGCTGGACAGCGTCAGCAAAATCCCAATGAGGAATATCACGACGTTTGTATATTTCTTTGTTGTTGCGTTCAGTCGACATGATAAAACTCCTTGGATGACAATTTGCCTTGGTTGAGCCCGGTTCGCGGCGGTGTCCGCCGCCAACGTCTCTCTTTGCGTCCGAGATTTCCAACGCTCCCGATTTCCTGAAGCGGGCGACACGCCCGCGAACCGGACGTTCCAGCTGGCTCTCCTTGCGTCTGAGATTTTCGGCGGGTCGAAGCTGCTACTCCTCTGGTCTATAGACCTTATACCCCATCGTGTTTTTGGACGGCGAGAATTTTCCCGGGGCGATCTCTTTTTCCAGATTGTACATGATGGCGAATTTGGCGTCGACGTCGTCGGCGTAGTGGACGAGCAGGGCTTCTGGAATCATGGGCGGTTTGGGCGCGCCCCATTCCGGCAGCCTCTGATGAGCGATAATAACGTGTTCCAGCAGCGTATATCGCTGTCCGGTATAACCGAGTTTTTTACAGGCGTCGCGGACGATGTCGCGCCCCTGGAGCATGTGTCCAATAAGGTTTCCTTCGACGGTGTACTCAAACCCGACGCCGGCAAAGGCGATTTCTTCCAGCTTGCCGATGTCGTGCAGAGCGGCGCCGGCGGCGACGAGTCCAACGTCCAGCGACGGCGAAAGTTCAGGATAAATCTCCATGTAACGTTTCGCCATCATGACGGCGTTGTACAGGACGTTTCTGGTGTGTTCCAGCCAGCCGCCGACAAAAGCGTGATGGTTATGCGACGCCGCCGACAGGGACAGCAGCTTTTCTTTGTTTTCGGTGAATATCGTTTCGCACAGCGTGTATAGCGGGTCGCCATCGCCAATAGTCTGTTTAAGAATGGCGAGAATGTCCGCGTACGTCTCTTCCGGGTCAAACTGGCTTTGAGCGACGAACATTTTTTCGTCAAACCCGCTTTGACGGTCGCCGTCCTGAACAGGACGCATTTTTATCAGTTCGACTTGAGCTCCGTATTTGGCGTTGACTTGATAGACGCCGCGAACTTTAATAAACGAGTTGTCCTCAAGCTTTTCAATCAGCGGAGTAAAGGGGGAGTCGTTCCATACGGGAAAGGTAACCGTCCGATTGGCGTCTCGAATCGTAATGGAATAATACGGCTTCCCCTGACTCGTGGTTTTAGCTTCTTTCTTAACGAAGACAGCGAAAAAGTCGGCTTCCTGTCCTTCCGTTAGCTCGCAAAAGGGAACGATAGTCATGTAGTGTCTCCTGTTTGATTGGTTTGAGTATGTCGATAATTATAATCATTCTTGCTCCAATGTCAAGAATACGGGGTCAGGCAAAAAATATTTGCCCGGCGTTGTTGACAACGATCGATAATTCTGATAAATTAGGGTATAATAAAAGTGAATTACCAACACGCCAAATCGCCTGTTTTCCCATAGAACGTTATGAGACGGATTACAATATTATTGTCGACGCTGTTTTTGATTGCCGGTCAGACGCTTTGTTTTGCTCAGCAGGAACCATCGTTTAAGTTCCCGCAGCAGAAGGCGGCTTATTATTGTCAGCAGTTCAAGGCGAAGCTGGACGCGCTGGCGGACTGGTGCTCTGAAAACGGTTTGCCGGAGCAGGAAAAGATAACCCGGGAATGGAGTACGGATTTTCCGGAAGACAGAATCTGCTTGTACGAGATTACGACTGCGTACGGCTGGGACGCTCTTCTGCCGATTAAAATCGAGCCGGGCAAGGAAGATTCGCTGAAAAGTAAAAACGTCCAGAAATGGCGATCGCAGTTTATCAAACTGAGAACGGAGTACTCTGACCAGCTGTGCTCTCTGGCGAAGAAATGCGCGGCGTCTAAATACGCGACGTACGCTTTTGAACTCTATATGCTGGCTCTGCGGGAGAATCCGCAAAACGAGTTTATTCGCAAGCTCATTGGAAACGTTCCGTATGAGAACCGGTGGGCGACCCAGTACGAAATGAGAATGAGCAAGGCGGGGAAGGTTGACCATCCCGTCTTCGGCTGGATTCTTCAGACGCAGGTGGAGCGTTACGAAAACGGGGAGCGATACTATCAGGGCAGATGGATGTCGGCGGCGGACGAAGCCCGGCTGCGCCGCGACAGAAACGACCCGTGGATTATAGTAACGCCGCATTACAAAATCTATTCGTACCCGTCGTTAGAGCAGGGCGTCGAGCTGAGCCGGAAGCTGGAAAATCTGGCGGTGATCTGGAATCAGCTTTTCCTCCGCTTTTTCGCAACGGACGCGCAGCTAAAGCGCTTCTACGCCGGGCAGAACCCGGAGTTTATGAACGTTCAGCATCAGGTCTTTTTCTATCGGGACAAGGCTCAGTACGTCGAGAAGGTTTCTCGAATCATGAGGTCGTCGCTGGTTGCCGACACGCTGGGCGTTTATTATTCCGACGCTCGCATGGCGCCGGGAACGCTGGGCGCGTCGTTCTTTTTCGCCGGTCAGGATTACGACGAACGCACCGTTTTGCATGAGACGACCCATCAGCTGTTCGCGGAGTCCCGTCCGAGGCAGAAAAGTCCCGCTGCGTATAAAAACGTGCTGTCGCCGGGGAAGAACTGCAACTTCTGGGCGATCGAGGGCATCGCGACGTTTATGGAATCGCTGACCGACAAGCCGGGACGTCACGAATTGGGCGACCTGAACGACGAACGCATCTTTGCCGCCCGATTCCGGGTGCTCAAAAGCCGTTTCTACATTCCCTTTGATCAATTTACCGCGATGAGCATGAAGGAATTCCAATCGGACGCCCGCGTTGCGACGTTTTATTCACAGTCAGCGGGGCTGACGTGGTTTTTGCTCTTTTACGACCACGGGAAATATCGCGAATGTTTCGTTGACTACCTGTCAGCCATCTATTCCGGTCTGGATACGCCGACGACGCTGGAGAAAATAACCGGGACGCCGTACAATCAGCTGGATAAAGAATACGTCGAGTACATCCGCTCGATCGTTCAGCCGGAAGACGCCGAAGCCGGGGTGGAATAAGGCGATTCCCGAGGGAATTTGCAGGTCAGTCCGTTCACGGATTTGACGGATTTAACGGATTTTCACCGATTGGTTAAGTTATATTCCTTACATTTAAATAACCATTGCTTTAGTTAATAACTTCAGAAGTAAGAAAAAACAATCGGCGCTAATCCGTCTGATCCGTGGCTTCCGTGTGGGACTAATAGACCCTGAATAAACCTTGTTTAGCTTGTTGGCGCGTTTAGCAAATCGCAGTCGGCGTCAGCGTTCTCTCGTCTTTCAAATCGTACAGCTGAGAAACGAATTCGTCTGTAAGCAGCTTTGCAGGGAAGTCGTCTGCGACAACAACCCCGTCTTTGATAGCGACGGCGCGAGTGCAGAATTTCTTAACGGCTTCGAGGTCGTGGAACACGCCGACGACCGTTTTCGGTTCCGCGTTACACGCCATCTGTTCCTGACAGATAAGCTGCAACATTCGCCAGGTTTGCCCTAAGTCCAAAGACGACGTCGGTTCGTCCAACAGCAGAATCGGAGCGGACTGCGCCAAACAGCTTGCCAGCCAAACCCGCTGACGCTGTCCGACGGAAAGAGCGTCCAGCGACCGTTCAGACAGCTCAAGCAAATCGGCGCGTTCCAAAACGGAATCGACAACGTCGCAGTCTTCGCGAGACTCTCTGCCGAACAGACCGTGATGCGGAAACCGCCCCATCAGAACCGCCTGACGAACCGTCAGATTGAACTCGACGTGAATTTCCTGCGGCAGATACGCGATCTTTTGAGCGCGCTGTAACAGAGTGTATTTGTCTATCGGGCGGCCGTCCAGCAGCGCCTGTCCGGAAGTGGGGCGCAGCAGCCCGCTGACGACTTTAAGAAACGTCGATTTCCCGCCCCCGTTCGGTCCGATTAACGCGACGAATTCTCCCGGTTCCACCGTCAGCGATATGTTGTGTAACACATCCTGGGAACCGTATCCGGCAGAAACGTCGATAGTTTGAAGGGGGGGCATGGGAGAGGGAGTAGGGAGTGGGAGTAAGCTACTAGCTATTAGCTACTAGCCATTAGCTTGTGCATTTGTAGTTCTCAGCGTTAATATTTAAAGCCTGAAACTAAAATAACCAAGCTAGAAGCTAGGAGCTAGAAGCTAAAAGCTTAATTTCCCCAAAACTACAGTTCAACTTTTCTGCGATTCACGATGGCATCAATTTCGGCGTAGCAGAGTTTAACGGCGTCGGACGCCAGCGAGCCGTCGAGCAGGTCGGACTTGCGGCTCTCCATAACGGCGCTGGTCGCTTCGGTCAGCTCGGCAATGAACGGACCGACGTCGCCGCGGTCTTCCAGTTCCGGCTTTTCTGTCGAGCCGTCTTCGTGAAGAACGGTCAGCGGCAAACCAGCGTAGGAATCGAACAGAACCGTCGCCTTTTCGAAATGGGCTTCAAAAGCGCACATGAACGGACGCCCCTGCTGTTTGATAATGCCGCTTGTGGCGGTAACGCACAGATCGGGGTCGTCGTAAATGAACTGGCTTTGGAAGTATTCGGGAATGTCGCCGCGGCAGCGTCCGGTTCCCTGAACGGCTTGCGGCTGCCCAAACAGAGCGCGAATGAAATGAGCGTCGTGAACGTGCAAGTCCAGCAGCGGTCCGCCGACGATGCCCATGTCCCAGTAATTCTTCAGCCAGGTCGGGTCGGAAATGACGCGTTCAAAGTTCCCGCCCAGCAGTTTGCCCCAGCGACCGTCCAGCTTGGCGTTGTAAATGTATCCGTAAGCCGGGAAGAAGGGGAGAACGTGCCCGATGTTGAGCTGTTTTCCCGCAGCCGCGGCGGCGTCGACCATGGCTTTTCCGTCTTCGGGGGTCAGAGCGATGGGCTTTTCGCAAAAGACGTCTTTCCCGCCCTGAAGGCATTTGATTGTCGCCTGAGCGTGCTGATTGGGCGGCAGGCAGATGTCGACCATGTCAACGTTCGGGTCGGCGATCATGTCGTCCAGTTCCGTATACGTCGCGTACGGAGACATGTCAATCATTTCGCCCTGCGGGCCGAAGTTGCCTTTGATTTTAGTCCAGTCGCCAGCCAGACGATCCTGACAGTACTTTTCGCAAAACGCCACAATCTGAACGTTTGGGATCTGCTGATAAGCCAGGTAATGAATCCAGCCCATAAATCCAATGCCGGTAATGCCAACTCGTAACATGACGGTTTGTCTCCTTGAAAAAAGTTTTGGGTTGATAAATGCATCCGTAAATTTGCTCGCGGCAAACTATTGACTTAGGTTTATTATACCGCTTAATTTGTTTTCTACAAGAGCGAGGGGAAATATTTTTCAAAAAATGGGTGCGTTCAAATTTTGGGGGCATGAAATCATATAGTAAGGAAAGAGAACGCAGAGACCGCAGACTACTCGCAGAATACGCAGACGGACTGGGAATGTGGCGACGACGCTAACTACGTTAGCTACGCCACGATTCCCGTCCGATTTATTTAATCATTTTTTAAAATCGCAAGCGGACATCGTGTCATAGCCTGAGAATCAGGCGTAGATGACACATGGACGCTTGCTTCTGCGCTATCTGCGAGGAGTCTGCGTACTCTGCGTTCAAAATAAAAACTACCTATTTTCGCAACCCAAGATTGTGCGCCTCAGAAAAATATATTGACTATATATTTTTTGTTTGGGATATTGACTTTCTTTTTACTGCTTTTTATAATATATATTAAGTGATTGGAGTTTGACGTCATCCAACGGCGCGTCGAACAGCAGGTTGGGTTTCCATACCCGCAGCTGACAACTTTTCGTTTTTTTGAGAGTCAAAGCTATTATGAAACATGTTTTAACCATCAGCGTCATTCTTGTATTAACAACAAATATGCTATCTCATTATTTTGGGGATGAGTTACAAGTTTCGTTATTTGCCGATAGTTTTCCGTTAGACGACGATGATGAGTTGGATAGCCATGAAAAGATATCCCCTTGTCCTTGCTGTAAAGACAAGGAAAATCTTTTTTTGTCCGATACTGTGAAATTTGACTATTTGGATTTACAGCGGTATACGGAACCGGACGCGGCAAAATTGGATTTTTCCAATTTGCAGCGTTATTCCTGTCATGATTTATATCAGGTTATGTTTCCCGATCGGGGTGAAATGACGGCGTCCGAGAAGCAGGTAGTATTAATATATAAGGAATTTAACAGACGAGCTAAAGCTCAACCTATGCCGACATACGTTAATGAAAGCAAGTCTGAGTGTGATGCGTATTCATACTTAGGTTTTAACTTTTATCGTAATATCGATATGATGGACTGTGCAATTGTTTCGGAAGATATTTCTCGAATTAAAGAATTGATTAAACATGGATATGTGCAAAGACGTTCTGATATGATATCCGATTTAAGCGATTTATTAGCGCTGTCTTTGTATGTCAGTAATGAGGAAATTCTTGACTTTTTTTTAAGTCTGAAACAAACTTTTGAATTGGATTTTTTTTGCTATAATCAACCTTACTATGCACCGTTTTCAGACTTTCATAGAAGAATGCGTTTTCCTCCTCTCAGTCTACCTTCTTCGCATTGTCATGTAATTAATGTTGCAGCGCAATACAGCAGCCTGAATTGCTTTAAGAAAATTCTGAAGTTCATTCTTTCTTCCCATCAAAAATACAGAATTGAACTTTTACATGATATATGGCAAGATTCACTTGATCTATCGTGGATAGACAATAATGAAAAGTGTAATAAACAAGATATTCATTTATGCGTGTTCCTCGAAGACTCTGAACCGTTGACGTTTGCTATTTACGGCAAAAATACAGACGTTATAGATTTTATTGTTAAGACTGAACTTCAGGATCCCGGATCCGGAATTCCCAATGCGATTGAAATGAAAGACATGGATATTTTGAAATATCTTGTCAAATACGCTAAGAACCTCAATTTAAGAGCTTCTATACCGCATACCGAAAAGTATAGATCAGAAGAGTTCGGATTTCCTAAATTTAAGATGGAAAATGGTCTTCATCAATTTATTCGTCAGGATAACTTTAATGGCGTGAAATGGCTTGTGAAAAATGGCTTTGTTATTTACGATTATGATTTGAGAATATGGATTCAAAGGGAAAAATCGCTTGATTTAACGGCAACACAAAATAAAGATAGCTATGTCTGGTATACAATAGAATATACCGATAATGTAGAAATGCTTGCGTATTTTTTGGATTGTCCAGACGTTGTTCAGTCGCGTACTTCAAGTATTTTACTGCCTGAATTAGATGATTACCCGGAGTTGATTTCTATGGCGGCAAATTATCATCGCGTCAATATTCTTAAGTATTTATGTAATCGCTACAAAGATAAAATGTCTATGCAACAATACGAATATTTTATGCGTAAAGCAACAGAAGAACAATAAATTCAAGGGGCGCCGCAAAATTTTCTTGCGATGATAGATAAGATGAAATGAATGCGGCTGATACAGCCGCGATCCTGTGGGGCGGAGGGGGGCTTTTGCGAAAGAGTTTTTTCTTGTATAGACAATGCGGCAGGGGACTGCCGCGAGCCGGTTGTTCGGGCTGGCAATTCTACGTAATAGATTATTCTTGTACCAGCAAAGTAGCCCGAAGCCGGGCTACATCCAGAGGAGGTTTTCCGCTTCGTCGGTTTGGTTTGCGAACTTCGAACGTTTTGTTCGCTTTGCTCACGCCCACGGGTTTACACCAATGGCTCGCCAAAGCGTAACTACGCTCGTTTCACTCGCTCCGTTACCGCCTTTCATTGTAACGAAAACGGATTAAAAAACGGGGGCGAACGCCCCCGTATGATCTTATCGCGTCAAAATGACGATTGCCATGTTGGCGTATCGGTTGACGTCGTGTTCGACGGTGCAGCGTTTGAGCGTGTCCAGAGCCAGCTGTTTGACGATTCTGTATCCTTTTTTGGCGCAGAATTCCTGGAAGTCCCGGATGGTGAGGAATCGCGTGTTGGTCGTCGTGTACCAGTTTGAACCCTCGTGCGGGTCGAAGCTGGGCATGCGGCCTTCTTCGTACAGAATCTCTCGCCAGGGCATGTACCCGGCGTTGGGGAATGTAACAATTCCCTTTTGTCCGACGCGGAGCATTTCTTCCAGGACGGTTTCAACGTTGGTAATCGTTTGCAGCGTTGACGACAAAACGACGTAGTCGAACTGTTTGTCGTTGAACGGCTGAAGCCCTTTGTTCAAGTCTCCTTGAACGACGTCAAAGCCGGCGGCGACGCACGCCTGAACGGCGCGTTCGCTCATCTCGATTCCCATGAGTCGTTTGGCGCCCTTTTCGCGGAGTTTTTCCATCAGTTCGCCGTTGCCGCAGCCGAGGTCGAGAACAGAGCTGCCTTCCGGAATGAGCTTGAGGATTTCCGGATAGTCCGGACGCGTATTGAACCGGGCTTGAACGGACTGCTCGATTCGGCGCTGGTCGTTCGGTTCCGCCAGCGATTTACGGACGTTGCGAAGGAAATGTTCAATCAGCGACCCGTACGTCGAGAGCTGGTTGGGAAGCAGGAACGCGTCGTGTCCGCAGTCGGATTCTATATTGCAAAAGCTGACCTGTTTGCCGCAGCTGATAAGGCTGCTGACAAGTTCTCTCATCTGGTCTGCCGGGAAAAGCCAGTCGGACGTAAACGACATGGTCATCCATCGGCAGGTGGTGTTGCGGATGTGCTGGGTGATTTCCTCTGCCGTTCCGCCCATGTCGAACAGGTCGATTGCCATCGAAATGACGCGGTACGTGTTGGCGTCGAACCGTTCGTTGAACTTGTCCGCCTGATACGCCAGATAGGAGCCGACGGAAAACCGGGTTTCAAAGTTCGTTTCGATGTCTCTGCCGTGGTTGCGGGTGGAGTCGAACTTTTTGGTCATGGATTCCCGTGACAAGTACGACAGATGCCCCAACATTCGAGCGATCGCCAAGCCGTCCAGCGGGCCGGGGCAGCCGGGGTCGTAGTACTGACCGTTGCGGAATTCCGGGTCGCGGGTAATCGCGTTTCTGGCGACGATGTCAAACGCCATGGCTTGAGCGCTGGAACGCGTTGTGGACGCGACAAGCACCGCGCCGCAAAGACGGTCTTTGTGGTTGACCGCCCAATCGAGAACCATCATGCCGCCCATCGACCCGCCGATTACCGCCAGAACCTTGTCGATTCCCAGATGGTCAATCAACATCATGTGGGCCGTTACCATGTCGCCGATGGTAATGAGGGGAAAATCGGCTCCGTACGGTTTGCCGGTTTGCGGATTGATGCAGTCCGGGCCGGTCGTGCCGCGGCATCCGCCCAGGATGTTAGGGCAGATGACGAAATACTTGTTTGTGTCGACGGATTTGCCGGGACCGATGAGAATGTCCCACCAGCCGGGGCTGTCGTCTTCCGTATGGCGGGCGACGTGCGAGTCCCCCGTCAAAGCGTGACAAATAAAGACGGCGTTGTCCTTGCGTTCGTTGAGCGTTCCGTAGGTTTCGTAGCAAATCGTCAGCGACGGCAGTTCGCCGCCCTGTTCGAGCTTCATGCCGTTTTCGAAAACCGCGTATTTCGCGTAGGGAAGTTCAAACGCTCCGCGCTGAGAGTCCGTCGATGAAAAAATGTCTTCTTGTTCCATGTATTAAGTTGCGAGTAGCGAGTTGCGAGATTCAATAACAGACGCGATAGCGTTCCGCTAGAACCGCGTAGTGGTTCAACATTAATAGCCGTGGGTTTTAACCCACGGAGCGGGATTTATTCTTTGCCTGCGGTTTTCGGTTCAATTCCCGCCAGCTGTTTGAGCAAAATGGCAGATGCCTTGATTCCGCGATGGAAGTCCGCCAGACAAAAGCGCTCGTTGGGGCTGTGAATGTTGTCTGTAATTTGTCCCCATCCCAAAAGCAAAACCGGACTGTCGAGAGCTTCTGTAAAAGCGGATACGATTGGAATTGAGCCGCCGTCGCGGGTGAATTCCGGGGAGCGTCCGAACGCTTTTTCCAGCGTCTTTGCCGCCGCCTTGACGAACGGGTTGTTGACGTCGACAATAACGGCGGGCGTGTACGAATGCTTGATGAACTCCATCGTAATTCCGGGAGGGCAGGCGTTCTGGAAATACTGTTCGATTGAGTCGACAATCTTTTTCGGGTCTTGATAAGGAACCAGTCGACAGCTCATCTTGGCGCTGGCGACGGCGGGCAGAACCGTCTTGCTGCCTTCTCCGGTGTAGCCGGAAACGATGCCGTTGACGTCGAAGGTCGGGCGCGCCCAATGGCGTTCTGTAATGGTGTATCCCTTTTCTCCAACGGAGTCTGTTACGCCGGCGGAGGCGAGAAACGCCGTTTCGTCGATTCCCAGCGCGGCGATTCGTTCCTGTTCAACCGGCTCCATGGGTTTGACGTCCGCGTAGAAGTCCGGGAAGGTGATTCTGTATCGATCGTCATGGACGCCAGCGATCGCTTTGCACAGCGCGATTGCCGGGTTGGTAATCGCTCCGCCGAAGGTGCCGGAATGGAGGTCTTTGTCTGGTCCCTTGTAAATGACTTCTACGTACGCCAAGCCGCGCAGCCCGTAACAGATGGCAGGACGCCCCGGGGCGAACATCTGGGAGTCGCTGATGACGACGCAGTCGCAGGCGAGCAAATCCGCGTTGTTGCGAACGAATGTGTCCATCGCGTCTCCGCCGCTCTCTTCGTCGCCTTCGAGAATGTACTTGACGTTGACCGGCATCGCCCCCGTCGTCTTATACCACGCCTCGGGACCGAGAATGTGGGTAAACATCTGTCCCTTGTCGTCCGACGCGCCGCGGGCGTAAACGAACCCGTCTTTAATAACCGGTTCAAAGGGTTTGGATTTCCAAAGATCTTCCGGGTCGATAGGCTGGACGTCGTAATGACCGTAGAACAGGATCGTCGGCAAGTCCGGATTGGGGTTTTTCGTCTGGGCGAAAACGGCGGGGTGCCCGGTCGTTTCGACGATTTGCGCGTCGAGGTTCATGGACGTCAGACGTTTGCAAATCCATTTCGCCGTGCTGGCAACGTCGTCGTCGTGTTCGCTTTGGCTGCTGATGGACGGAATCGCCAGCAGTTCGAACAGGTCTTTTTCGTATTCGTCTTTATGCGATTCGATATATTCTATGTAATCTGGATTTTCCGGCGTTTGGGTTGACATAAAAATTTTCCTTCGTTGTTCCTTGAATTTTTATTTGATTTGATTATAATACATATTGTTGACGGTCGGTCTGACTAGAGAACAACAAAAGCTGTCAGGCGCGAGGCGTCAAATCATCAACTTGTTTTAGTTTCCAATTATACCCGGAATTCGTATAAGATAAAGGGGAGCGCCTTTATAATATATAATAATGACTGAAAACAACGTAAATATTTCTGTAGAAACCAAAACCGAGCAAAAAACGCAGACTCGAAAGGCGCCTTTGTACAACGTGGTTTTGTGGAACGACGACTATCATACGTACGACTACGTAATTATCATGCTCCAAAAGCTGTTTGGCTATCCCGTCGAACAAGGGTATCAGATGGCTCGCACCGTCGATACGCAGGGAAAGGTTATCGTCTATACTGGAGCGTACGAGCCGGCGGAATTCAAACGCGATCAAATTCAGGCGTTTGGAGCGGATCCGGATTTAAAAGAGAGCATCGGCTCCATGTTTGCGACTCTCGAGAGAGCGGATTAAGATAGTTGCGAGTGGCGAGTAGCGAGTGGCGAGAAACGCAAGCGCCACACAAAATCCTCTCGCAACTCGTAACTCGCAACTTCTATTTCTGCATCGTCCATTCAATAAGTTGTTTGAAGAATTGGGCGTAATCTGCGCCGACGTCAATGAATCCTCCGTTGGGCAGGTCTTGAATGCATCGCTGCGTTCCCCAGTCGACAAATCCGCCCACCCAGTGTGGGGCTGCGTCCGTCGCCAGAGCCGCTGTATTGCCGGCGCCGTACGTTCCGACAACCAGCAACGGCTTGTCTTCGATGGGCGAGAACTCAAACTGGTCGTTACTCTGATTGATGGCAAAGCGATGAATCTTCATAATCGTTTGACCTGTCGGCTTGGGCTTGTATTCGTTGAATCCGCCAATGCAAGGAGGCGTATTCCACGGCAAACCCGCTGTAATGGGATGCTCGGCGCACGGCGTGATAACGCACGGCTGAGAGTAGTTTCGGCGGTCGTCTTCCTGAAGCATTTCAACCGGGAGAACGTCCGTCAAGACCGTTTTGTGGTATTCGCCCAATCTGCCGTAATAGGATTCCCAGCCGCCGATCATCAGCAAGCCGGCTCCGGCTTTGACCGAGTCTGCAATGAACTGCAGCTGCTCGTCTGAAAAGCGTTCTCGAGGATAGTCGCTGATAATGTACAGCTTGTAGGGCTTCTGGGTAAACGATTCGTCGGGAGAATCGGAACTGTTTACTCTGTCGAACGACAGATTAAAATGCGTCATGATTCCGATCAGATACATTGCTGCGCTGTTGATGGAATCGTCGCCAAGATAACAGATGTCTGACATGGGATTGGTACAGGGTTAGGGGATTGTTTGTTAATTAGACTAGAGCGAAACTGATAAACGAAATTCTATGTAATATATTAATGTCAAACAATCGAGCTTTTCTGCTTTGCGAACGAGAAAAACTCGATTGATTCTGACTGCAATTTCGTTTTGAAACTGTTATTTATTTTCCTCTGGAGGAGCGCCTGCGTCTGGCGCCGCGCCTTCTTCATCCGGATTTTCCCATTGAGTTGGGTCGTAAACGGGCTGATCAAAGTTAATGGAATCGGCAGGATTCTCTTCGGCGTTTTCAGCTTCGCTATTATTCTTTTCGGCTTTGTCAGCGGAAGCGTCTTTTGCTTCGCTGGCAGGCGCAGACTTCGGAGCCGTTGTTTTTGTATCCGAAGAACCCGATGTGAATACGAGAACCAATGCAAGAATCAAAACCACAGCGCCAATCGCCGCCCCGATGATGATTTTAGTTTGCATGGGCATGTTTGCCAAGGGAGCGCCTCCAGATTTCTTTTTTCCCGTTCCCGCTTTTTTGCCAGCTTTGGAATGAGCGGATTTTTTATCGGAAGGCTTTACATGATTATCAGCAGAACTGTGAGGCGAATGAAGATTCGAACCGGATGTTGATATTCCCGTTCCAGACAGGAAGTCAAACGAATCCGACCTCTTTGAGTTTGTGTTTTTTGTATCGCCAGCCGCGCTAACGTTTGTAGACCAGGCGGCGCTGTTTTTTGCAGAATTTACTCCGCTGCGCTCCATTTCCGGAACAACAGAAGAATTGTCCATGATATTTAGATCTGTCGATTCCGGGAACGACGCATCCAGAGCCGCCAGAACTTCGTCCATGGATTGATACCGATCTTCCGGCTTTTTCTCCTCCATTTTGAGGATGATATACGCCAGCTCTTTAGGCGTGTCAGGACGGAGTTCCCGCGGATCTCGCGGCGGTTTTTCCTGATGCGCCAGAATGCGCTCGATGAGCGTTGTTTCCGGATACGGCACCTGCCCGGTTAGCAGGAAGAACATGGTGCAGCCGAGAGAGTAGATGTCAACTCGCGGATCGGCTTCAACTTCTCCAGACGCCATTTCCGGAGCCAGATAGTCTACCGTGCCGAGAATATGGGATTCGTCTTTTTTCGCCTGTGAATCAGAGGTTGGTTCCGGTTCTGAAACTTGCCCTTTCTTTTTCGGGTCGTTGAGCTTGGCGATGCCCATGTCCAGAATTTTAATTTGCCCATCTTGATTGAGCAGCAAATTGTCTGGCTTGATATCGCAGTGAATCATGTTGCGCTGATGCGCATGCTGAAGGGCTTTGGCAGACTGCCTGAGATAAGAAATAACGTCGTTTATCGGCAGCGGACCTTCTTTTTGAACGCGCTTTTCCAGCGACTGCCCGTCGACGTATTCCATAACAATATAGTAACGGTCGCCCTCGGACTCGAAATTGTACGCTTGTACAATATTAATATGGTTTAACGTTGCAATGGCTCTGGCTTCCGCCTGAAATTGTTTTAGAGCGTCTGGATTGTTGCTGAATTCTTTAGAAATAACCTTCAACGCGACTTTTCTGTGCATGATGGTGTGTTCAGCCAAAAAGACGCGTCCCATACCGCCAACGCCCAGCAGATTAAGCAGTTTGTACTTGCCCAAAAAGAAGGCTGCTTTGCCGGAAAGCAATTGCATAACCTGCCACTTGGTAAGCAAATTTGTCTGAATCCAGTGTTTAGCCAGTTTTTCGGGAGTATTGTACAGTTCTGGAGAGTCAAGAGCTTCCTGCTTGACGGATTCAAATTCTTCCGACGAAAGCAGGGCGCTTTTTTCCAAAACTTTCAATAAAGCCGATGTGCTTTGAACTGCCATATTAAAATAAAAGGTTAATGGTTTTAGGGAATTTGTGAGCTTAAATGTACAACGCAAAATTGTAATTGTACATTAAACATTTTGTTGTAATTTCACCGTTCCCTCGCAACAGGTAAAATCTATTCCTGAAGCAGCCAGTTGATAGTCAGCCATCCGTTAGCCGCTTTAGCTGAAACAGGTCTGATTGTTCCAGTTAATTTAACCGCATCAGGATTGTTGTTATTTGACATTTCTTCCAGTTTTCTGGGTTTAATCTGGAAACTTTCAGGAAACGAATTTTTCAGTTCACCTTGGAGACGATTGCGAAGCGTCGTTTCCTGGGTGGTTAATTTCCGAGTCTCAGTTTCAAAATCTCGCGGAATCAGTTCCGGGTCTTTGATTCTAACGAACCAAAGGCCGTTTTTATCAATTTTGTCAATTTTGTACGTCGTTGTCAGGTTCATGGGAATTTCCTGAGGCTCGGCGCTGTCTTTGGCCTGGAAGGCGTCAATTCGGATGTCGAATTGAATTGTGTTGTTGGTAAACTGAACGCTTACCGGATATTGATCATTAAAATAAAAACTGCCTTCAGTATTATCCTTTTTTTGTGCAGAGCTTTTTAACAGCTCGTTATAAGCTTCTTCTGGAAGCATGCTTTGGGCAATAATCATGAATACTCGATGATTTGCTTTCAAATCCGCCAGCATGGTTTTGCAGGATTCCATAATTGCCGACTGATGAATAGCAATAAAAAAGTCTGAATTGCCTGGCGCTTCCGGGACTCCATGAGGAATCAATGGAATTCCGCTTGAAACAAGCGCGCTGAACTTGAGCGCATGCTCTGTTGTACTGCAATCGAACGGGTCTGGATAAAGCCCTCTGGATCGATACAGTTCTGCTGTTTGATTGAACCGGGCGTTTGCTTTGGTAATCCTATCGCCCAATTCTCTGTTCATGGAACTCTCAATGCGAGCGCGAGTTCTATAAGCCGCATCCGCGTCCGCCTGGGGTTTTAATTCGTATACTCTATTGGTTGCGGCGGACTGAACAAGCCCTCCCGCTGAATTGATGCCCGTGATGGTCGAATTAATCTGAACGTTGGCTCGCGCCGGAGGCGTTGTGAGGCGATTGCCGTCAAAATAAATGTTTTTAACGGCGCTGATTTTGTTGTTTATTGATGACGAAACGGTAACGTTTCGGGCCTGCGAAAACACGTTTCCGGTGATTGTCCCGTTGAGGACAACAGACAGGTTGATTTTGTCTGGATCCGGATTGAATTGTCCGCTGGTTTCTCCAACCGTGCGGACTCTTCCGGTTTGTGTTTGTCCGGAGACGTATTCTGATACCTGTTGAGTCTGGTCAATGGGTCGTTTCAAAAACTTCAAAACAAGTTTGTCTGAAATCTGAACGTGAAAATTGTATTTTCCTGTTAAACGCCTTACCGTCTGGCAGATTTCAGGCGCTTGACGATTCTCTTCCAGCCAGTTGATAATGATGTTAATTTCATTTGTGGCGTTGAACGTTGGTCGGTTTGATTTTTTCAGGACTTTAATCAAACGTTCGGTTGCCTCTTTTACTCCTTCAGAAGGGTCGTAGCTTTCTTCGATAGCGTTTCGCAGCAGGATGTAGTCATTAAGTCCTTTTGCGACCTTACGAATTTCGGTAATTTCAAGCCCCCACTGGTGGGAGTGAAAACGACTCTGAATATTTTCTAACGTCTGAAGGTTTGGCGTCTGCTGATTGACAGCGGTCTGTAATTCGTTCAAAAGCAGGACTTGCTCCCATTTAGAGCCAATTGAACCATTGCTTCGCAGGTAGTTCCGAAGCTGAGCAACGTTCTGGCGTAATGTCGTCAGGGCCTGCGACAAAACTCGCTGACCGGTAATGCCAGTCAGGGGAACTGCCACAGGCGGATTTTTTTCAAGCCACGAGGCAAGTTCTGTCAACGATGTAATGTTATTGAGCTCCCCAAAGTTTGGTTCTTGACCAAAGCAGGGCAGGGTGCAAAGGATAAACAGCAGCGATATTACAGCTGTAAAATTTGTGTGGTTCAATTTCATGGCGTTTTTCGCAGCGAAATGCGTGTGGAGCTGCGATCTCAAAGGTGAATATCTTAAGTTGCGTTTGACGAATACATATTGTTTGACGCTATGCGACCTTGGCTATTGGCTGAAAAAGCCTGCCTGTCAGCATAATCTATCATTCACAAATGTTCTTTCATATTATATCTGAACAATAATTTTATAATAGAGGAAGATGACCTCAAAAGGTCATTTTTTTTCAAAATTTTTAAGATTTTTTAGATTTCTATAGATAATTTGGGAACTTTGACTTGAAAATGTAAAACAGATGGGGTAATATTAGGCAAGAGGCAATAGGCAGTAGGCATTAGTTTTTATAACCTTACTATTGCCTAATCCCTATTTCCTAATCCCTACAATGACTACATTCGCCGTTATTTTACCCGCTGCTGGACAAAGCAGCCGTTTTTCCAGTCGAAAATCCGAATTGGCGGAGTTTGACAGCCCGCTTTTGAGAAAAAAACAGTTCGCCATGATGGGGTCAGCCGCTGTTTGGGTTCACGCAGCGCGAAAATTTCTGGATCGCAAAGACGTAATTCAGATTATTATCGCTATTGCTGACGAAGACAGAACGGAATTCGAGCGGAAATTCCGTTCGAATCTGGTTATTGACGGGATTGAAGTCGTCTCCGGCGGCGCGCAGCGGGCGGATTCCATTCGAAACGCCATGGCGAAAGTCAAAAAGGAAGCGGATTTTGTTTGCGTTCACGACGCGGCGCGTCCATGCGTCTCCGCGGAACTGGTTGACAAAGTTTTTGCCAAGGCGGTTCAGACGGGAGCGGCTATGCTCGCCTGTCCTGTAACCGACACGCTCAAACGAGTGGATTCCAAAACTGGCGTTATTACGGAAACCGTTTCCCGCTCTGGATTATGGGGAGCGCAAACGCCGCAGGTCTTTCGGCGCGATTGGCTCGAAGAAGCGTACAAACTGCCCGACGCCTCTTCCGCTACTGACGACTGCATGCTCATCGAACGTCTGGGGCATAAAGTCAGCGTTGTCGAAAGTTCTCGGATAAATATCAAAATTACAACCCGGGAAGACTTGCAAATCGCCGCCCAACTTTTGACGCTCAATAAGAAAAAATCTCCATTGGACTTTTTTTAATTGACAATTAGCAATTTGTAATTACGCGAGCGGAATTCAAACCGGGAAGGTCAATTCCCGGTTTATTGCTCATGGAGTTGCTCGCCCTCAGTCGCCTCTGTGCATATATCTTTATAGTCAAAAGACTTATTTCTCTAATTATATGCTGACGAAGCCTCTGCCTATCGCGTTTATGTCCAATTTACAGTTCCGAATTTTCTATTTTTCCCAATTATTCAAACCGGGGGGGTTGTAATTTTTTCAAAATCTATTAGAATCTGGCAAAAATAATAAATGTGAGGACAAAGACGTTATATTAAACCTGCCTACCAGAATTACCTGCCTTTATTAAAATGAACAGATTCCTTTGTAAAACGTCAGCAATGGCTAAATTGTACGTTATCCACGGAACCGCTACTACGGATTGCGTTTCCATTTCGTTGCCCTGTCTTATTGGTCGCTGTCGAGAAGCGGATTTATTTGTTGACAGTTTATTGGTTAGCCGCTGTCATTGTCGTCTGAATCTGGTAGACGGAAAAGTTTTTCTTACTGACTTGGGGTCTCGGAACGGAACGATGGTCAACGGTCAGTTCATACCGAAAAATGTTGCTGTAGAACTGAATAATCACGGAATTTTTTCTATTGGTCCGTTAACGTTCCAGCTCGAATTCCAGCCGACGGAAGTTATTCGTGGCGGTAAAAACGCCGTTAATCCAGTTGGAAATTTGCAATTAGCAATTGGCAATTGAGAGCTGTATCCGATTAACGTTTGGCGTTTCCCGTAGCGTCTGATCGTTGACGCTGAAAACGATCTTGTTTTTCAGAAATAACATGAATAATTGATTAATATACTGTATAAAATTAAGAAAACTTAAAATTCCTCTAGCATAAAATTGTAAATTAAGGTATAATAGAGTATAGTTTTAAAATAGTCAGTTGAGAGTGGCAAGAAGTGAGAAACCCTCATTTTAAGCTTCTAATATTCATTAACTTTATCAGTTATCAATTATCATGAGTCAAACAGACCCTAGCAACAGTAAACAGCTTAAAAATAAACTTGATAGCCTTGGTTTGAACGCGGAATCGCTTTACGACAAGTGCAAAGCCATGGCGAACAACCTCTGGTGGTCGTGGCATCCGGAAATCATCAATGTCTTCCGCGACCTTGATCCGGATCTGTGGCGAAAACTGGATCACAATCCGATTGCGCTGCTTCGCACCTACGAAAACGATCAGGACAAATTCTACAATCGCGTTTTTGAGCTGACCATGGAAGGGCGTATCAACTATGCTTTTCGCAGACTCAAGCAGTACATGACCGATCGTCCGATTTGGGCGAAGACGAACATTGGCGTTTTGGGCGCTCGTCCAGTAGCGTATTTCTCTCTTGAGTTTGGCATTCACGAATCCGTTCCGATTTACTCCGGCGGTTTGGGCGTTTTGGCTGGCGACCACGTCAAGTCCGCCAGCGGCATGGGCGTTCCACTGGTTGCTATTGGTCTGTTCTATGACGAAGGATACTTTAAGCAGCACCTGGATTCCAACGGGAATCAGCAGGAAGAATATATCAATACAAAGATTGAAGATCTTCCCATGCAGCAGGTTCTCGGTCAGGACAATAAACCGCTGCGAATTCGAATTGAAACTCGCGACGGCGCTATTTTCTCACGCGTTTGGAAGATTCAGGTTGGGCGCGTTGAACTTTATCTTCTCGATACAGACGTAGAAGAAAACGATCAGCACAACCGTAAACTCACTTCCCGACTCTATGGCGGCACAAACGAAGACCGCATTCGCCAGGAACTTATCGTTGGCGTTGGCGGCGTTCGCGCTCTGCGAGCGCTGGGAATCAATCCTGGCGTATACCATCTTAACGAAGGACACTGCGCTTTCGCGACGCTGGAAGTCATGCGCGATTACATTCATGAAGACGGCATGACGTTCGACGAAGCCCAGCACACCGTTAACCGTCAAACCTGCTTTACAACGCATACGCCTGTTCCCGCCGGGCACGACCGATTCAATCAGCAGCTGATGGAAAAGTATCTGGAACCGATGAGCAGCGCTTTGGGAATCAGCTTTGATCAGCTCATGGCGTTGGGACGCGTTCATCCGGAAGACCACAACGAAACGTTCTGCATGACCGTTTTGGGCATGAAAATGGCGCGGTACGTCAATGGCGTCAGCAATCTTCACGGCGTTGTTTCCCGACGCATGTGGAAAGACCTCTGGCCGGATCGCGACGAAAACAACGCTCCGATTGGTCACATTACCAACGGCGTCCATTTGCCCAGCTGGCTGGCGGCTCCGCTTTGGAATCTGTATAACAGAACGTTCATTCCGGACTGGTACGATCAGATGTATCTGTACGAGGTTTGGAGCGACATCTACAAGGTTGAGCCGGGCGAGCTGTGGGAGACGCACCAGCTTCTCAAAAATCAGCTTATTGAATTCGTCCGCCGCCGCGTTACAAGACAGTGCGTTCGTCGAAACGAAAGCGAGTTCAGCGTCAGATCCGCTCAAAACGTTTTGGATCCCAACGCGTTGTTGATTGGCTTTGCCAGACGCTTTGCAACGTACAAGCGCGCAACGCTGTTCATGGACGATCTCGACTGGATGAGACAAATTTGCTCTAATCCGGAAAGACCGGTTCAGTTTGTCTTTGCCGGCAAGGCGCACCCGGCTGACGAGCCTGGAAAAGCTCTGATTAAGAAAATTGCCGAGCTTCGCAAAGACCCGGTTTTGGGAAAGAACATCGTCTTCGTTGAAGATTACGATATCAACGTTGCCCGCCATCTGGTTCAGGGCGTTGACGTTTGGATGAACAACCCGCGTCGCCCCTTGGAGGCGTCGGGAACGTCTGGACAGAAAGCCGTTCTCAACGGCGTTCTCAACTTCTCCGTTTTGGACGGTTGGTGGGCGGAAGCCTACAACGGCGTCAACGGATTTGCTATCGGAAACGGACGAGCGCACCGAACGGACGACAGCATTACAGACGCCCGCGACGCAGCGTCATTGCGCGATACGTTGGAAAACGAGATTATTCCTCTGTTCTACGATCGCGACGAAGACGGCGTCCCGCTGGCGTGGGTGGAACGCATGAAGAACTCCATTGCCTCTTTGGCTTGGCGATTCACCGCGCACCGAATGGTTGTCGACTACGTTAAAAAATGCTATCTTCCCGCCGCCGGCAACGTTACCTGCGACATGAACAGACGGTAACAGTCAGAAGTCAGGAGTGAGGAATTTGCAATTAGCAATTTGCAATTAGCAATTTCGCAAAGCGCGATTCCCTGCTGGTTAAAGGGTAATATTGAATCCATCAATAATCAGAGAATTGCGCCTTGCGTCAACTCCTCACTCCTTACTCCTAATTCCTAACTACTCTCCCACTCTGTTTAAAATAGATAATCTGTACCGATTGTAACGGCGGTCTTTTGTTTTTTTCGGATTATTTCTAAAAATCGGTCTTTAATTTTTATTTCTTGACCTATACTCATATACTACATAGAGGAGTATAGTATCATGAATAAGACCTACTGCGCATTATGCGGAATTTTACTCATAGCCGTTGCGGTTCTGTTAGGGTTGTCTCTGGCGGGATATTCTCCGTCGGACTCTCTGATGGGGAACTATTATCCCGCCCGTAGTTCGGAAACGATTAGCAACCCCTGCGGATATCTGGGCGCCTGGATTTCCGAACATTTGTTTTATTACGTGGGTTGGGGCGCTTACATTTTATTTGCGTCGCTGATTGCATACGCCTGGCTGACGATTTCCCGTCAGGCGATAGATCATCATATTTTCCGCGCCCTTGGCTGGTGGACGGGACTTGTCGGAACATTGATTTGTTTCTCTCTGATATTTAACGATTCAATGTTTTCTTCTTTGCCGTACGGACCTGGCGGGCTGGTCGGCTATCAGGCAAAACAGTTTCTCCACGAACAGCTGTCCTTTGCCGGTACGTTTATTGTCGCTTTGAGCATGATTCTTTTCGGCGGGATTATGTGCGCTGAAAACATGATGTACTTTTTATTGAACTTGTTCATCTTGAACCCGGCAAAGAAGATGTATCGTCTTTGGATTGCCGACGGCGGCGAGGCGCCGCAATTGGCAATTGAGGGAACGGATAGCGACGTTTTAGTCAATAAAAAACCGGAGTCGGATAATAAACGCGAAGCGAAAACGTCCTCCTCGCAACTCGCAACTCGCAATTCGCAGCAATCCCCTGCGCCTTCTCCACAAACAATTTCCCAAAGTATGGATAAAGGCGACAACAAGGGCTGGTTCTGGAATCGAATTCTGCCGAAGTCGAAAACGCCGAAGCCGGAAATCGTTCTTCCGGAACCCGACAAGCAGCTTAAACTTGTATCGTCAGACGAAATTGACGAGGCTCTGGTTGAATCTCTTATCGGTCCGCCGGAGAAGGTAAAAGAACCGTATAAACTCCCGCCGATAGAACTGCTCAAACCGCCGGTGGTGTTCAATCAGGCAGCGTACGAAAAGGAAATCCAGAATACGTCATTGCTGCTGGAAACGACCATGGCGGACTATGGCGTTAACGTTCAGGTGGTTGACCATCAGACCGGTCCGATTTTGACGATGTACGAAATCAAGCCGGAACGCGGCACCCGTCTGAACAAGATTTCCTGCTTGACGGACGATTTGTCTATCGCCATGAAAACGGGCGGCGGCGTGCGAATTGTCGCGCCCTTACCGGGCAAGAACACGATTGGAATTGAAATCCCCAACAAGAACAAAAAATCCGTTCGGTTCCGGGAAGTCCTTGAGGAATCCATGGAGCAGACGAAGGGCATGAACATCCCGATTTATCTGGGCTGTGACGTTGCCGGCGCGCCGATTTACGCCGACCTCGCCAAGCTGCCGCACCTGCTCATCGCCGGTCAGACGGGTTCCGGTAAATCCGTCTGCTTGCACTCGATTATCACGTCCATGCTCATGACCCGGTCGCCGTCGCAGGTTCGCTTGCTGATGATCGACCCGAAGATGGTCGAACTGTCGCAGTACAAGAGCATTCCGCACCTGATGCATCCTGTTGTAACAGACATGAAAAAGGCGGAAGCCCTCTTGGCGTGGGCGGTCGACAAGATGGAAGAACGTTACAATCTGCTGGCGCAGGCGGGCGTTCGTCACGTTTCGCAGTACAATAAGCTGACTCAGGAAGAGCGTTTGGCGAGAATCAAGCCGCAGACGGAAGAAGAGCGTCAGAAGATTCCGGAAAACATGCCGTTTATCGTTATCATCGCCGACGAAATGGCGGATATGATGATGACCTGTCCGAAGGAAGTGGAATCGCACATTATCCGTCTGGCGCAAAAGAGCCGCGCTGTTGGAATTCACCTTGTTCTGGCGACCCAAAAACCGATTAGACAGGTCGTTACCAGCTTGATTAAATCGAACCTGCCCGCTCGAATTTCGTTCAAAGTTACCAACAATACCGACAGCCGCGTTGTTTTGGATTTGATTGGCGCGGAAAAGCTGATGGGGTCTGGCGACATGCTGTTCATACAAAATGGTCCCGCGTCGCTCATCCGCGGTCAGGGCGCCTTCCTCGACGACGAAGAGATCGAACGTCTGGTTCGTTACGTCGGGAAAGAGGATCAGGAGTTTGAGCAGGATCTGGTTCAGTACACCGAAAACGCCGTTCAAGAAAGCGCTCCCGGCGGCGCGCCTGGAGAGGATATGTCCTCGAAAGACGAGCTTTACGACGATGCGGTTGAGATTATTCTTAACGAAGGACGCGGCGGGTCGATTACCCTCCTTCAGTCCCGTATGGGTATCGGATACGGCCGCGCTGCGCGTCTGATTGAGATGATGTCCAACGAAGGCATCCTCGGCGGTCATAATGGCGCCAAGCCGCGAGAAGTGCTGATCTCGCCGGAGGAATGGGAGATTCGAAAACGTCAAAAACAGGCGGCAAAACAGGCGTCAGCAGCGACTGCTCGATTTACCACGCCGTCGCCAGCGCCGACGCCTGTCCGTCCGCCGGTTTCAGACGCTCCGAATATGTACGCTACGTCCTCAACGGTTATCGTTCAGCCGGTAGAAACGCCGCCTCACAACGACCCTTTTGAATCGAAAAACTCTGATTCTTATTACGAATCAGAGGAAGAATACGACTACGAGGACGCTGAGGAATGTGACGAAGAATCCCCGTTCTATGAGGACGAAGAACTCAACGAAGACGAAGAGCTCAACGAGGACGAGTCCAACTACAACGAAATAGAAGCTCGTCTGCTGGAAAAAATCAGCAAAGCGTCTCAGGCGTATTTGGATAAGAACGGCGGACAAGGAATATCAAGAAGTTAGGAATTGAGCGGCGAACGAAATGAAAGGCGGTAATGGAGCGACCAACGGGAGCGGAATTACGCAGTTCGCCAACGGCGAACCTAAACGCTGGAATTACAATACCGCATTGATTTAATCAAACCGAAACGTCAGAATTACCAAACCCCCATTGGTTAATGGTTATTCCGACTTTTTGTTCGCCGTTCCGGCGAATGCGTAATTCCGTTCGCTTCGCGAACTTCATTACCGCCTTCCATTTTGTGGGCGTCTGTACCCGAAGAAGGTTTTAATCACAAAGAACACAAAGAACACAAAGATTTATTATTGTTCTTTACCTTTTCCATATTATCTATTTTACGCATTCTTTCCCATTCTGTTTTTGCCTTTGCCCCCCTTGACGAAACGGCGCGATAATAGATAATTACAAGCTGTTAAAGCAATAGGATTTCAATATATAATTATATAATATTGAAAGGCTTCTCCGTGGGGTTCACCCACGACTACTACTGCCTACTGCCTATTGCCTACTGCCTTACTAACCCCCTAACCCCAGCTACTACCCATGACATCGCCTTCTGTAAAACGTGCGTTAATCAGCGTCAGCGATAAAACCGGATTAGCCGAATTCGCCAAAGGTTTGGTTGAATGCGGCGTTGAAATTTACTCTACTGGCGGAACGAAAAAGTTCCTTCAGGAAAACGGCTTGAACGTCAACGAAGTTTCCGCCTATACCGGATTTCCTGAAATGATGGACGGGCGTCTGAAGACGCTTCACCCGAAGGTATTCGGCGGAATTTTGTGCCGGCACGACAACCCGTCGGACATGCAGGGTCTGGAAGAACACGGCATTCTGACCTTCGAGCTGGTCGTGGTTAACCTCTATCCGTTCCAGGAAACCGTTGCCAAGCCGGACGTTACGATGGCTCAGGCGATTGAAAAGATCGATATCGGCGGTCCGTCGCTGGTTCGAGCGGCGTCTAAAAACCACGCCTTTACGACCATTGCGACCAACGCGTCTCAGTACGCTGGCATTCTGGAAGAGATTCGCGCTAACGGCTGCACGACCTTGGAAACGAGAACCAAGCTGGCGGCTGCGGCGTTTGCTCATACGGCGGAATACGATCGCGCTATTGCCGACTACTTTGCCGGCGTTACGACTCAGGACGGGTTCCCCGGCTCGCTGTCGCTCAACTACACGCGCGCGTCGATTCTTCGTTACGGCGAAAACCCGCACCAGAAAGGCGCGTACTATATCGCATCCAACGCAGCGGCGACGGGCAACATCGTCAACGCCGTTCAGCTCAACGGAAAAGAGCTGTCCTATAACAACCTCATGGATTTGGACGCCGCTCTGGCAGACGTCAAGTTCTTCAAGAAGCCGGCGGTTTCGGTAATCAAGCACAACAACCCGTGCGGTCTGGCTCAGGCGGACACCGTCGAAGAAGCCACTCGCAAGGCGATGGAAGGCGACCCGCTTTCCGCGTACGGGTCAATTTTAGGCGTCAACCGCGTTCTGGACAAGGCGTCGGCGGAATACCTCGCTCAGCCGGGACGGTTTATCGAAGCGATTGCCGCTGTTGACTTCACGCCCGAAGCGCTGGAAATTCTCACGACCGTTCCGAAATGGAAGAACAACGTTCGACTCATGAAAGTCGGCCCTCTGACGCAGTCGTCTCAGTGGGCTTACCGACCGCTTGACGGCGGCATGCTCATGCAGGAAGCGGACGTTCTGGAAGACGATTCCGCCGACTGGAAAGTTGTAACAGAAGCTCAGCCGACAGACAAACAGCGCGAAGACATGGCGTTCGCCTGGGACGTCTGCCGCATGGTAAAGTCCAACGCGATTACCGTCGCCAAAGACAACATGCTTCTCGGAGCTGGCGCTGGTCAGATGAACCGCGTCGGGTCGGTGGAAATCGCTATCGCCACAGCCGGCGACCGAATCAACGGCGCCGTTTTGGCGTCAGACGCGTTCTTCCCGTTCCCGGACTCCGTCGAACGCATTCACAACGCTGGAATTCAGGCGATTATTCAGCCTGGAGGAAGCATTCGCGACCAGGAAGTCATCGACGCCTGCAACAAGTACGGCATCGCCATGATTTTCACTGGAAAGAGACACTTCCGTCACTAATGAAGCTGTTAGCTGCTAGCTCCTAGCTTTTAGCTTGGGGGCTGGCAGCTCTTGCTGTTAGTTTTTAAAGCTGGAAGCCAAAAACCAAAAGCTAGAGGCTAGTAGCTAGAAGCTAGAAGCTTTCCCTCCTACTCCCTACTCCCTATTCCCTACTCCCTACTACCCAATGTCCGAAACCCGAACAGGAACAACCGAGTTATCTTCACGCAAACGACGCGCTACGGCGGAATCCATGGCGCAGTCGCAGAAAAATATATCCGTCAGCGAATTCTTTATGAAAAACCGCCATTTGCTGGGGTTTGACAACCCGCGCAAGGCTCTTTTAACGACCGTGAAAGAGGCGGTTGACAACTCGCTCGACGCCTGCGAGGAAGCGGGAATTCTGCCGGAAATCTGGGTCGGAATCGATCAGACCGGCGAGAACCGTTATCGGGTCTACATTCAGGACAACGGGCCGGGAATCGTGAAAAAACAGATCCCGCCCATTTTCGGGAAACTGCTCTACGGGTCAAAGTTTCATAAACTGAAAATGACCCGCGGTCAGCAGGGGATCGGCATTTCCGCCGCCGGCATGTACGGCGCGCTGACAACCGGCAAACCGGTGCTGGTTATGTCACAAATCAGCAAACGCAACGCGTTCTACTGCGAGCTGAAAATCAACACGAAAACCAACGAGCCGGAAATTCTCAACAATCGCGGAGAAGGCGTCGTCATTCCCGCCGCTCAGGCAGAGCGCGAAGAATGTATGAAGGTCAACAACATTCAATGGGAAGACGTCCCCCACGGAACGAGAATCACCATTGAACTGGAAGCGACGTTCTTCCGCGGCCGCGGCTCGGTTGACGAATACATCGAGGAAACCGCTATCGCCAACCCGCACGCGACAATTCATTACAAAAGCCCGTTGGACGATAATTATACAACCATCGCGCGGTCGACAGACCAGCTCCCGCCCGAGGCGAAAGAGATCAAGCCGCACCCGTATGGGGTGGAGCTGGGCTTGCTGGCGACGATGCTCAAAGACTCCAAAGAGCCGACCATGTCGTCGTTTTTGACAAAGAGCTTTTCCAAGGTCAGCCCGGTCAAGGCGCAGGAAATCTGCGGAAAAGTGGGACTGTCGACGTCCATGAAGCCCGGCAAGGTGGAGCACGACCAGGTCGACAAACTGTACAAAACAATTCAGGCGACCAAACTGCCCAACCCGTCAACGGAATGCCTGTCGCCCATTGGGGAAGAGCTGCTCATTAAAGGCATGCACACCGTTATGCCGGGCGAATTCTACACCGCAGCAACGCGGCCGCCAGCCGTCTATCGCGGCAACCCGTTTCAGCTGGAAGTCGGTCTGGTTTACGGTTCGACGACGGCAACGCAGCAGGTCAGCAAAGATTTACTGTTGGAACTGCTGGACGAAACCGATACGCGAACGCTGCGTCAGTTTCTCATGATGACTTTCTACGGTTTGGGCGCAGACGGCGCGGACAAGATTCTCGCCAAGGCGAAAATCGGAACGCGAAAGTCGCCCAAGGGACTGTCGGAACGGGAAATCAACCAGCTCTTTGACGCCATGCACAACCTCAACCTGTCGGAAGGACAGACGATGAACGTCATGCGGTACGCCAACCGCGTCCCGTTACAGTTCCAGGAAGGGGCTTGCGCGATTACACAAACGATTAAATCCATGAACTGGCGCTCCTACGGGCTTAGCCAGTCCCGCGGCGCGCTGCCCTCCGGCCCGGTAAGCATCATGGTTCATCTTGCCAGCGTTTGGGTTCCCTTTACGTCGGAATCGAAAGAGGCGATTGCCCTCTATCCGGAAATTCAAAAGGAACTCCGATTGGCGTTACAGACCGTCGGGCGCAAGCTGGGCATGTACCTGCGCCGACGAATGAAAGTCAAACAGGAAGCCGACCGACGCCAGCAGTTCATCCGCTATCTGGGCGAAATCGCGACGGCAACCAGCGCCATTTCCGGCGTCAATAAAGACGAGCTTCACAAAAAGCTCATCGAACTGGCGAAAAGCAAGACCTCCATGGCGGACGTCGAACTGGACGAAAACGGCAGACCGATCGAACAGCCGCAGCAGTCCCCAACCGAAATGGACTTGGGCGACAACGTTCTGATTGTCGAACAGGACGCCATGCAGTTTATTCACAGAGCGTCCAACGGAACAGGTCAGCAGAAGTTTGACTTTGACGATTCGGATGAGGAATCGGAGTCGGATGCGGACGACGGCGCGGATGAGCAAGAGAGTCAAGACCAGCAAGAGTGATTTCAAATGAGCAGAACGAAAAAAGAGACGGCAGGACTGACGAAGCTGGGGAATCATAATACAAAGTACGATTATGACTACAATCCAGACGTTTTGGAATGTTTTGTAAACAAACATCCCGACAACGACTATATTGTAACGTTAGACGCCTACGAGTTCACGTCGCTGTGTCCGATTACCGGTCAGCCGGACCTGGCGAAGGTCGTCATCAGCTATATTCCCAACGTACAGATGGTCGAAAGCAAGTCGTTAAAACTGTACCTGTTCAGCTTTAGAAATCACGGCGATTTTCACGAAGACTGCATGAACGTCATTATGAAGGATTTAATCAAATTGATGAATCCGAAATACATCGAAGTCAGAGGCATTTTCGCGCCCCGAGGGGGCATTTCCATCTTTCCGTTTGTCAATTGGGCTAATCCGGATTTTGGCTATCAGGAACTTTGTTACCAAAGAAAGCTGGACGTTCTGAAATCCGCTTCAGACAGAACAATCCGGTTTGATATGTAAGGGAGGGGAACGGGAATGAAAGCTCTTGTATTAAGTAGCGGCGGCCTGGACTCGACAACCTGTTTAGGCATCGCCGTAGAAAAATACGGGAAAGAAAACGTTGTAACAGCGTCCCTGTTTTACGGTCAGAAACATTTTAAGGAACTGGAATGCGCCAATAAAGTCGCCCGGTATTACGGCGTTCCGCATTATGAACTAAACATCAGCAGTATTTTTGAGTTTAGCAACTGTTCCCTGCTGGAACATTCGACAGAAAAAATCGTTCACGAAAGCTACGCTCAGCAGATTCAGGAAATCGGCAGCGAAAGAATTAACACGTACGTCCCGTTCCGAAACGGGCTGCTGCTGTCAATTGCGGCGGCGTACGCGGACGGTCTGTTTCCCAAAGAACAGATTGCGATTTTCTTTGGCGGGCACGCGGACGACGCCGTCGGCAACGTCTATGCGGACTGTACGCAGGATTTTGTCAGCGCCATGAACTCGGCAATCAATATCGGCACGTATAAAAAGATTTTTATTGAAAGCCCGTTGATCAACATGCATAAAGCGCAGGTTGTAAAACGAGGGCTGGAACTGCACGTTCCCTACGAGCTGACGTGGAGCTGTTACGAAGGCGGAGAAAAGCAATGCGGCGAATGCGGTACGTGCATTGACCGTCGAAAAGCGTTCGAGGCGAACGGCGTTGTAGATCCCGTTGGCTACGAGAAATAGCAAGCTGCTAGCTGCTAGCCTCTAGCTATTAGCTTGATAAACCTGATTCGTGCAAAATCGCAAGAAACAAGAATAACCAAGCTAGCGGCTAGCGGCTAGAAGCTAGAAGCTAATTTTACCAGAGAATATAATGTACACGATAATTAAACAGTTTGATATTTCTGCCGCTCACAAGCTAAACCTGAATTATCCGAGCAACTGCTCAACGCTGCATGGGCACAACTGGCGGATTAAAGTGTTTTGCCGATCGAAGGAATTGAACGAAAACGGAATGGTTATAGACTTCACCCAGATTAAAGAGCTGGTTCAGAACAAGTTAAACCATGCGTATCTGAACGATATTCTGGATTTCAATCCGACCGCAGAGAACATTGCAAAATGGATTGTGGACACCGTTCCGTTCTGCTATAAAGCCGTCGTTGAAGAGACGGACGGCAGCATTGCAATTTATGAAAAAGACGTACAAGATTAACGAAATCTTCTATTCCATTCAGGGAGAGGGGGCAAACGCCGGGCGTCCTGCCGTATTCGTCCGATTTTCCGGCTGCAACCGGCGCTGCCCGTTCTGTGACACTGACCACGAATCCGGCGTCGAAATGACCGCCGAGCAGATTCGTCAAGCGGTTGAAAAGGCGAGCGCCGGTCTAAAGACAATGGTCGTTTTAACGGGCGGAGAACCGACGCTGCAATTATCTGATGAGGAAAATCTGTTCCCCTATACCAGTTCCCGCCGGTTTATTGCCATTGAAACCAACGGAACGGGCGCCGTCCCGAGTTGGATTGATTGGGTTACCGTGTCGCCCAAAGAGGACGTCCCGCTGGATAAACTGCCCCGATTTAACGAAGTCAAACTCCTCTTTGACGAAACTCGTCTTGACTATATTCAGCTCTTTAACCGAGACGGGATTATTGCGTTTATTCAGCCCATCGACCGCAGCGGGGAATACAATTTCGACGAGGCGATCGCCTTCGTCAAACAGAACCCTCGCTTCCGTCTTTCCGTTCAGATTCATAAACTGATAGGGATGCCGTAGCGCAAAGAATGAAAGGCGGTAATGAAGTGACCAACGGGAGCGGAATTACGCAGTTCGCCGAAGGCGAACCGAAACTTCGGAAGCGTACATACCAAACGACGAAGCCGAAAATCTTACTGGATCGCGGATAAAATCCGCCGAAGATATTTAAGCCGCAAAGAACGCAAAGAACGCAAAGAATGAATTGGCGTAACGCTTGCGGCGGAAGCCTCCAAAAATCTATAGAACGTGGAATGCCCCTCCGCCCCGTTGGTTCGCGGGCGTATCGCCCGCAAAAGAAAAATTTCGGTCTTTCAATTCGTGAAAATATTTTCACCTCGCTTGAATTTCTCAGGAATTCTATTATACTTTTCAATAGACATAGAAAAAATCTCTCCCTTGCCCTAATATCATAGGAGTTCCAATGAACATGACACGTTTTTCCAAAATCTTCGCTCTAACGATTACGTTGCTCTTTGTTGTCGTTTTAACGTCGTGCTCTCCAAATGCTGATAAGAAAGACGAGACTGTCCAAAAAGCAGAATCGCTTTTTGAACAAGGTTGTAACTATCATGACGGCATTGGCGTTCCTGTTAATAAGCTGAAAGCTATAGATTGTTGGCAAAAAGCGGCTGAATTGGGACTTGCAGAGGCTCAATACAATCTGGCTATTTGCTATGAAAAAGGCAAAGGCGTTGACAAAGACATCGCAGAAGCAGTAAGATGGTATCGTAAAGCGGCAGAACAAGGAAATGCTGAAGCTCAATACTGCCTGGGTGATTGCTATTATGAAGGCGAAGGTGTTGAAAAAGATTTGGAAGAGGCTGTAAAATGGTATCGTAAGGCGGCGGAACAAGGAAATGCTGATGCTCAATGCGATCTTGCTATTTGTTATTATCACGGTATCGGTGTTATGTATGATAAATCAGAAGCTGTAAAATTGTGGCAAAAAGCAGCGGAACAAGGGCTTCCGATGGCACAATTTACACTTGGTATAAGATATTATAGTGGCGATGGAATTTCTAAAGATAAATCAGAAGCGATAAAATGGTTCCGCAAGGCGGCGGAGCAAGGAGACGAAGACGCTATTGAAGTTCTTAAAGAACTTGGCGAATGGAACGAAGATTGACGCAAAGTGTAATTCTGTTCGCTAACGCTCGCACCCACGGGTTTACACCTGCGGCTCGCCAAAGCGTAACTCTCGATGTTCGCTCCGTTACCGCCTTCCATTACTTTGCGAACTTTGCGTGAAAATATTTTCACCCCACTTGCATTTCGAAGGAATTCTATTATACTTTTCAATAGACATAGAAAAATCTTTCCCATACCCCAATATCATAGGAGTTCCAATGAACATGACATTAACGTCTATAATCTGCTTTATAACGATAGCGTTGTTATCCGTTGTTGTTTTTACGTCATGTTCTTCAAAAAATGAAAAGAAAGACGAGACTGTCCAAAAAGCAGAATCGGCAAATGAGGACGTTCCAGACGCTGAAACGATAAATGAATGGCGCCAAGCGGCTGAACAAGGAGACGCAAAAGCTCAATTCAATCTTGGCATTTACTATTCGAAAGGCGATGGTGTTGATAAGAATATGTCAGAAGCCGTAAAATGGTACCGCAAAGCGGCTGAGCAAGGATTTGCAGAGGCTCAATTCAATCTTGGCATTTGCTATTTTGTAGGCAACGGTGTTGAAAAGAATATGTCAGAAGCTGTGAAATGGTACCGTCAGGCGGCTGAGCAAGGAATTGCAAAAGCTCAATTCAATCTTGGTATTTACTATTCGAAAGGCGATGGTGTTGATAAGAATATGTCAGAAGCCGTAAAATGGTACCGCAAGGCGGCGGAGCAAGGATTTGCAGAGGCTCAATATAGTCTTGGCGTTTGCTATTTTGAAGGTAACGGCGTTGATATAGATATGGTAGAAGCTGTAAAATGGTTCCGCAAAGCGGCGGAGCAAGAGTATGCAAGGGCTCAAAATTTTCTGGGTGCATGCTATGGTAATGGCGATGGCGTTAACAAAGATTTGAATGAAGCGATAAAATGGATTCGCAAAGCTGCTGAACAAGGATACGCACCGGCGCAAGTCAATTTGGGATTGTGTTATTTCGACTGCAGGGGCGTTAATAAAGATATGACAGAAGCGGTTAAATGGTTCCGCAAAGCGGCAGAACAAGGGTATGCTGAAGCGCAATACCATCTGGGTTGTATGTATTATAGTGGCGAGGGCGTTAAACAAGATAGAATGGAAGCTGTAACATGGATCCGTAAATCGGCAGAACAAGGTTTTGCACCGGCGCAATACAATCTGGGCGCTTCCTATAATAACGGCGAAGGGGTTTCTGAAGACAAGAAAGAAGCGATAAAATGGTTCCGCAAGGCTGCGGAGCAAGGAGATGAAGACGCTATTGACGCTCTTATAGATATGGGCGAATGGAATGACGATTGACGAAAGCCATCAAAGAAAAAATGCCTTTTTGAATTCGCAGAATAGAAACAAATTATGCGGCTGACACAGCCGCGATCCAGCGGGACGAAGGGGCTTTGGCTGCGAAAGAGATTTTTCTTGTATCGGCAAAGGCGCCCGAGACAGGCGCCATCCAGGGGGCGTTTTCGGCTTCGTCGTTTTGGTATGCACGCTTCGGGCGTTTTGTTCGCCGTTACGTTCGCTTCGCTCACACCCACGGGTTCACACCCGTGGCTCGCCTAAGCGTAATTCCGTTCGCTACGTTATTATTCCGGGGGCTTACGCACCCCGGCTCGCCAACCGCCTTCCATTTCTTTGTGTTCTTTGTGTTCTATGTGGTTAAAAGCTTTCTTCGGCGGCAGGGGACTGCCGCGATCCGGGCTTATCGCAGTTGGTCAGCGGGTCATTGGACAAGGCGGCGCCTAAGGGCGCCGCACTCCCCGACGCTAACGCGCCATCTCGCCGCCATCTCCTCCCTCCTCACTCCTAACTCCTAACTTCTTTCTAACATCGACTTTCTAAAATAACGCCAAAAATTTCGTTCCTCCCACTTGACCCGGACTTTTCTATCGGATACAATAAGGGTATTATGAAACAGATTCAAATCAATAATACTACTGTCGAGGCGGTTAAGGGCGATATTGTCAAGCAGGAAATTGACGCGATTGTCAACGCAGCCAATTCGCATTTAATGGGCGGCGGAGGCGTCGACGGCGCGATTCACGCTGCCGGCGGGCCGGAAATCATGGCGGATACAGACCGGCGCTATCCGGCGGGATGCCTGACGGGTTCCGCGGTGGCGTCGACGGCGGGACGGCTGAAGGCGAAATGCGTTATTCACGCGGTCGCGCCCAGGTACTCGTCTAATCCCGTCTGCGCGGAACTGCTCTATAAGGCGTATTATAATTCGCTCATCGTCGCGGTCAGGAACGATTGTACAAGCGTCGCGTTTCCGTCTTTGGGAACGGGAGCGTATCGCTATCCGCTGGACGAAGCCGCGCCGATCGCCCTGAAAGCCGTTCGAGACTTTCTCCAGAAACACGACTCGATTACCCTGATTCGTTTCGTCCTGTTTGACGATGCGACCCTTTCCGCTTTTGAAAAAGAACTGACTCAATGAACATTCGACGACTAATTTTTACGGCGGCGTTGACCGCGATTGCATTTGTTACATCCTTTTCAGCGCAGGCGCAGGAGAACAACTCTGCTCTGCAATGGACGACTCAGCAAGGCGTCCTTCCCGAAGCGGTTGCGCGCCCGTTCTATGGCGTTGTCGGCAAGGCGAACGCCGCGCCCGGAGACGTTCAGAAGGTCGCTTTGATTATGGGCGGCTCGTATTTTGACGCTCCCGTTGCAGACGGCGGGAAGAAACAGTATTCTCGAGCCGTTTCCCAGCTCGTTCAGGAATCGGCAGACGGTAAAACCGTTTGGAAAGCGAAGCCGGTTAAAGTTCTGGTCGACGGCAAGGAATCGCCCGATGGACTTCCGGAACCGATTGCAGAAGGCGTTACAGTCGCGTTCGATTCGTACTTGCTGCTTTGCGGCGGAGCGAACGAAAACGGGGAATCGACAAAAGTCTGGAAAGCGGAATACAACGCTCAAACCAGTTCTGTCGAGCTGACGTCCATGCCGGATCTGCCCGCCCCGTGTTCAATGGGGTGCGGCGGCGCGATTGGGAAGGTTGCCTACGTCTTCGCCAGCGGGAAACTGTTTGCTCTGGACAACAAGAAATGGGTTGAGCTGGACGGCATTCCGGACGACGTTCAAAATGGCGTCGTTCGCTCTCAGCCGGCGGGCGCGATTCGCGTTTCCAATCACGATGTAACAGCTCTGTTTGTTTTCGGCGGGTACGATAAAGCCGAAGGCGCGAACGGAAAGCCGCTCTACGACGTCTGGAAGATGCAGCCGATTCGCGACGACGCAGGCGTGCTGAAATCCAAATGGACGCGTCTGGCAGACTTGGAATACAAGGGCGAACGCTTTTGCTCAATCGGGTCGACGGCAGTCGTGGTCGGCGCGCAGTCGATTCTCCTTGTCGGCGGCGTCAACGCGGACGTCTGGACGGAAGTCAGCGAAAAGCTCAATACGCTTACCGGGGAAGAGAAAGACGCCTATATGACGGAATATTACGCCAGAACGCCGGAGTCGTTCAACTGGGAAAAGAGAATGTTCGTCTACCATACGGTAATCGAAGAGGGAACGTTCTTTGAAAAAGGAAATGTAACAATTCCCACGCCAGTCTGCGGCGCGGCGGTAATGAACTTCAACAATCAGCTTCTCATCGTTGGCGGGGAAGTCAAACCGGCGCAAAGATGGAAGGGATTGCAGGTTCTCAATCTGGCTCTTAACCGTTCGTTTGGAACGGTGAACTGGATTGTCTTTTTGACGTACCTGGGCTTGATGCTTCCCTTTGGGTACTTCTTCATGCGGAAGAACAAGGGCATCGATGACTACTGCAAAGGCGGCGGTCGAATTCCGTGGTGGGTCAACGGCGTTGCGATTTTTGCTGCGATGCTGTCGTCGATTACGTTCATGACCGTGCCCGCCATGACGTTTAGCTCGTCCTGGCGGCTGTACCCGATGACGATTGCGATTTTCATTCTCGTTCCGATTGTCATCTATCTGTACTTGCCGTTCTATCGGAGACTGAAAATTACGTCCGCTTACGAGTACCTGGAAAAGCGGTTTAACGTTTTCTCCCGGGTCTTCGCGTCGGCGGCGTTTATTATATTTATGGTTGTCCGGTCAGCGATTGTCGTTTATCTGCCGGCGCTGGCGCTGTCGGTAATTATCGGCATGAACCTGTTCGCGTCTATCATTCTGGTGGGGACTGTAACAGTCATTTACTCGACCATCGGCGGCGTGAGCGCGGTTATCTGGTCAGAGTTCATTCAGGCGGTTGTGCTGGTCGGCGGCGCGCTGATTGCCGTCGCTTTGCTGATTATGGGAACCGATGGCGGCGCGTCAGGCGTGATTCAGATGGCTCTTGCCAACGATAAATTCCATCCGTTTGACTTCAGCTGGTCCTGGGTGGAACCCGTCTTTTGGGTAACGTTCATCGGCGGGATTGTAACAAACCTCAGCTCGTACACGTCCGATCAGACGATTGTTCAGAAGTACATGACCACCAAAGACGAAAAGGCGGCGGCTCATTCGATCTGGTTTAACGGGATTCTGTCGGTGATTTGCTCGACCCTGTTCTACTTTATCGGCACGACGCTTTATGCGTACTATAAATCCAACGCCGCTTTGTTTGACTGGTCGCTGTACCAAAACGACGCGGTGTTTCCCACGTACATCGTTTCGAGCCTGCCGACAGGCGTTTCCGGGCTGTTGATTGCCGCCATTTTCGCCGCGGCTATGTCGACCCTGTCCGCCAACTTCAATTCCGCGTCTACGGCGTTCGTGTCCGACTTCTACTGCCGGTTCATTCGCAACGATCAAGCCGCAGCGTTCAAAGTCGCCAAATGGGCGTCGTTCATTTCCGGCACGGCGGCGATTGCCTTCGCGTTGCTCATTGCTACGATTGACATCAAATCGCTGTTTATGGAATTCCAAAAAGTCATCGGGATTCTCACCAGCGGCCTGGCGGGCTTGTTCGTCATGGGATTGTTTATCCCGAGAATCAACGGGGCAGGCGCGGTTGCCGGATTGGCGGCGTCGTACGTTGTCAACATCGTTTTGATTTACACGAATATCATACCCGTCAAACCGCACTTCCTGCTCTACAGCGTTGCTGGACTGCTGGCGTGCGTTGTCGTCGGATACGTCGTTTCCCTCTTTACCGGCAAACCGACCATGGAACAACTGGACGGTTTGACGATGAAATACATGCCCAAAGAGGTAGATTAAAGATTGTAAATGAATAGAGCTTATCCTGTGATTCCGTACCTGTTGTTGTGAGATAGCTTCTAGCCCCTAGCTACTAGCTATTAGCTTGATAAACCTGATTCGTGCGTTATAGCAAGAAGCAGGAATAACCAGGCTAGCAGCTAGGAGCTAGCAGCTAGCAGCTTCTCCGCAGGCGCGGACTTTCCAGAAAAAACACTTTTACCAAGGAGATTTCAATATGAACAAATTATCGGGACTTATTGCAGCGACGCATACGGCGTTTAACGCCGACGGGAGCGTCAATTACAGCGTTATCGGTCAGCAGGCGGAACTGCTTCAGCGTCAGGGCGTCATGGGCGTCTATATTTGCGGAACGACCGGCGAGGGCATTTCCTGTTCCGTCGACGAACGCAAAGCCGTCATGGACGAATGGGTGAAAGCCGCGAAGGGAAAACTGACGATTATCGCTCACGTCGGCGCGCTGGCTCTGACGGACGTTCAGAATCTGGCGGCGTACGCCCAGAAGATCGGGTGTGACGCCTTGAGCGTCGTCCCCGCCAACTACTTCAAGCCGGGCAATGTCGAAACGCTGGTTGACTATTGCTGCGAAGCTCTCAAGACCGCTCCCGACCTCCCGTTCTACTATTATCATACCGGCATGTCGGGAATCAACCTGTCGATGGTCAAGTTCCTCGAATGCGCCGACAAACGTCTTCCCCAGCTGGCGGGAATCAAGTTCAACAGCGTTGACCTGTACGAGTACCAAAACTGTCTGGCGGCTGTCGATGGGAAATACGACATCACCTTTGGCGTCGACGAGTTCTTTGCCGGCGCGGTCGTCCTCGGCGCAAAGTCCGCAATCGGAAGCACGTACAACTACATGGCTCCAACGTATCTGAAAATCGTCCGCGACTTGAAAGCCGGCGACTTCGACGCGGTTCAGAAATCCATGCGTAAAGTCTGCCAGGTCGTTGACATCCTCGTTCAGTACGGCGGCGTTGCTGCGGGCAAAGTCATGATGTCCGCTCACGGCTTGGACATGGGCGACGTCCGACTCCCGCTCAAGTCCATTTCCCCGGAAGGAAAGAAGGACATTTTGTCACGAATCGAAGCGCTTGGAGTGATTGAGTAATTAGTAATTAGTGATTAGTAATTAGTAATTACGCAAAGCGCTCAACGGTGGTAAGCGGCGATACGGAGCGGCGATTGATTTTTCTCGCAACTCGCCACTCGCAACTCGCAACTTACCACTCCCTATTCCCTACTCCCTATTCCCTAAACCATGACCTACACAAAAGACCACATCAACGAACTGTATCAGCTTTATACCAATACGCTGTTTAACGATTCCATTCCATTTTGGCTCAACCACGCCGTCGACGCCGAGCAGGGCGGGATTATGACCTGCGTCGACCGGGAGGGCAAACTGTTCGACACCGACAAGGGCGTCTGGCAGCAAGGGCGTTTCGCCTGGGTGATGGGGCATCTGTACAACAACTGCGAAACGAAGAACCCCGTCTGGCTGGATCAATGCCGGCAGACGCTGAACTTTGTCGAGAAGTACGCCTTCGACGAAGACGGAAGAATGTTCTTCCAGCTTACCCGCGACGGCCGCCCGATTCGCAAACGCCGCTACGCGTTCAGCGAGTCGTTCGGGGCGATCTCCTTCGGGGAACTGGCAAAGGCGGACGGCTCCGATCGCGCGAAGGAACTGGCTCTTAAATGTTACAACATTTTCGCCAACCACGTTCCGTATCCGCCCAAGTTTACAGACGTCCGCCCCATGATCGCCCTGGGCTACTATGCCATTCTCATTGCGACCATTCAGCAGCTGCGCGATTCAATTCAGCTGGAAGGCGCCGACGCGAAGATTGACGAGTGCATTGAGATGGTTCAAAAGTACTTCATGAAGCCGGATATTCGCTGCGTCATGGAATCCGTCGCGCCCAACGGCGACATCGTCGATTCCTGCGAAGGACGAACGCTCAACCCAGGGCACGCCATCGAAGGCGCCTGGTTTATCATGGACGAAGGGAAACGGAGAAACCGTCAGGACTACATCCAAACCGGTCTCGACATTCTCGACTGGATGTGGGAGCGCGGCTGGGACAAACAGTACGGCGGCATGCTCTATTTCCGCGACGTGTTCGACAAACCCTCCGTCGAGTACTGGCACGACATGAAATTCTGGTGGAACCACAACGAAACGATTATCGCGACGCTGTTGGCGTATCAGCTCACCGGCGACGACAAGTACGCCGACATGCACAAACAGGTTCACGACTGGGCGTTCTCGCACTTCACCGACAGCGAATACGGCGACTGGTACGGATACCTTCATCGCGACGGCACGATTTCCACAACGCAGAAAGGCAACATCTTCAAAGGCTGTTTCCACCTGCCCAGAATGCTTTGGGAATGCAGCAAGATCTGCAAACAGATGCTGGAGAAGTAACTGCGTTAACATGGGTCAGTCCGTTCACGGATTAGACGGATTAAACGGATTTTCACCGATTGGTTAAACTAAACTCATTATTCTTAGCTTTTAAGAAATCTTTGATTTTTAATAAATACTGAGAATTATGAAAAACAATCGGTGTGAATCCGTCCCATCCGTGGTATCCGTGTGGGACTGATATGTCTATAAATAACCCATGGTCTAGCACGTTGGAACTAATGTGTTAAAGAGTCTTTGATTTCAGAACGTAAAAGCGCTGAGTGGCGATGTCTCGCAACTCGCCACTCGCAACTCGCAACTAATCTCAGATAACCGCGAGTTCCCATTCTCTGCGGAGGAATTCGCATGCTTTCGGGATTTCGACTTCTTTGTCGCCGCGGACGCCGCATTCAAACGAGCAGAACTTGTCGTATCCGATGTACTTCAAGCCGCGGAACCCTTCGACGAAACGGGTCTTGTTCTGTCCGGGGATCGTTCGGCGCGGGTCGGTCGTTCCGCCTGCCAGGTGAACGTGCTTCAGATAAGAACCGGCGGAAATGAACGCGCCCATCATGTCGGTTTCTTCAATGGACATGTGATAGAAGTCTCCCATGACGCCGATGCCTTTGCCGTTGTTGACGTCTCGAGCGATAGCCGCGCCGTCGGCAACCTGACGCAGGAAGTACGCTTCGCCTCTGTTGAGCGGTTCGAGAATGATGTTCGTGCCGCATTCAGCTGCGAATTCCGCCAGAGCCGGGAACGTGTCCATGAGGACTTTGCGGATTTCCTGGTTGGTCAGTTTCGTCTGTCCGTTGAACGCCGGGACGTAAATAACGCCGGTGCAGCCGATTTTTCCAGCCCCTTCGAGAGCCTTCTTGAGGTCGTCAACGCCCTGCTGACGCTTTTCGACAACGTCGGAGCAGAGGTCGCCGTTGTGAGATCCCCAGCAAACTGCAGACGGGGTCAAGCCGTTGTCGGTAATAACCCTCTTCCAGTAATCCGGGTCGTTGGTATGCCAACCGGAAAGCTCGACGCCTTCAATGCCCCATTTTCTCATTCTTTCGAATTTGTCCTCGTCTTTGTCGCCGGGGATGATGTGAATCTGGCTGGAAATGCGAAGCTTGGCTTTGCTGGACTGGTTCGGGCTTTTGCCGTCCCATTCGTCGGTGGTGCAGTCAGCCTTGACGATGGAAGACGCCGACGCCGCGGCAACGGCGGCAACGGACGCGGCAAAGAAATCGCGACGTTTCATAAAAATCTCCTTCTTGTTATAGGTGAATTGTTGAGTTAATATACGTAATCTTATGGAGATAATTCTAACAGAATCAAAATGAAAATGCAAGCGAGGAGGAACTTTTTTTTAGAGTTTTTAAAAAAAGATTATTGAGTTAGGAATTAGGAATTAGGAGTGAGGAGTTGTAATGGAGCGGCGCTTCGCCGCCCAACTTGAAAAAACTTTCGGTCGCCAGCAAGCTGGCTCCCTTTTAGGGAAGTTTTTTCAAGTTTATGAGGGGAAAACCTTTTTTGAAAAAAAGGTTCTTCCCCTCAAACTCCCCTTTCCAAAAAACTTTAGCAAGGAAGAATAACATAGAATTATTAATAATCAAAGCGACCAACGGGAGCGGTTATAAGACGTCTCGCGCGGTAGCGCGGATTGGGAGCGGCGCCTCGCCGCCCTTTTTTGAAAAAAAAGGTTCTTCCCCTCAAACTCCCCTTTCCAAAAAACTTTAGTAAGAAAATTGTTATAAGAATATCGAGAAACCAATCGGTGTAAATCCGTTTAATCCGTAGAATCCGTGAACGGACTGTCAGAGTAAAATAAAAACAATGCGCTGCAAGAGAAACCGCGTACAAGAAATAAAAAAACGCAAGGCTCGAAAGTTCAGTTTCCCATGTGTTGAAAATTGATGAGGGGGCAAGTTATACCGCACTGAAGCGGATGCCGCGCTGCTCAAGCTTTATAAATTTCGGAAACTCTGACTTTCAAACCTTGCGTTGTAACAGTAAGGTTTAAACACTTAAAAGTCCTCCTTTCAAGGACGCTGTAAAAAACACGCGTTTACAAAAAGTGAAGGAAAACATATCTAAGGGACGGTTTCGATTAAGGCAATTAACGGGTTTTCAAGTTTATGGGGATACCGATTTTTCGCCTTGAATGATAAATGTTTTGCAACTATTTTTGACTTTTCCGGAAGAACCATTCCTGCCTTTCTGAAGGGCCAGGACACCTTGATCGAATTCTCCAAAAAATGTCAAACATGTTACAGGCGCAATCGCTACTCGATAAACTTTTAAAGGTCTTCGAGGGACCTCGAAGTCAGTAAGAGTTAAATGCGCTGTGTTGCCTAATCTGCCGTCCCGAACAACGGATCTTTAATGATGTACCTCATAGTAAGCCTCTGCGTTCGGATAAAAATAACAAGCCGATCTTTTACTTTGTCTCCTGTAATTGTTAAAGGTTAACTGAAATGATAAAACCAAATGAAAAGGAGGAAAGTTTTGCGAAAGCGTTACATAGCGCCCAAGTGCGTCTGTCCGAAAGACGCGTTGAACTACGGATTAAACGCTTAACGCTGACTGTGACCAAAACGGTCGGGAAAAGTTCCAGCGGAACCGCCGCTGGGTATTAACGCGAAAGGAGTTGAAATGACAAGGAATATTATTCAAACCATCAAAATTGAACGAATTCGACAAGTTCCAGAGCGCTGCATTATCAAGCCTGAGAACCGTCATAGCTCAAAGACTTTATTGAGTATCCGCTCAACTTCTGTTATTGATACGCAACAATCTGAAAGATGGTTCGCGATGTTTTGAAAAATTTTTTGAAAAAACGAAAAACTTTTGTTGTCCGCTAAAAAAGAAGCTCATGACTTATCAGTCCCAAACCTCTTTTCTCGACTGACACATCTAGTATAATCTATTTTTCGTTCAAAGTCAAGAATTTTTTGAAAGATTTTTAAAAAATTTTAGAAAAATATTCCGCTTGTATCGGATAAACAGGATAACCCAGTTGGAGCAGAATGGGGAAATCGTTGATTTATAAGTACTTAGTGCGTAGTGCATAGTGCATAGGGAAACGGAGCAGCTCTTTGCGCCGCTCCTCACTCCTCATTCCTAACTCCTAACTACTTTGCGATGTCGTCGGCAAGCTGTTCGATCAACGGTTCGTCGAAATACTGCATCACGACAACATGTGACAAATCTCCCTGACACGCCATGCAGTACTTGTGAATCATTTCCGCCGCAGGACGTTTGAACAGAACCGTGTTTGACCATCGGTTGACAAACGGTTGAACGTCACGCTTTTTAAGGGCCTCGACCAGCTTGGCGGTCATGGCGAGAGAATGTTCTGCCTCTTCCCGGAACCCGTCGGCGCCGGAGGTGGTAATTCGCCAGTAGAGCTTGAGAACGTCGAACCCGCTGCGGGAACAGCTGATTGTCGGAATGACGCAGTCGAGATACGGGACTGTTACATTGTGGAGCGTATCGAGGATTTCTTTTTTGCAAACGAACACGCCGCACGGCTCGTTCATCGCCAAAAATTTGTGACCGGAAACGGCGAGGGAGTCGAATCCCTTTTTCGCCTGATTGAGAACAGCGTTTGCTTCCGGGTCGTTGAGCCACGGCAGGTATCCGCCGAAAAGGGCGACGTCCAAATGTCGATAGTACGCCGGCGGGTTGACGTCTTTGAGAACCGCGTCGATTTCGTCCTGGTTGTCGATCGCGCCTTTGAACGTGCCGCCGATAGCGATTCCAATCAGAGCAGGGCGGGACGGGTCAAGCTGACGGCGCAGGTCGGACGCATCCATCTGTCCGCCGGGCAGAGCTTTAATAACGCGGGTTTCCATGTTGAGGACGTCTCCCAATTTTTGAACCGAGTAGTGCGCCTCGGCGGAAACGTACAGAATCGGAGGCAAGTCGGATTTCGACGCCAGATACTTTCGTCCGAAATACAGGCCGTGCATGTTGCCGTCCGTCCCGCCGTTGGAAATGAACCCCCACCAGGAATCGGCGGGGAACCCAAACGCCTTGGCGTAGAAATCGACAATGGCGCGTTCGAACTCGTCGACGTCGAGCATGTCCCACGCCTCTTTATACGGGCTTCCGACGCTGATCAACGTTGTGTTGCACAACCCGGTTTCGATAAGCCATTTATAGAATCCTTCCAGATTCGTTTCCTGATCGAACGGGTATCCCATCTGATAGCGGCGCGTCTGAACGAGCCGATTGGCGGCTTCGGTCAAATACTTTAACGTCGCTTCGTCTGGATGAACGTTTTTGTGAACTCGCGTCATATTAACTGTCATGATAAAACCTGCTTTTTAAAGGGATGCATCCGGCAACGCGAACTTTAGTTGCGAGTTGCGAGTAGCGAGTTGCGAGAGAGTTTTGTGAGACGCTTGCGTTTCTCGCAACTTGATTAACCAATTATCACTGATATGTTCATACTTTCCAGGATAACAGTTATTATTATATACAGTATACAGGTTTTTCAAGGGGAGAGGGGAAAGGGAGTTAGGAGTTAGGGGCGAGGAGTGAGTAGTTACGCAAAGCGCGGCTCAGAGTAGAGCGTTGTTTCCTGCTTACAGATTATATATACTGCGTATTTTGAATAACCGTTTCTGTTTGACGTTATTATCGATACAGAAAGCGGGGATTCTTCCACGAATTTTGACCTATGTCCTCGTCTATTGTTAAAAAATCGGGTATAATAATATATTAGTTGAGAGTAGCGGGTTGCTGGAAGGTTCTATCTATGATGCAATTCTTTGCTCTGACTTCCGTTTTTGTCAAATCGGCGAAAGCGGGCAAGACGGTATTACGAAATAATTATATAAGGATGCCCCCTATGAAACGGATAATCACATTGATTTTGGCGCTTATTTTGGTTTGCGGTTTGAGCTGTTCGGCTCAGGCGCAGCAAGAACTTTCAGCCGGTGCGTCGGCGGCTCAGGCGGCGGCGATTGAGTCGCTTCAGGCGATGAAACCGCAGAACATGGACGAGTTCATGGAAAACGCGCTTCTGTTCAGCAAACTGTGGCGCAACGATTTGGCGCAGACGAGGTTCGCCAAGGTTCTGCAATTCAACCCGAAGGAAGATGACTTGATTCGTTTGCATGAAATGGCAACTCGAATTCTGCCAAATTACATGGACGAACTGGAAGAATCGCCTGACCTTCAACCGTCGGGAAGCGTTCTGGCGGATAAAATCCGAGAGGCGTTGAACAATCGCTATCACAGTGAAGAGGCTGTTGCCAACGCGGTCAAGGAGTTCCTCGCCGCGGAATGGAAATCCGACAAGTCCCGAGAATCGTTCTCCATTCTTAACCGAACGGCTGACACCGCTGCTGCGGCTTTGCTGGAAGCGATGCATAAAGAAGGCGCTTCCAAAGACGTTAAGAAAAAGGCGGCGACTGCTCTGGCGGCGTTGGACGGCTCTGCTCGCGGTCCGTTAATTGCGGCTTTGGACGCGGGAGAGCCCGAGTTCGTTGGTCAATGTGTAACAATTTTGGGCGCTCGCAAAGACTCTGACGTTTCGTATTTTCTTTACGGGTTTACTGGCGACCAGTGCGCTCCATCCGTTAAAAAGGCGGCGCTTGCGGCATTGAAAAAACGCGGGGCAACAATGTACAACGCCAATGCTGCGGCAACGATGCTCGTTCAGGGCGCTAAACAGGCTCTGGCGGGCGAAGCGTTCCCGGAAAACTGCATTGACGGTCAGGCGGACGTCTGGAGCTGGAACGACGAAAAGGGCAAGCCGGTTCATACGCTATATCCAGTTCGACTGGGTCAGCTGCTGCGGGCTGTTCGATTGGCGCGCGGCGCTCATTCTCTCTTGCCGGAGAACAAAACCGTTGAAAGAATGTACTGGACGGCAGAAGCAGAATTTCTGGCTGCGTATCCGGATATTGCTCGAGAGATGATGACCAGCGTTTCGCTGGATTCGATTACAGCAGACAAAACGTCGGAGAATATCGTCAAGATTAATTCTCTGCTGGACTTTGCGCTTCAGTTCAAGTACGCGTCGACGGCGGTTAGCGCCTGTCAGGCTCTTGGACAGCTCAAGTCGGCAGAGGCGCTTGCGTCACACGGCGACGTGTTCTCTCCGCTTGTTCGCGCGCTCAATTCTCCGTATCCAAAAGTTCGCTGGGCGGCTTGCGAGGCGATTATGGCAATCAACCCGCAGACCCCGTATTTAGGGTCTTCGGAACTGCCCAAAGCGCTGTCCTGGTTCATGCTCGGCGAGGGCAGAAAGAAGGTTTTGATTGTCGCGCCCAAGTCGGTAGACGCCTTGACCGTTGGCGGATTCCTGTCGGACGGGTTCGAGCCGATTATTGCTACAACCGGCAAACAGGCGCTGGGAATTCTTCAGTACGAGCCGGAGATTTACGCAGTCTTTTATTCCATAGACTTGTATTCCGTCCCGCCGGCTGTTTTCCTGGAAAAGATTCGGGAGATTCCCGTCGCGGCGGACGTCCCGGTTGCGATTACCGCCAATTCCAATCGGTTTGAGGAAGCGAAGAAAGTCGTGAACGAACGTCCGCTGTGCGTATGGACGCCGACGCCGTCGAGCGCTGCGGATATGGACAGAGTCATGGCTATGCTGGACGCGCTTAAGCCGTATCCAATGCCGTCTCCGGAACAGACGATAGAGTTTGCCGATAAGGCGGCTCAATACGGGGCTGACTTGGCGGAACTGTGTTACGGCGACGCGAAAGTCGCTCTTGTTACTGATAAGAAAGCAGACGAGTCCAAGCAGACCCCCGCCCGGCACGACGTCGCGCGCAGCTCTGAATCCGACGTCTTACGAAAGATGTACGATTTGAAGCCGTTAGCGGAAGCTGCACAATATCAGTTGGCGCAGAACCTGACGGTGGAGGGGTCGCTGAAACTGTTACAGAATATTCCAACTTTGGACGCCCAGACGCGAATTATCGACTACGCATCCAACAACGTCAATTCGATCGACAATCGCAAGGCGGCTGTCAAGGCGTTTGAGTATTCCGTCAGCCAGTTTGGACTGCTGCTTACCACGCCGCAACTGACGAAGCAGTACGATTTGCTGGATTCGGAACAGGACAAGAGTTCGCAGGAAATTCTCAATTCGCTCCTGGACGTTATCGAAGCTCCGTGGAACAAAGATCATAAACTCCATAAAATGGAAGTTGAGAATTCCGTTAATAAAGACTACGGCGATCAACCGAATTTTAAGGCTTTGTAATGACAGACTCCGATAATCCCAATCGCGCGATAGCTCAGGCGCTCAACTCGTGGCGTCAGGCTGGACTTGACCAGGCGCCGAAGTACTCGCCGAGTATGGAAGCGAACTTAGGACAAGCAGAGCAGGGCGCAGAGACTCCGTCGCCCGCGACGGAGATAATCCAAAACGTCGAAACGCAGGTTCCGCTTGTAACAGAACCCGTTCCGAAAACAACTCAACCCTCGCTCATAACTACTCCTAACCCAACAAACGCGTCAAGCTCATTTAACATGACTGATAATAATTTGATTGAATCGTCCGACCCGGTAGAAGCCCTGGCAATGTTACAGAAACGGGTGGCTCAATGCCGTCTTTGCAAGGTGTTGCCAGAAACGCGAACGCAAACGGTTTTTGGAGTCGGCAACCCGCGGGCGCGGCTTTTGTTTTTGGGAGAAGCGCCGGGCGCAGACGAAGACGCTCAGGGGATTCCCTTTGTCGGACGGTCTGGACGCCTTCTGACCGACATGATAGAAAAGGGCATGAAGATATCTCGTGACGAAGTTTATATCTGCAACGTTTTACGGTGTCGTCCGCCGCAGAACCGCAACCCGCTGCCGGAAGAAGCGGCGTTTTGCCGTCCGTTTATGGAAGCGCAGATTAAGATCGTCAACCCGGAGTTTATTTGCTGTCTGGGCGCGGTTGCTGCAAAGAATCTGTTACAAACCGACACGTCTATCGGTAAACTGCGGGGAACGATTCACAACTGGCAGGGATACAAAGTCGTTTGTACGTATCACCCGTCGTATCTGCTGAGAAATCCGCCGGCGAAAAAAGACGCCTGGATTGACTTGCAGCTGCTCATGCGCGCCATGGGGCTGATGTGATTAGTTAGGAGTTAGGAATGAGGAGTGAGGAGTTGCGCAAGCGTGACGCTTACTCCTCCCTATTCCCTACTCCCTATTCCCTATCTGCCCAACTGCCTCTTGACGTCGTCGAAGGATTTCTGCATGTTGGATTCCGTTCCCCAGGCGCGGCGGACGTCGGATTCGTCCAGAATTCGGCAATGTCCGGTGAGCTTGTGCTGCTGCAGTTTCCAGCCGCGGAACTGGTCGATGTTGTCCCACCAGACTTCTCCGCCGGCGGTTGATCTGTCCCAGTTGTAGAAGTCTTGAATGACAACAATGTCTTTTGCGGTCTTGGCGTTAAATTGATTGGGCTGTCTTAGCGCAAGCTGTTGTTTGACCTTCTCAAAGGCGATTTGCATCTTTCCCATTCGTCCCCAGGCTTTTCGGATTCCATCCGGGTCGATAATCCGGCAATGCCCTGTTACCTGATTGTGCTGCAGAATCCAGCCTGAGCATGAGTCCAATGCGTCCCACGCTACTGTTCCGCCCATCGTCGGGAAGTCGACGTTGCTGAAATCCTGTGGAACGACAATGTATTTGTTAGCAAAGTTCCCTGACTTGATCCGGTTTTTATAGCTTGCCAGATACTCAAAGCCAAAGTGATTGACAGTGCCGTCCATGGTCAGTTCTATAAAACGAGTCGGGTCGACGGGGTACAAGTACCCGGTTCCCAAGGCAGGCGCGAATTCCCCGCCGACTTTGTAAACCGCCAGCATCGCGTCGTTGACGTTAACAAGGTTGACAACCGGTTCCTGAGAGACGGCAAGAGTCGCGGGAATGTTGGGGTCGTCGTTATTGATCGCTGATCCCGCAAGGATGATTTTTCTGACGGTAACGTTTCTTTGCTGACAGATCGCCGCCGCGTTGACGACGATTCTGCCTCCGAGCGAATGTCCAACCAGAATCAATCTGTCGCGTCGATGGGCGGGCAGGCGAATAATCTCGTCTGCCAGAACGGGAGCGTATTGTTTCGCATTTTCCAGCGAAATGCTCCAGGCGGGACCCATCTGCACCAGGTTCAGCTTGGGCGAGTTCCATTTTTTCAGTTCGACCGATTCTGCGTTCGGATAGATTTCCCGAAGCTCAGCAAGCTCTTTTTCAAACTTGTCCTGAACGGTAACCATGCCGTGAACAAACCAGACGATCGGTCTGTCCGCCGGGGCGTTAATTTGAGGGTATTGCGCTAAAACGGCGCTGGCGCTAAAGGCGATAACGGCAACAAACAGGGAAAACAGGATTCTTTTCATTTTGGTGGACTTTCTGGGGAGCGGACACTGTCCGCGAAAAATTAAAGGTTGTTTGTTGGCGGGTAATACCCGCCCCCCGTAAACGTTGGTTGTTGATTGAATGTTGGACGTTGTCTTTCTACAGACGCTGTTATCTTGTAGAATTCGCATCCGGCTGAGCGATTTGGATATAATGTTGGCTGTCGGCGTAGGAAAATGTTTTCATCGCGACGGCGAGAGGGGATTTATCGGACGGGTTGAGCGGTTCTCGAACCAGCGACCATTGGCTGTTAAGAATCGTGCCGGGCGGACATGAACTGCATTTTCCGGTAAAAGAAATCATTTCGTTTTGAATGTCGAACCCGAAAGCGATCTGTCTGAATTGAGTGGCGTCTGAATAGGGATTGAACATGCCGCTTCCGCTAAGGCGAAGCTGCGTTACAAGCGTATCGAGCAGTCCGCGGTCGATAACGCCATTTTGGGCGTCCACCCGTCCGCGAGCGCTTACCAGGCGCTGGTCGATAAACTCGCCCTTGTCGATTGAAATTTTGGCTTTGGCGACAAGCTGCGCTCTGCCGGCTTTGATAAACATCTGACTTAAATCGACGTTGTCAAATTCTCCTGTAACGGTTCCGTCCCAGCCAGCTCCGGCGTTGGCGGCAACGACGGTTCCCGTAAAGCTGGAATTACCGCTCAGACGCTTTAAAGGCGCGTACCAGTGCGAAATCATTCCAGAAGCAATCGGGCGTTTGGACGCGTCGAGAGCGATTGTCGTTGTAACAGGCGACGCGTTTGTCAATCGGGCGATTTTCAGACGAACCGGGTCGTTCGATTCCCCTGTTTTCCCCGCTTCCATTCGATCTTCAAGATAGATGGCGAACACGCCTTCCGCGCCGGCGTCGACGTCTTTGAGCGTTCCTGATATGAACCGAATCCTCTGGCTGTTACAGGAGTTAAAGGACGCGTTGACCGCCGAGAATTCCACCTGCATGTTTTTCCACAACCGGCGGTGCGCGAACGACCGATGGACGAAAGACCACAGGGAAACCGAGTTGTCCATGTAAATCTTGCAGTCTTTAAGACGTATTCTCAACAGCGGAATGGGCGTTTTGGTATGCTGATGCTCTACTTCCAGCAAGGCGCATTTCAAAACCGGCTCGCCCGTTTCCGGGTCGCTCAGCGTTACGCGTTCAAACCGGGACGTGTCCCACCGCGGACATTCAAACGACTCGAAATTGACCTGCATTTCCAGCGCGTTGGCTATCGTCGATTCCGACCATTCCACGTACGTTTTACTGCGAATAAAAAACGCTATAAAGATCAACGCGACAAGAGGAATCCAGCCGAAAACCGCCAAAACGGTACGGGCTATGCGTCGTCGGATTTTATCGCGTAATCTCATGTTGGTTGCGAGTAACGAGTTGTGAGTTGCGAGTAATATCTACTGCCTACTGCCTATTCTTTTGCTAATTGATTGAACAAATTGATTCTCTGCCGAATTTCCTCGACGTTGTCACAGCCGAACTTTTCCGTCAGCGCTGAGGCAAGCGTCATGGCGACAACCGATTCCAAAACAATCGCGGCGGCGGGAACGGCGCAGACGTCGGAGCGTTCGTAAGTCGCTTCGTCGGGCTGCTTGGTTGTCAGGTTGACGGACGCCATCGGTTTGAGCATGGTCGGAATCGGCTTCATCGCGGCGCGGACGACAATGTCCTGCGAGTTTGTCATGCCGGCTTCCAAACCGCCAGCGCGATTGGTCGGGCGAACGAATCCCAGGCATTTTGTATCGACCAGTTCCGGGTCGAAGCCGATAGCGTCGTGCGCCTGCGAGCCGGGGACGAATCCCGCCTGAAATCCCAATCCGATTTCGACGCCCTTGATTGCTTGTACCGCCATGACGGCTTGCGCCAGACGTCCGTCGAGCTTATCCGTCCATTGAGCGTGCGTTCCCAATCCAAACGGAAGCCCGGTTGCGCGAATTTCGATGATTCCGCCGACTGTGTCGCCCGCTTCTCGGGTTTTGTCAATTAAATTGCAGGCGTTTTTATCTGCCATGGGCGAAGACAGCGAATACACCGGACTGGCGTTTCGCTTTTCAATCGCAGCGTCAAAATCGGAGAGCAGGGCAGCGTCAGGCGACAGTTCCGCTTCCCCAATTCGGACGACGTAAGCCAGAACGCGAATTCCGGCGCAGCTCTCCAAAAGCTGTTCCGCCAACGCGCCCGCCGCGACTTTCGCCGCTGTCTCTCGAGCGCTGGAGCGTTCCAGAATGGCGCGGATTCCATCTTGATATTTGCGAGATCCGGACAGGTCGCCGTGTCCCGGGCGCGGACGTTCCAGTTCCGGCATTTGCGGGAGTTTATAGTCTCGATTTTTCACCCAAAGGGCGACGGGGCTTCCCAGCGTCCGGTTGACTTTTACGCCGGTCAGAACGTCGACGGAATCGGTTTCAATTTGCTGACGTCCGCCGCGACCGTATCCGCCCTGACGAAGACGAAGCAGCGAGTCGATTTTATCTGTATCAATTTCCAGCCCGGCGGGAAAGCCGTCCAGCAAAGCCAGGATGCCTTTTCCGTGCGATTCTCCAGCTGTTATATATGTCAAAGCCATGGTTATGGATAAAGGGGGAAAGGGTGTTAGGCGAGCCGGGGCGTGTTAGCCCCCGGTAAAACCGCGCAACGGTTCATTGAGGAAACTGGGAACAAAACGCAATCCGACACCTCGCCACTATATATTATACCAATACGCATTATATATCAAAACGCCTTGCGATACCAGAGCAGTTTTAGGAATTTTACCGCGGAGAGACAGCGTTTGGTTGACAAAATAGAAAAGATAGCTAAAGAATAACGACCTGAAAGGACTTGGAGCGCCTGTCTCATCTTTATCTTTCTTCGCAACCCTAGTTCGTTCACCTGGGTACGGCGCTTCGACGTCCCTATTGTTTTTTGCTTTTTATTATCTTATAATAAAATAGATTTTAATAAATATTCCCTGAAAGTTTATCTTTCCGATACCGCCATGAAAAGAACGTTCCTGTTGTTTGCTGTTGTTGTCAGCGTCCTGATTTCGGTTGACGTCTGGGCGAAAAGCCCGGCGATTCTCAAAACGTCTGTAACGGGCGCAGAGTACGAAGCCGCTCTGGCGTTGGGGAAAACGCTGTTCCCGGATTTCCAGGAAGTTACGGCAGACAGTCTGTCGGAGGCGTCCGTTTTATGGATTCATCTGGGCGATTCCGAGAAGTACGCTGTCTCTGACGCAGACGCTGCCAAGATCAAAGCGTTTGTCGAACAGGGCGGCGGGCTGTTTCTGACCGGAGCGTCGTGGCGGGCGCTGAATCAGCTGGGGCTGGAAACCGTTGCGCCGCGACAACTGGCGGGAAACCACGACCGGAACCCGGGCGCGGCGATTCCGCTGCTGCTGAAAAACGGAGCGCAGTCCCCGCTGTTTCGCGGGTTGAAGCGCGGGAACGAGCAGGGACAGAATCGGGCGGCGATCTATTTTTCCGACGGCGGCTATTCTGCTTTTTCGGACTTTCACGCGATTCAGCCCCGGGGCGGGACGCTGTTAGCGGCGTCTGCCTTTGGCGACGAAAAGCCGATTTGGGAATACGCCTTGGGCAAGGGTCGAATTGTTACATCCGGCTGGCGTCTAACGTGTTACACCGATAAAAACAACGTCTATTACAATAACCTCGTTCAGTTCACGTCCAACGTTTTGAACTATCTCCAAACGCCGTCGGCGTGGGTGGAACTGACGCCGTACGATCCCAACGAGACGTTAAACGAGCGTCAAATCTCGGCTATGGAACGCGACTTTGAACATGAAGTCGAATCGCTCAAATTGGCGATTAACGACTTGATGGAATCGTTCCCTCAAGATTACGTCAACGGTCAGAAATATCTTGACCAGTTGTCGGAACTGGAAAAGGATTCTGCAACCGTCGCGCCGGACATTCTGTTTGACCGCTTGGACGCGCTGAAACGTCAGGCGCTGCTGGAAAACCCGCTGCTGAAAAACGTCAAGTCAATTCTGGCGATTCGACGCACCGCGGGGAATTTGGGGCTGCCGTCCAACTGGGCGAGCAATTCCAGCCTCCGTCACACCGGGTACGACAACGACGTCGTCTCCATTCCTCTATCCCCGCAAGCCGTGCCAAAGCCGGAAGACGTTAAAACGATTTATCGTCCGCAAAGCAATGAGTACGTGGGCGAGCTGGACTTGCATTTCAACGCTGACCGCTTGATGTTTTCCAAGCCGGACTTGCAAAAGGACGGCGGGAACGGCCGTTGGCAGTTGTTTGAAATTCCGTTGACAGACGACGCGCTGTCTGGGCAGGGAACCGCCGAAGCGCGTAAAATCCAGACGATTAACCATGCCGACGTCGACAATTACGACGCCTGTTATCTTCCCGACGGGAGAATCATTTTCACGTCAACCGCGCCGATGGTGGGCGTTCCGTGCGTTCGCGGAGATTCCCATGTTACAAATACGTATGTTCGTTACCCAGATGGACGCGTTCGCCAGCTGACGTTCGATCAGGAACACAACTGGAACCCGACTGTCATGCCCAACGGGCGAATCATGTATCTGCGCTGGGAATACACCGACACGCCGCACGCGTTTTATCGGCTTCTGTTTACCATGAACCCGGACGGGACAAACCAGGTCAGCTATTACGGGAGCAACTCGTACTGGCCCAACTGCATGTTCAACGCCAAGCCGACGCCGGGCGCCGCCAGCCGATTCTATGCGGTTGTCGTTGGCCATCACGACGTCGCCCGCGCCGGGGAGCTGGTTCTGTTCGATACGTCAATGAGCGATTTCGAGGCGGACGGCGCGGTTCAGAAAATCGGTCAGAGAGGGAAAAAGGTCGAAGCGATTCTCAAAGACGGCTTGACGGGCGGGTCGTGGCCCAAGTTCCTGCACCCGTCGCCCCTGTCGGATAAATACGTTATCGTCGCCTGCAGACCGTCCCCGACGTCAAAATGGGGCGTCTATCTGGTTGACGTTTTCGACAACTTCGTTCTTCTGTACGAGCAGCCCGGCTACGCGATTTTAGAGCCGGTTCCGTTACAAAAAACGCCGATTCCCCCGGCTATTGTCGACAGAACCAATCCGGAAAGCAAGACCGCAACCGTCTTTCTGGCTGACATCTATGCCGGACCCGGACTGAAGGGAATTCGTCACGGGGAAGTCAAACAGCTGAGAATATTCACGTATAATTATTCGTATCACGGCATGGGCGGACAGGTTGACCGGGTCGGTCTGGACGGTCCGTGGGACATCCGCTCCGTTTTGGGAACCGTTCCGGTTGAGGCGGACGGGTCGGCGCATTTCACCGTTCCCGCCAACGTCCCGATAGCGCTTCAGCCGCTGGACGAGAACGGCGCGGCGTTACAACTTATGCGGTCGTGGTTCACCGCCATGCCGGGGGAAGTCGTGTCGTGTGTCGGGTGCCATCAAAACAACAACCTCGCGCCCGTTCGACAAAGAACGATTGCCGGAAACCGCCCAGCGTCGAAGATCACTCCGTTTTACGGACCGGATCGCGGCTTCTCGTTTAGACGGGAAGTCCAGCCCGTTCTGGACAAATACTGTGTTGGATGTCACACAGAAAACCGCGATAACTCCAACCCCGTTTTGGCGGCGGTTCCGGAAACGTTCTCGCTGGAAAATACAGACGACATTCCCATCAAAGCCGGGTCTGAATACTACGGACAGGGAGCGCATTTCTCAACGTCCTATATGAACTTGCGCCAATTCGTCCGCGGGCATACGATTGAATCGGACGCCCACATGCTTTCCCCGCGGGAGTTCCACGTTTCGACGACGCGCCTGTTCCAGACGCTTCGCAACGACCCGGCTGGTCATTACGGCGCTGCTGATATGCTCACTCCGGAAGACTGGGATCGATTGACGACCTGGGTCGATATGAACACGCCCTTCCACGGGACGTGGATTGAAATCAGCGGACATCAGCGGACAGACCGTCAGGCGCAGCTCAGAGAAGAGCTTCGAGAACTGTACAGCGATCTGGTTCAGAATCAGGAAGGCGTTTTTAATCCGTACGTTCCCGGCGCGATAGCGCTCGTTCTGCCGTCTAAAGAGAGAATCGACGCTGGACTCAAGGCGCGCGATCCCAATCGAAATCCGGCGCCGACGATTGCGATTCAGGAACCGTTCGACAGCGAGAAGGTCAAAACGGTAACGCTTCCCAATGGTGAAAACATCGAGTTCGTCTACGTTCCCAAGGGGACGCTCAACGGTCAGCCCGTCGGCGGGTTCTGGATGAGCAAAACGGAAGTAACCAACGCGCAATTCCACGCCTTTGACCCGAAGCACGACAGCCGATACGAGTTCTCGGATTTCCTCGTCTTCAGTTTGACAGATCGGGGATTCCAGACGGACGGCGATGCTCAGCCGGCGATTCGCGTTTCCTGCCAGCAGGCGGAACAGTTCTGCCAATGGCTGACGCAGCAGCTTAAAAATGACGGCGTTGTCTGCGCTCTCCCAACGGACTTGCAATGGACGTACGCCGCCCGAGCCGGTTCGACCAACCCGAAATTTTTCTATGGCAATATCGATGACGATTTCAGTCTCTTCGCCAATTTGTCGGACTATACGAACCATCACATCTGGACGTACGAGCCGTGGGGGTTGCCGTCCGGCTGCATGTCGGAATGGCGTCCAGCAGACGCGCGATTTAACGATTCCGTTCACGCGACAGCGAACGTCGCATCGTACAAGCCCAACGCCTGGGGACTGTACGACGTCCACGGCAACGCGGCGGAATGGCTCAACTGTGACGGCGATACAGCTTTGGCGGCTGGCGGCTCGTTTAACTCCCGACCGTCTGAAAGCGCGTTCGATTCCCGAATCCCGTACCCGAAAAACCAGCCGGTCTACGACGTCGGATTCCGGGTTATTTTGAGAAATATTGCGAATTAACGCCCCTTACTAAAGTTTTTTGGAAAGGGGAGTTTGAGGGGAAGAACCTTTTTTTCAAAAAAGGTTTTCCCCTCATATTATTTCGAATACCCTCTTTTCCCATCCTTGAAAAAACTTCCCTAAAAGGGAGCCAGCTTGCTGGCGACCGAAAGTTTTTTCAAGGCGGACGAAGTCCGCATTATACGAAAGCGACGTCAAGCCGTTGCACTCCATATTCCCTCTTTTACGAAAATTTTTCAAATAATCTCCCCAACCGCTTGACATCGCCTCAAAGAGAAATTATATTAATAGTACGTTTGCGTAATTCGCAGGTTTAGTTATTCCCATAACCCTTTACTCATATTCCGTTATCATGACTTCCATTTCCCGCAGAGATTTGCTTAAGTCCACGCTGACGACAGCCGCAGGCGCGGCAGCTGGCATGTTTTTATCCCCTCAAAGCGCCAAGGCGGACGAGTCCTCTTTGGGAGGGAAACTGAATTTCGTCGAGGTCGCAGACGAGGTCAATCCGTGCCGCGTTGAAAACGGCGCTGTCGTCCGTCCGGCGCGAACGATTCCAACTATCAGCGAAACCGACGTTCTGGTCGTCGGCGCCGGCCCGGCAGGCTGCACGGCTGCTATTGCCGCAGCAAGAGCGGGCGTCAAGGTTACTCTGGTTGAACGTTACAACCATTTCGGCGGCTTGGCGACCGGCGGGCTGGTTCTGGTTATTTTGGGACATTGGGCGCGGCAAAGCAAAGGAGAGCAGCCGTTCTCCTGCTGTCAGGGAATTGGCGAGGAATACATGCAGCGTCTGGAAGCGATGCCGCTGGGAATCGTCAACCGCAGACACGGCGTCAACCCCACCATCGACGCCGAGGCGTACAAGTATCTGTTACAGGAAATGCTCACGGAAGCGAACGTCGAGATTCTGCTTCATTCCTGGGCAACGGACGCGATTATGTCCGGCAACGTCTGCCGTGGCGCGATTTTTGAATGCAAGTCCGGACCGCAGGCGATTCTCGCCAAACAGGTTATCGACACGACCGGAGACGGCGACATCTTCGCAGCCGCCGGAGCGAAACATCAGGTCAGAAAATTCGCCGCCGGGCTGGTTCACACCCTGGGCGGTCTGAATCAAATCGACAACTCTAAACGACAGGGTCAGCCGCCCCTGCGCGGCTTGGGCAGCGTTACCCCCGTTCCCGGTTTGAACTGGGTCAACATGTCCGGACCGCAGTCCAACGGCGTTGACGTCAAAGAGTTGACTCGCTTGGAACTGGCGCACCGAAAGCACATCTGGCAGAATTACCTCAACCTCAAAAAGCAGCCGGGAACGGACAAAGTCTTTTTGGCTCAAACCGCTCCGCAGATGGGCGTGAGAATCACCCGCGTTATCGATGGCGTCGAAACGATTACCTGGCAAGGCATGGAATCGAACCAGGAATTTGACGACTTCCTCGCCTATTCCGGCTCCTGGAACGCCAACCATCAGCGATGGCAGATTCCCTTTGGCGCGATGCTGCCGCAGAACGTCGAGAATATTATCACCGCTGGACGAAGCCTTTCCGGCGAACACCGCATGTCGGACGACATCCGCGTCATTCCGACTTGCTGGGTCAGCGGACACGCCGCTGGCTGCGCCGCCGCCGTTGCGGTCAAAACCAACGTCGATTATATTCGCAACGTAGACATCCCCGCCGTCCGCGACCTGCTTCGAACGCAAAAAGCGTACTTGGGATAATACGTCCTATTGCCTACTGCCTACTGCCTACTGCCTTTTAATCGCATCTCAACGCTTTTTCCGGGCAGTTGGCGGCGCATTTGCCGCATCCAACGCATAAGTCCAGATTGACGGTTAAAATCGTCAGGTACTGTTCGTCCGACCACTGCTTTTCAATAGCGGAGGTCGGACATTCGTTTACGCAGATCGAACATTCTTTTTCGAAATTGAGCCGACATTCCGAATAGTTCAGCGTAACAGGACGCAGGACGACATTCTGTTTTTCTTCCAGCGTCAGCTTTTCAATCGCGCCTGTCGGGCAGACTTCCGAGCATTTGTTACACGTATACTCGCAGTACGCGGGATGGTCGGATTCCGTCTGGAAATCGACGTTGGGCGCGCCCCAGAGAATCGGGGACTGCTCAAAGGAAATCGGCTGAAGCGCTTTCGTCGGGCATGACTTGAAACACGCTCCGCATCGGGCGCACTGCGACGCCATTTGCAGTTCCGTTCCCGCGCCGGGCGGAAGAATCAGCGGATTGCGCTGGGAACTCTTTTTCGATTCTTCCTGTTTGCTGTACGCGCCGTACGCGCCCGCCGCCGTCAAGCCGAGAATCGTTGCCGCCCAGGCGTATCGCCGCTGAGCGATGCCGCGCAAGTCTGGCTGGTCGTCGCTCTGCTCTTTTCCCAGCAGTTTTTTAATCCATCGAATCGGGAAGAACGCAGCGTCCTGCAGCGCGCCCAACGGACAGCCGCGAACGCACCAGAATTTCGGAATTATCAGCGACAAAATCAGCAGTATCGGGACGAGAATCAGTCCCCACGAATACGGCGAGAGCAAAACGAACCCCTTAACCAGAACCGTCGGGTCGAGAATGAGCGCGCCGGCAACGCCGAAAAATGCTGCTGCTATCGTCGCAATAAGAAAGACGAATCGCAGGTTGGGAACCCATCGGGCGGAAATCCGGGGAACGCCCAGCTTTTTCCCGAGCCAGCCGACGACGTCGAACGCCGCGCCCATCGGGCAGAGGAACCGACAGAAAAATCGAGGGACGAAAACGCTCGCCACAAGCAGGAGGAAAGGCGTCAGACACAACGTCCCGGCGGCTATCCAGAGCGTAATTCCCGCCAGCGGACTGACGACAACCGTCGAGCCTACCCAGCCCAGTATCGCAGCGCACGTCGCCGCAACGCCGACAACTCTCAAAACGATTCGCAAGATTTGTTTTTTATTCATGCAAGCGATTATACAGCATCAGAGAAAGAATTTCAAGAGGTAGGATGCGTCCGTTGGACATTTGTTCTTCCCTTACTAAAGTTTTTTGGAAAGGGGAGTTTGAGGGGAAGAACCTTTTTTTCAAAAAAGGTTTTCCCCTCTTAATTAAACTTGAAAAAACTTCCCTAAAAGGTCGTCAGCTTGCTGGCGACCGAAAGTTTTTTCAAGTTAGCGAAACACAGATCCCGTTGGTTGCTTGCGGCGGAAGCATCCCAAAATCTTCAGAACGCGGAATGCCCCTCCGCCCCGCTGGTTCGCGGGCGTCTTCGCCCGCCGCATTTCACAATCGCTTATATAGAACTACGATTCCGTTTCAACCAGCTTTTTAGACCGAAGGTTTCTGTAAATAAAGTATGAAGCAATCGCTATAACTAACAGCGATAAAACGCCGCTCCATATAATAAGCGTATTATCGCGCTCCTTAAGATACTTGACGATCTTCGGGTCGGCGCCATGTTGAGACGCTTCATACCAGTATGGAACAAGTGAAAATCCCTCTTGTGGATTGACGTTGGCTCCATGTTCAACAAGAAATTTCACCATTTTAAAATCGCCAATTATTACAGCTTCCTCTAAAGGCGAATGATAGCGTCGGTCATATACAGACGCATTGATGTCTATCCCTTCCTGTTCAAGAAAATAACGCACTACATCTATATCTTTACTATAAACTGCAGCCATCATTACAGTATGCCCCATGGAATCTCTGCCATTGACGTCTGCGCCATGAGCAATAAGCCACTGAATCAGTTCAATATTGCCTCTCTGAGCCGCAAAGTGTAAAGCGTCCTTCGATTTCCTTACGTCAACACCCTGAGTTACAAGATATTGGGTCATCTCCAGGTTGCCTCTTTCTGTTGCAAAAGACAATAACGATTTGTCGCTTTTTACGTCCGCGCCTTGATCAATCAGCCATCGAACCAATTCTATATTGTCGCTATAAATTGCCGCTCTTAAAACAGCGTTGTTTTTGATCGCATCCTCTCCTTGTTGAACCAGCCATTGAATCAGTTTCAAATTGCCGTTCAAAGCTGCATAGAATATTAAATTGTAATCTTCGTTTATGTTTAAACCGTTTTTTTCGAAGAAAAGCAGCGGAATACGGTCAACGGAAAGCGGCGCATTAATGTCTAACCCTTGCTCGATAAGCCATTGAACCGTTTCCACATTGCCTCCTTCAACGGCATATTGTAAAACAGAACTCTCATAGAAATCTTTGGCGTTAATGTCTAACCCTTTTTCGATAAACCATTTAATCATTTCCAAATTGCCGCTTAGAGCTGCATAGTGAAGACAAGTCCTTTCATATTCTCCTACGGCATTGACGTCCAGACCTTTCTCGACCAACCATTTAACAAGTTCCAGATGACCTCCTTGAGCGGCATAGTGAAGACATGTACACTTTTCTCTGGTGGCGTTGATATCTATACCTTCCTTGAGCAGCCATTTAAATATTTCTATATTGCCACCTTGAGCGGCTGCATATAAAGTGGAATTGTCAAATGATATACCTGCGCCCTTTTTTATGAGATATTGAAACATCTCCATATTACCGTTTGACATAGCTGCCAATAGCGCGCTATTGCTAAAGACATCTTGGGCATTAATGAGAGAGCTGGCGCCGTTTTCGACAAGAATTTTTACCATTTCCAAATTGTTATTTTCAGCAGCTATGATTAACGGCGTATCCATAAAATCGCCGCCCTTATAATCCAACAGTTTGACGCGTCCCATATTGACGTCTGCGCCCTTCTCAATTAACAGTTTGACGCGATCCAGATCGTCCATATACGCGGCGTAGTGCAGAACGGTTACGTCTTTTTTCCCTTGCGGAGTAAAATCGAACTGTCCAGATTGAAACATCTGCTCAAAACGATTTACAGCCGATTTGCCAAAGCGCCGTTCCGCGTCTTGAACGCTTTTTTTCGGCGGCGTTTTCTCAGCCGCGTTGAGGGTTATGGATGCAATCAGCGTCAGTATAAAAACAAAAATCAAACTCTTTATGTTTATCATAATTCAGCGTTCCTTTAGAAATGGGTTATTATATTTCTGATTGTATAGAATGTGAGCTAAAAGTCAAGTGATGAGAAATTTTTGAAAAAGGGAACGGCGCCTCGCAGGGCAGACGGCAATCTGGGAATTTCTGGGAACTGCTGGGAGACGCTGGGAATTTCTGGGAAAAAACAACCTTTGAGCAGCGCTTTGCGTAATTCCGCATTCCGCATTACGAATTACGCATTCTTTTCGCCTCTCCTTGAAATTCCCCGTAAATAATGTATGATATATAATATATAGAGAATGGCGCTTTGTCGTCTCAACCCCCGCCCCCTCCCCAATTAGGAAATACAATATTATGAAAAACTGGACTCCGGATTCGTGGAAAACAAAAAAGATTAAACAGGGATTCCCCTACGAGGATCAGGCTGAACTGGACGAAGTGTTGGTAAAGCTGAAAAGCCTGCCGCCGCTGGTAACGTCGTGGGAAGTCGAAACGCTCAAAAAAGAGCTGGCTATGGCGGCGGAAGGGAAAGCGTTTCTTCTGCAGGGCGGCGACTGCTCCGAAACGTTCGCCGGATGTACGAGCGCGCAAATCGCCAGCAAGCTGAAGATTCTGCTCAAAATGAGTCTGATTCTTACCTACGGATGCCAGAAGAAGATTATCCGCGTTGGACGTTTTTGCGGTCAGTACGCCAAACCCCGTTCCAAGGAATGGGAAACGCGCGACGGCGTTACCCTGCCAGCCTATCGCGGCAACATGATTAACCACCCGGAATTCTCGCCGGAAGCCCGCCGCTGCGATCCGAAACTGTTGCTGGAAGGGTACTGGCATTCCGCCATGACGATGAACTTCATTCGCGGTCTGGTCGACGGCGGGTTTGCCGACATGTACCATCCGGAACTGTGGGATCTCGATTTCCTCGACCTGACTCAGCAAAACGAGGATTACAAGAAGTTCATCAACACCATTTCCGACGCGATTCGCTTTATGGAAATTACTGTCGGGCGCATCAGCGATTTGAAACGCACGATGTTCTACTGCTCGCACGAAGGGCTTCATCTGGACTACGAGCAGGCGCAGACGCGTCTGGTTCCGCGCCGTCCGCAGTTCTACGATCTGACAGCGCACATGCCCTGGATCGGAGACAGAACGCGAAACATCGACGGCGGACACGTTGAATTCTTCCGCGGCATCGCCAACCCGGTCGGCATGAAAGTCGGTCCGACGATGGAACCGAACGAGCTTGTCGATTTAATCAAGATTCTCAATCCGGAAAACGAGCCGGGGAAAGTCGTGCTGATTCATCGATTTGGCGCCAACAAGATTCAGGACAAACTCCCACAGCTGATTGAGGCGGTTAAGGCGGCGAACCTCTCAGTCGTCTGGACGTGCGACCCGATGCACGGCAACACTATTACCACCAACGCTGGCGTCAAAACGCGATACTTTGAAGACATTTTGGGCGAACTCCGTCTGGCGTTTGTCATTCACCACTGCGAAGGCACCCACCTGGGCGGCGTTCACTTTGAACTCACCGGAGAAAACGTTACAGAATGCATCGGCGGCAGCTGCGGCCCGACAGAAGAAGAACTCGGAAACGATTACCAGACCGACGTCGACCCGCGCCTGAACTACGAACAGTCCATTGAAATGTGCCTCCAGATTGCTCAGTACATGAATCAGGCGAGATCGCATGCGAAGGAGTAGGGAGGCAAGAGGCAGTAGGCAGTAGGCAGTAGGGAGTAGGGAATAGGGAGTAGGGAATAGGTTTATTTCCTAAGTACTTAGTGCTTAGCGCTTAGTGCCTAGGACGCAAGCGCTCATCTCACTATGCACTATGCACTATGCACTAAGCACTATGCACTCATAGCATAATTACCAATTATGAAAATACTATTAACCAACGACGACGGCATTCTCGCGCCCGGTTTGGCGGCGATGGCAAAAGAACTCGCTGCGCTGGGAGACCTTGCAATCGTCGCGCCTTTAATGGAACAAAGCGGAGTCGGACATGCAATCACCTTTCTGGCTCCGATAAAATATCGTGAGGTGTCCGTCAACGGTCAGTTTTGGGGCTGGGGAATAGAAGGCTCTCCCGCCGACTGCGTCCGGATGGGGTTTGAAGCCCTGCTCGACGCCCGCCCTGACGTCGTTGTCAGCGGAATCAACAGCGGATTTAACGCCGGCGTCAACGTCCATTACAGCGGGACGTGTTCCGCCGCAATCGAAGGGCGTTTTTTCGGCGCGACCTCGTTTGCCGTCTCGATTCAAAAAGACGCCCCGGACCTGTACGACGCAGCCGCTCGAATCGCCGCTCAGATTATACGTCAGACGCTGGAACGCCAAACCGACTCGCCGCGACTGTACAACCTCAACATGCCCAACCGAACAATCCAGGCGTACCTGGACGGCGTTGAGCCGGAAATCGCTTTTGCGCCGATGGACAACCGCCTGTATGGAGAAAAGCTCATTCGCGGCGAAAGCCCCTTTGGGCTGCCGTACTACTGGTGCGCCGCCAACGGGCTGCACGATCCGCCGGAATTCCGGTCTGATATAACAGAACTCAGAGAGGGAAAGATCGTACTTACCCCGCTGGACTACAACATGACCGATCGCGGTTATATGGATTCCATGGCGCAATGGGGACTGAAGGTTTCAACCGACGTCCCGCCCGCTGACCCCGATCCGGATAAAGAATATCCGGACGTATATTTAAAGAGAATGTAATTTGAGGCAGTGGTTTAATTCTCTACTATTGCCTACTGCCTACTGCCTATTGCCTAATAAACATGCCAAACAAACTTTACGACAAAAACGGTTTCAAATTTGAATATCCAGACGACTGGACAATCGAATCGTACGACGACGGCGTCAGCGTTACGTCTCCGACGGAAATAACGTGGACGATTCGTCGGTTCCCCGCCCATACCGATGGACAGGAGTTCCTTGAGGAAGTTGCTGAGGCGCTCAAGGAAGAGTACAATTCCATCGATATCCAAAAGACGCAGGAAGAAATCAACCCCGGCGTTGTACTCGACACGTGGGAAATTGATTTCTACTGCCTCGACATCCCTTGCGTCGCCCGGGCGCAAACGCTCAAGACCCCGTTTGCCATCTACTTCCTTTACTCGCAGACGGACTCCGACGAACTCGACGACGTCGCCCCGATTATCGACGACATGCTCGAATCGTGGCTGGAACCGTTCCGCCAGTTCGACGCCAACGCCGGGCTGACAGAAAACGAAGAATAAAAACGACCATTGGCAACGAGCGTTTGACGTCTTTTTACCGTCTGCGCTCGCTGTCAATGATAGATGCTGGATTTTCTCTATGTCAGTTATTTTAAGATTTTTTATTTTATAAGTCTATACAAACAAGAGTCTTGCAAATTGTCAATGATAGATATTGTTTTTCGAAATGATAGATATTGTACTTGACATTGTTATTTTTTATATATAATTTAGCTATAGTTGTTTCTATAGATATTTTCCCCTGAAAAGGACTTTAGCCATGATTGCCAATTCCATGGAGAATGCGCCAACTCGAACGCCGATTAAACTTGTTGTGCCTAATTACGAATCCGATTTGACGGATTTGGTTATTAGTTTGAATTCGCTGCAAACTCAAGACCGTTGGGAAGGAACAACGCCGGAACCGCTTTTTAAGCAGTTCCAAACGGTTTTGTTCATGGTCGAAAGCGTTGCAACCGCCAGAATTGAAGGCAACCATACAACTATTCTGGAGTACATCAATTCCAAAATTGACAACAAACGTTCAAACAATTATGGCATCCGAGAAATCAATAATTTGTTAAGCGCCCTGAAATTTATCGAAGAGAACGGAAAAACCTATCCCCTGAACCGTTTGTTTGTCAGTCAACTTCATAAAATAGTGATGGATGGAGTACCGCTGGACGAAGAGGGCGATCTTACCCCGGGCGAATACCGAAAAGAAAATGTTGCAATTATAAATTCAGAACATCGTCCGCCAGACGCGATTACAGTCAACGATTACATGGCTGATCTGTTTGATTTCGTTGCCAAGCCGGTTCAGATTCGTTATGAACTGCTGAAAACGGCGATAGCGCATCATCGTTTTGTTTGGATTCACCCGTTTACCAACGGCAACGGACGAACGGCGCGACTGTTTACGTATGCAATGCTGGTTCGTTCTGGCTTTGCCGTGGAATCTGGACGAATTGTCAATCCTGCTGCTGTGTTTTGTTCGACTCGTAACGAATATTACAAATATCTTGAAGAGGCGGACAAATCCGTCAATACAGGCAACGATGAAGGAATGCTGCATTGGTGCGAATACATGCTTTCTGGTTTGAAAAAAGAAATGGACAATCTCAGTCGTCTGACAAATTATAATTTTGTCAAAACGAATTTGCTCCATCCCATGCTAAAACAAGCCAAGGTGAACAAAACGATTTCGGCAAATGAATATCGGCTTTTAGAGAATACGCTTGACAAGCAGCCGTTTCAGGCGTCTGACGTTAAAGACGTCTTTGCTGATCAAGGCATTAAAAATACTTCGTTATATACGACCAGAATCATTAGATCGTTACGAGAAAAAAATATGCTCGTTCCAGCCACTCCTAACGGACGTTCGTATTATATACAGATGGATAATAACCCACTCTTGCGAGAACTCCTGTTTGCAATGGATGTCGCAGGTCTGATTCCGATTGATCCCAGATCGTAATTTCGATTACAGAGTAACAAAACAGGGAGCGGCTTTTTATCCCCTTTGAGATGAAAAGCCGTTCCCTTGTTGTCTGTTAATCTGACTACCGCTTAGTTGTTCTTAATAAACACTTCCTGACCGGCGTCGTTAAAGTAACGGATGTCGGAGTATTCCGGCGAGACGCCGAAGCGGGAGCGAATCTGAACCTGAATGTCGCCGGTCTTTTCCAGCTCGATAATCTTGTCGCGCATCTTGTTGTTGAGACAGTCTGCGACGGCGGTTTCGACTTCAACTTCGACGCTGCGAATGGCGTCCGCTTCGCTTGCCAGGATGAGCGTGCGGAGAACGTCCAGAGCCATGTTGTCTACCGACTTGACAGACCCAGTGCCGTGACAATACGGACATTCCTGGAACGTGGATCGTCCGACGCTGGGGCGAATGCGCTGGCGCGTCATTTCAATCAGACCGAAGGGGCTGGTGCGAAGGATCTTGGTTTTCGCTCTGTCGCGTTTGACAGCGTCGCGCAAAGCGCGTTCGACGTCTCGGCGGTGTTTGTCCTTTCGCATGTCGATAAAGTCGTTGACAATGACGCCGCCCAGGTCGCGCAGACGCAGCTGTCGGGCGATTTCCTTCGCCGCCTGCAGGTTCATGCGGTACGCGGTTTCCTCAGCGTTGTCGTCCGCCCGGAAGTTGCCGCTGTTGACGTCGATGGCAACCAGCGCTTCCGCCTGATCGATTACAATCGACCCGCCTTGCGGCAGCGGAACGATGCGCTTTTGAATCTTCTCAATTTCTTTATCGAGATTGAACTTGTGGAAAATCGGCTCTTTGCCTTCGTAAAGCTGAATTCGGTCAGCGCATTTCGGCATGACCTGCTGAACGAAATCGCGCGCCCGTTCGAACGCGGCGGGATCGTCAATAAGAACCGTGTCGAATTCCGTTGAGAAGATGTCGCGAATGGTGCGGATAATCATGTCCGACTCTTCGTAGATGGCAACAGGACCGGGAATGCGTTTGACGCGTTTGGCGATGTTCTTCCACAGACGCATTAAATACGTCATGTCGCGCGCCAGCTCTTTTTTCATGCGGTCTGCGCCAGCGGTGCGGACAATAAATCCAAGACCCTTGGGCGGGTTGAGTTCCAGCATGACGTCACGCAGTTTGCGGCGGACTTCTTCGTCTTCGATTTTTCGGGAAACGCCGACTCGTTCCATGGCGGGCATGAGAACCAGATATCGCCCCGGGATGCTGATGTACGTTGACAGCGTCGGACCCTTGGAGCCGAGTCCTTCTTTGATAACCTGAACCAGAATCTCGTCGCCGCGGTGTAACACGTCCTGAATCGGCGGCTTAACGCGCGGTCTGGCGCCGGGTCGCTGATGACGGCCGGGGCGTTCTTCTTCGTACGGCGTTGACCCCTGCTTGAAATACGACGGTTCCAGGTCGCTGATGTGCAAAAAGCCGTTGCGTCCGACGCCGAAGTCAATAAACGCCGCCTGAATGCTCGGTTCGAGATTGACGACGACGCCTTTGTAGATGTTTCCGACGTAGTTGTCTGCGCCGGTGTGTTCGATGTAAAGCTCTTCCAGAGTCCCGTCTTCGACAATCGCGATACGGCTTTCTTCCGGCTGAGAAACGTTGATAAGCATTTCCTGCTTCATGATAATATAACCCCTTTCATTGGGAATAGTCGGCGAAAAGATCGACCCGAAAGAAACGAAGCTTCAAAAGACCTGACGCCTTACCGTCAGTGAGATGAGCAAGGGGAAGCTTTTAGCTGTTAGCTACTAGCCATTAGCTTGTTTTTTCGATGTTCTCGTCTTTTAGCTATTAAAACCGAGGAACAGGATAATCAAGCTAGGAACTAGAAGTTAGAAACTAGGAGCTAATTTCTATTTAGCTTTTAGCTGTTAGCTACTAGCCATTAGCTTGTCTTTCGATGTTCTCGTCTTTTAGCTATTAAAGCCGAGGAACAGGATAATCAAGCTAGTAGCTAATAGCTAGAAGCTAGGAGCTTATTTCTATATCTTCCCTTGTTCCGCGAAGCAGAGGAGTCAGACCGGCGGCGGGACCGCTCGTTTCCGGAACTGGCGTCAAACCGGTTAAATTCAGGATGTCTTTGTACGTAACCGCGCCTTGAGTTTCGTCCGCCTTGAGTGTAAAGCGAAGGAAATCCTCTTTGAGCAGCGGGGCGTCTTCGGAATCGTCGTCTTGCTCCGATTCTGAAGGGCTGAACTGCGTTACAACGCTCATGTCCAAAACGGCGGTCTGAACGTTTTTGTTTTCGCAGGTCAGCTGACCCGACTGAATTTGAGTAACTTTTCCCTGAACGTCCGACCGCATGCCAGCCGGGATAGGGAATCGCCAGGTATAGGAAACGGGGCGGGCTTTTTTCCGTCCTGTTTCGGGAATCGTCTGAGCGGAGTGGAACCGCAACCCACTTGCGGAACAGGCATTTAAGGACTCCTGCAATTCGACCGGATTGTACTCAATCGCGGTTTCCAATTCCATGATTTCGTTCAGACCGTCCACGCCCAGCGGCAGCGCGCTGGGAAAACTGACTTTCGGCTTCGGATGAAATCCCTGACTCATGGCGACTTGAACTTTGGCGACTTTAAGCAGACGCAGCATGTAGTTCATCAAATCGCGATGACCCAGAAATCGCAAATCTCCGTCTTTTTGAAATCTCAATCGAATTCGATGACGAGTCTCGGGCGCTGAGGAATCGTTGTTCTGCCAGCTTTTCTTCTTTTTGTTTCCCATAGACCTCGTCCTGACGCCTGCGCCGTGCAGACGTCAGCTTGAAAAATGTGATTTATGTCAAGTTCAAGACGGCAAAAGACAAACGGCTTTCCCCGTCCTGACCGGATACGTCTTTTTATTACAGTATATTATATATAAATTTGCAATTTTGTAAATAGGGATTAGAATAATTTGGAATTAGGAATTCGGGATTACGCTTTGTAAGGATCGCAGCGGCGAGGCAGCGCATTTCGGGGGCTTACGCACCCATAGGTATCAACTTAAGGAAAAAACGCATTAAAATATTCCTGTTGTACTGATTAGAAAAGATTTGGCTTTACCTATTTTACTCTTAGATTTTAGTTAAAGTTAGACCGCAAAAGTATAAGAAAA
>JAFQXE010000045.1 GCA_017407125.1 Thermoguttaceae bacterium
CCTTACGCTTTCTTTTTTCTTATACTTTTGCGGTCTAACTTTAACTAAAATCTAAGAGTAAAATAGGTAAAGCCAAATCTTTTCTAATCAGTACAACAGGAATATTTTAATGCGTTTTTTCCTTAAGTTGATACCTATGGGGCGGATAAATTGCTATTGAACTAAATGCCGATTTCCTGTATTATATCTAATAGAATATTATAATAATAATCAGAAAATCTGACAAAAAAGGCGTGTCAGATTGAGAATTTTATATAAAATATTGCCTTTGGGCGCTTTGTTGGGAACGGTTTTAGAATTCAAACCGACAAAGTAAATATAATATTAATTTCCTGAAATTCAATAATCGGAACGGGAACCCAATATGAGTATGGAATCTTCGCTCGATCCGCAGTTGATTGAGCAAACGAAAAAGCAGATTCGCGAACTTGTAACAGAGATTACGCAGCTGTCTCGGTCGGACGTCGCGCCGGCGGAGTTCTACAGCGGATTTCTGACTCGCGTTATTACGGCGCTTGCGGCGAACGGCGGAGCGATTTGGACTCTGGCGGACGGCTCGCGATTGACGCTGCAAAGTCAGGTCAATCTTCAGGAAACGAATCTTCGCGAAGACGAGAAAGCGCTCAAACAGCATACGAAACTGCTCCAAAAGGTTTTGGAGTCCAAAGAGGGCGAATTGGTCATGCCGAACTCGTCTTCCGTCGACATCGCCGAAGGCGAAGCGGGCAACCCGACGCCGTTTCTGCTCGTTTTGGGACCGCTGGCGACGGACCTGGAAACGGTCGGCGTAGTTGAAATCTTTCAGAGACCGGATACGCCGGCGCATACGCAAAAGGGCTATCTGCGCTTTGTAACGCAGATGTGCGAGATTGCGGTTGAGTACGTCAAAAACAAGCAATTGCGTTCTTTTTCGGATCGTCAGCTGTTGTGGAATCAGCTTGAAGAATTTACCCGACTCATTCACACCAGTCTGGATCCAAAACAGACAGCGTACACAATCGCCAACGAAGGGCGGCGTCTGATTGAATGCGACCGTTTAGGCGTGGCGATTCAGTACGGAAAACGCTCTAAAATCGTGGCAATCAGCGGTCAGGACATCCTCGACAACCGCAGCAACACGGTTCGGCTTCTCAACAAGCTGACGTCGGCTGTTACAGCGGTCGAAGAACCGATGTGGTACATGGGCGACACAACCAATTTCGCGCCGCAGGTGGAAGACGCGCTTCAGGAATACATCGACGAATCCCACTCTAAAATGGTGGCGGTTCTGCCGTTGATGAAGTCCATTCCGGAAGACGAAATCCCGGACGATCCCAAACTCCGGGAAAAGCCGCCGGCTCCGATTGGCGCGCTTGTTGTCGAGCTGATTGAAAACAGCCGCCCGACGGAGCAAATGCGCCAAAGAACGGATGTCGTTGTCAAGCACGCCGTTGAGGCGATGGGCAACTCGCTGGAGCATGAGCGTCTGTTTCTCATGCCGTTATGGCGATTTATCGGGAACATGTCGTGGGTTGTCAAGGCGCGAACGCTGCCGAAAACGATTCTGGTTCTCCTTGCCATTTTAGCGGCGATTATTGCCGTCTGCGTTATTCCCGCCGACTTCGATATCGAGGCGACTGGAACGCTCGAACCGGTTGACCGCCGGGAAGTCTACGCGGAAATTGACGGCGAAATTGACCAGGTTTACGTCCATCATGGAGATAAAGTCGTTGGACCGTCGCAGCAAAAAGACGCCTCCGGCAAAGAGACCTTTGTTCCCGGCACGCGACTGGCGAAAATGAGAAACATCAATCTTCAGATTTCTCAGGTCGAAACCCGCGGAAAAATCGAGGCGATTTTACAGAATATTCAGTCCAAACAGAGAACGCTGCAGGAAGAGCGCGCTCTGACCGTTTCCGATAAAAACCGCATTCAGGGCGAAATTCTGGAACTGAAAAAAGAACTGCTCAGCCAGCAAACGCAGCTGCGGCATCAATTGGAAATGCTGCGCGATTTGGACGTCTGCGCGGTTTGTGACGGCGTCATTACAACGTGGGACGTTCAGCGTAACCTCGTGGGTCGCCCGGTTCAGCGCGGGCAGATTCTCATGTCAATTGCTCAGCCCGACGGAGACTGGCAGCTGTCGCTTGACATGCCGGAAAGAAGAATCGGACAGATTGTCAAGGCGCAGCAGCGTCTGGCAAAGGATTCTCCGGACGCCAAGGGTTTGCCGGTTAAATACATTCTCGCGTCCAACCCCAGCGTCCAGCTTCAGGGAACGCTGGACGAAGTTCATCTTACGGCGGAAGTCAGAGGACAGGACGGCGCGACGATCAATATGAAAGTCAAAATTAACAAAGAGGATATTGAAAACCCGAATATTGGCGCAACTGTAACAGCCAACGTGTACTGCGGACGCCGTCCGATTGGCTACGTCTGGCTGCACGACGCGATTGCGTTCTTCTATTCCAAGATTTGGTTTAGATGGTTTTAATCAGTTATTAATTTCCAACTTTTAAAAGACAATGCTCAATACGATAACATTTATCCTGGTTTTGTTTGGACAGGTTTCAGCAGACATTCCCGCTCCGCCGGAAGTAGACGAAGCTTATTCTGACAACGCAGCAGTTCCGGCTGCTCCTGCCATTCCAGACGAGGTTCCTGTCGTTCCAGAAGAAATGCCGGTTCCTGAACAGGACGTTCCTGAAACGCCGGAGTTGGACGATGCCGCCGCGCCGACGGTTCCGGATGTTACAGAGATGGAATCTCCTGAAAATGTAACAGAGTTGGACGCTCCAGCGGCAGAGCCAACGACAGAGCAGGGGACGGTTCAAGAAGATCCGCAGCCGGTTGTTCATACCCGACCCAGACCGATTCCGCATAAAAACGAGCGTATGATTCCTCCGCCTCTGCTTCCTCCGCCAGTCAGAGCTGCAATTCCTGAGGTCAACGACCCGCTGCTGGTCAATCCGTCTTCTCTGGACGCGCCGACGGCTTCAGGAGCGTCTGCAAGCCCTTATGGCGCGACAGACTATAATTCATCGTACGATTTCCCGGACGATAATAACGATCGCGCCCTGCAAAATCCAACGCCGTCTACATTTGACAGCATGGAAGACGATTTGTACGACGCTCAGCTGGCGCCCAATCAGGGAAAAGGACATATCATGCCTATTGACCAGGCTGAAGTTCCCGCGCAGGAACAGGGCGTTTTGACAAAGTTTTTTGTATACGAAGGTTATGCGGTAAATCAAAACGACCCGGTGGCGCAAATTGACGACGAACAGGCGAAGATGTCAGTTCAGGTTCAGCAAGCCAAGCTCAACGCGGCGGAACGAGAAGCCAGCAACGACGTCAATATTCGATACGCCAAAGCGGCTCGAAACGTGGCGGAAGCCGAACTGAAATCCGCAAAAGAAACAATCGCTCGCGTTCCCGGCGCCGTTCCCGCGACGGAAATTCGCAAGCTGGAATTGTCGGTGGTTCAGGCGACGCTGCAAATTGAGCAGTCGACAAACCAGTTTGAAATTTCCAAATATCAAGTTGACGTCTCTAAAGCGGAACTCGACGCGGCAAAGCTGGGCGTTTCCCGCCGAGTGGTTAAGTCGCCCATTAGCGGCATTATCGTTGAAAAGTACCGCAACGAAGGCGAATGGGTCAAGCCCGGCGACCCGATTGTTAAGGTCGTTTATTTTGAAAAACTTCGCGTCAAAACGACTTTTGACATTAACCGCATCCCAATGCAGCGCGTCATGAAGCATAACGCCAAAATTACCGTCGTTCAGAAACCCGGCATGACCTTCAACGGAAAAGTCGTTTTCGCCAACCCGGTTATTCAGTCCGGCGGCGCGTATGAAGTCTGGATTGACGTCGATAACGTTCAGGAAAAAGACGGCTTCTGGGCGCTCCAACCCGGTATGAACGCGATAGTTACTATTGAGTAACGAGTATTGTTTACGGGGGGCGGGTATTACCCGCCTAAAACAACTTACATTATTATTTATCGCGGACAATGTCCGCTCCCCAGAAACATGGTTTCCTTAACAGACAGCCTCGTATCGGCCAGTTCGCGAATCCTGACGCTCAAAAAGCGTCCGGATCTTTCGGCGCGCCGTCAGCGTTATCTGGGGAAGAACTATTGGATTGTCAAAGACCCGGTTGGGCTGAAGTATTATCGATTTCAGGAAGAGGAATACGCGATTCTCAACATGCTCGACGGGACGGTGAGTCTGGACGATATTAAACAGCAGTTTGAAGCGGAGTTTCCTCCGCAAAAAATCAAGCTGGAAGAATTGCAGTCGTTCTTGGGACAGCTCCATCAAAGCGGGCTGATTCTAACCAGCGTCAACGGTCAGGGGCGACAGCTGTTCAAGCGGAGCAAAGAACGCCGAAGAAGAGAGCTCCTTCAGGCGTCGACGAATATTCTGGCTATCAAATTCAAGGGCGTCGACCCGGAACGATTTTTCAACTGGCTGTATCCGAAGGCGGCATGGCTGTTTCATCCGATCACGGTAACGTTTTGCGTTTTTCTGATGATTGCAGCTCTGTCGCTGATCATGGTTCAGTTTGACGTGTTCCGTTCCCGGCTTCCGGGCTTTTATCAGTTCTTTACTCCGACCAACGGTTTGCTTTTGGCGGCGGTTTTGGGCTGTACAAAAATCATTCATGAATTCGGACACGGTTTGACGTGCAAGCATTTCGGCGGGGAATGTCACGAATTAGGCGTGATGATTCTGGTTTTGACGCCGTGCCTGTTTTGCAACGTCTCCGACTCGTGGATGCTGCCCAACAAATGGAAACGGGCGGCTATCGGTTTTGCCGGCATTTACGTCGAAGTCCTGCTGGCTGCTATCGCGACGTTTATCTGGTGGTTTACCAATCCGGGACTGTTGAACAACATCTGCCTCAACATCATGTTCATTTCGTCGGTCAGCACGATTTTGTTCAACGCCAACCCGCTGCTGCGGTACGACGGCTACTACGTTCTGGCGGACATCATGGAAATCCCGAACATGCGTCAGAAGGCGACGTCGATTACAAGTCGTAAAATGGGCGAATGGTTTCTCGGTCTGGAATACCCGGACGACCCATTCCTGCCGCAGAAAAACCAGTTGTTTTTTACAATCTTTACCATCGCGTCGGTGATTTATCGATGGGTGGTTATGTGTTCTATCATGTTCTTCTTGTGGCGGTTGCTGGACTACTACGGTCTTCAGATTATCGCCAAGTTCATGATTATCATGTCGTTGTGGGGTCTGGTTGGGATGCCCCTGTGGAAGTTGGGAAAGTTTTTTTATATCCCTGGAAGGCTGGACAAAGTGAAAAAGAGTCATTTTATACCGTCGATTATCGGGCTTGTTTTGCTGGCGTGCTTTTTACTTTTCGTTCCGCTGCCGTACCGCGTTTTCGTTCCGATGGAATTGCGTTTGGCGAACCCGAATGTAATCTCTGTTACAATTGACGGGACGCTCAAGTCGGTTGACGTCAAACCCGGACAGAAGGTCAAAAAGGGAGACGTTATCGCGACGCTGGAAAATATCGACAAAGACATGCAGCTTGACAACCTGAAGTTCAAGATGGCGAGTCTGGAAACGCGTCTTGCCAACTTGCGGGAACAGTCTGTTACCAACGCCGCCGCCTATAAGGAAATCCCGGCGGTTCAGGAATCGCTCAACGCCGTTAAAAAACAGTATCAGGATATGGCGCGGTATAAAACCGGTCTGATTCTTCGCGCCGGCATTGACGGCGAAGTCGTCCCGACGGACTTCAAAACCAAGCGCGCTGAGGTCATGGGAATCCTGCCGGACTGGAGCGGGTCGCTGTTTGAACCGACTGCAATCGGCGCGTACATGAATCCCAAAGAAGTCAAGGAATTCTGCTATGTCGGCGACCTCGACAAACTCGAAGCGCTGCTGGTCATTTCCCTTTCGGAACGCGACTTTGTTGAAGTGGGACAGAAGGTCATTATCAACCTCAACGAATTGCCGTTTAAGAAAATTGAAGGGCGAATCGAGTCCATTTCCCGAGACCCGATTGAATTCGCGCCCAAACGGCTGTCGAACAAATCCGGGGGAGAAATCGCGACGGAAACCGATCAGGCGACTGGCTTGGAAAAGCCGCAGGAAAAATGCTACGAAGCCCGCGTTCTGGTTGACAACTCCGAACGACTCATGCGCCCTGGTTTAACGGGTCAGGCGAAAATCTACGTTACGCCCCAAACTTGCTGGCAGCGTCTCTGGCGTCTGGTTATGGAAGTGTTTAATTTTAAGTTGTAACACGACAACGCAGAGGTTGTTTAGTTAGGAATTAGGAGTGAGGAGTGAGGAGTTGACGCAAGCGATTGTCAAAGCGAGCGCTAAAGTCCCTGCGTTTAGGTTCGCCTGTCGGCGAACTGCGTAATTCCGCTCCCTTTGGTCGCTTCATTACCGCCTTTCATTCAACCCTGACACCTAGAACAATCTTCCAATCTGGAAAACCAGAACGGCAACGGTAAACGCGACGGCGGTGTTGAACAGGAACGAGAAAACGGGCCATTTGATCGTTCCGGTTTCTCGCCACATAACCGCCAGCGTTGCGGCGCAAGGCGAATACAGCATGACAAACAGCAGAAACGCCAGCGTCTTGGACATCGACCAGTTCGGGTCGTTTTTCAGGCATCGAATTAACGCGGACTGCTGGCTGACCGATTCGGAATTCTCAACGGCGTTTGTTTGGGACTCATCGGTATTGTCGTCCATTTCCATTTGATGAGCCGTTGCCAGTGAGCTGATAATAATCTCTTTTGCCGCCACGCCGCCAATCAGAGCGACGTTGTCTTTGGCGTCGAATCCCGCCAGCTGGGTAACAGGAGTTAGCGCGCCGCCGATTTGGCCGGCGTAGGACGCTTCCAGGTCGGAAAGGTTTTGCTCTTGAGCCGTTTGTTTATCGACGGCTGGGTAGTACATCGCCGCCCAAAGAATGACGTTTGCCGCCAAAATAATCGTGCCGGCTTTGGCGAGAAAATCCCACGACTGCGCCAGCGCTTTTTTCATCACGCCGCGAAACGTTGGAAACTGATACGGCGGCAATTCCAGCAGCAGCGGCAATTCTTCTCCGCGAAGAACGAATCGGCTGAGAATCCACGACGCCAGCAGGGCGAAAATCCACGTGCTGAAAATCAGCAGGCCGAAGACCAGCCCCTGATACGCGGTGAAAAACGCTCCTGTTAGCAGAACGAGAACCGGGACTTTGCCTCCGCAGGTCATAAACGGTGCGACGAGCATTGTAATGAGCCGCTGTCGGAAATTGTCCATCGTTCTGGTGGCGTATATTGCCGGGACGGCGCAGCCGCCGATAATTCCCCCGGATAAAACCAGCGGGAGCATGCTCTGTCCGCACAGACCGAATCGGCGAAGGATTTTGTCCATGACAAGGCTGACGCGGGAAATGTATCCGCTCAGTTCCAGAATCGCCAGGAACGTGAACATCGTAAAAATGACGGGCAGAAAAACCAGCACCGAGCCGACGCCCGCCAGAATTCCGTCTAAACAGAGAGAACCGAGGGTTGTGTTTTTGAACGCTTCCAGACTCTCGTCGCCCGCTCCGGGATGAAACAGATTCGCCAGCGCGTGCGGCAGGAAATCCTGTGTTACATATTCCATCGCGCCGACGGGCGTCGTCCATTCGCTTCCGAACGGAACCCAGTTCCAGCCGTCGGCCAGTTGAAACGTCAGTTCAAATGTAACAAGCAGAATGATTGCCGCGATTGCCAGCCCGCCCCACGGATGACAGGCGACGCGGTCGATTTTATCCGACTTTGCCGATCCCGGCTTTTTTAGATGCGTTACACAAAGGCGGTCAATTTCCGCCGCCTTCTGCCAGCGAGAGCAGACCATCGACTGCAGCGGCGACTGACCGTTCTCTTTTTCGTAAATGTTAATTAAATGCTCGTAGAAATTGAGTATTTCTTCCCAGCGGTCGTCGTGGGTGTGGTGCTGAATGATTCGGCGCGCATAGCGGTCTTTTTCCATCAGCTTGATCGCCAGCCAGCGCGGGTAGAAGTCTTCCATCAGGTGCGGACGCTGACTCAGTTCCGCCGCCAGCTCGCCAATCCAGAATTCCAGATGGGAATCGTAGTCCATTTTCCAGCCTGTGGACTCGTGATTGCATTTGGTTGCAATGTCTCGAATGGCGGCTTTGACGTCTTCAATTCCCTGATGAGTGGAGTTGACGGTTTGAATAACGGGAACGCCCAAAATCTTTGAGAGCTTGTCGACGTCGATGACAATTCCTCGCCGCTGAGCGACGTCAATCATATTGAGGCAGACGATAGTCGGGTGCTGCATTTCCAGAATCTGGAGCAGGAGCGACATGTGCCGCCGGAGATTGGAGGCGTCTACGACTACGACAATCGCCTCCGGACGTTCCAAAAGAATAAAATCTCGGGCAACGCGCTCTTCCGGGGACGTCGAGTTAAGACTGTACATTCCCGGCAGGTCAACGACTTCGATTCGCCGTTCCCCATCGTGATAATGCGCGGACTTTTTTTCAACGGTTATGCCCGCGTGGTTGCCGATTTCCTGATGAACGCCTGTCAACGCCTCAAACAGCGACGATTTCCCGCAGTTGGGCTGTCCCGCCAGGGCGATCAACAGGTCTGAATGAATATGCATTTGTTATGATAATGTTAGCTTCCAGCTTGCCGCTATCCGCTAACGACTTTTTTAACGTAAATTTTATCTGCCAGTTCTCGACCGAGGGCTATGCGCGTTTCGTCGACTGCGACAATGTATGGATTCCATCGATCTCCCTGGATTAACGTACAGCGCGCGCCCATATTTAACCCCATCCCCGCCAGACGTTCCAGAATCTTATCCGGCAGCGCCGCTCCGACAACGTCGGCTGCGTCTTTGGGATTCAGTTGGGATACTGTAGTATAATCTTGTATAGTAGTTGGGGTCATATTATAATGCTGAAAGCGATTAGGCTGCGCTGAGTGGTTTTGAGTTAAAAGCGTGTGGAGTTTGGCGGCGTTAGGCATTAAGAAACATCCGAATGGTTGTTTCCTAATGCCTGGTCCCGAATCACAGCTTGTTCTTTTTCTTTGGAGCTCTGAAATCAAGATCTTCCGGAGCTTCGATAGACTGCGTATTATACTGACTGTTATACGTCTTGGTTTTTTCTGCGCGCTCTACCGGAGTAATTCGGCGAAGCATGGTAGAGAACTGCTTGAAATCCCATATTCGGATGATTTTGTCTGAACACGCAACGACAACGCTTTCTCCATCAGGAGTAAACGCAAGACTGTGTCCGTTGTATAATCGAGCCTGATAAATGGCTTCAACCTGAGGAGAAAGATAGCCGATTAAATCCAGCGAGTCTGATTCTCCATTCCAAACGGCAATTTCTTCTCCGCACGTAACGAGGTATTTCCCGTCAAAAGAGTATTTGATGTCTCGAATGTTTTTATCCAGACGGTTTTGCGGATTGGAAAAGTCCATAGCCTGAATGCGGTCTGATCCGGAAAGCTCGCCCTGAAATTCCCAGAGTGAAATTCGCCCATAATTGTCGCCAGCGGCAACGCGTCTGTAATCGAATCGAACGGCGGCTTTTAAGTATGTGCTTGGCGGATTGTTGTGTCCGCTGGAATATTGAGCGACGTCTGAGGAGAGCGAGCTGCGTTTGGTTGTCATATCGACAGCAAGGGAAATAGCTCCATTGCGTTCCAAAACGTAAATTCCAGCGTTGGCTCCAGAAGCTCCAGCGATGATGTGTTTGCCTAAATTGGTAAACGCCAGGCTGAAAATGCAATCTGTATCCGTTGTGAAATCGTATTTTGGGAGAAGCATAACGTCATTGTTGTTTTGTGTAATTTCCTGATGCTGGTTCAAGTCCCACATAATAACGCAGCCTTTGCGATGTACGGAATTCTTTTCGCCAATAGCGTTTTGCTGAGGCTGAACGGAGCCGCCTGCCGCCAGCGTCGTTCCATCGGGAGAAAACGCGAGACTGTTTATACTGAGGACTTTTTCCATGCCTTTGCTCGTTCGGGTTTCTGGAGAGAATTTATCGATAACAGTCCAAGTGTTGGCGTCCCAAACAATAAAAATGCCTGAAATATCAGCAGACGCCGCTCGTTGCCCGTCAGCGGAAAAAGTTAGCGCGCTAATTGGACTGCGATGTTCGTCCAGCATTCGTTCCGGCTTGCCTAATTTATAATTCCAAACGTATAAATAGAAAACCGATCTGCTTTGAAATTGCTTTTCGCTTTGAAGCGGATTGGAATCGTCTGTGGAACCATCGTAATGAATATCGCCTTCGCCGGAAATCATGTATTTTCCATCGGGAGAGAAAGCAAGGGCGTTTACCAGTTTTTTATGACCAATAAGACGACGTGACGATTTATCTTCTGTATTGACTTTTTCAACTTGAATTGACGACGCAGGCTCTTCCTGTTCGACAAGCTCTTTTTTATGAGTGACAAAAGGCTCAGGTTTACCCTGCTGAAGAATCTCTTTATGAATTCCCTTAAAAACGTAGATAAGAATGGCAAGCGCGATAAGTCCCAAAAGGGAGTATAAAGAATAAATAATCGCCGTTCGAACATGGTGTGGTTCAACCAGAACTTCAGTATGAGGAGCTGCGATGAATTCGGTGTAGTCTGCTTCTACGTATTCGTTTTCGGAATTGTTGTTCTCTTTGTTTTCCATATTCGTTAACTGAAGTAGTATGTATTAATGCTCGAATTCTATGGGGCATGAAAATGCCGGATTAAAATATATATACGTTAAAAACTAGCTTTCCAACGCAGTATTATTGAAGTCAAGCGTCAAGTTAAGGTAACTTTTTTTGACGACTTTTACAAGTTTTAACGAATCCGCAATTTGGAGCAGTTTGGCTCTGCTGGAATCCAGATCGGACTCCGTTTGAGCAATCAGTTCCACTTCCGCAAAATAGCCGTTAATTGCAGGAAGACGGTCCAGCGACAACTCTGCCGGGACGCCGTCCCATACGAATTGAATTTTACGTCTGATTTTATAAACCGAACCAACAGGAACAAATCCCAATGCCTGAAGCAGCGAATCCCATTTCAGTTTTAGTTCGGAACAGTCCTGATCTGAATCAACGACCAGAGGGAGTTCCAGCTCTTTTCGCGTTTTGGTAATTGCGTCTAATTTTGGTCCTTTATACGTAATGCGAAGTTGACTTTTACCCTCAACGATGCGATAACGAATTCTCAGCGCCTCGTCTGTCTGAACGAAATCTCGAGACGGGTGGTTGTAGTATACGTCTGTTTCTTCTACAACGCCCAACTCCTTTCCGTTGAAGCGCTCTTGAAGAAGGGTTAAGCTCGAACGTGTAAAATCCAGAAATTCTTTTTCTGATTCAAACTGGAACTTTTGTTCAACTTCAAAAGGCATATTCGGTTATTAGGGAATAGGGTGTAGGGGAGCAGTCATTGAGGCAATAATTTAGCGGGCTGCTTACTAATGCCATCCAACTCCGCTTGCAATTTACAACTATATATTTTATTTTAATAAAAGTTAACGTCTTTACAAGAGATGGCAACGGGGTTTTTTATCATTTTTTTATTATTTCTTTTGATTCAGAATTTCCGGCAACGAAAATAATTGTTAAACTCATCGCCTTTTTATTATTTTATCAGGTTTGTTGTTATTATCCATAATCAATTATTTCCGTCCCCCCTTGCGTTTTGCCCTTAAATATTATAATAATTAAAAGCGTTTAACTCTGGCGATAAATGCCAGATATACTTTGCTAAACGCATTAATTAAAAATCCTTTATTACGTTTACTCCAACCATGGAAGAAATCAAACAACAACTGGCGGCAGATTTGGCGGCGGCGAAAAGCGCGGCTGACATCGAGAATATCCGTATTAAATACCTCGGCAAAAAAGGGTTGGTAACCAACGCGGCGAAAAGCGCGAATTTCGGCGCGATGTCCGTCGAGGAGAAAAAACAGTTCGGGCAGAAGCTCAACGACCTGAAAAACTTCGCTACGGAATCGATTGCTCAGGCGGCGGAAAAGGCGAAGTCGGCAGCTCCGGCGAAAAAGAAAAACGCTATCGACCTGACCATGCCTGGCGAGCCGTCAACGATTGGGTCGCTGCACCCGGTTACGCTCGTTCAGATGGAATTGGAGTCGATTTTCCAGGGTATGGGATTTATGGTCTACACCGGTCCGGAATGCGAGGAAGAATTCTTCAATTTCGATGCTGTCAATATTCCTTCTGACCACCCGGCGCGGGAAATGCAGGACACGTACTGGATGACCAACGGTCGATTGATGAGAACGCATACGTCCGCCAACCAGGTCAGAACGATGCGAAAGTTCGGCGCGCCGTTAAAGGCGATTTTCCCCGGCCGCTGTTTCCGCAACGAAGCGACAGACGCCTGTCATGAAAACACGTTCTATCAGTGCGAAGGTTTGATGATCGACAAAAACATCTCGGTTGCGAACCTGATTGCCGTCATGAAAACGGCGTTGAGCGAGATTTTCCGCCGCGACGTCAAGGTTCGGCTTCGCCCCGGATTCTTCCCGTTCGTTGAACCGGGCTTTGAGCTTGACCTCAACTGCCTCATCTGCGGCGGGGAAGGCTGCCCGACGTGCAAAAACAGCGGCTGGCTGGAACTGATTCCCTGCGGGCTGGTTCACCCTAACGTACTGCGTTTTGGCGGCATTGACCCGGAAGAATACAGCGGATTCGCGTTTGGCGTCGGTCTGACGCGTTTGGCGATGATGAAGTACGGAATTCGAGACATCCGTCTGCTCAACGACGGCGACTGCCGATTCCTGCAGCAGTTCCCGGTGATTGTGTAAAAATATCAATTAGCAATTAGCAATTAGCAATTACGCAAAGCGAGATAATAATTGCTAATTGCTAATCGTCGTCGTCCTCCTCAAAGTTTTCCATGCCATCCTGTTCACTACTCATGACGGTGTAATAAGTCAGGGCAATGGGAGCGTCGTCTATATATTTAGAAATCCAATTTTCGAGATTTTTAGCCGTTTGTTCAAGGTTGGGTTCTTCTTTAATTGTTTCGTAATAGTTGGTCATGCAATCGAAAACCTCTGCAGGATCCAGATTCTTTTCCAACAAAAACTTTAAACACGGCAATCTGCACTCATTGTAATTGAATTCATGCGATTCCCAGATTTGAAGCAGTTTTTTTATGACATAGTCTATCTGCTCTTCAGTCAGTTCTTTTTTTTCATGCCGCAGCAAATACATCTGATGTAAAGGCGAGAAGAGTCGAGAAGCAACCAGAGAGTGATGCAAATTCAGGTAATCGAAAACGAAAAACGCTCGTAAAACGTCGTCTGACAATTCTGATGTCAATTTCAAAATCAAACGACGATAACGGGAAAAATTGCAATTGCCAGACATAAGCAATATCGTACCGATTAAATCGATGTTGACCGGTAGAATTTCAGGAATGCTTTTTAAAGATTCAATCATCTGTTCCAACTGGTCGAGATTATTGAGCTTTTCATCGAAATGCTGAATAAGGTCTGGAAAAAGAGAGATTTCTTCCATGCAATTCGCGATAGCGTTTTTGGTTTTAGGACTATTAATCCAATGTAAATAATCTAATGCTTCAATGTTGAGCAGAACCCACGTTCTGGGATCTTGAGACAGGAATCGCTTTTTGAATCTCTCCAGATCGCCGACTATAACGTCGACGTCGTCAACATTTTCTTCAAAACGAAGATTTAACCATCGAATGTTGACGAGAAAAATAATTGCCGGATAATCAAAATGATTTAAGGCGAAGTCATAGATGCTGCTTTCATACGACAGGTTCAATCGTTCCAAAAAGAAGATAAATGTTTTTATGGAAATTGATAAATCATTGCCAGTGTGAACTTTTTCTCCCAGAATAAGCAATTTATATATCTTCGAGAACGTATTCTCTTTGGGCGAATCAATAGCGTACAAGAGCCAAAACAGGTACAGGTACGGTATTTCGTCGAGGTCTGAAATTTCCTCGAGTCTTTCCTCTGTGGGATTTTCTGGATTGATAACATTTTCAAGAAAATTCTTTGCGCCGATCCAGTCCGCATTATTGATATATTGATTGTAAAGAATATCGAGAAACTCTTTTTGGCGCCTGGAACGACGCTGTTGAAGTTCTTGATCGTTTTCGGAATCGGAGTTGCGTTGTTCTTTCGAATTTGGGTCATTGCCAGATTGAATCAAATCGCGAAGCGTTTCAAAAGCTTCTTGAATTCTTTGAAACTGTTCTGGGTGCGTTTCTGGTCGAAAACGTTTGATGAGTTTTGAATACGCTTTACGAAGGTCGTTAAACGAAGCGTTTTGCGAATCCAAATTAAACAATTCCCAATTGCTTTTAGGCCATTGAGAGAAATCGTCAGGCAGTTCGTTGTGTTCTTCCATTGTTGGGATTGAGGTGTAATTGAATACCGGAGACACGCGTAATCTGGCGTAATAATCAACTTCTGGGATGAAACTTTTTGTGAATTTCTTTGAGACGTTTTGCGTCGACGTGAGTGTAAATTTGCGTTGTGCTGATGTTGGCGTGTCCAAGCATTTCCTGAACCAGACGCAAATCGGCGCCGTTCGCCAGCAGATGAGTTGCGAAAGAATGCCGCAATGAGTGGGGGCTGATTTCCTTTTTTATACCAGCCATGAGAGCGTATTTTTTTATCAGCTCCCAGACGGCTTCCCTTCTCATCGGCTTGCCGCGATATGAAACAAACACGACGTCCGGCTTGCTTTGCAGGTTAAGAGCCAGCGCGGCTGGACGTTCCTGTTCAATATAAGTTTTGACGGCCTGAGCGGCTCTGGCGCCAAAGGGAACCAGACGCTCTTTGTCTCCCTTGCCGATAACGCGGATAAACCCGTCGTCCCAAAGAATGTCGCGCATGAGGATAGTAATCAGTTCCGAGACTCGGCAGCCGGTAGCGTACAGAGTTTCTAAAATGGCGCGATCTCGCAGAAAACAGGGCGTATTGGGTTGCGGCGCCGCCAACAATTTTTCTACTTCATCGGGGGAAAGAACTCGCGGAACCCGTTCCCACAGCTTTTGCGATCCGAGCAGCTGAGCCTGATTGTCTGTTACAAGCTGTTCCAACTGCAAGTATTTATAAAACATACGCAGCGAAACCAGATGACGTGCAATGGAAATTGGCGCCAGATTTTGCTCGTGAAGAAATTGAGGGTATGTGGACAGGTCGTGAATCTTCAGTTTGGATATATCGCGATTCCCCAGCCAGGCGTAGAATTTAATCAAATCCCGACCGTAAGCCAAAACTGTATTTTTTGACAGATGGCATTCGCCTTTCAGATAGGCGAGAAATCCTTCTGCCCATGCAACCTGTTTATTCATATTATTAAAGGAACTCGAAAATGTTTGCGTCAGACAATTCCTGGATACCATAATAATTATAGCGCCGATAAAATATTTTGGAAGAACCTGTTGCAATTAATTGAAAAAAAAGTATGATAGATAAAAGAATCTTCCAAACAGCCTGTTTAACGTCAAACCGATTCGTTTTTTCTCCTTTACCGGGATTTATTATTGAGCGTTAAAAATCGGCGTTTTAAGACGCTTTTGGAAGACGCTTAAGATGTAATTGGCGAGAGTCGTTTTTGTCTTTGACATTGTAGAACTCTTGGCGCCAATCTGATTTATTCAGAAAACCTTCAATTCATTTTCTGCCATGCCTGAAAATAACCCCAAATCTTTCGAAGATATTAAGCCTGAAGAAGTTCTCTGGGAACTGGAATCTCAATTTCAGTTTGAAGAAAGTTCCTCCGAAGATGAAAACTCTGAAGATGAGAAGAAAGAGGAGGTTTTAGAAAAATGTCAGTTATGGGCAAATTGGTTTTTCTTTATTGTTCCTGCTCGTGTTAGAGAATCTTTAAATAAACCAGAAACGGATGAATCTTCGGATCCGGAGAATTATGATCGTTTTGTTCCCAAGACTAAGGTCGGACGTCAGATTGGCGTAATGGAGTATATTCTGAACGAAAATGGAGCGATTTGTTTAGAAGAAATGCTCTTAATTGATGTGGTTTTGCGCCGAATTTCCTCATTTAGTCCGAATATGTCGGGCATTGATCATTATGACGAAATGGTAGTTTTGCAGATGCGACACGGTTTGCGGCATTTCGTAGAGGATTTTTTTAGCATTGATCCCCGTCGTCGACAAAAAATTCTTGAAGATTCCCTGGAAGCTGGAGAATCCTCCCCTGAAATAATGCATGCTATTATGCGTTTGAAGAATCTGGCCAACATTCGAAAAGCCAAAAAGAGGTCTGAAAATACTTTAAATCCAGACAAACCGGGGCGTTTTTGGCAAGATGGTCTGACCGGTCGGGATTTGGAGCTGTTTAAACTGCTTTCAGGAATTGAGACCATGTCTCCCCGAAGCCAGGCGTTGAGCGTTTTAAACTATATTCTTCCAGAAGAGGACTCGTCAATTTCTTATCCAACAGAACCGATTCGATTTGAATCTGGCGATAAGGAACGCATTAAGCGATTGCTTAAACGGTATCCTTCTTTGAAGAATCGATATCCGTATTTGTTGAAGATGATAGAATGCGATATCCCGGCTGAAAAGTTTAATGCCCAGTCCAAAAATCAAGAGTATTTTTACAGTAACTTCTTGCCATTTTCTTTTATTTTTCCGTCTGTTCTGGCAGATTCTCCGAAAGAATCAACGATCCAGAAATGGTTTTCAAACCGATTGGTTCAATTGTTCGTTATGATTGCGGCGGTTTGTGCGCTGTTCAGGCTGGCGATTATCCTGACTACCGTTATGATAAAGTAATAATCAGTATCATAACGTAATACAGTATTCAGAATTGGCGACTTATATACTTTCAAAGGACGCGGGTTCAATTTTGTATTGAGCCAGCAGGTCGACTGTCGCTGACGAAACAAGCGTTTCAAATTCCTGACGTCTGAATGGAGACTGATGGAATTTTCTGTCGGCTTTTGAACAACAGCATCGGGAATCGATATTGGCGTCTAAAGACGGGTGGAGATTGAGTTCCGCAACGCGAACCGACTCGCCGGAGACGGTTTCTTTTAAGACGGGCAGCGTTTCAAAAACGGATAGCGCCGAGTCCCATGCCGAGGCGTTCATCTTGCCGGTTTCCAAAATCCCAAAATAGCCAGGGAACGGAACGTCTGAACGGTTGTTCATCTGGATGGAATCTTCGGACAGTTTTGTCAGAATCATTTTTTTGGCAAGACCGCCGGGGAAATACTTTGAAAATCGGGACTTCATTCGCTGACGCGTTCCGAATCTTTCGACGGGATTGCGAAGGATCAGCGGCGGGGTGGATTTGTCGCGCAGTTCGTTGTTCCATTCGTCAAAAACGCGCCAAACGGCGACGTCGATTCCAGGAATAAAATGGATATGCTGATGGGAATCCAGATGGTCGAAAACGAGATTGTACTGTCGAACGAGCTTTCTCATTTTGTCGAATTGGGCAAGAATTTCTTTTTCCACCTGAGCGCGGGCGGCGGCTTTTTTTCGAGCGGAAGAAAAGTTGAGCAGCGCCAGCAGCGAGGGGAACGAACGACAGAAATCTCCGTTCTTATTAACCAGCAGCGGCACTTCCGACGGGTGCGAAACGGGCTTGCCGCTGGTCAGGCAAATGTGCAGACCAAGTCCCAGTTTGGGCGTTTCGGTGGAAACCTGTTCCGCCGCTTGTTCTGCAAAGGGCATATTGACCATCAAACTGGCGGCTGTCAGAACGCCGTTTTTATTCGCTTCGATTATAGCTCCGTTGACCGAGGGGGAAAATCCCAGGTCGTCAGCGGTTACGATTAATTTATTCATGATTATTATTTAAAATGTCTTTGCCTAACGCTTCAAGGCTCGCCATCCCTCTGGCGCGTAAACCTTCCATGCGCCAGAGCGAAACAGGAATGTTCGGGGAATTGTTTTTCCAAAATCGTATTCATGATTGACCGACACAACGAGCAGACAATCAGCAGAACGTTCAAGACTCTGTTCCAGTTTTTCGGGTCCGTGGACGACAAACTGATCTTTGAGATAAAACTCGGCGGAATAGGGCGCCTGATCCATGAAATAAATCGGAGTCTGCTTCCATTCCTGCTCCTGCTTGAGTTTTTGCAGTTTATGGTAAACGTTGACGTTGAGGTTTGGATGAGTATTCCGAACGGCGACAGTAACGATTGCCGGTCCGAGAGTAAATCCGATCGCGCAGAAGAGAACAAATATTTTTGTCGCCAGACAGCGGCCGGGGGAAGTCAACTCGCCGATGTCGTTGAACCGAACGGCAAGCAGAATCGCCAATAACGGCGTTGTGGGAATCAAATATGGCAAAAGCGACTGACTTGTCAGGCACCAAAAGCCGGGAATGGTAATCACGGTCAGCGCCGCCATGCCGATCAGCGGGTCGGCGAAGATGGACTTAGCGTCCTTTGTGAGGTTGTAAAACGCTTTGATTCGCGGTCGATAAAACAGCGGCAGCGAGAAAAACAGCGGAATGTTAGCCAGAATAAACCAGATTATCGCCATGCCGTAACAGGATTCGCGCGCGGCGCCGAATCGGGCGGCGGCTCCGGGGTGAAGGAACCGCTGAAAGTTTTCTTCGATGAAAAAGTAGTACGGAAAGTCCGGGTTTTTCATCGTCATCAAAACGTACCACGGCAAACACGGAACCAGAAACGCAATCGGTCCGAGAATCCAGCTGTGGTATTTGAGGTTTTTCCAACGGTTGTTTATCAGAACGTAGAAAAATATCGGCAATCCCGCCATGACAATCGCGACAGGGCCTTTCGCCGCCATGCCCGCTCCGAGCCAGAAGAAAAACAGGAGAGAGTAGGCAGTAGGCAGTAGACAGTAGGCAGTAGAATTTAATGTTTCCGGGGAGCGGACATTGTCCGCAATATCAAAGGTTGATTGTTTTTTGGCGGGTAATACCCGCCCCCCGTAAGCCGCCTCGCAACTATTTTCAAACTTGATATAGCTGAAAATCGCAAAGACGATAGTCGCCGTTAGAATCATGTCGGTCATCATAACGCCGCCGAAAATATAAAAAATCAGCGAGCAGAGCGTCAGTAAAACGGCGGTATAGGCGACGTGAACGTCGCGGAATTTTTTGACAATCGAATAAACGCCCCATAAAATCAGGCACATTGCCAGAAACGACGGGACGCGGGTTGCAAACGGGTTCGACCCGAAAATCAGACAGGAAAGCCCGCCCATCTGAAACGGGAGCGCCGGCTTGCCTTCAAAACACTGGAATTCCCCGTTGAAAATAAACCACGGTTCCAGAAAGTTGCCAGATTCCGCCATGTTTTTGCACATGACGGCGTATCGCGCCTCGGACGGTTCTGCCAGCGGGACGAACCACATCAAAAGCAGACGTCCGAGCAAAAAAATTGCCAGCGTCGTCAGGAAAAACTTTTTGGAAATGGGGGTGTTCATATCAGTTATTGGAAACGTCTGTCGAGGATTTTTCGACATTGTCGCTTTGATTTTGAGGGACGTCTGTTTCAAGCGGAGCGTAAAGACTCCATTGCCCTTTTTGGAATACGAGTTTGCGATTAATCGGCTCGCCGAAACCGCTCGTTTGGCTTTGAGTAATAAAAAGCCAGTCGTTTTTGCTGTTGTTCAGACTGTTTTTAACGCTTTCCGGAACGTGAAATTGCGTTTTCTCTTTGTAGTAATATTCCGCGTAATGCGGCGACAGCTCAGCGAAATAATAGTTTCGTTCGGCAAAGTCTGGATTCTTCTCAATTTCTTTAACCGCATCAGCAATTATTGGAGACGCCATTTCAGCAGTATGAAAAACTGAGACGTATACAGCGCTCGAAAACAGAACAGGCAGCAGGATAAGCCACGACGTTACAAACGCATTGAGAGCTTTTGAAAATCCGGGCTGATCCAGCAGTCCGCTGTCGCGAAACCGGACAGCCAGAAAGACAGCGAAAAAGGGAATTGTCGGTAAAAGGTACGTTATCAGAACCCGGCTGGTTAAAGCCCAAAACAGCGTCAAGGATATACACGTCAGGGCTGACATGCCGGTCAATGGGTCTTTAAACAGACTCCAGACGTACATCTTTTTTCGGTTTTCAGACGGCAGCAACTGCATCAGGAAAACCGTCGGCAGGTTGAGAACCAAAAACCACAGGAACGAAACGCCGTAAAACGATTCTCGAGCCGTTCCGAATCGCGACGCCGAACCCTTGAACAGAAACCGGTTGAAATTCTCCTCAATAATAAAGTACTGCAAAAAATCCGGATGTTTAACGGACACGATCCAGTAATACGGAACGACTATCGCCAAAAATGCAACCGTTCCCAAAACCCAAGCGTGATATTTCATATTCTTCCAGGTGTTGTTAATCAGTACGTAAAAGAAAACCGGCAGCCCCGCCATTACAATCGCGACGGGGCCTTTGACCAGAACGCCCAAGGCGATAAAGACGAAGAACAGGACAGAGTAGACAGTAGGCAGTAGGCAGTAGGCAGTAGTTTTTAAAGTTTCCGGGGAGCGGACATTGTCCGCGATATCAAAGGTTGATTGTTTTTTGGCGGGTAATACCCGCCCCCCGTAAGCATACTCGCAACTCCGTTCAAATCCCACGTAGCTGAAAATCGCGCCGACGACGGCTGCGGTTAAAATCAGATCTGTCATGGTTTGTCCTGCATACATATAAAACAGGAACGAACAGCAGGTCAATAAGACTGCGTAAGCGGCGCTTTGAGCGTCGCGCCATTTTTTAACGAAGATCCAGACAAGCCAGAGAATCAGCAGCGAGGATATAAACGCCGGGAGGCGCGTGGCGAATTCCGAGATTCCCAGCGCTTTGCAGCACGCCATGCTCATCTGAAACGCCAGCGGCGGTTTTCCAACGAAGACGGTTTCGACGCCCTCGTAGTTGTACGTCGGCTGCCACCAGTTTTCGGATTGCGTCATGTTTTTGGCGAATACGGCGTATCGCGCTTCTGACGGATCCATCAACGGCGTGTAAACGTTCAGAACAAGCCGGGTAACGATGAATATCGCTAAAAGGAGGCAGAAGGCTATTTTTTTTGAGACGTTAGGCATTTAGGGAGTAGGGAATGTGTAATTATCTTTGAGCGTTGCGCTTTGCGTAATTCCGAATTACGAATTAAACTCAGACAGCCTCTCGTTTCAGTTTTTGTTCTTCTGTGGTTTTATCCCATGAATGACCGACGGAAGCCTGGTTGTTGAGGTTCTTTTCGACGCCGTAAAGTTCTTCGATGGTAAACAGCGGGCGTCCTTTAACCTGATTGTAAATTCTGCCGACGTATTCTCCGATAATGCCCAGCGAGACGAGCATTGTGCCGCCCAAAAGCATATTGAGAATAAGCAAAGACGTCCAGCCGGGAACGGTGGAGTCAAAAATAAAATGATCAATCAAAGCCCAAACGCCGTAGGGAATTACCAACGCGGTAACGAAAAATCCGAGGTACATGATCCATCGCAGCGGTCGGGTCGAGAAACTGACCATGCCGTCAACCGCCAGGGCAATCATCTTTTTGAACGTCAGCGAAGGAACGCCAGCCTGACGGGCGTTGACCGTACAGGGAATTGACGTCTGCTTGAATCCCATCCAGCGAATCAGAGCGCGGAAAAACGGCGTCTGTTCCGGCAGGCGGCTGAGAATGTCGACGACGACTCTGTCCATGAGACGGAAATCGCACGCGCCGGGAATAATCGGGACTTCTGAAACGGCGTTCATGACTTTATAGAACGCGGCGGAGGTGAACTTCTTCAGCAGCGACGCCTTGTCGCCGTACCCGGTGCGAACGGTATTGACGACGTGAAAGCCCTCTTTCCATTTTTCGACCATGACGGGAATGAGCTCTGGCGGATGCTGGAGATCGGCGTCCATAACCACGACGGCTTTTCCAGACGACGCTCTCAGCCCGGCGGCGATGGCAATCTGGAACCCGTAGTTTCGGGAGAAAACGACGGCTTTGCAGCGAGGGTCTTCGTTGTGAACCTCTCGCATCAATTCTGCGGAATTGTCAGTACTGCCGTCGTTGACGAATATTATTTCCCAGGAATCCGTTATTTGATTGAGGACTTGAGAAACTTCTGTATAGAATCGTCGAATATTGCCCTCTTCGTTATGAGCGGGCGTAACGACCGAGATTAATGGCGAATCGTTTGACGGTTTATAGTTGTCATCAAATCGAATCGGCAGAATTTTGTCGGTTTCTAAACCGATGGTTTCAGTAAAATCTGACATCCGTGTCTCCTGATAATAAAATATGCTGCAAGTTAACTGGGCAACATTCCGAATTTTACTATCTTTCCTTCTTTTATACAACCCCAAATTCCGACTTTTCCTGATTTACTTGTAATATATTATTAAGAAAAAAAGGATTTTTTGCTCTTTTGCTCTTGAAAGAAATCTGATTTGCGTCATAATAGAATGGTGAGAAGCGATCGACAGAAATCCGTGAATGGACGTTGGAGGCGTTATGAAAAGCGTTTTTGTTTCAAGACGGTTTATCAGAGGTCTCTGGTTCGCTTTTGTTTATCTGCTCACAACCTTTAATTTCAAACAAAGACAAATGAAGCGTTTTATAATTATAATCCTGATTGCCGCGATGGGAATTGGCGCCTATGCCTGGGCTCAGTCTTCAACCAAATCCAAAGAACGGCAGGAGTACGAAAAACTTCTCACGCAGTGGAAGCCAATGGTAGCGGAACTGGCTCAGCTGCGGTATAAATATTTTGACGTCAAACGCAAGCCCGGCGAAGACGAAATTGTCGTCGTTGAGCAGACGCCGGAACGTCAGGCTCTGAAAAAACAGTTTGATGAAAAGTTCAAAGCTGCTGAAATCAAGCATAATCAGCTTATTGACGCCGCTGTTTTGGCGTATGCCAAAGATCCGGAAAACAATCGAGATATTGAGCAGTTCCTGTTTTATTCTCTGCGTTATTTTATGGAACGGGACATGTACGAAGACGTCCTGAAAATGAGCGACATTCTGCTCAACAGCAACGTCAATAATCCGTACGTTATCCGGGTTGCGGCGTTTGCCGCCTTGTACACTCAGCAGTATGACATTGCCAAATCGTTCCTTGAGAAAATTCAAAAACTGGGAATTCTGGACAGCTTTCGGTTGGGAGAAAGCGATTTCAAATACCTTCCGGTTTTTGAACTGCTCTGGAATCAGGAAAAAGAGTATCGAGATCAGGAAGAGCGCAAGGATTTGCCAAGCGTCGTTCTGTATACGACCAAGGGGGAAATTGAGATTCTCCTTTACGAAGACCAGTCGCCCAATACGGTCGCTAATTTTATTTGGCTGATAGAAAAAGGGTTTTATAAAAATATCGACTTTGACGCCGTTATCAGCCAGGGGATAGCGCACGTCAGCGGAACGGAGCAGTTTAAACGCGTTGACAACCTCACCTTGCAGCCGCTGGTAAGAGGAAATGGAACGCCGGGATATGCTATTCCAGACGAATTTAAGCGCTTTGACTTCCAGACAAAAAAGTTTCCTGAAGACGCTCGATTCTTTTGGCGCGGTACAGTCGTCATGGATTTAATGCGAGATCAGCCAAACACCGGCGGCTGTAAATTCTTTATTTTGTTCAAGCCGGATATCAACTGCGTCAATAAATACACCGCTTTTGGACGAGTCGTTCGCGGCATGGACGTCGTTTGCCGTCTGCAAAGAAGAAATCCGTCCTCGGTTATTTCTCTGTCACAGTTGCCCACGCCGGACAAAATTCTCGACGCGAAGGTCAAAAACAAGCGAAATCACGAGTACAAGCCGATGATTTCACCGCTGGAAAAAACGATTCCTCCGTATCCAAACATGCCGGTTTTGCCGGAAGAGGAAAAGAAAGACCCGAACGTCTTTGACATTATGGACTATAACCGCACGCATCTGCCATGACCTTTGTTACGCCGTGGCTGATCCTGGGGTCGATCGCCATCGTTATTCCCGTTGCGATACATCTGTTTCTTCGGCGTCAGCCGCAAAAAATAGAGTTCCCGGCTCTGCGGTTTGTTCAGCAGGTTGAGCAGACCGCAAAACGGTCGCTGCGATTGCGTCATTTGCTCTTGCTGATGTGCAGAATCGGTTTGATTATCTTGCTGTCTTTGCTTTTGGCGCGACCGTCAATTACCCGGAGCGTGGGCGCGTCGTCGTCCGCTCCAACCGCGGCGGCGCTGCTGTTTGACACGTCCATGAGAATGAACTGTCAGCGTGACAACCAGTCGTTGTTTGACTACGCGCTCAAAGAAGGACAGTGGGTTTTGTCGCGCTTGCCGAACGGAAGTCAGATTGCAATAATTGACTCGCAAACCAAAACGCCTGCTTTTGCCGTGGACAGATCGGCGGCAAAATATCAGCTGGAACAGCTCAAGCCCGGTCCAGGTTCGCTCGACTTTACCGGGCAGATAATCAAAGCGGCGCAGGTTCTGGAATCGTCGTCTTTGGGCGTCAAAGAGCTGTATATCTTTACCGATATGTCACAATCCGCCTGGGATGCGGCGTCCGCGCCCGCGGTGGCGTCCAGCCTGAAAAAGGCGAGTTCTCCGGCGGTTTACGTCATTGACGTTGGGTCGCAAAATCTGGTGAACGACAGCGTGGCGCCGCTTCGGCTGGAAAAGGAAGTTCTCGCCCCGGGCGACAAGCTCAATATAAGCGCTGCGGTTAAGAGAAACGCTGCCAAGAGTGAGGAGTTAGGAGTGAGGAGTGAGAATACGCAAGCGACCAACGGGAGCGGATACAGGCAAACGCGCGGTAGCGCGGACGGGGAGCGGCGCCTCGCCGCCTCGCAACTCGCAACTCGCAACTCGCAACTCCCAAGTCGAACTTTGGAATTATACATCCTGGACGACTCCGGCAAGCCCATCAAGCGTGACGAGAAAATTCTATCTAGCGAGCCGGAACAGTCTGTCAGCTTTTCGCTGTCTGGATTCGAGCCGGGTAGATACGAGGGATTCGTCAAACTCTCCGGCGCAGACGCGTTTGCGGAAGACGACTGCCGCTGGTTTTCGTTTGAACGTGCTGGGGCGAAAAACGTCTTGATTATTACAACGGCAGAGAATCAAAAATCGTCGTTTCTAACCGCGGCTCTGTCGCCCAAGTTGTGGCGGGACGAAGGACGCAGCCGATTCAACTGCGACGTCGTTTCTCAAGCGGAGTTTGATTCGGAAGCGTTCGGATTGGACAAGATGTCGAAATACGAGCTGGCGTTTCTGCTCAATCCCGCGCCGATGTCGGCTGAGGGCTGGAAAAAGCTGGAATCGTGGACGCAGCAGGGCGGGGGGCTTTGCGTCTCGTTGGGCGACAACGCTTCGGACGTCGGCGCGTTTAATTCGCCGGAATCGCAAATCGTCTTGGCGGGAAAAGTCCAATTGCAGGCGCGAGCGGGCGACGGCGTTTTCGTTCTGCCGCGGTCGTACGTTCATCCGATTCTGGTTCCGTTTGAAAAGAACGCGAACTCCGTTCCGTGGACGCAAACCGCGGTTTTTCGATACTGGCAGATGTCGGACTTTGCTTCTGACGTCAACGTTGTGTTGCGGTACAGCGACTTGCGCCCGTTTATTTTAGAACGTCCCATCGGCGCTGGTCGGGCGCTGACGATTACGACTCCGATTAACGACTCAAAAGGGGCGTGGAACGCTTTGGCGTCAGCTCAAAATTGGGTCTTTTTCGTGCTGATAAACCAGACGGCGGACTACCTCGCTTCGTCCGGCGTTAACCGTCTGAATTATCGCGCTGGCGAAACGGCGGAAATCAAGCAAAACGAGGAAAACGACGACTGGAAAATCACGATGTATTCCGAGCCGACGTCTGGGAAAGCGCCGGAAACGCAGCTCGTTCGCGCTCAAAAAGACGTCGTTCGCATTCCCGGTTTGATGACGGCGGGGTATATTGCCGCCGAGCCGAAATCCGAAACCGACTCTTCCGAGAAAATCTATTTGAGCTTTAATTATTCTGAAAAAGACACTGATTTAACCCGCCTCAACGCCGACCAGCTCAAAGACTTTTTCGGACCGTGTCCGTGGTCGCAGTCCCGGGATAGAAAACAGATCGAACAGCGCGTTTCGACCGGCCGCGCCGGCTGGGAACTGTTCCCGATTCTTGCCGTTCTGTTCTGCTTGTTTTTAGCCGCAGAAACCTGGCTGTCCGAGCGGTTTTATCGATAAAATACGGTGAAAATCGGTTTCTGGGGAGCGGACATTGTCCGCGTAATCTAAGGTTGTTTGTTGGCGGGTAATACCCGCCCCCCTGGAAAGGTTTCTGCGTTCTTTTTCTTTTTTTGTATAACTAACATTTAGGTGTACTCAACGGAATATTTTTTTGTTCCCTCTCCTTGACAGGTTTACTCAAAGGAATATAATTTTTACAATTTTGGGCGCAAGGGTTATCGATTAGCGCTCCTTGCGCCGTACGGTTAAACAATCAGCTTACAAAGAAAGGGAGAATCCCATCATGACAGCTGCACGTTTGGTCCTGGAGGACGGCGCGGTATTTCCGGGCGAGTCTTTTGGGGCGGCAGTTTCCTCAGCCGGGGAGGTTGTTTTCAACACAGCCATGACCGGTTACACTGAAAGTCTTACTGACCCCTCTTACGCCGGACAAATTCTTGCCATGACTTGGCCGTTAGTTGGAAATTACGGCGTCCCTCCTCATCTTTTGGAAAACGGCATTCAAAAATTCTTCGAGTCAAATCAAATCTGGGTTAAAGGTCTTGTTGTCAGCGAATATTCTCAGCAGTACAGCCATTGGAACGCGGTGGAAAGCCTGTCTCAATGGATGGAACGCGAAGGGATCCCGGGCATTTTCGGAATCGACACGCGCGCGCTGACAAAACGGCTTCGAGAACGCGGCACGATGCTGGGCAAAATCATCGTCGACGATCCCGCCGGCAATCCGCAGGACGTCGAGTTTTACGATCCCGGCAAAGTCAATTTGATTGCTCAGTGCTCTTGTACGGAAATAACGGAGTACAAGCCGGAACAGCCGTCCGGGGTGAGGATAGCTTTAATTGACTGCGGCGCGAAGAACAACATCTTACGCAGTCTGCTGCGGCGCGGCGCGACGGTGATTCGCGTCCCGTGGAATTTCGACGTTACGACCATCGACTACGACGGTCTGATGATTTCCAACGGGCCGGGCGACCCGCAAATGGCGGAAGAAACCGTTGAGAACATTAAAAAGGCGTTCGAGTTGAACAAGCCGATTTTCGGAATCTGCATGGGCAACCAGCTCTTAGCCAGAGCGGCGGGCGCGACAACCTACAGAATGCGCTACGGTCATCGCGGACACAATCAGCCGGTCATTCTTCAGGGAACGCATCAAACCTGGATTACGTCGCAGAACCACGGCTACGCGGTTGACCCGCTTCGTCTGTCCGACGACTGGGAACCGAGTTATATCAACCTCAACGACGGCACTTGCGAAGGGATCGCCCATAAGAGCAAACCGTTCTCGTCCGTCCAGTTTCACCCGGAAGCCAGCGGCGGCCCCCGCGACGCCGGCGTACTGTTTGACAGGTTTTTACAATTAGTAATTAACAATTAGCAATTAGCAATTGACGCTTCGCGTCTGTTCCTGATTCAACACTTCATATAAGTTACATATCATGTCCCCACTTGCAACTCGCAACTCACAGCTTGCCGCTAACAGTTTATCCAAAGTCCTTCTTCTTGGTTCTGGAGCTTTGAAGATTGGCGAGGCTGGAGAATTTGACTACTCTGGCTCTCAGGCTCTCAAGGCGTTGAGGGAAGAGGGCATTCACACTGTTCTTATCAATCCGAACATTGCAACCGTACAGACCTCGCAGGGCGTAGCTGATACGGTTTATTTTTTGCCTGTTACGCCGGAATACGTGGAACAGGTAATCCAAAAAGAGCGGCCGGACGGGATTCTGCTTTCCTTCGGCGGGCAGACGGCTCTTAACTGCGGCGTGGCGTTGTACAAAAACGGGACGCTGGACAAATACGGGGTTCGGGTTTTGGGAACGCCGGTTGAAGCGATTATCAATACCGAAGACCGCGATCTGTTCGTGAAAAAACTGTCGGAGATCGGCGTCCATACGATTAAATCCGAGGCGGTCGAGAATATCGAAGACGCAGTCAAGGCGGCGGAAGAAGTCGGCTATCCGGTAATTATCCGCGCGGCGTACACGCTGGGCGGACAAGGCAGCGCGTTTTGTGACAACGAAGAAGAGCTGCGTCTGCACGCCGCCAACGCTCTGGCGTTTTCCAACCAGATTCTGGTTGAAAAGTCCCTTCGCGGCTGGAAGGAAATTGAATACGAAGTCGTTCGCGACCGGTTTGACAACTGCATTACCGTTTGCAACATGGAGAATTTTGACCCGCTGGGAATTCACACCGGCGAGTCGATTGTCGTCGCGCCGTCCCAGACGCTCACCGATACGGAATACCATAAACTTCGAGAGCTGGCAATCAAGATCGTTCGTCACGTCGGGATTATCGGCGAGTGCAACGTTCAGTACGCTTTAGACCCCAATTCCGAGGACTATCGCGTTATCGAGGTCAACGCCCGTCTGTCGCGGTCGTCCGCTCTTGCCAGCAAGGCGACCGGCTATCCGCTGGCGTTTGTCGCCGCCAAGCTGGCGATGGGGTACAACCTCTACGAGCTGAAAAACAGCGTTACGCAAACCACAAGCGCATTTTTCGAGCCGGCGTTGGACTACTGCGTTGTGAAAATCCCCCGTTGGGATTTGTCGAAGTTCAAGGGCGTTTCCAAACAGATCGGCTCGTCCATGAAATCCGTCGGGGAAGTCATGGCGATTGGGCGCAGTTTTGAAGAGGCGATTCAAAAAGGACTCCGCATGATCGGGCAAGGCATGCACGGATTCGTCGCCAATCACGAACTCAAGTTCGAGAACCTGGACGACGCGCTCGTTCATCCAACCGACAGCCGCATTTTCGCCGTCGCCAAAGCGTTCCATCAAGGGTACTCGGTCGACAAGATTCACGAGCTGACCAGCATCGACAAATGGTTTTTGTACAAGCTGGAATCCATCTACAACGTTCATCGAGCGATTGACGAGTACCACAATTTCAAGGACATCCCCAGCGATTTGCTTCTGACGGCAAAGAAAAAGGGCTTTTCCGATTTCCAGATTGGGCGTCTTGTAACGCACGGTCAAACGGACCCGGAAGACGCTATGCTCGAAGCCCGGGCGGAACGCAAACGACGCGGAATCAACCCGTTTGTCAAGCAGATTGATACGCTGGCGGCAGAGTTTCCCGCCAAGACGAATTATCTGTACTTGACGTACCACGCCACCGAACACGACGTCGAATTCCACAAAGACCGCCGATCGGTTATCGTTCTCGGGTCCGGGGCGTACAGAATCGGGTCGTCGGTGGAGTTTGACTGGTGCTGCGTCGGCGCGATTAAAACCATTCAGGCGGAAGGATACCGGGGCGTGATGATAAACTGCAATCCGGAAACCGTTTCGACCGACTACGACATGTGCGACCGTCTGTACTTCGACGAACTGTCTCTGGAAGCGGTTCTCGACATCGCGGAATTTGAAGCGCCCAAAGGCGTCGTCGTGTCGATGGGCGGGCAGATTCCCAACAACCTCGCCATGCGCCTGCACGCTCAAGCCGTCCCGATTTTGGGGACGACGCCGGAGTCCATCGACAGCGCCGAAGACCGACATCTGTTCTCCGCTTTATGTGACAAGATGGGCGTAGACCAGCCCCGCTGGCGCGAGCTGACGTCGATGGATGAGATTTACGATTTCGCCGACGAGGTCGGATTCCCGCTGATGGTTCGCCCCAGCTACGTCCTTTCCGGCGCTGCTATGAACGTCGTTTCCAACAAGTCGGAGTTGAATCATTTCCTCACGTTGGCAGCGAACGTGTCGCAAAAGCACCCGGTCGTCGTTTCGGAATTTATTGTCGACGCCAAAGAGATTGAATTCGACGCGGTTGCTCAAAATGGGGAAATTGTCGCCTACGCCATTTCTGAACACGTCGAGTTTGCCGGCGTCCATTCCGGCGACGCGACGATCGTCTTTCCGCCGCAAAAACTGTATGTCGAAACGATTCGACGAATCAAAAAGATCGCTCGAAAAGTCGCCCAGGCTCTGGATATTTCCGGACCGTTCAATATGCAGCTTTTGGCGCGTGACAACGACATCAAAGTGATCGAATGCAACCTCCGCGCCAGCCGCTCGTTCCCGTTCGTTTCCAAGGTGCTGAAAATTGACCTCATCGAACTGGCGACGAAAGTTATCCTGGGCATTCCCGTCGAAAAGCCAAATCGAAGCGCGTTCGACCTCGACTACGTCGGAATTAAAGCGCCGCAGTTCAGCTTCTCCCGACTGGCGAAAGCCGACCCGGTTTTGGGCGTCGAGATGGCGTCAACCGGGGAAGTCGGCTGTCTGGGCGAGGATTTCTACGAAGCGATTTTGAAGTCCATGCTGGCAACCGGATACCGCATCCCGACCAAGAAAAAGATTCTGCTTTCTTCCGGACCGTCCAAGGCGAAAGCGGAACTGCTCCCGATTTGCCGTCAACTGATTAAAAACGGATTTACGCTCTACGGCACGCGAGGCACGACCGCGTATTTGCTGGAACACGAAGTCCCCGCCATCGCCGTTGGGTGGCCCGACGAGTTGACCAACCGTACCGACGCCGCGCCCAATCCGGATTCGTCCATGCTCATCAACGCCTTGGATTTGATTCGCAACGGAGAAGTCGACCTGGTTGTCAACATTCCCAAAAACCTGTCGTCAACGGAACTGAGCGCCGACTACGACATCCGCCGCGCCGCGATTGACTACAACGTCCCGCTACTGACGAACGTCCGGCTTTCCACCGCGTTTTTACAAGCCGTCTGCCGACGACTCGACAATGCGCCGATTCAGATTAAGTCCTGGAAGGAATACTGAGGCAGTAGGCAATAGGCAGTAGGCAGTAGTTAGATGAAATTCAGTCAGACAGACGATACGATTGTTGCGATTTCGTCGCCCTTGACGGGTGCGGCGCTGGGGATTGTGCGTCTGTCGGGAGCGCAGACGATTGATATTCTTTCCAACTGTTTTGGTCTGTCGCTTGAAAAGCCCGCCTGGGCGACTCGATTGGAAGCGCCGCTGATGCTGGACGCCGGGGCGTCTCCACTCCCGGCAAGCGTCTATCTTTGGCAAGAGGGACATTCGTATACCGGGGAACTGAGCGCGGAAATCCATACGATCGGTTCTTTGCCGCTGCTAAACAGGATTGTTGACCGGTTGATCGAATCCGGAGCGCGGGCGGCGCAAGGCGGTGAGTTTACCTTTCGCGCGTTCCTCTCCGGCTCTATCGACTTGACGCAGGCGGAGGCGGTTTTAGGGCTGATTGAGGCGTCCGACGAAGCCTCGTTCAAAACTGCCGCCCGACAGCTGGCTGGCGGGTTTTCGTCCAAGCTGAAGTCCGTTCGAAACGAACTGCTCGACGTTCTGGTTTATCTGGAAGCCGGGTTCGATTACGCGGAAGAAGACCTGTCGTACTTGACGACCGAACAGCTTCAAAGCGCTATTTCCTCCGCTCTGGACAAGGTTCAGGACGTCCGCCGCCGATTGCAAAAGGACGTCTCCGCGGTCGTCTCCAACCGGGTTGTTTTAATCGGCGAGCCGAACGCTGGCAAGAGCAGTCTGCTCAACGCGCTGGCTGAACGTCAGGCGGCGATCGTGTCGCACACCCCCGGCTCGACGCGAGACTATGTAACAGCGCGAGTCGTCTGGGACGGCGTCCCACTGGAAATCATCGATACAGCAGGGAGAGAGGATGTTGATTCTGGGGAGCGGACATTGTCCGCGGATTTTGGGCGGGTAATACCCGCCCCCCATAAGTCTATTGCCGCTCAGGCGCAGGAACTGGCAAACGAGCAGAAAGACTCGGCGGATATTGTCGTCTTGTGCGTCCCGGTTGATCAGCAGCCGCAAACGGACGACGACGTCGATTTGATTGTCAGAACGAAGTCCGACAAAGCCTCTGCGGTATCCAACACCCCCGACGGAGAACTGTTCTGTTCCGCCATAACGGGCGATGGAATTGACCAGCTTCGTCAGGCGATTGTTCAGCTTGTCGCCGGTCGTTCGTCCGGACAGACGGAAATTCTGGCGTCGACGTCTCAGCGGTGCCGGGAACTGGCTCAGCGGGCGGAAGAGTTTCTTACAGCCGCGTTGGATCTATGCCGCGACGAGTCCGGTTTCGTCCCGGAAGAGTTGATAGCTGAGAACCTGCGGCTGACGCTCAACGCCCTGGGAGAAATCGTCGGGGAAGTTTGCACGGACGACATTCTGGAAGGCATCTTCGGTCGCTTCTGCGTGGGGAAATAGCGGGAACGCAACAATTTTTCTCTGGAAATTTTCCCTTTTTCCCGCTTATACGTCTTGACAAAAGCGCGTTTTGATGTCAAAATAGATGAGTGTAATAGGAAGGGCGTTTGCCGACGTCCTTTGTGTTTTTGTTTTTGACCATTTTAAGGTTTATACATGGCAGACTATCAACATATCGTTTTGAATGAAGTGGCAGATATAACTGTCGTTCATTTTTTGGATTCCCGAATTATCGAAGACCTCGCCATTCAGCAGCTGGGAGCGGAACTGTTCTCGCTGGTTGAAGTCGAAGGCCGCAAAAAGCTCGTATTGAATTTTTCGACAGTGAACTTCATGTCGTCCTCCGCTTTGAGCAAGCTGATCAACCTTCATAAAAAGGTTGTCGCGGCGGGCGGATCCATGAAACTGTGCAATATTTCGCCGGATATTCGTGAGATCTTTACAATTACCAACTTGAATCGTTTGTTTGACATTCGCAAAGAAGAAGCGGACGCCATCGCCGCTTTCTAGTGGGGCAAGCTATGTCAGAAGGAGCCGATTTATTTTCTGCCGAACAATGGGCGTGGTATCGCGACGTTGAACTCAACAGCGATTCGACAGACTGCACGCGCGGTCTGCTGGACGAAATTCTCAATACGCTCATGAACAACGGTTGGGAAAACAAACTGGTTTTCGGCGTTCATCTGTCGATGGAAGAAGCCCTCGTCAATGCTGTGAAACACGGCAATAAATACGATCCCGCCAAAAAGGTTCACGTTCGCGTCGGCATCTCTCCCAATCTGTTCAGAGCGGAAATTGCAGACGAAGGCGACGGGTTCGACCCCGACAAACTTCCCGATCCGACGGATCCCGATTATTTAGATAAACCCAACGGACGCGGCGTTATGCTCATGCGGAATTTCATGACCAAAGTCGAGTATAATCCCAAAGGCAACGCCGTCTTTATGGAAAAAGTCCGATAACCCCCAAACTCGTTTACCGATTCAAACAAAATCCCCTTGAATGTAACAGACGTTCAAGGGGATTGCTTTTTATAAGTTGCGAGTTGCGAGAGGATATAGGCGAGCCACGGGTGTTAACCCGTGGGTGTGAGCGGAGCGAACGTTGAAACGCTTTGCGTCCTAACCACTAACCACTTACCACTTAATACTTACAACTCTTCTCTTACGCGTACCACGACATAACTCTGTCGACGAAGCCGGGGGAAATGCGGTTGAGTACGCAAAGGACTTCTCCCCAGAAGTAGGGGACGAGTTCGTGGTCGCCGCGTTTGAGCGATTTGACGATTCTCTTTGCAACGTATTCCGGCGTTACGGGCTTGTGAGAGGGCCAGTTCGCCATGCCGGTTTTGTCGATAACGGAATCGAAGAACTCGGTCTTGGTTGTGCCGGGGCTGACGGTTAAGACGTCGACGCCCTTTGACTTGAGTTCCGCACGCAGGGCTTGAGTAAACCCGTGCAGACCGCATTTCGCTGCGGAGTATTCTGAACTGTACGGCGCGCCGACTTTGCCCATGATGGAGCTGGTAAAAGAAATAATCGGGGCGCACCCGGTTTTGGTTTGCTTGTAGGCGTCTGCGGATTTGAACAGTTCCGGCAGCGCGATGCGAGTCATTTCGATAGAAGATATCAGATTGACGTCCAGAATCTGGAGAAGTCTGTCCGGATCGGCGTCTTCAAACAGACCAAACGCACCAACGCCAGCGTTGTTGACCAGAACGTCCAAGCCACCGAACGCGATAATCGCCGTTTGAAGAACCTCCATGCGGACGTCGTCGTCGGCAATGTCGCCGACGACAATCTGAACGCTTTGGTCGTTCAAAGCGCTGTTTGAATTGAGAATCTCCGCTTTCAGTTCTTCAAGCCGTTCCGCCCGGCGAGCGGTGAGGACGAGCCGACAATTGTATTTTGCCAGCTCTAACGCCAATGCGCGGCCAATACCGCTTGACGTTCCGGTAATAATGACTCTCGCGTTGTCGAGTTTACGTTTGGTCATAATATGTAAATATAACGCCTGGCGTTATAATAGCATTTAATCTTTCAGTTCAAGGGTTGGCGAATCTCCGCCGGAGTTTTCTCCAACTTCGATTCCCAAATTGTACGTCTTACCCTGATACTTAGCTTCAATCTTATAGAACCCGCAAGGAATTCCCGGCAGGTTGTCTTCGTTGGGCGCGGTAAGGGTAATGACGCCGGAAACGTTGGTTGTGTCGGAGAATTGAATCTTCTTTCCACCCATGAAATCCTCAGAGGAAACGGTAACCTGAGCGCCGTCGACGGGTTTGCCGTCTTTGACAAGCTTGACGCTGGCGGTTTGAAGTCCAAGCCGGGATTCTTTCCAAATGCGAACCCGATTGGCGATCTCCGTTGACGTAACAGCGGTCATGTTCGGAAACGCGAATTTGATGCTGGGCGCTTTGTCGAGTTCGTCTCCGGAAATTTGACCGTCCCCGTTGAGGTCGTACTGCTTCATCGCGGCGGCGGCAATAGCCTGCGTATCGTAAGCCGGCGCTTTAAGGCGCTTTGAACGGCGCGGACCGCAGCCAATAACGGAAACGCATAACGAAATCGCTAAAATCAACAGTAAAACCTTTTTCATGATGTTTGTCCTTTTAGGATTGTTACAAAGGGGAAAACGAAATCAGTCTTGCAGACAGTACTGGTTTGCAATCGTGATTCCGGAAACTAACGAGCCGATAATTCCAACCATGCCTTGATCCGTTCCGCAGACGTACAGATTTTTAATCGGCGTCTGACCGGAATACTGTTTGACCGGCGCGCCGTAAATGGCGCCGTTTTCGTGCCCGGTGAATCGGGTAATGGTGGTTGGCGTGAACATGTCTGTATCGATAACCGAGCCGCGAAAATCCGGGACGAATCGCGCCGCAGACTGGGCAATGCGGTCGTACCAGCGGAGTTTTTCCAGAGCGTATTCTTTTTGCGGCAGCCCATGCCATTTTTCAAAATTGGCAAGAGCGGTGATTCGGATGACGTTGTCTTGCAGCGGCTGGGAATAATTAAAATTGTTGGGCGAACAAATGACGCCGGATCTCAGGTCGACAAGACCGTCTGGCTTGTGATACGCGAACTTGGGCGAGTCGTTAAAGAAAACGATCGTGTCGTTGTGACCAAACTGTTTGGGCTGTTTGTCCAGAACGGAAATCGTTTCGACAAACGCCAGCTGACCGGGTTTGTCCTGCTTGGCGGTGTCTGGATTGCATAACCCCAGCGTTTCGCGCCAGCCGGCAGAGGACAGGACGCGGCGGGATTCTATAATTTCTCCGTTGTCCAGTTCGACGCCATAAACCTGGTTGTCACGCTGTAACAGACGTTTGACTCCCGCTTTGGTGCGAAGTTCGCCGCCGTCCTCTTTGAATCGGTTAACCAATTTACAAAGCAGGTCGCGGACGCCGCCCATCGGTCGGGCGAAGCCTTCCAGAAAGATCGACCGGAACATGATGCTGAATTGGTTGAAGTCCATGTCGTCTTCGATTGCGGAACCGTAGTACATCAACGGACAGAAGAGCATGTCGGTCAGAAGCGGCGACTTGATGTATTCTTTCACGACGCTGCGGGCAGAGACGTTGACCGTCTTTCCTAAATCGTCGTAATCGACCAGAGCGCCGATGAGCTTTTGAACCCCGTCGGACTCTTTGGGGAAGTGTTTGCGAATCTCCGATTCCAGCAACGAAAAGTCGTTGTTGAATCGCAGCGTTAAGTCCGGGAATCGGATAGACGACCCGGACTGCGGAACCAGCCCTAATTCGTCCCACGCCAGACGAAGCTGTTTGAGAAGTCGGGCTAGTGGTCCTCTTCTGACGCCTTTGGGTTGAAAGTTTGTAACGGCGTGAAGCCCGACGTCGTGATTTCTTCCTCGCTGACGATAGTATGAGTTCAGACCGCCGACAACGCTGTGACGCTCTAAAATACAGACCTTTTGGTCGTAGTGCGCCAATCGTACGCCAGCCGCCAGACCGGACATGCCCGCTCCGATGATGATTGTGTCATACATATCAGTTTAAGCGAAGGAAAAAAGTTCGATTAAAGCTCTTCCATTTTGGGGGTGAGATACTTCACCGTGGAATCCATCGTAATGAGATTTTTGTACTCATCTTCCGGAATCTGAATGCGATAACGCTTGCGGAGTTCCATGACGATGTCTAAAAAGTCCATCGAGTCCAGTTCCAGCTGTTCGCGGAACGGAACGTCGTCCTTGAGTTGGGTGAGGTCTTCGTCCGGGGTGATGTCTTCCAAAATGTTGAGAACTGCTTCTCGAATTTCTGCAGGTGTCATTATGAAATCAAAGGGTTAAGGTTGATATATAACGTCAGGGGAAAAGCGTTTATTCTCCCTGCCATTTTTTAACGATAACGGATGAATTGATGCCCAACATTCCAAAGGAATTGTTGAGAATGTAGTTGACAGAGTCTCGTCTTTCCGGCTTGTTGAGCACCAACTGACCGAAAATGTCACAATCCGGGTCGAGGTTGTCAACGTTGATTGCCGGGTGAATCAAGCCGTCTGTAAAGGACGGGATGTTGCCTGCCAGTTCCAGCGCGGCGGCGGCTCCCATGCAATGACCGATGTGTCCTTTTGCGCCGTTAAAGCGGACGTTGGGGCAGTTTTCAAACACGGAGCGAAGCCCTTCGCATTCGACCGCGTCGCCGCTGGACGTTCCCGTTGCGTGAGCGGAAACGATGTCGATCTGGTTCTTTTCTATCCCAGCGCGGCGAATCGCCATTTCAACGCATTGCGCCTGACGTTCAGCGTTTGGCAGAACGAAGTCCGTCGCGTCTGTATTGGAGGCGAACCCGACGATTTCTGCATAGATCTTTGCGCCTCGCGCCAGGGCGTCGTCAAGACGTTCTACGGTAAACAGACAGCCGCCTTCGGAAACGACGATGCCGGTTCTGTCTTTGTCGAACGGGCGGCATGCGGTTGCAGGGTTGTCTGACTTCGCCAGCGCGCCCTGAGAGTTGAACCCGGCGAAAATGCCAAACGTATGAATGCTTTCTGAAACGCCGCCGCAAATCGCGACGTCGCATTCGTCCAGCCACAGCATCTGACAGCCGTGCGCCAAGCCGCAGTTCCCGGCAGCGCAGGCGGCGCCAAGCGTAATATGCGGGCCGGTAATTCCCATGTTCAAATTGATTTCTCCCGCCGGGTTGTTGGCAACGGTGCGGGGGTTGTGATGGTGCGTCCAGATGGAACAGTCATAGTTGAACTGGCTGATATTGTAGACTTCGTTTTCCGTCTCGACGTTGCCGTGTTCTGTAATGCCGACGTAAACGCCGACGCGGGATTTATCGACGTTTTCCCAGTCCAGCGCGCTGTCCTGAATTGCCTCGTGAGCGCAGTAGACGCCAATCGAGCCGGCTCGCGTGCCGCGGCGGACGTCCTTTTTCTTTTGATATTTCAACGGGTCGAAATTGCAAATCCCCGCCAGCGTCTTGCCGAAATAACGGATTTCGTATTCCTGAATGCCGCTTTTGCCGTCTAAAAGCGCCTGACGGAATTCAGAAAGCGTATTGCCATTGGGGGCGGTTAGCCCGATGCCGGTAATTACAACGCGCGGACGCTGAATTGGATTTTGCATACTCTTAAAATATCAGTTGAAAATGGGCGCGGAATTGGAGCTTTTAGCTACTAGCTCCTAGTTTCCAGCTTTGTGTTGTTAGATTCCAGCTTTAAAAATAACGCTAAGAACAACCAATCACCAAGCTAATGGCTAGTAGCTAACAGCTAGCAGCTTACAATCTTATTTAACGATTCCCTTGCTGACCAGATAGGCGACGACTTCGTCTGCCAGTTGATCCGGGGTCTTCGTTCCGGCTTCCAGACGGAGTTCCGGATTGAGCGGGGCTTCGTAGGGATCGTCGATTCCGGTGAATCCCTTCAGTTCGCCAGCGCGGGCTTTTTTGTACAGACCTTTCGGGTCGCGGGCTTCGCAGACTTCCAGCGGGGCGTCAACGAAAATTTCGATGAAGTCGCCTTCCGGCAGAGAAGCGCGGACGTTGTCGCGGTCGCGGCGGTACGGGCTGATAAACGCTGTGATGGCAACGATTCCAGCAGAGGCGAACAGAGAAGCGACGGCTCCGATGCGGCGGATATTTTCTTCGCGGTCAATCGCAGAGAATCCCAAGCCAAAACGTTTTGCGAATTCTTCAGAGTGCTTTTCCATGAGCATCTTCGGAGCGGCGTTGAGTCCGTGACGAACGTTGTCGCCGTCCAGGACGAAGCTGTGCGCTCCGCGCTGGAAAAGCTTGTAATCTACCAGGTTGGCGACGGTGCTTTTTCCGCACGCGCTCAAGCCGGTAAACCAGACAACGCAGCCTTTGTTGTTATTTTTTTCTTCGCGCTGTTCGCGTGAAACGACGTGTTCATGCCAATATACTTCTACGTTCGACATTGCTATAATAAAGGGGTTAGGTGTTAAAAAAAGCGTGTTGTGAGTTAGGAATTAGGAATGAGGAGTGAGGAGTTGAATTCGCCTCCGGCGAATTACTACTGCCTACTGCCTCTTGCCTATTGCCTCTTATTCCGGCTGAATGATTTCCAGAATTTTCATTTCGAGGATTCCAGCAGGGGCGTCGATTTGGGCGACGTCTCCGACTTTTTTCCCGAGCAGTCCTTGAGCCAGGGGGCTGGAAACGAGGATTTTATTTTCGTCGAAGTCTTCTTCTCCGGCGCCGACAATCGTGTAAACGACTTCTTCTTCAAAGTATTCGTCGTAAACGCGAACTTTAGACCCGAAAACGACTTCGTCTGAAGGAAGATCGCTCGTTTCAATGATTTTCGCGTTGGAGAGCTTGTAACGAAGCTGCCCCATTTTGGCTTCCAACAGACCCTGACTTTCACGCGCTCCGTGGTATTCGGCGTTTTCACTCAAGTCGCCTTCTTCTCTGGCTGCCGCGATTCTTTTAACGATTGCAGGCATTTCAACTTTTTCCATGTAATCCAGCTCAGCGCGGAGTTTGTCGTATCCTTGACGAGTCATAGGAAATTCTTCCATTTTAAGCCTCTGTATTGGAAATTGGTAGGGTTTGAACTGGTTAAATTAACCAGCTTTTAAAAATAAAAAACGCCATCGAGACGTTATTTATATTGCTAACGTCTCGACGGAAAGGAGGGAAAAATCTTTTAATTGACACATGACGATTCCAAAGTATTTTTGACGTCTGATGTCAATTGTAAATCTCAATTATTCCTGATGGTCGGTTCAGCTTGCCTGGCAGTTTTCAACCAAAGCGCCGTCTTCCCAGAAGAACGCAATTTTGAATCCGGGGCCGACTTCAATCGGTTCCAGAACCATTTCTTTGCCGGCAACGGCGGCTTCAAGATCGTCTACCATGTAGGCAATGTGCGTTGTGGTTGCAATTGCCGTTTTCGCCAGCGGGCTGGTTTCCGGGAAGTACAGCCATTCGATATTGTGCTCGTTGGCTGCCGGGTCGGAACAGTAGCAGTCCAAAATTTGATTGTAGTTCAGACCGGGGAGGTCCTTGTCGTGCGTTACGCAGCCGACGTGAAGGAATTTTCGGGACATGGTTTTATCTCCTTGTTTATTACGTTTAGTAATAGTTTATACCGTCAAACTTTTTTCTGATTATACAACATTCCCGATAAATTGTAAAGAGGGGAGATAAGCAATATAAAACAGAAAATAAAAAATGGATAATGGGAGAGCGCAGGCGCAATTGTCCATTATCCATGATTATGCACTTATTATTCTCTTGAAAGGTTAATCTTTAAGCTGTCTTTGAAAATCGTCTCGTTCACGGCGAGTGGCTTCCAGATCGAAAACAAGGTATTTCATATCCAGTCGAAGCTGACTGAGGGCGTCCTGAACCAGGGACAGAATCTTTCGGCGGCGTTTAGACGCTGCCAGGATGTTGTCCGCCAACGGTTTCAAACGGGCTTTATGTTCAGCCGGAAGTTCTTCAATGGCTTCAAAAAGCTCCTTGAGTTCCGTTGGCATTTCTGATTCATTTAGACACTGCGATAATGATTCCTGGTTCATAATAAGGAAATTGAAATTGAGGACTAACTAAAGTTGACAAAGTGTAATTGCGCCAGTTTATTCACTGCCAATCGTTCATTTATTCTATCTATTATTATACTCGAATTGAGAAATCGGTTCGATTTCTTACCCGATAAATTGGGAAATTTGTTTCATTTTTCTCTGAATTTGCTCTGGCGTCAAATTCAAATCTTTGGTAAGAGTATAGAACAGATTTTCAGAAACGTTAGGGATTTTCTGCGTTTTTTTGGGGATTTTTTTATTTACAATAACTCCAGTGTTGTTTTTTTTCAACATAAATTTACCTGAATTTTCCATAATGCGTATTTTATTCGACTAGGCGTCAAATGATGTGCGAATTTAGAAAAAATAGCAAATTTGATTTGGTGAAGCGGAAAGAATCGATTAGCGAGAATCGAGCGGCAAGAAAACGCATGTCTATTGCCGTCTTGCAATCTGCAACTCACATTTCACCGTTTGCAGTCAGTTTAATATTATTGCTGATATTTTCTACGTTTTTATCCACGTCATTATACGCTCAAAGTGAAAATAATAAAAATGAACAAAGCTGGAAGTTCTCGTTTGATCAGCCTCAGACGGTTTGGCGTATTGAAACGACAGAACCCAATTTGAAAACGCTTGAACATCGGTATTCGCCGCAAGAAGGATACGGAAAACGAGGCTGCGAGTATATTTCTTTACAGATTCCGGCTCGTGCCAATTCGATTATGCTTGGTATGAAAGTGGGAACAGGGCGGCTTACAGACGACGTTCTTCCGACAGTATATATTAAGTCAAATAAAACCGGTATTCGATTTATGCTCCGGATTATTTTGCCAATGACTCCGGAAGAAACTTCGTCGGGGAGTCAGCAGTCCAGACCGCTATCGGTTCTTCTTGACGGCGGGACGTATTTTCTTAACGGGGGTTGGCAGCAGATTCGCATTGATCGTCCCTTGGATTTGCTCAAAAAGCAGGCGGCGGACATTTCTCGCGATAAGAATCGAAGCGTTGACATTACAAACGCTTATTATGACATGGCGTATTTGGATATTAACAGCGGAGAAGGAGAACTCAATCTGTGGATAGACGATTTGGAAATAACGGGTTACGCTCCCGTTTCTCCGGAGGATTATGTCAAAGGATCGTTGGGAAATCAAATTCCCCAAAACGTTCCCAATTCCCAAACGCCTCAAAACGTCGCCCCAAACGTTGCCCCAAACGTCGACAACGGCAATCCTGCTGACGAATCAAACGCCCCGGATGCGCTTTATGACTCACAAGCGCCTGTTACATCTGCAAATCGTCTTAAGTCGCAAATTAAAAACAATTCCATTTATATCAACGATTCCTTGTTTTTCATACGGGCGATTCGTTATCGCGGCGAACCGTTTGAGTATCTGCGTCAGCTTGGGTTCAATACAATTTGGATGGATACGGTTCCCAACGACGGTCAGATGATTCAGGCGCAAGAGCAGGGATTATGGATAATCTGTCCTCCGCCGTTGACAAAGCAACAGTGGGACGTTTTTACCGAAGAAGCGAATCGAGATTATACGCCAACTTTCTGGGGAGACAGATATTACCGCGTTATTGCGTGGAATTTAGGGAATCTGACCCGGAATTCCGTCAGCGTTGAACAGACGAATCAGCTTTGCCGTCGGGTTCGCGAATGCGATCGCGACATCGTTCGCCCGATTATTGCTCAAGCGGATGAAAATTTGCGGGATTACAGCCGACAGTTGGACAGTCTGATTATTGAACGCAATCCTATTTATTCTTCTTTGCAAATGATAGACTATTTGCGCTGGCATCAAGACATTCCCTGTCTGATTCAGCCAGGCATGCCGCGTATTTGCGTTGTTCAGACTCAGCCGGACGCGAAACTGGCGCAAATCTGGAAAGTCATGTTTCCAGACGAAACGTTTCCTGAATCCATTCCGTACGAGCAGCTTCAGTTGACGGCTTTTGCCGCGGCGGGATCGGGAATCAGAGGACTGTTTTTCGATTCTCAAACTTCGCTATATGCTAACGATCCGGATTCCCAGTATCGGAGTATAAGTTTGGAATTGCTTAATTCTCGCCTTTTTGTAGCGGATTCTTTTTTGGCGGCAGGAACGCAATCAACGCCTGTCAAAACGACGGATAATAATTTAAGTTTTATTATGATGACGATTCCTCAAAAAGGACGTCTTGCGCTGCCGCTGTACATACCTGATTATGCCCAGTACTCGCTTGCCGGTCGTTTTTCCCGTTCCGCTACGGCTAAAATATCCCGCATTCCGTCGATGTATAATGCGTATCGACTTACGCCCAATGGAATGGAACCGCTTAACGTTTTCCGTAAAGCGGGAAAAATGGAAGTAACGCTGGAATCTCAGGTTGACTGGTCGATGATTCTGTTGGCTCAAAATTCGTCTGTTATTTCCAGTCTGTATAACAGATTGAGAAATAATGGAAGTCGATCTACAGTTTTGTTTGAAAAGCTGACGGCAAACCGTCTTGAGAATTTTCGACCGTGGTTTAATCCGAATAAAGCCAGCAAAGAGGAAATGACCCTGTTTAATCACGCAGCGGAAGCGATAAAACGCTCTCAATGGGCGATTAGTCAGAATCTTTGGTCGGAATCGGAAATGGCAAGCTGCGATGCCGCAAACGCGCTGCGAATTCTGGAATACTCGTATTGGTCAAAGATTGTTGGAACGATGCGAGAACCGAACTTTCATCCTGCCGCCGTTTCGTTCAGAACCATGAGGCTGTTTTACGTATGGCGTCAGAAAATGCAAAGTTACAAGCAGGGAGACAACATTCTTCCAGCAGGCGATTTTGAATCTCTGGACGATTTTAAAATTGCGAAATGGGCTTTGTATCTTGACGAAGAATCTGATTCGCAGATAGTGGCTAAAGGAGACATCAATCCGATGGCGGCTTTTTCTGGGAAGTCCGGATTGCGTCTGACGGCTCAAACAGTAATGCAGAATGAAATTGCGCTGATGGATAAACCGCTCGTTACGATTCTTTCTCCCGCGGTTCAGGTGGAGCCGTTTGAAACGGTTAAAATCACCTGTCTGGTCAAACTTCCTCAAAAGCTCGAATCCACTGTTGACGGTCTGAAAATCAGCGACGTTCAGTCAGGCGACATTCTTGCCAGACGCATAACCAAAACGAGCGGCTGGCAGCCGATTGTGATGTTTCGCACGGCCGACAGCGAGGGAAGAATTCAGCTCTGTTTTGAATTGACGGGAATCGGCAGCGCATTTATAGACAACGTCAAAATAATTCGCATCGTCCCCGGCTCTGACGGGGAAAAGGTTGAATAAGCGACATGTCGGAGTGCGAGAGCGCAGCTCTCGCTTTTATAAGCGAACGACAGCTCGCGTATATTTCAAGGTTTGTTTCCGGGGGGCGGGTATTACCCGCCATTTATCGCGGACAATGTCCGCTCCCCAAGAGCTTTGCTCCCGCACTCCGACAGAGCCGCGCTGAACTGAGATTGTTTTTAGGGCATTGTTCCATTGGCAGGCGGGGACGCCTGCGGTCGGCGCGGACGCCGACCCTCCGAATCGCAAGCGCTCCCCTCGTCAATCTACTCCTCCCTCCTCCCTCCTAACCCCTAACTCAAACCTATTCATTAAATTAATATTGTATTCTCTTAAAAATCCCCCCCTCCCCCCTTGTATAAATCGATAAAAAAGGTTTAATAACAGAAACATACCGGTATATTTAACAGGTTAAGTAGAGAAAAACAATTCGTTGTTTTGTCTACTGGCTTGTGATGTTTTATTTTCAATTATCTAACCTTACCTTTAGGAGTTTTTCAGTGGCTGATCGAAATTTCGTAATGTCCGATGGAAACGAAGCGGCGGCGCACGTAGCGCACATGTGCTGCGAAGTTATGGCAATTTACCCGATTACCCCGTCCAGCACGATGGGCGAATGGGCTGACGAATGGGCGGCTCAGGGCAAGAAGAATATTTTTGGCGTAGTTCCTCACGTCATTGAAATGCAGTCCGAAGCGGGCGCGGCAGGCGCGGTTCACGGTTCTCTTTCCGCCGGCGCTTTGACCTGCACGTTCACCGCGTCTCAGGGCTTGTTGCTGATGATTCCGAACATGTTCAAAATCGCTGGCGAACTTACCCCCACGGTTTTCCATGTTTCCGCCCGTACTGTTGCGGCTCACGCTCTTTCGATTTTTGGTGACCATTCCGACGTTATGGCTTGCCGTATGTGCGGCTGGGCTATGCTGGCTGGCACAAGCGTTCAGGAAGCGCAGGATATGGCGATGATCGCTCACAGCGCCACGCTCAAAGCCCGCGTTCCGTTCCTTCACTTCTTTGACGGGTTCCGCATTTCTCACGAAATCAACTCGATGGAAAAGATTACCGAAGATCAGGTCAAGGCGATGATTCCGCTCGATTTGGTCAACGCTCATCGTCAGCGCGGTATGAACCCCAACACCCCGACTGTTCGCGGCACCGCTCAGAACCCGGACGTTTACTTCCAGGCTCGCGAAGGATGCAACAAGTTCTACGACGCCGTTCCGGCTATCGTTCAGGAAACGATGGACAAGTTCGCCGAAGTTACCGGCCGTCAGTATCATCTGTTTGATTACGTTGGATGCCCCGAAGCTGAAAACATCGTCGTCTGCATGGGATCCGGCTGCGGCATTGTTGAAGAAGCGATTGAACGCCTTAACAAAGAAGGCGAAAAGATCGGTTTGGTTAAAGTTCATCTGTTCCGTCCGTTCTGCGGCAAAGCCCTTTCCGACGCCATTCCGGCGACCGTCAAGCAGATTGCCGTTTTGGACAGAACCAAGGAAGCTGGCGCGTTGGGCGAACCTCTGTATCAGGACGTCGTTACCGCTCTGGTCGAAGCCAAGCGCGCGGACATCAAAGTTTACGGCGGACGCTACGGCTTGTCCTCCAAGGACTTCACCCCGGCTCAGGCGAAGGCTGTCTTTGACGCCATGAAAGCTGGAACCCTTTGCTCTTGCAAGAAGTTCACCATCGGCATCGAAGACGACGTTACCGGTCTGTCTCTGCCGTACGACCCCAACTGGAGCACCGAAGCGGACGACGTTACCCGCGCTCTGTTCTACGGCTTGGGATCTGATGGAACCGTCGGAGCCAACAAGAACTCCGCCAAGATTGTCGGTACTTACACCAACCTGTATTCTCAGGGATACTTTGAATACGACTCCAAGAAAGCCGGTTCTGTTACGAAGTCACACCTTCGTTTCAGCCCGCGCCCGATCAAGGGATCTTACTTCGTTTCCAGCGCGACGTTCATCGGCTGCCACCAGTGGCAGTTCATCGAACAGGTCGACATGCTTTCCAAACTTCAGGAAGGCGGCACGTTCCTGCTCAACAGCCAGTACGGTCCGGACGAAGTTTGGGATCATCTGCCCATTCAGGTTCAGGAAGACCTGATCGCCAAGAAAGCCAAGTTCTACGTTATCGACGCCGCTAAAGTCGGTATCGAAACCGGCATGGGATCTCGCGTTAACACGATTCTCCAGACCTGCTTCTTCGCTCTGGCGAAAGTTGGCGGAATGTCTGCTGACGAAGCGATTTCTCACATTAAAGACTCCATTCAGAAGACCTACGGCAAGAAGGGTCCGGCTGTTGTCGAAAAGAACTTCAAGGCTGTCGACGCCGCGTTGGCCGCTCTGTTTGAAGTCAAGGTTCCGGAAACGGCAACCTCCAAGATCGTCCGCAACGCCGACTTCCCGGAAACCGCTCCGGAATTCGTCCGCAACGTTCTGGGCGTTATCAACAAAGGCGAAGGCGACAAGCTCCCGGTTTCCGCCATGCCGGTTGACGGCGTTTTCCCGACTGCCACGACGCAGTACGAAAAACGTTCAATCGCTCACGACATCCCGATTTGGAATCCCGACGTCTGCTCGCAGTGCGGTTTCTGCTCGCTGGTTTGCCCGCACGCCGCCATTCGTATGAAGGTTTACGATGCCGACAAACTGGCTGACGCTCCGGCTGGATTCAAATCCGCTGACGCGAAGGGCAAAGAATACGCCGGCATGAAAGCGACCGTTCAGGTCTTCCCGGAAGATTGCACCGGCTGCGGCTTGTGCGTTGGATTCTGCCCGGCTGCCGCCAAGGGCGCCATCACGATGAAGAACAAGATCGAAAACATGGACGTCGAAAAGCCCAACTGCGAGTTCTTCTTCAATCAGATTCCGGATATTGACCGCGCCAAGGTCAATGCTGACTCCGTCAAGGGATCTCAGCTGCTTCGTCCGCTGTTTGAATTCTCCGGCTGCTGCGCCGGCTGCGGTGAAACCCAGTACATCAAACTGGTTACCCAGTTCTTTGGCGATCGCCTTCTGGTAGGAAACGCGACTGGCTGCTCGTCCATTTACGGCGGCAACCTGCCGACCACTCCGTACGCCAAAAACGCTGACGGACAAGGTCCCGCCTGGTCGAACTCTCTGTTTGAAGACAACGCCGAATTCGGCTTGGGAATTCGTTCCGCCTGCGATCAGCAGAAAGAATACGCTGAATTCCTGCTCAAGGGCGCCGCTGACAAACTCGGAGAAGATTTCGTCAACGAAATGATTGCCAACCCGCAGAGAACCGAAGAAGAAATCGCCAAACAGCGCAAGCTGGTTGCCGAACTGAAAGCCAAGCTCGCTGGCGTTGACTGCGATTGCGCTCGCGCGCTGCTCAACGTTGCCGACAACCTGATTCGTCGTTCCGTCTGGTGCTTCGGCGGCGACGGTTGGGCTTACGACATCGGCTACGGCGGATTGGATCACGTTCTCGCCTCCGGCAAAGACGTCAACATCATGGTTCTCGATACGGAAGTTTACTCCAACACTGGAGGACAGGCGTCCAAGTCCACCCCGATCGGAGCTGTTGCGAAGTTCGCCGCCGCTGGCAAGAAGTCCGGCAAGAAAGACCTTGGCATGATGATTTCCACCTACGGAAACGTCTTCGTCGCCCAGATTTCAATCGGCGCCAACCCGAATCACGCCATCAAGATGATTCGCGCTGCGGAAGCCTACAACGGTCCGTCCTTGATCATTTGCTACAGCCACTGCATCAACCACGGCATCAACATGCTCGAAGGTCTCAACCTTCAGAAGGAAGCCGTCAAGTGCGGTTACTGGCCGCTGTACCACTTCGATCCTCGCGACGGCAAGGACGCGTTCCACCTGGACAGCAAGGCTCCGGAAGGCGAATACAGAGACTTCGCCATGAAGCAGAACCGTTTCGCCGTTCTGGCGCGATCCAAGCCGGAAGCTTCCGAAGAATTCATGAAGGAAGCTGCGGAAGGCATCGTCAATCGCTACAACTACTACGATCAGCTTCAGAAAGTCAATCGCGTAGAAGACTAAATTCAACAGCTCCCCGGCAAGGCGTGAACCGTTTCGCGCCTGCCGTCTGAGAGACTAACTCAAGCCGCGAAGCAGAGCTAATTCTGTTTCGCGGCTTTTGTTTTTAAAAATTTTTTCGATTTTTTTGTGTTTTCTAGTCATAGGAGGTATTTAAAATAATCTAAAAACGGGTTATAATAGCAATAAAAATCAGAAATTGTTGAATTGGCGCTCAGAAATAAAAACATTTAAATATTATTTGAAAATTTTGGAGAGATGTCGATGTCCCTTTTTTTGACGTCTAAAAAGTCGATTCGTCAGCGCGAAGGATTTACGCTGGTGGAATTGCTGGTTGTTATTGCGATTATCGCGGTTTTGGTCGGGTTGATGGTTCCGGCGGTGCAGTCCGCCCGAGAATCCGCTCGTCAGACGGAATGTAAAAACAATCTCAAGCAGATGGGGTTGGGATTCCAAAGCCATCATGAAGCCAACGGGAACTGGCCCGCCAATGGCTGGGGCTTTCATTGGGCTGGCGATCCTAATATGGGACACAGTCGACGTCAGCCTGGCGGTTGGATGTACAATATTCTGCCGTATACGGATTACACGAATTTATGGGAACTTGGATTGAACATTGGGGCGGATTATCAAGACGCCAATCGCAAAGCGGCAGTAGGCGAATTGGTCAGAACGCCGACGAAGTACATGAACTGTCCGTCTCGCCGCGCCAACAAAGCGTTTCCCAACTCCGCTAATCAGCCGGTTGACAATGCAACGGATCAAGCCGTTCACGCCAGAGCGGATTACGCCGTCAACGCCGGGAATTTTAGCAACTGTACAACAGGCGCCTCGCTTCCGTCATGCATTGGAACCGTGGCTGCTGCTTATTCCAATCCTACAAGCCTTAATTGGAATGCTCTGGACAGAGGTAATTGCAGCGGTTACAGCTCTTATAGCAATTCCGGGATTTCGTACTTCGCGTCGCAGTTTTCAGAATCAGACGTTACTGACGGGTTGAGCAACACGCTTTGCGTTGGCGAAAAGTATCTGCCGATTAATGACTATTTAGACGGTTCCAACGGCTGTGATAATAACCCGGCTTATGTTGGCTTCGACTGGGATAACGTCCGCTGGGGACCTGCGTTTCAAGGTCAGGACAGACGTCCCGACGATTTTACAACAGACGCCAATTTAGCGCCAGTCGTTGATAGTAACAGTACGAATCGCGGCAGCACAGCGTATCGTATGCCAACTCGAGATGAAAAGACGTTTTTCCAGGATAGCACGCCCCAGTTCTTTGGATCGGCGCATTCGGCGTTTTTCCAGGGCGTTATGTGCGATGGATCCGTTAGAACGTTCCCGTACAATATTGATGCGCGCGTCATGGGCTGCTACTGCAACCGCATGGACGGCGTAGCGATTGAATCCATTACGGTTCAGTAAACACAGACGCCTGATATTTTTTGAAGAAATCGGAGAATTTGTTGAAAATATGATGTAAACATTATTCAAAATAGAAGTGAAAACGTGTATAATATATGTTAGAATAATCACGTGTGGTTATTTTGACATGTATTCAAAATGCGTTTCCTTTTATATGGGGTTTTGCTTCTATGAACTTTTCAACAAAGCGTCTGGTTTCCAGTTGCAGTCGAGGCGGATTTACGCTGGTGGAATTGCTGGTTGTTATTGCGATTATCGCGGTATTGGTCGGGCTGATGGTTCCGGCGGTGCAATCTGCCAGAGAGTCCGCGCGTCAGACGGAATGTAAAAACAATCTTAAACAGATTGGGTTAGGATTTCAAAGCCATCACGAAGCCAACAGCGTCTGGCCTGCCAGCGGTTGGGGATACGGCTGGATGGGCGACCCGAACATGGGGCACAGCCGACGTCAGCCCGGCGGATGGATGTACAATATTTTGCCGTACACGGATTATCAGAATTTATGGGAACTCGGTTTGAACGTTGGAACCACCTATACGGACGCCAACCGCATGAATTGCATTGGAGAACTAAACCGAACGCCAACCAAGTTCATGAACTGTCCGAGCCGCCGCGCGAACAAACCGTATCCCAACTCGGCGAACCAAACAACGTACAACGCGACTTCCCAGACTGTTCATGCCAGAGCGGACTACGCCGTCAACGGGGGAAACTATGTCAATCCCCAGATGACGGTTAATTTGCCGTCTTGCGCCGGTACTGCTTCGGCAATTTATACAAATCCCGGCGCCGCGAAATGGAACGATCTGGATAAAAACTGCGGCGATATGGGCAACGACCGCAACTCCGGCATTTCCTACGTTGCTTCTCAGTATTCAGAAGCGGAAGTCAAAGACGGATTGAGCAACACGCTGTGCGTTGGGGAGAAATATCTCCCGATTAACCAATACTTCAACGGACAAAATGGCTGCGATAACGGTCCGGCGTATCAGGGTTATGACTGGGACACCACCCGTTGGGGACCGGCGTTTGAATTAAAGGATTCAGGCAAACGTCCTGTTCCCGACAATATTAAAATGGACGGTAATTTGGCGCCGATCGTTCTTAGCGCCAGTATAACCCGAACGAACACCGCATACCGTATGCCGTCGCGAGACGAGAAGACTTTTTTTGAAAGTAAACCCGGCAACTGCCCACAATTTTTTGGCGCGCCGCACTCGGCGTTTTTTCAGGGCGTTATGTGCGACGGCGCAGTCAGAACTTTCCCGTACAACATTGACCCGCGCGTGCTGGGCTGCTATTGCAACCGCATGGACGGAGTCGCGATTGAATCCATAACGGTGCAATAAAAGCAGTTGATTGGCGGTTTTTAAAAATTTTTCGGATAATTTTGTTGGATTTTTACTGTAGGTAGTATTCAAATTAAAAGTGAAAACGTGTATAATGTAATTAATGTCAGGATAACCATGAGCTGAAACAAGCTTCGGTTCTTTTGAAATGTATACAAAAATCGTTTCCTTTTATACGGAGTATTACTTCAATGACGAATTCAACAAAACGCCTGTTTTTCAATTGCAGTCGCGGCGGATTTACGCTGGTGGAATTGCTGGTTGTTATCGCCATCATTGCAGTTTTGGTTGGCTTGATGGTTCCAGCAGTTCAGTCAGCCAGAGAGTCTGCGCGTCAGACGGAATGTAAAAACAACCTCAAGCAGTATGGACTTGGATTCCAAAGCCATCATGAAGCCAACGGGAACTGGCCTGCTAACGGCTGGGGCTATGGCTGGGCAGGCGATCCCAACATGGGCAACAGCCGACGTCAGCCCGGCGGCTGGATGTACAATATTCTGCCGTATACAGATTACCAGAATATATGGGAGTTGGGCTTAAACGTTGGAACCGGCTATAATGATCAAGTCCGTAAGGATGCGATTGGACAACAGATCAGAACGCCGACGAAGTACATGAACTGCCCGACTCGCCGCCCCAACAAAGCGTATCCCAACTACGCCAATCAGGCGGTTGTCAATGCGACAGCTCAAACTGTTCATGCCAGAGCGGATTACTGCGTCAACGCCGGGAATTTTAGCAACTGTACAACAGGATACAGCCTTCCCGGCTGCGTTGGAAGCGTGGATGCAGCTTATACCAATCCTACCAGCCTTAACTGGAACGCGTTGGACAGAGGAAACAACTGCAGCAACTACAGCTCATATACCAATTCCGGGATTTCGTACTTTGCGTCGCAGTTTTCAGAATCAGACGTTAAAGACGGATTGAGCAACACGCTTTGCGTTGGCGAAAAATACCTCCCGATTAACCAGCGCTTGAGCGGCGCAAACGGATGTGATAACAACCCCGCATACGTTGGCTATGACTGGGATAACGTCCGTTGGGGACCCGCCTTTCAAGGTCAAACCAAACGTCCAGACGATTTTACAAGGGACGGCAATATGGCGCCCATCGTTGAGAGCTCCAGTATAACTCGCGGCAACGGCAGTTATCGTATGCCGACTCGCGATGAAAAGAGTTATTTTGCCGGGTCCCCGAACGACGCGCCCCAGTTTTTTGGATCGGCGCACTCAGCGTTCTTCCAGGGCGTTATGTGCGACGGCGCCGTCAGAACGTTCCCGTACAATATCGACGCTCGCGTAATGGGCTGCTACTGCAACCGCATGGACGGCGTTTCAATTGAATCAATTACTGTACAATAGTTAAAATTCCTTTTTCCTTTTACCCGGACGCGATAGCGTCTAACATGAAACTATGAAAAAATTTACTTTGATTGCGGCTTTGATCGCCGTTGTTGGACTGTCCTCGCTGGCGTCCGCCGCTGAATTCGGTTCTGTTTCCGCCAAATCCTGGGGAAAGACCGCTGACGGTCAGGAAGTTATTCTCTTCACGCTTACCAACGCCAACGGCATGACAATGACCGTTACCAACCGCGGCGCTACGATCGTTTCGCTGACCGCTCCAGACAGAGACGGCAAGTTTGAAAACGTCGTTGTTGGTTACGATTCCATTGAAAAATACGATGACAAAACCCCGTATTTCGGCGCCTTTATCGGTCGATACGGCAACAGAATCGCTAATGGCAAGTTTACCATTGACGGCAAAGAATTCAATACGGTAATCAACGAAGTTTCCCACAACGTTACTCTTCACGGCGGCAAAATTGGCTTCGACAAGAAAGTTTTATACGGTCTCCCGACAGTAACTCCATTTGGTCCGTCTATTACTTTCACTTTTGAAAGCGAAGACGGCGATCAGGGATTTCCAGGAACGCTTCGTGGAACCGTTACCTATACGCTTTCCAACAATAACGAGTTGTATTGCACTTATATGGCTGAAACAGACAAACCGACCGTTTGCAACCTGACCAACCACTCCTATTTCAACCTCAGCGCCGGCGATCTGTCCAAGGACAATCTCAACGCGACGCTGCAGCTCAAGATTAACGCTGAGAAGTACAATCCTGTTGATAAAAACCTTATCCCGACGGGCATAGCGCCTGTCGAAGACACCCCGTTTGACTTCCGCGAATTCAAGGAAATCGGCGAAGATCACGACGCTGACTGCGAACAGTTCAAGTTCACCGGCGGATACGATCACAACTGGGTTCTCGACAAAGGCATTACCGAGTATCCGGAAGAAGCCGCCGTTCTGAAAGACCCGATTTCCGGACGCGTCATGACCGTTTTGACAACCGAACCGGGCGTTCAGTTCTACGCGGGCGTTGCTCTCGACGGAACGAACATTGTCAACGGCAAACCGGTTAACCGCCGCGCCGCCGTCTGTCTGGAAACCCAGCATTATCCGGACTCGCCCAACCACCCGGACTTCCCGTCAACCATTCTTCGCCCGGGTGAAAAATACACTTCCACCACGGTTTACAAGTTCACGACTGAAGACTAAGATCTAAATTAAATAAAAACGCCGATGACTGATTGTCATCGGCTTTTTTTATTTAATATTATTTATTTACCCTTTCAAACCGGTACAACGGACAGCCCTCGCATTGCGGCTTGGACTTGTGACAGAACTGTTTCGCCGTTTCGATAATATAAGCGTGAAGCATCGCCATCGTCGGGGCGTGCGGTTCGAGCTGTTCCATGAAGCTGTTCCACAGCGCGTCGTACTGGGCGCGGGACGACTTGTTTTTAGGCTTGACGTCAGCGTCCCAGCCGTGGCGAAGAACGATTCTTTTTGTGTACGCGTCGACGACAAACGAAGGCAACGCGCCGGCGTAAAGGAGAATGGAGTCCGCCGATTCCGGTCCGATGCCGTTAATCGCCAGCAACTCTTCTCGCAGCTGTTCCAGCGGAGCTTTGAACATGTTGTCGAGCGTTTTGTACTTCTTCAAAATGAACTGCATAAGATTTTGCAGCCGAATCGTTTTGAGATGGTAATATCCAGACGGACGAACCAGCTGTTCAACAACTTCCGGATCGGCGGTTGCCAGCTTTTTAATTGTGAACAGCTTCGCCTGTTTGAGGTTGTCAATCGCTTTTTCGGCGCTTGACCACGTCGTATTCTGCCCTAAAATCGAGCCAACGACGACTTCCAATTTATCTTCCGGCGACCACCATTGAATATCGCCGTAATATTCATGCAGGATTCTGTATAAATCGTTCCAGTTCATAATGAGTTGCGAGTTACGAGTTGCGAGTTGCGAGAGGACGCAAAGCGCCTCAAAAAATGCAAAATGGTAATTTTAATTTAACAATAATTGTTGTGTTAAATCGTTTTTATTTTAAATAAACAACGCTTTTTCTCTAAATTATTGTCCTGTTTGGAAAAATTTTATGAAATTTTTGTGTTTTTGATATTCCCATATTCGACTTTTTATATATATTATAGAATACAATTAGAAAAAGACAAGGGGATAGAGTTTGTAAGTTTAGAGTTAAAAATGAGTAGTGAGGAGTTATCGCGAAGAACTTCTCGCAACTCGCAACTCGCAACTCGCAACTTCCCAGTATTTAACTTACTATACTTTACAACTTAGACAGGCACAATTATGGCGTCAGAAAACCAACCGTATTCGCTGGTAATCGTCGAATCTCCGGCGAAAGCGCGGACAATCAGCCGTTATTTAGGCTCGGACTATCGTATTGAGGCAAGCGTCGGGCACGTTCGCGACCTCCCGCAGGGCGCAAAAGAGATTCCCGAAAAGTTCAAGTCAGAAGCGTGGGCGCATTTGGGCGTCAACGTCGATAAAGACTTTGACCCGGTTTACATTGTCCCGGCAGACAAGGCGAAACAGGTCAAGAAGCTCAAGCAGCTTGTCAACGGGGCGACAAAACTCTATCTGGCAACTGATGAAGATAGAGAGGGAGAAGCTATCAGCTGGCATCTTTGCGAAATTCTCAAGCCGAAGATTCCGGTAGAGCGTTTGGTATTCCATGAAATCACCAAAGACGCCATTCTCGCTTCTCTGGAAAGCCCGCGCCAGATCGACAACGACCTGGTTCACGCTCAGGAAACGCGCCGAATCGTTGACCGCCTTTACGGTTACGAGGTCTCGCCGCTGCTGTGGCGCAAGGTTCGACCGAAGCTGTCCGCCGGACGCGTTCAGTCTGTCGCCGTTCGACTGATTGTCGATAAAGAGCGTCAGCGCATGGCGTTCTGCTCTGCTAATTATTGGGATATTACCGGTCTGTTCAAGCCGGGAGATCAGCGGCCGTTCTCCGCCTGGCTGTACTCGGTAGACGGCAAGCGCATTGCGACAAGCCGCGACTTCAATCCGGAAACCGGCATGCTCCGCAACGAAGGGCTGACGCTGCTGTCGGAACAGGACGCCAAGGCGTTGATTGAACGCTTGAAGTCTGAACCGTCCAAGATCACGTCGATTGAAGAAAAGCCGTACGTTACAAAGTCGCCCGCTCCGTTTACGACCAGTACGCTGCAGCAGGAAGCCAACCGCAAGTACGGGTTTACAGCTCGCAGAACGATGCAAACCGCTCAGAGCCTGTACGAAAACGGGTATATCACCTACATGCGTACTGACAGCACGAACCTGTCAACCGAGGCGATTAATGCCGCCCGCGCTCTGATTGCCAACGAGTACGGACCGGAATACATGCCGGCGTCCCCGCGGTTGTATCAGACGAAAGTCAAAAACGCTCAGGAAGCGCACGAAGCCATTCGTCCGGCGGGCAAACGATTTATGATGCCGGAAGAACTTCGCGGACGTCTCAATTCAGACGAAATGAAACTGTACGACATCATTTGGAAGCGTACCGTCGCCTGCCAGATGAAAGACGCTGTCGGACGCCGTTCGACCGTCATGCTGCAAATGGACGGCGCGCAATTCATGGCAACTGGCAAGACGATTGATTTCGCCGGGTTCCTTCGCGCTTACGTTGAAGGCTCTGACGATCCGGAAGGGGAACTGGCGGATCAGGAAGACATTCTGCCGAAGATGACCGTCGGAGAGTCTGTTGTTTGCAAAGACCTGCAATACAAAGCTCATACAACTCAGCCGCCGGTGCGCTATTCTGAAGCGTCGCTGACCAGAACGCTCGAAGAAAAAGGCATCGGGCGTCCCAGTACGTACGCCTCGATTATCGATACGATTATCGCCAGAAATTACGTCTTCAAGCGCGGCAACGCCCTCATTCCAACCTGGACGGCGTTTGCTGTTACACAGCTGCTGGAAAAGCATCTGCCGACGCTGGTTGATTACCAGTTCACCGCCGACATGGAAGACGAACTTGACGCGATCTCCCGCGGGGAAATGAAGTCTCTGGACTATCTCAACGATTTCTATTTTGGAAATAAAAAGGAACCGGGTCTGAAACCGCAGCTGGACAACAAGGCGGAAGAGATTGAAGCGCGCGACATCAGCACGATTTCCCTCGGCAAGCCGTCTGAAGATCAGCCGGAAATTGACGTTCGAATTGGCCGTTTCGGACCGTACATCGAACAGGGCGACAGACGATCCAGCATTCCAGACGACCTGCCGCCGGACGAACTGACGATCGAAAAGGCGGAAGAGCTTTTCAGCCAGAACGAAAACAGCGATTCGCCTTTGGGCATGGATCCGGAAACTGGCAAACCAATTTATCTGAAAGTCGGCCGCTACGGACCGTATGTTCAGCTGGGGTCCACGGACGACCCGGACAAGCCCCGCAACGTTTCGCTGCTTAAAGGCATGGAACCGGAAGACGTCAATCTCGATATCGCGATTCGTCTGTTGTCGCTGCCTCGCACGCTGGGCGTTCACCCCTCTGACGGGAACCCGATTGTCGCGTCTAACGGCCGCTTTGGACCGTATATCAAATGGAACGACGAAACGCGATCGCTCAACGACGTTTACACGCCCATTGACATCACGCTGGAACAGGCGATTGAACTTCTGTCACAGCCGAAGAGCCGCCGCGGCGCCGCCGCCAAGCCGAAGACTCTGCTCAAAGAACTGGCTGTCTCGCCGGTTACGGAACAGATGATTCAGGTCATGGACGGTCGCTACGGACCGTATGTAACAGACGGTCAGACGAACGTCTCGCTGCCGAAAGAAGAAACGGCGGATACGATGACCTTCGAAAAGGCGTTGGATCTGCTGGCTCAGCGAGCCGCCCGCGGCGAAACGCGGCGTCGAAGAAAGAAGTCTGTTAAGAAGACGACGACCAAGAAAACCGCCGCGAAAAAGACTGCGGCTAAAAAGACGACAGCCAAGAAAACAACGGCTAAAAAGACGACCGCGAAGAAAACGTCTGCGAAAAAAACTGTTGCTAAAAAGAGCAGCGAGAATTGATAAAACAAGCTGTTAGCCTCTAGCTATTAGCTACTAGCTTTTTGGTTTTAGCTTCTGGCTTAAATAATTAAAGCTAAGAGCGTCATCGTTCAAGCTAATAGCTAGCAGCTAAAAGCTAATAGCTCAAAACCATGTTACTTTTCCCCAAAAAATACATAACGATGATTCGTCTGGGACGAAAGACGACCGCTCTCCGCGTGGCAGGGTATTCCCACTGGCACGTTGGTCAGAGAGCTTTTGTCCCAACGGTCGGGTACGTTGTATTTGATCGGGTGGAACGCGCGGATTTTGTCAAGCTGACAGACGACGACATTCGCCGGATTGGCTGTGACAGCCGGGAAGAGCTTTGGACGGAACTGCTTAACGAATATTCTGAACAGGACATTCTCAAACGGCTGTGGAGAATTGATTTCCATATTCTTCCAATGGAAGAGCAGGAACGAATCGTCGAAGACCGCAAACGCGACAAAATGCGCGCTCTGCAAGCGGTTTCCCGCCGCCGCGGTTCCGATACAATTTACGGCGAGATTCAGCCTGGGGAAGACGTCGAAATGGCGGCGCCGCCCACGACGATGACCGAGCAGGAAGTCGTCGAGGCGATGGCAAACCGCTGCGCCGTTTATCACTCAACCAGTTCGTGGGAAAACGAACCGGCGAGAAGCGAGTTCTTCAAAATCTTTCAGGCGTCTCCCCGAGACTCGCGAGGCGTCCCAACGCTGTCTGGAGAATGGCTCCGCGTGGAAGTCAAACGCCTTATCGGCGACGACGAACGATGGAACGAAATCAAATGGATTCTTCACGACGTCTGTTCTGCCTGGAACCAATGGCAGTACGCGATTAAAAAATGGAAAGACGCGGGAGAGTAAGTAAAAGGCGTTTATGGGGGGCGGGTATTACCCGCCTAAAAACAATCAGCATTTTTTTCGCGGACAATGTCCGCTCCCCGGAAGCATTACCGCCTTTCAATCAACCCTAATAATTTATGCAAGCATCCCCTGAAATTCTCAACGCGATTCCGCATCGACCGCCGTTTTTGTATGTCGATACAATTGTCGAACGGAAAGAGGACGGAATCGTCTGTCGAAAGACTTTTGAACCGGACGAGTATTTTTTCGCCGGACATTATCCAGACTTCCCTCTTGTTCCCGGCGTTATTTTGTGCGAAGCCGCTATGCAGGCGGGCGCAGTTTTTCTTTCAGAACGAATTCAAAAAGAGGAAACGGAGCAGAGCGGCGAAACAAAGAAGTTTCCCGTTGCGACGCGAATCAACGACGTCAAGTTCAAGAAGATGGTTCGTCCCGGCGACACGGTTGAAATAACTGTTACACTTAAAGAAAAACTGTCCAACGCTTATTTCCTTTCAGCAAACGTTACCGTCGACGGTAAAACCGCCGCGAGGTTGGAGTTTGCCGTAACAATTAGCAATCAATGAAAGGCGGTAATGAAGTGAGCGAAGCGAACGGAATTACGCATTCGCCGTCAGGCGAACATTTCGTTGAGTACAGCTTTTTTGTTCGCCTTCGGCGAACTGCGTAACTCCGCTCCCGTTGGTCGCTCCGTTACCGCCTTCCAATCCATTTTAATACAATTATGCAGCCCATTGTTACCATATCCGGATTACGCGGCGTTGTCGGGGAAACGTTTGAAGTTCCCGCGATGCGGTATATCGCCGCTTTTTTATCGTATTTGTCTGAACTGAAACTGCGGGCGACAAACAAGATTGTCGTCTGCTGCGACGGACGCCCGTCCGGATTCCAGTTTTCCGGGGCGTTTTGCAATCTGATTCGAGAAAAGGGTTTTGAACCGATCTTCTTCGGCGTTCAGCCCACTCCGACGGCAGGGTATCTGACGAAGTTTATTCACGCTGCCGGCGGGATTCAAATTACCGCCAGCCACAACCCCAGCCAGTATAACGGCGTCAAACTGTTTGACTGCACCGGCCGCGTCATTTCCGGTCCGATTGGGAAGACGGTTTTAGAGCGATACAAGGAATTGACGGAGCAGGGCGACTCTACTGCCTACTGCCTACTGCCTACTGCCTCAACCGCCGAACCGGTCAACGAAATCGTCTCCCCGTTCGAGCATCTGCGGGCGGTTTGCAAGACGATTCGCGTTGGGGACGTCGAAAGCAAAGGGTATCGCGTTTTGCTGGATTCCAATAACGGTTCCGGTTCTCGGCTGGGACGAAAGCTGCTGGAGTCGCTGGGATGCGAAGTTGTCGTGTTAGGCGACAAGCTCAACGGCGAGTTTCTGCATACGCCGGAACCGATTGCTGAGAATCTGGCTCAGGTCGGCGCGGAAGTCGTTAAGAACAAATGCGATATTGGATTCTGTCAGGATCCCGACGCTGACCGCTTGGCGATTATCGACGCTGACGGGCGATACATTGGAGAAGAATACACCGTTCCGTTCTGCGTTGAGTACGCTCTGAAAAAACGGCACGGAAACGTCGTAATCAACTGCGCTACAAGCCAAATGACGGAGGACGTTTGCTCTCAAAATGGGCGAATCTGTTTGAGAAGCGCGGTCGGCGAGGCGAACGTGGTCGATTTGATGATCTCGTCAAAGGCGGTTTACGGCGGCGAGGGCAACGGCGGCCCGATTGACCCGGAAGTCGGATACGTTCGCGACAGCTTCGTCGGCATGGCTCAGGTTTTGGCTCTCATGGCGAGAGAAAACAAGTCTGTCGCCCAGCTGGTTGAGGAAATCAAGCCGTATTCTATCGTCAAGACCAAGCTGCCGTTTCCAACGGAACGCCTGCCGGAACTGTACGAAATGGTTCGAGAACGGTTCCCGGAAGCTACTGTCGAGACGAACGACGGCTTGCGCCTGTCGTGGAACGGGTCGTGGCTTTTGGTTCGTCCGAGCAACACGGAACCCGTCATCAGAGCCATTGCCGAGGCTCCAGATTCGACTCAAGCGGAGCGCTTATGCGCCTTGGTTAAAGAAATTACCGAAAAATTTGAATAAATCAATTCAAAAACAGGGTATCCGCCCTTGTAAAAAAACGGGTTTTGATATATATTAGAAACAATTTAATTAGTAATTAGGCAGTAGGCAGTAGGCAGCAGGCAGTAGTTTTTTTAACTCTTGCCTCATGCCCCTTGCCTCTTGCCTTATCAATCCCTAACCCTTATTTTATTCCCTAATAATGGCAAGTCCTTTTAAGTTTTTCCGCAAACATCAAACTGAATTGCTGGTTGTCATCGGTCTGTTGACCATGGTAGCCTTTATCATTCTTCCCAGTATTCTCCAACAGTTGGACGTCATTGGACGAACTCGTTCAGTGTCCAACGTCGTCGAAACGCAAAAATACGGCGCTTTGTCAGTGTATGACGTTCAGCGTCTGAAGGATCGTCAGCGTTATCTGATGGGGTTCTTTAACCGCCTCGTCCAGGCGTATCAGCTCAAACTCAATGAGTTGTATCAGAATCGCGATCAGAACAAGATGACGGAACTGTATCAGACCTATATGAACAGTATGAAAGTGCAGCAACTGGCAGCTCAGGCTGGAGACAGTTCAGATCAAACCGTAGTTATGATGTGGCTGTTGGAAAACAAAGCCAAAGAAATGGGCATTTCCATTAACGACTCGTTCATCAGTTCTTTTATTTCCGAAATCACAGAAGGTCTGGACGATACGGTTATCAATCAGCTTATTTACGGCGATGAAACTCAAAAGAACAATTCGTCTGAAGATTCTCTTTTCAACGCTTTGAATGGATACCTGCTTCGAGAAAAAATGGTTGAAGTTCTGGGTTCTTCCTGGGGCGCTAACACTATAGGAGAACGTTTGGACGGCTTTTGCCGCTTGAATCAAAGAGCCAACGTCGAATTCTTCCCTGTAAGAGTTGAAAATTTTGTTGGCGACGTTAAAGACCCGTCTGATGCGGAAGTTAAGGCTTTCTTCGAGCAGTATAAGGATACAGACGCTGAAATTAGTTCAAGCGAACCTGGTTTGCGTCAGCCGCAAAAGATTGCGTTGGAATACTGCTTTGGCTCTTACGCCAACTTCATGGATGTCGCCGCTATTACAGACGAAGACGTTCAGAAGAACTACGAAGAAAATAAAGAAAATTACGTTATCGAAAAGAAAGACGAAAAACAGGAAAACAAGTTGGGCGAAATGCCGAACATCGGTCTGACAGATCCAAATGCCAAACAGTATCGTCCGTTGGATGATACGCTCAAGGAAGAGATTCGTCAGAGTCTGGCTCGCGTTGCTGCAATGGAAAAGCTTCGTAACGCTGTCGGCGTTGTTCAGAAAGCCATGAACGACTACAGCAATGCCAAGGAAATGTATGATATTGAGTCAGGTAATAACAAAAATGCTGTAGCTCCTGAAAAGTTGAATTTTGAGGCTCTGGCTAAAGACAACAATCTGAAATATGCCGGTACCGGATTAATGACTTATCAGTCTTTTGCGGAAACGCCGTTGGTACAGCTTCGTCTGGAAAACGTTACCGCTACAGTAGACGCTGGCAGCGAATTCTTTGGTAAAACTCCGTTGCTTCAAAGCAAGGTGTTCTCGAATCCTGAAGGCGAGCTGTTTGTTATCTGGAAAACTGAAGACGTTGCCGAACATACGCCATCGCTTGACGAAGAAGGCGTTAAACAGCAAGCGATTGACCAAATTAAATTCCGTGAAGCCCGCAAGTTGGCTGAAGCGGAAGCTAAAAAGCTGGCAGAAAAAGCTATTAAAGATCAGCTTCCGCTCAAGTCCTGCCTTGGCGACGCGGCTTTTGTTCCACCGCAGTTTACCTGGATGTCTTTTGGACCGGTTATCAGTCCGAACATGCAGCAACGCATTTATCTGTCGCCCATTGAAGGCGTTCAGGATGTTAGTTTTGATTTTATGACTGCTCTGTTCCAGATGAAGAACGGGGAAATCAAGTCGATTGTCAATTCTTCCGAATCCATTTACTATGTTGTTCGAATGATTGAACTTACCCCAACTGAACAGTTGTACGCTCGTTTTTGCGTTACGCCGGAATACGAGTACGCTCAGGCGCGCACGCCGGACGGCCAATTCTTTTTCAGCGATTTGAGAGGAAAACTTGAAAAGGAAGCCGGGTTGAAATGGGTTGTTCGACCTAACGAAGAAGCGGAACGAGACTAACTGTTTCAATAAAGAACGCTGGAATTATTGGCGCTTTTTAGCGTAATCAAAATTCCGGATTTATTTAAAAGCGAAACGCGTTTTATGGCGCGTTTCGCTTTTTTATTGACAGACGTTTAAAATAAATCGGAGTTGTAATTTTTCTTTTTTTTGATTATAATTAAGTTGGAAACCATTTGAAAATGGTTATTATTCTTCGGTCCATTTTTACCAAGATAGTTTTTACAAAGGAAAACAGACATGAAACGAACGATTGCAATTTTGGTTTTGGGCGTATTGTGCTCGGCTGCGTTGGCTGACGACGCTGTTGTTACGCCTCCGGAAGGGTTTACCGCTTTGTTTAACGGCAAGGACTTGACCGGCTGGCACGGCGCTGGTCAGACGTTTGATCCTGCTAAACTGGCAGCGATGTCTCCGGAAGACCGCGCCAAATGGCAGGAAAAAGAAGACGCCAGCTTCAAGGCGAACTGGCGCGTCGAAAACGGCGAACTGGTCAACGACGGCCGCGGTTCTTACGCTGGCACGATCAAACAGTACGGCGACTTTGAACTTCTCATTGAATACAACACGGTTGCCAAAGCCGACAGCGGCATTTATCTGCGCGGCACGCCCCAGGTTCAGATTTGGGACTACACCAAAGAAGGCGGAAAGTGGGGAATCGGAGCTGACAAAGGTTCCGGAGGTCTGTGGAACAACAAAAAGCACGCCGCTGATCCGTTGGTTTTGGCTGACAAACCGTTCGGCGAATGGAATCAGCTTCGCATTATCATCAAGGGCGACGTTGTCAACGTTTGGTTGAACGGAAAGCAGGTTGTAAAAGACACAGTCATGGAAAATTACTACGATCGCAGCAAGCCGCTTCCGGCTGTCGGCGACATTCAGCTTCAAACCCACGGCGGTCAGATTCGCTGGAGAAACATTTTCATCAAGGAACTCTAAACAGTTCTAAGAAAGAGCAGGGCGAGGATTAAATCAGTTTTTCTCCCGCGCTCATTTTTCCAAGTTGGAAATAAAATATCGTTTAGCGGTCAGTTGAGGATAAGTTTGCTTTCTGACCGCTAATTGCTTAGAATTTTGACTATATTGCCTAGCTTTACAGCGAGCTGAAATTGTTATTGGGGAAGTATTGGGAAAAAAGGTTAGGTGAGTTGTCAATATTTTATATTATTGCAGACGTGTTTTTTCAGCCAGAGGACTTGAATCAGGAAAATTTCGCCCCGTATAATCAATAAAGTCGGTAAAATTAGAAATTATTTATTATTTCTAATTGATTTTGTTAAAAAAATAGGAAATTTTTCTAAAGAAAGGTTTATAAGTTGGAACTTTTCCGATTATAATAGTTCTAATAACATACAGAGAAGCATAGTTTTAAAGTATTTTCAAGAAAATCTCCACAAAATTCAAAACAGGAGTTATACTATGCTGTATGAAGTAGTATTAGAATAAAAGTCTAAATATATATAGACTAACAACAGGGCAAACACTTCATCCGACAGATTTATCGACTGTCAACCATTCGTAACGTACATTAATCACGCGTTTTAAGACGCAAAACACTCATTTTTGTAAAGGAGTTACTCCATGAACCTTTGGAGCTCATTACGTTCGTTATTTAGCGTTGCCGCCAACAATTCGACTTCCTCTCGCAAGGGCCAAAAAGCTCTTGAACTCAAACCACGCCATCATCTTATTGAACAGTGCGAAGACCGCGTTCTTTTGAGCGTGTCGCCGACCGGTCTGGACGACGTCTACGGTTCAGAAGCCATCCGTCAGGCGATTATCACTGCGTCCAATCTGGACAGGTACGATTCGGTGGATATGTCCAACGTAACCAAATGGGTCGTTGGCGTAACCAATCGAACCGACATCTCCGCCATGGCAGGCAAGTACGGCGCCACGAACCTGGGCGAGACAATTCTCAACAACAGCTATGTTTGGGAGTTCTCGACCAACACGGCTTGGGAAACGGCGGCTAACTACCTGCAAAACGCAACGGGCGTCGATTACTTCTACCCGTTGGTTCCGCTTTCCATCAAGACGATGGCGATTGACGATCCGCTGTATCAGTACCAGTGGAACCTGGGCGACTTCAGCGTCGGCAATGCAGGCATTGGCGTTGAGGGCGCGTGGCTGTACGCAACCGGGTCTGGCGTTTCGATTGCTGTTGTTGACACTGGAACGGAGTACACTCACGAAGATCTGTATGACAACTACAGCTCCGCGATTTCTTACGACTTTATCGATAAGGACACTAACCCGTCGCCGGAAGACGAATACGAAAACCACGGTACTTCGGTTGCCGGCATTATTGCCGCTGACGACAACGGTTTAGGCGTTGTTGGCGTTGCGTACGATTCTACGTTTGGAAGCATCAGAATTGTTGGCGGCGACACTGATGCAAACGATTATGCGAACGCTTTGACCTACGCTCTGGACACGGTTGATATTTACAACAACTCTTGGGGAGCCACTCTTTATGAGTACGGTACAACGTATTATTCCCATGTAGCCATGGATCCATTGGAACTGGCGGCTATCGAAATGGGCGTTACTCAAGGTCGAGACGGCAAAGGCGCCATTTATGTCTTCGCTGCTGGCAACGAGGGAGAGGGCAACATTGACGTCAACATGATGGGATACACCAATTCCCGATACGTCATTACAGTTGGCGCCGTTAATCAGGACGGAACGAAGTGCGAATATTCTAACACTGGCGCTGCGCTGCTGGTTGTCGCCCCGTCTGGCGGAGACACTACGTACGATGACGAAGACGTTCTGACCGACGCGACCATCGGAACGACCACGACTGACCGCATGGGCGCAGACGGATACAATAATCTTGATTCGGACGAAGAACTCGCGGCTCTCATTCCAGACTATGAAGATCTGAACTACACCAATTCGTTCAATGGTACGTCAGCCGCCACTCCGGTTGTTTCCGGCGTTGTCGCTTTGATGCTCGAAGCGAATCCCAGCCTGACCTGGCGCGACGTTCAGCAGATTCTGGTTGAAACGTCCGTTCAGGTAGACGCCTCCAACGAAGACTGGACAACCAACGGCGCGGGCTACAACATCAGCTACAATTATGGCTTTGGTCTTGTCAACGCGAAAGCGGCTGTCGAAAAGGCTTTGACGTGGGAAAATCTTCCGGATGAAATTCACACGACCGCTTACTCTATTGACACGCCTGTTACAATTGGCAAACAAAGCTCTTCAACTATTTCTGTTACAGATAAGAGCATCAGCTGCCTGGAAACGGTTGAAATTACCGTCGAAATCATTCACCCGACAGAAGGCGATTTGAAGATTGAACTGATTTCGCCGGACGGCACGGTTTCCGTTTTGGCTCAACCTCGAGAGGTTTTGTGGGCAGATGGCGGCTACGACAATTACACGTTCACAACCAAACGCTGCTGGGGCGAAGCCGCTCTTGGCGATTGGACGCTGAGAATTACCGATACCGGCACGGAACGAACTGGCGTTTTGAACAGCTGGTCTCTTGATTTTTACGGCAACCAGGGCGACATCGCTCACGTTGGTCCGGACGTCGTTTCCGTATTCCCGGACGCAGGCGATTCCCTTATCAATTCGCCGACTCTGGATTACGCGCCGAATCAGCTGACCGTTCGTTTTACCGAAGGACAGGAAATTGATCCCAACACGCTCGACGCCATCAAACTGATGTACCGTCAGAACGAAGGTTCCGAATGGGAAGAAGTTTCTCTGGGCTGGGTTGGCATCGGCGAACAGCCGAACGAAGTCATTCTTCGCCCGGCGTCTACGTTCCTTGACGGCTTGTATGAACTGGTTATTCTCGGAACGGGCGACAGTCCACTGCTCAACAACAAGGGCTTTGAATTCCGTTACGATCCGGAAAAGGACGCGGGTTCCGACTATACGTTTGATTTCGCCATGACGCTGCCGCTTCAGGTAACGGCTGTCGTTCCGATGCCGATTGTTGACGGCGAAGTCAAAGGCGACCAGATTGAAGTTTACTTCAATGCTGACAAGACAGACAATAATTACTATACGGAACCGCAGTACTATACGCTCTTTGCGACGTATGACACTGCTTCTTCCATCGACGATTATCACGTCAATCCGGATTCCGTTGAACTGGATACCGTTGTTGACGCAGCAGGGCACAACGTCATGCGCGCCACGCTGACATTCTCTGACGATATTAATAAGATATTTGGCATTTACGGGTCTTATCGCCTCAAGGTTGGCGAAAAATACAGTTACAGCGATACCGAAGAGTTTGACGACGTCGACGGCGAAGATTTCGAAGCGGGCGACGCGTTCCGCACGTCCAAAGACGTTTCCGGCTATTTCGCCACTACAAACGACGTCTATTCTTCCTTGATTATCAACGGCAACATTGACGTTAAGAAGGCGAACGCAGCGATTCAAACCATGATCGCCAGCGGCGGCGTTACAGCGGATGAAATCGACGCTCTGATGGAGCAGATTTACGATTATACCAATCGCTGGCCGGGCGGAAACGACGAACCGGGACACGAAATGCGAACGACGTCTCTGGAAAACACTGCCAACGTCGAACAGCACATCATGAACTGGGACTTCGACAGTTACGACGCTGAAGCCGGCGTTGTTACATATTTCTACTGTTTCCCGAAGTCAAACGGTCCATTCAACAACTATGTAACAGAACAGCAAAAGAATTCGGTCAGACAAATCTTCCAGCTTTTGGGCGATTCCTGCGGCATTCAGTTCTTTGAACTGAAGACGCCGGACGATGGGTCTACTGTTACATCTGTTACTTACAAAGATACAGATTTCCCGGTTATCAGCTTCTTCGTTTCCGATTTGGCGCTTTTGGGCGGCGAAAGCGGCCCTGGCGGCGTTGCCGGTTTGGGCGGCGGAACGTCAGCCTGCCTGGACCTTGCGGACTTTGGCAACACAACCAACTGCGAATACGGTTCCGGGTTCTACTCCGTTGCAATGCACGAAATCATGCACTGCCTGGCGCAGGGACACACCTACGACCTGGACGGCTCCACAATTATGGGCGCCAGCACGAAAGAATTCTACACCGGTTCGGAAGAATCCGTCTTCCCAGCTCCGGCTGACGTCGTTCACCTGCAGTACATGTTCCGCAACGACAGCTTGGACGTTGACATGTACGCCTTCACGCTTCAGCAGAGCGGAACGCTGGAACTGGAAACGATTGCTCGCCGTTTGGAAATGGGCAGCGCGTTGGACACCGTCCTCAACCTGTACGACGAAAACGGAACGCTCATTGCTACCAACGACAACTACTTCGGTCTTGACTCCCTGATTGAAGTTTCGCTCAAGCCGGGTAAATACTACGTCGGCGTTTCTTCTGCGGGCAACGAAGATTACGACCCGGTCAATATCAAGACCGGTATGAACGGTACGACCGAAGGCGAATACCAGCTCAAACTGTCGTTTACGCCAGCGCAAAAGGCGTCGACGCTGCTTAACTTTGACGGCGACATGGACGGCAAAGTCGGCGGCGATTTCAACTTCTGGTTTGACGTTCAGAAGGACGAAAACATTCTCTACGTTGACAAGACCGGAGAATTCACGCCGGACAACGGAACGACCGTTTACACTCAAATTGACGAAGCGATTGCCGACGCAGCCGCGATGGTTGAACAGCTCAAAGCAACCGGCTCTGACGAACGCGTTATCGTTCGCATTTTGGCTAACAATACCGATAAAGACGATTTGACTCAGCGTGAGGCGTACGAAATCGGTACGTACACTCAGGGCGGTTCAACAACGACTCTGGAAGACGGCGCGACGCTGGAAATTCCGAAGGGCGTCAGCGTAGTTGTAGAGCAGGGCGCTGTTATCAAGCTGGCTAACACCAATATTACCGCTGGCTCTCAAAGCGCCATTGGTCCGGTCAACAACGTTCTGGATCAAACCCCGGCTGGAACCATTCAGCTTTTGGGCGCTCCCAACGAAAAGGTTTACCTGACCTCTTACTGGGATGAAACCATTGGTTCCGACTCCTACAATCAAACGACCACTCCGAAGAGCGGCGATTGGGGCGGCATCGTTTTGACCAACGTCAAAGAACATGAATACAACGAAAGCGAAACCGCCAAAGTCTACGGCAAAGTCAAGATTCTCGAAGATGAAGGCGTTTTCATCAACTACATCGGTTTTGCCGACATCTCCTACGGCGGCGGCGAAGTCAACGTCAACGGATTCAAGTCCGTTTACGCGCCGGTTTATCTGGACGAAGCGCGTCCGACAATTCTGTCGAACACGATTACCAGCTCCATGACCGCGGCGATTTCTGCCGACCCCAACAGCTTTGAAGAATCGCACATCTACGGTCAGGACGAGTTCGACGACTGGTTCACCGCCGATTACGATCGCGTTGGCCCGACCATTCACAACAATACGCTCGTTAAAACTCACGACGTTAAAAATATCAACAAGGCGACTGGTGAAATCACCATTGAAACTGTTACATCCAGCAACTCTGTCAACGGTTTGGCGATTCGTACAACGACTCCAAGCCAGTCCACAATTACCAAGCTGGACGTTACCGCTCGATTTGACGATTGGGACATCACCCACGTCATTCAGGAAGACCTGATTCTGGCGTCAGCCGCAGGCGGATCTGAGGTTTACATTGACCCGCGCGGCAACACGTCTGTCAAGAGCCGCACCGGCGGTTCTCTCCGCATTGACGACAACGTTTTGATCAAGCTGGGCAACTCCAGAATTGAACTGGAAGACAACGCCAATTTGATTGCCGAAGGCGATAAGGGCGATGAAATTATCTTCACGTCTATTTACGACGATACTTACGGCTACGGCGGCACGTTTGACGCCACCAACAACGGCTTCAACGCCGATATTAACTCCAACGCGCCGGAATACAATCCGGAAAACAACGATTACCTTACCGGCGGAAACTGGGGCGGCTTGTATCTGGGACATTCGTCCACCGCGTCTTTGGACAACATCAAGTTGATGTACGCCGGCGGTCAGAGCCGAATTGAAGGTTACTTCGTCAACTTCCAGCCGATTGAAGTCGTTCAGGCGGATCTGCGTGTAACAAATTCTTACTTCGCATACAACTCCGCTGCGACGGAAGCTTCTGACCGAATCGGTCGTGGAAACGTTACCAATCCGGCTGTTATTTACGTTCGCAACGCTCAGCCGATTATCGTTGACAACAACTTTGCTGATAACGAAACGGCGATCATCTCGATTAACGCCAATGCGTTGACGGCGAACACCGTTAAAGATTACGGACGTCAGACTGGACTGCTTATCAAACAGGAAGAAGGCGCGAAGTACGACAACCTGTATCCGGAATACGCCAGCAACTACGGCCCGATGGTTCGCGAGAACGAATTCAACGACAACCTCTATAACGGTATGGTCGTTCGCGGCGAAGTCTTGACGACGGAAAGCATTTGGGACGACGTCGACATCGTTCACATTCTTCAGGACGAAATTGTCGTCGGCAACCATCACACCTACAGCGGCATTCGTCTGCAAAGTTCGACGACAGGCAGTCTGGTTGTCAAACTGTTTGGCAACAACGCCGGCTTTACCGCGGCGGGAGCTCCCAACGACGTTGAAGACCGAATCGGCGGCACTGTTCAGGTTATGGGCAACGCCATGTATCCGGTAATCCTGACCTCTCTGTACGACAATTCCTACGGAGCCGGTTACGATCAGTGGGGCAATTCCGTTACAAACACGTATACCGCCACGCCGCACGCCAGCGACGACGACCCGGATGGAACGGTTAAACCGTATGAACCCAGCGCGGGCGATTGGCGCAGCATTAAATTCCAGCAGTACAGCAACGATCGCAACGTCGCGGTTGTAGTTGAAACTGAAGGAACGTACAATATAACCAACGACGTCAACAATGTGCTCAGCAAAGCTCAGAACCTTGGCGCACTGGCAAACAACATCAACGGCGGCGACGAAAACAACCGTCTGGGATTCGACATTCACGGTACGATTCATTCCAACCGCGATTCCGCCGACCAGGCAGATTCCGACATCTACAGCTTCAAGGCGATTGCTGGAACCGACATTTGGGTTGACGTCGACCTGACTCGTTATGCGTTGGACACGGTTGTTGAACTGCTCGACAGTAACGGAAACGTTGTCGCGCGCAACGATCGCAGCGAATACCTGTATTCGTGGCTGGATTACACCGCCATGGTTTCTGAAGAACTGCGTAATCTGTCTGACCTGTGGGGAACCACGCTGGACAAGATTCCCGCCAGCGAAAAGCTGGAATCCAACTTCCGCGAAGCGATTGTTACATCCATGCAGCAGCAGTTCTACGTCCAGTACTATCAGGACGCGGGCGAACTTGAAGGCTTGGCTAATGCCAGAGTGGACGCGGAACAGCAGTACTCTCGCTTGACCGGATACGACTGGGACGAAGACGCATACCTCAACGCCGCTGGCGGCTATCAGGCAGAACCTGACCCGCTGGTAACAAGCGGTTACGCTTCCAGCATGAACATCGACATCTGGGAACGCAACTCGTTGGACGATTACGGTCTGAACGAAAAAGACTCCGGCTTCAAGGTTACGCTTCCTGGCGTTGCCGGCGTTGAAACGCAATACTATCTGCGCGTAAAGAGCAATGTCAACAGCAGCAACACGTCAGACAACACGTCTGCCGCGATTGCCGATCTGGAAGGCCGCACCTACGGCGAATACAACATCCAGATTCGTCTGCGAGAAACTCAGGAAAAGGCGGGCTGCACAGTTCAGTACGCTCAAATCTTCTATGCCACCAACGGTATCGAAGTTATCGGCACTCCGTCTTCATCGCCGTTGACGGTCGACACTGCAGACGTCGAAATTGGCATCACCGGAAAGAACATTGATCCCAACGGAATTGGAAAGAACGACACGTTCCGCGCCGCTCAAAATATTGGCAACGTTCTGGAAACGACTCATGGTTCCATGAGCCTGACCGGTTACATTGCCAGCTCTTCCGATATTGATTGGTACAAGTTTGAAGTCAAGATTCCGAATCAGCAGGACATTCCGGGCGTTTCCAACACAGGACAGGGCGTCTATCCGCTTACCATAGACGTTGACTACTCCGACGGCATGGGTCGCGCGAACGTCAATCTGTGGCTCTTCGACGCCTCTGGAAAGCTGATTGCTTCTTCGACCGGAAGCAACATTACCGGCGACCAGGCGACTCCGTTTACCGGCGCAGACTCCAGCAATCTGGAAACCGGCTCCGGCGGAACGGGCGACCCCTACATCGGCACATTCTACGTCCCGGAAGGCACGTACTACGTTGCCGTTGCGCCGCAGCACATGACGCCGGCTGCGTTGTCACAGCAGTTGCTTCGTCAGGAATCGGTTGACTCTGTCGAACGCATTGTCGAAGACGATATGTCCGGCAGAGGCTGGACCGGATTGCCGGTTGACACAACGTACACGCTCAACTTCAAGCCGGAAGCGTTCTCGCTGGCTGACGTCCGCATGTACCTCGGCAATAACAAGACTCTGTACTCCAACAACAGCTTTACTGGCGCAGGAGAAGTTGACTGGGGCGGAAACCATACGCACGACAACGATAATCCTGGATTCAACGACGTTTACGGCGACTATGTCATGCGAAGCGACGGTCAACTGTATGCTATCGACAACAAGACCGGTACGCGACAGATTATTAATCTGGAAAACGCCAGTGAAAGAACCGATGCTGGCGTTTTGGGAACCATTGCATACTCAATGGGTGAAAACGGTCTGGAACGAATTGACGACTACACGACCGGCATTCGTTACGAAGCGATTGTCTTCGCTCACGAAAACGGTACGGGCTATCAGTACACCAACCGTCCGATGTTTGTCATCGGCAATCTGACTCGTCAGATTTCAGGCGTCGATTTCAACCAGAACCTGCTGTACATGGTCAACAACGACGGTACGGTTCATTCTCTGGAAGGCGGTCAGGACGATGCAGCCAAGGCAGGTACCAACGACGTTCCGTTGTCTTATCTGCTTTCCGGACTTACTCTCAAGACGAAAGACGCGACTGACGACACCGCCAATTCCACTCTGCTTGATCTGCGCGACGGACATCAGCTCACGTTCAAGTTTGAAGCGGAAACCGCTCTGGACGACGTTATTGTCGAATTTGACACTGGCGTTGACCTGATGGTCGACCCGTTGGGCGGTTTGAAAATTCGCGACGGTCAGACGTTTACCGTTGCCGGCAAGACGTTCGAGTTTGACAGCGGACCGGTTCTTGAAATTGCTCAGGATCCTGCAGTTACCGACGGCGATGAACTTCTGTTTGTTAATACCAACGAAGAGAATCCGACTCCCAAGATCATCTTCTTCTCCGACAGTACAGTTCCGGAAGCTGATCGCGTAAAGGCTCCTGAAGGCTCATTTACGGTTGTTATTAACAGCGATGAATCGTCCATGTCGTTGATGCGCAAGATTGTGGCTCAGCTCAACAAAGCGGGCGTTACCGCTATTGCTGGTTGGGACGACGCCAACGAAAACATGGCTCAGGACGACGACGAAATCGGCCGCATTTCCTTCAACTCCGTATTCACTGTTACATCTGCAACTGCTGAAGCGTGGGTTTCTCAGGTTGCTGAATCCGGCGTTGTTGACGGTAACATTGCGATTCCATTTACGGAATGGGCGACCGGTGAAAGACCGTCCGACGTCAACGCCTGGTTGACGAAACTCGATCAGTCAGTTTGCGACGCCATCAATCAAAACGTTCCTGGCGCCTACGCTTCATTCTTCCATCGCGACGTTACCCAGGATGAAAACGGCAACCTCGTTCCGACTATTGGCGACAGAATTACGATTGCCAATATCGCGGCGGACGAATTTGACGCTGGCGATACGACTGTCTTTACTCATCGTGGAAGCCTTCTGGGCGGCTTGAGCGGTTCTGGCGTTACAGAAGGAGCAAACGTCATTCGCGTTCGCGTTGACGCCGACTATCCGGCTGACCAGATTTCCCGCCTTATCAATCGCGCGATTGAAAACTTCAAGCTGGAAAATCGCGAGTATGAAGACGCCATCCAGACAACCGTTACCGGAAAATACATTATGTTTACCGGCGAATTGGAAACAGTTACCGCCAACGACACAGCCGTCTTTGTCTTTGACGGCGACATCAACGCTAACGGCGGCAAACTGACAGGTTTGGCGTGGGTTGGAAACGATTTGTACGCTGTTTCAGAAAATGGCGACCTTTATCGCATTACGTATAACGGCGGCTCCATGGCGAACTTCGACGTCCGAGACGAAAATAACGGCAATGATTTCCATGACACGTTCCGCTTCAATTCGGACAATGAAGAAATGGACGCTGCGGAAACGGATTGGGACGTTATTTACGAAACCCGCAAGATGGGCGACAAGTCGTACCTCTCGCTGTGTGACAACACCTACAGAGAAAAGAAATTCAATCTGGAACTCATCGCCTGCCTGGGCAAGACTTTCACCGGTTTGACCAATGGCCCGGAAAACGTCGAAGACGGACTTTACGCCGATTTGCTCTTTGCAACGGACAACAATGGCGTTGTTTACTGCTTCGACACGACCGGCGCGTACAAGGGCGTCTTCAGCAACGGCGCGTACTCCATCGAAACGGGCAGAGGCGGCGCGGTTGGCATTGACTTCACCACTCAGGACTTCAACATGTGGCACCGCACCAACATCCGTCAGGATGAGGCGGGACACAAGATCAACAAAACCTTTGACCATTCGCGCAAGAGCGATGCAGACGGTAACGCCAGCTACTACTTCGGTATGGAAGATCCGTATACCGATATCTATATCGGATACGATCAGGGTTCGGTTACCAACACGCTTCAAGCGTATGTTACCAATTCAGGTTTGTACAGCACGTACAACGCCGCAGGCGGAACGCATGGTTCGCTGGTTTCAGATGAATTCTCGCTGACGAATATTTCTTCTGACGACCAGCCGTTTATGACGTTTGAGTATTATCTCGATTCCGAATCAAGCGAAATTTACGACTCGTTCCGAATCTATATCCGCAGTACGGATCCATTGGCTTCCCAGTTGGTTGGTCAGAATGCAACAACTATTGGAAACAAGATGAATCCGCAGGGATACGACACCATGGCAGCAATGCTCACCGCCGCCAACGGACAGTGGATTATGCTGGGAACCAATCTGGACAACGATTTGCCGGATAACGACAGTAATTACCTCCACACCAACAAACCAACGTCCAAGATAGGTTATGACGTTGTCGATTTGGGCGGCGGCTGGTATCAGGCGAAGATTGACTTGTCCGATTACGCCGGTCTGTCCAACCTCCAGCTCAAGCTGGACTTCACAACTCAAAGCAGCGACTTTGTCGGCGATTTGAGCACGACAGGCGAACTGCTCTATGGAACTGAAGGTCTCAACGTCTTCAGCGGCGACCAGATCGCTATCGACAACGAAATCTTTACGTTCAACACCGGCGAAAAGGTTTTGGTTTACAGCAATCCGGCGTCGAGAATGTCGGGTAATATGACCGTCCTGCAATTCCAGTCTCCTGATGCGGGAACGATTAACGTCAACGTATTCAAAGCGACTGACTATCAGGAACCGGGCGTTGAAAATATGAACATTTACATTACCGATTCCACGACGGCGTCTGAATTTGCTGAATACCTGACGGAAGCTCTTAACAATCAATATGCTGATATTGCATCGTGCGCTCAGCAGATTGAAGACGATATTTTGACGCCTGGTCACAAATCCTCTGCCGCCAGAGACATTGTCGGTTTGAACAAGGAATTGACGTTCTCTGCCAGCGGCGACGATTTGCTGGTTGTTGTTGGAACGGATACGATTGAGTTCTCAACCATCAATACGGCTGTTGTCAACAATGGCGGATCCCGTGCTGAAAATCCGAACAGAACCAACTTTATTTCACTGGTTAACAGACCCTTCTCCATTACAGACATTTACGGTCAAGAGGTTGAATATACGGTTGTCCCCAGCCAGCAAAGCAAAACAGGTTACTTTGTTGAAGCTCTTAGCGCCGGCGAAGACGAACCGGAACAAATCGAAGTGGCGTCGATTTACGACGTTGCCAAGGCTGTTTCCGTAGTTTCCGGCCGCGGCGGCGTTTCCGCATACATTTGCGAAAACAGCATGATCGTTCGCTGCGCGTCTGGCGTTACAATTGGCGCTGGCATGGCAAGCTCTTCTTCTCGCGGCAACGACGTCGCGGGAGAGCATACCATTGACGTTGAATACTCCATGACGTCGCATGAGGTTTCAAACGCAATCGCAGAAGCTTTGGAAGCGGCGTTTGCATCGTCTGAAACGATCGACACGCCAGACGGATCTTACTCAACGAAGGTTGACGATCTCTGGACGGTTGTCAAGATCAACGGCGGCGTTGACAACAACGGCAACGACACCGGATTTAACGATCAGCTTCACGTTATCAATCACGTTATTACGTCTCCGGGCTTTCTGTCTGCAGCCAGCATGCAGTGGGGCGATGCTCGCGTTCGCGCCTCTTACGTGTGGCAGTCGGGTGAAATCGGAGCTTACGAAACGCATCAGGATAACGGTCTGAGGAAGCATCAGGGACAGGATAATGCGTACGAAGGCGTGTTTGTAGACAACTTCTGTATTTCACTTGGTGGACGCGGAACGATGTACACCAACGTTGCCGCCAATACGACGCTCAATTCTGGAACTCCGTCCGGACCGACTTCAGGCTACTATCTGCTCAATATCAGAACTGCAACAGACTACGGAACTTTTGACGTTGACAATCAAGCCTTGAACTTGACGCGAACGTTCCGCGCTACAGACCGACTGGACGGCGGTTTGACGATGGTTTCACCCGAAGGCGGGGCGATCAACCATCTGCAAACGTTCAGCATTGGCGACGGCAACAGCGAACAGCGCTTTGTCATGGTCAATATGGACATTGTAAATACAGAAATCTCCGATGGTTTGTTTGTGGACTTTGAAGAATGGTGGGATTACAACGTTGCTCAGGAAATCGTTCGCGAGTCCGACTTCTACATCCAGTATCACTCCAGCTACAGTTCATACGATATGGCGGCTGCGATTGCGGCGGCGGTTAACTCCCAGTACCTGTACACGGTCAACGATCCGACGTATCGCGCGTTCTCGGTCAGAGCCAAACACTCGACCGGCAGCAACCACGTCGATTTGTACGGCGCGACCTGGATTAAGGGCATCACAGCTACAGACACCGATTGCGGCGATGCAATTATCAGCGAAATGACAGGCAAGATTGTCGGCTACACCGGCTTGAAAGCTCTGTCGTACATCAACTACGGAGCTGAAACCGCGACATATCAGGAATTCGTTAACGGTCAGAATCAGGCTAACGACAAGACTCTGCTTCATGGCGACGCCAACGTTACAAATGGTCAGGGTCAGATTGTTCTGAGCAACAATCTCGTTGCGTACAGCTCTGGCTACGGCATTTACTCTGCCGGCAACAAGGCGGATACTACTTCTGGACATCAGAACGAAGTGTTCCAGCTGGCAAGCAATCCGGATTCCAAGTACACGATTTATCTGGACTTCACAGGTCACACTGCAGTTGGAACGTCGTGGAACGGCGGCGCGGAAGTTGTTACGCCGACTTACGATTCCAATTACGATCTGATTTACGAAGTCTGGCAGCGCGTTGCTGAAGACTTCATGCCGTGGGACGTCAACGTTACAACGATTGAACCGGAAGAAGATTCCTGCGCTCAGGCGGGCGTTCTGCGCGTCTGCATTGGCGGTTCGTGGTCAGACTGGTACGGCAAGTCCGCCGGCGGCGTTGCGTTCCTTGGTTCGTTCACCTGGGACAGCGATACTCCGGCTTACGTCTTCGCCGACAACCTCGGCAGCGCGAAGAGCATTGCTGAAGCCGCGTCACATGAAATCGGTCACACGTTTGGATTGAGCCACGACGGCGACCCGACCAACGAATACTACGGCGGCGCGAACGGCTGGGCTCCGATTATGGGCGTTGGATATTCTCAGGTCCTGACTCAATGGAGCAAGGGCGAATACCCAGGCGCTACTAACAAGCAGGACGACGTCAAGATTATCACCGACGTTATTATCGGCCTGCAGAGAACAGATCCGGAAGCCACCAGCAGAATTGGCGTTCGTCCGGACGATCACGGCAACGGCGCTGGCAACGCTACCGATCTGGGAGACATTGAACAGGCGACTTCCGGCGACATCGCAGCTGGCATTATCACCACCAAAGACGATATCGACTGGTTCGTGTTCACCGTTTCGGAAGATTGCACTCAGAAGGTTACCATCGGCGGTCTTGACCTGATTACCAACCTCGACTGCGGCGTTCGTCTGTACAACAACAACGGCGCTGAGATTACCGACCCGACGGTTATTCAGGAATCCGGTTTGAAATACATCATCAATCTGGATCAGCTGGTTATTACTCAGGCGGGTATGTTTGAGGACGGCGTTGCCACCTTCCGCTTGAGCGTCGAAGGCACTGGCAGCAGCCAGGCGACCACTGGCGACTCCATCACCACGGGTTCGACAGGCAACTACTCTGACTACGCCAGTTTGGGATCTTATACAATCAGCATTCAGGTTCCGGCTACGGACGTTACCGTCAATGCGGACGCGCCTGACGCCATCTTCCCCGGATTCATCGTTCCGTTCTCCACGATTAACGATGAACGCTGGGTGCCGTCAACCGTTGCGTACAACAACATCCTTGCGTTTAACGAAACAGGCGGCATTTACTTTGCCGGCAACTCCAACTCCGAGGAAGTCATTGGCACGGTTCCTTACGGACGTATTGTCAACAACACGATTTGGGGCACCAAAGACGGCGACACCGGTATTTTGGTCGGCAGCAACGCGACGGCAACCGTTTTGAACAACGTTGTCGCCAACTGCGGCGCGGGCATCTCCATGGACGGCACCGCCAGCAGCTCGATTGTCAGCGGTTACAACGCTTACTACTCCAACAACGTCAATACCAGCGGCGGCGCGGCTCTCGGCTCGAACGCGATTCTGCTTCGTTCCGGCGAACCTCTGTTCGTCAATCCGGATAAGTTGAACTTCTATCCGGAAGCCGATTCGAGAATTATTGACGCGTCCGCTAACGTTTTGGCGCAGCGCGCTGAAATGGACAAGCTGTACGACCGCCTGGGAATCAGCACGTCTCCGATTCAGGCGCCGGACACCGACATTTACGGTCAGCTCCGCGCGGACGATCCGAACGTTCAGAATTCTTCCGGCGTTGGCGCTAACGTCTACAAAGATCGCGGCGCTGTCGAACGCATTGACTGGGTTGGACCGGTTGCCACGATTATCAATCCGGTTGACCTTTACAACACGACTCCGTCAACCAAACTGACGGACGATTCCGATTTGAATCGCAACGACGTCGTTCTGACGGGCGTTTCGCTGTCCAACTTCATCCTCGACTTCATTGACGAAGGCGTTGGCATCGACGACGATACGGTTTCCGAAAAATCGTTCACGATCTACCGCATTCTCAATGGATATCAACTGGATGAAAACGGCAATTACATTGACGCCAAGGCGGAATACGAAAACGGCTCGCCGTACGTTGAAAAGCTCAAGCTGACCTACGATTACCTGTTCCGTTACAATGCAACGTTAGACAGAGTAACGTTCATTCCGGTAACAGGTTCGTGGACGCTGGGCTACACGTATCAGATTGAAATCGATTGCAACTCCGCCAGCCCGTTCTGCATTTACGATTTGGCGGGCAACGAACTTCAGCCCAACCGCACGTCCGGAACTCAGGTTGGCAGAACGATATTCAACATTTCGCTCTCCGGCATGAACTTCGGCGACGCGCCTGACAAGCCCATGTTTGCGGACTACAACTATCAGACGTTCCTGGCGAACGACGGTCCTGCTCACGTGATTATCCCGGGCTTCAGCCTCGGTCAAACGGTCTTGGCGACAGCCGACGCGATTGTCAACAAAGACGCTAACTCTTCCGCTGACGACGACGGTCTTGAATTCAAGTTCAAGGACGCCATGCTCAGCCGCAAGGAAGACAACACGATTCTCGTTACAGTTCGCAACGACGCCATCGCAGAAGAAGACGCTGCGACCACGGTTGCTGGTTACGTCTGCATCTGGATTGATGTTGACGGCGATGGAACGTGGAATTCTTCCGGCGATTTCTTCACAATGCAGGAAGTTTACGTTGGCGAGAATGAGTTCAACGTTTCCGCTTCCGTTTTGGCAGGCGGCGCAGACGAAACCTTCCTCCGCGCCAGACTGTTCACAGTTGACACGATTACCGAAGCGGTAGGCAGCGGAGCTGACTTCACCCAGTGGTTTGCCGGCTCTCGAGACGCCGATGGCAACTTCATCGTTAATCCGATCGTCCTCGGCGGCGAAGTTGAAGATTACAAGGTTTACCTGGTCGACGACTTCTTCGATTACGGCGACGCGGCGGCGTCTTACGGCTCTGCTTCGCACATTGTCGACAACGAGTCCGGCGATTACATTTACCTCGGTACGGAAGACGACGGCTTTACCGGCGGCGTTGACGCTGAAATCACTCAGCATTTCTCGCAGAACGCTACTGGCGACGACCTGTACGGCAAGCTCGATCCTGAGGGCGCTGTTATCAACGATGAACAGGGCGTTGTAATCGACGAAGAAACGCTCACGCCGGGCGAATACGTCAAACTGACGGTCAATACCGCCAACACGCTTGGAACCGGTTACCTGTACGTCTGGATCGACGTCAACGCCAACGGCGCTTTTGAGACTGACGAATGCATCGTCAGCGAATACGTCATCAATGGTTCTGGCGTGACAGAAATTGTTTCCGGTTACCAGATTCCTCAGATTGAAGGCAACTACATGACGGCGGCTCGAGTTCGTTTCAGCGCTGACAAACTGACAGACGCTGGAACTGCCGACGCCTCCGGACGCGATCTGGGCGCCATCGGCTTCGGCGGCGCGAACGCCACCCGCGGCGAAGTGGAAGATTATCAGGTTATGATGTCTGAATTCTTCTATGATTACGGCGACGCGGAAGACACCTACAAGACGCTGGCAATCAGCAGCGGCGCGTATCATCAGCTTACCCCGCGCGACAGCGAAGGCAACCGCGCGACGATTGGCGCTGGCGTTACCTTTGAGCTTGACGGCCAACCGTCGCCGATGGCTGACGCTGACGAAGACGACGGAATCAGCGTTGATTCCTACACCGGCTACGTTGACACCGCGATTGTCGTCGGCGCGACGGTTCAGCTGCCGATCTCCGTTACTGGCGAAGGTTATCTGGTATTCTGGATTGACACTAACCGTGACGGAACGTTCAGCGAAGCGGAACGCATTGAAGTCAGCGCCGTTGCCCAGCGACAGGGAACTGACAAGTTTGAAGATATTCCGAAGTCCAAGTGGAACGCTACCTGGGGTTACGAAGTTGGTTCGTACACCGGCGTCAACGAAGCGACAGACCTGTTGGTCAGCCTGAACATTCCTGAAACTGCGAAGGTTGGCGAAACGGCAATGCGCGTTCGCTTCTACGAACAGTCCAATGACTTTGCCAGCATGACGCCTGCCGCTTCCGGCTTCGGCGGATATGGCGAAGTTGAAGACTATATCGTCTTCGTCCAGGAAGGCTCCAGCGTCATTGAAGGCTACAAGTTCAACGATACTAACAATAACGGCATTTGGGACGTCTATCCGGAAGACGATACAACTTCCATCACGGAAGACGGACTCAAGGGCGCCGCGATTTATATCGACGCCAACAACAACGGCGTTTGGGACGACGGTCACGAAGATGGCGGCAAGTGGGTTCCGGCGGAATCGATTGCTGTTACAAATCCGTTCGGATACTACAAGTTTGAAAACCTGGTTTCCGGAACGTACATCGTTCGTGAAATCTTCAACATCGAAGACCTGTCCACCGAATTTACTTCGACCTTCATCACAGACGGTTCTGTCGATGAACAAGCGGTCATTCAGTGGTTCAAGGACACTTACGGCGCGACGCTTCACACTCTGGAAGAATCCGACCTGTATCTGCGATCCTATCCGCAGCGAGTCGCTTCCATTCCGGAAAACGACGCGTCCAATGCAGACGTTCCGGTCAGCGAGAAGGCGTTCACGTTTGAATTCCTCAACGAGAACAACATTTCTCTGCAAGGCTGCCACGTTTACATTACCAACTACGGAACCAACTACGTTGACGGCATTCCTGTAACATACGATTTCATCCTGACGAACGTCCCGGATATGGTTTCGACCGACTCGACGAAGATTTACGTCTACTTCGATCCGTCCGTTGCCAATCCAATGGATGAACTGGCGAAGAACTTTGCTGCAGCGGTCAATACGCTTGCCAGCGCCAAGATGACAGCCACGCGCACGGGCAATCGCGTAACGATCAACTCCGGCGTGTTTGATCTGCGAGTCAGCGAAGGCGGCGAAAAACTGCTTCCGACGGAAGACGTCGAATGGTTCAACATTCTCACCTCGCACTCGATGCCGGGTGAAAACCTGTCCGACGGCGGTTATCAGGTTGTCGTTGTAACAAAGGAAGGCGATTACTCCGGAGTCAACTTCGGTTCGTATCGCAAACCGGAAGTCGCCGTTCATCAGACCGACATCTACGCTGAAGGCAATGGCGGCTGGCATACGATTCAGGTTCCGATCATGATTACCAAGTCCTTCGGTTCGGAATTTGATCTGTACTACGAAACCGCCGACGGCACGGCTAAGGGTTATGGCGATCCGGCCAATCCGTACGATGGAAACAATCCAACTGTCAGAGCGAATGCAACGCCTCTGGCTCCGGAAATTGACTTCATCCATACCAGCGGCACGGTTCACGTCAGCATTGACGCCGACGAGATCCAGGGCGGCGGATGGCAAGTTACTCCGGTTACCGTTGCCAGCTCTTCAGACAACTATGAAACCGCGATTGCAGGCGACTACATCGTCTTCCGCGCCGGCAAAGATATTCACTATATCGACACCCGAACGGCGTGGTCTGAAGAAACCGGTTACGTTACCATCAACGACATTACCCGTGACGGCGAAGCGACTGACGACGCTTATCTGACCGCTCGTGAAATGGAAGACGGTTCTGTTTTGGTCGTCTGGTCGAAGCAGGATCCGAAGACGTTGCACTGGTCGCTGTACTACTACGTCATTGGAGAAGCCACTTCCGAAAGCGAAGGAACTCCGATTCCGTTTACCTATACAGATTACGACTACTACGCACCGGTTATTGCCGACAGCTGCATTTACTACTTCTTTGCTGAAAAAGCAGGGTCGACAGTTGGTTCGCTGTACTCGCTGGACATTGCAAGCATTCAGAATCCGTCTGCCGGCATGAATATGATTGCTTACGGCAATATTCCAATCGAATCGCTGCACGTCAATGAGAACATTGACAAGAACGATTTCGCCGCGAAAGCCAACAGCATTGTCTTCACGCTTGACAATCAGATTTACTACAAGGAAGGCGAAGGAACGACCACGCCGACATGCATCAGCGCGCCTGGCGTTAAATGCTACAACCCGCAGATTGACGGCGACTACATCGTTTGGGAAGAAGACGTTGAAGGCGTTAGCACCCGACGACTGGTCATGTACACAATCTCTACGGGCGAGCAGGTTACCATTCGTGAATCTCAGACGCTGGACGTTCCTGGCAAGTATGGTCTGATAGAACAGAAGGAATACTCGACCAATAACGTCAGAGCGGCGATTGACAACGGCATGATTGTTTGGGAAGGCGACGTCTACTCGGTCAAATATTCACTCAACGGAACCTATCAGGTTGGCAAGACGACTGAAATTCTGCTGTACGACATTGCTTCCAAGGAATTGATGCAGCTTTCAGACGGCACGGGCCGCAACGCGACTCCGTCCATCAACGGCTCGTTGATCTCCTGGGCGCATGAAGTTACCAAGACCAACGGTCAGCTGGACAAGGAAATCGTGGCGTACGATCTGGATACGCTGGAATCCTCGCTCATTACACGTCAGGGCAACGACTGGGATCCGCTGGTTTGCAACGAAGACATGATCATCTGGCGCGGCGAATCCAAGACGTCCGGCAGCTATGAACTGTATCTCGCCTCTGTCGTTGAACCGTACTATGTGGCTTACGTAGACGTTTGGGTATACGGCGACACGATTGTCGAACCCGACGAATACTTCTACATGAACGTCAGCACGATGGAAGGAAACGTCATCGTTCACAACGATCAGACTCAGGTCTGGCTGCTCAACGACGACAGTAATTCTGGCGACAGCGTTTCGATGGATTACGGCGACGCTCCGTCAACCTACAAAGTTACTTTGGAAAAGAACGGCGCTCGTCACGACAGCTCCGATTACAAACTGGGCGCTTCGATTACCTACGAAAAGACTGCCAACTCCAACTCCGACGCCACTGGCGACAAGGGCGACGACGGCGTTGCGGAACTGAAAGACCCGACCAAGGTCAAGACGTTCGTCTCTGGCATGGTATACACCTTGACAGTGAGCGCGACGATTCCGGAAACGGACGCTGACGGATCCGCTTATCTGGACGCCTGGATTGACTTCAACGGCGACGGTCTGTGGACTGACGATGAACGCATTGCGGATTCGACGGTTGTTGTCAACGGCGAAAACGAAATCACCTTCATGGTTCCGTATACATCCTACGCTGGCAATTCCTACGCTCGATTCCGTCTGTCTGACGAAGGCGGACTGGATTCGGTCGGATACGCCGCCACCGGCGAAGTCGAAGACTACAAGGTTGCGGTTGCGAAGGCTAATCCAACCAACGCCAAGACGCTGACGATTACCAGTACTGCCGCTGGCGAAGCGTACGAACTGAAGTATGTCAACGACGGCTCGCAGTTCGTTGTTACGAAGACTGTCGGCGGCGTTACCCAGTACGCGAAGTTTGCGTCCAACAAACTGACGTGGGTTGATACCGAGAATCTGTTGAGCGTCAGCGCCTTCGATCTGGTCAAGATTTCCAATTCGGCTGGCGACAGTACGTTCAAGTTTACCGGTCTGGACAGTGGAGAAGAAATCTACAAGCTCTACCAGAACAAGGGATTCATCTACTCCAACGGACTCAACGTCAACGTTTCCGGCATGGCGTTCATGGACGTCAATACCAAGGGCGGAACCGACAAGATTACGCTTCTCGGCTCTAACAGCCAGGATCTGTTCCAGGTTGGCGCCGCCAGCGCGACGGTTTCCAGCGTTGATGATGGAACGGTTTACTACAACGTAACCAACATCGATTCGACAGCCGTTGTTATGTGCTACGGCGAAACCGCTCAGAACGACAGCGTTGAAATGAACACGGTTGAAGGAACCTCGTCCAAGGCGGAATTCACCCGCAACGACCTGGTCATTTCCGACCTGACCGGCGGAGTGTATCGCAAGGCGATTGGATTCAAGAACCTGTCCGCTTACGCGTCCAATACTGACGACGAAGTTGTGTTCAACTACGTTACTGGCACAATCGACTTCACGGTCGACCCGATTGTCAATACCGACAAGGAGAACACCTTCTATCAGGAAGCCTACGGATTCAGCAATCCGGAAGCGAACGCTGCCAGTTCCACGGCGAGAATTCGCATTTCGGCTCAGGAAGACGGCGAGCTGGTTGTCAGTCCGACGCAGCTGGTCTTCACCGGCGTCGAAAAGACGATTACAGCGCAGGGATTCTCCAACGTCGAATTTGACGGCGCGGGATACGAAGTCAGCGCGGCGATGTACGACTCCGAAGGCGACGATCTTGTTACCATGTACAAGAACAACGTCCAGATGAAGGGAACCAATTACCTCAACGTCGTTAAGAACGTCAAGTTTGTCAACGCTTACTCGACCAGCGGCGACGACATCGCGAAGATTTACGACACTTCCGACGTCAACTACCTCTACGCGCAAGCGTACTCGACAACCATCTTCGACGCGAAGAAGACGTACAGCAATTCGGCTACCGGATTCAAGACGGTTCAGGCGTATGCCACCACGGCTGGAAGCAAGGCGTTCATGTACGACTCAGTCGGCAACGACGTCCTGGTTTCGACTTCGACCTACACGGCGATGTCTGGCAAGTCCTACAGCAACAAGGTTTACGGATACTCAACGGTGAACGTAGCCAGCGTCAACGGCGGAAACGACGTTGCCCGCATGTACGACTCCGCTGTGGACGACGTCCTGTCAACTGGCACGGACTGGGCGCAGATTGAATCTGCCGACCTCGGCATGACTCGTAAGGTTTCCAACTTCGGTCTGGTTGAAGCGGTTGCGACCAACGCCGGCGCCAAGACGGTCTCCAACGCTAACAGCGCCAGAGATTTCGTTCTCAACACCTACGGTTGGGAAGACTAAACAGTAGAAAAGTTGTGAGTGATTCAGATGGGGTCAGAGGGCAAAAATGAGGAGTTAGACGTTCTACGGACGTCAGTAACAACTCCTCACTCCTCACTCCTCCTCACTCCTCACTCGCAATCAGTTATTTATTCAATAATCATTTTTTTAATCGCCTTTGTTCTGCTCAACGCAACCAGTCAAATGGTTCCGATGTGCTGGGACGAAGGCGATTCGTTTTGGCGGGCGGAACAGATTGAACTCTGGCTGGGGCTGAAAGACGCTCCAGCAGACGCGAAGCCAACCTCCGACTCTTTGCCGTATATTGCTTATTCTGAAGGACACCCGGCTTTTTACGGGCTTTTAGCGGCATCTGGCGACGTTTTGGGGCGATTCGTTCCCGGCGCGGGGTTCAGAACGTTCTTTTTGTTCTTTTACGCCTTGGCGATTGCCGCCGTATTTAGAAAATTGCTTTGGCGTTATCCGACAAGCGCCGTTCCAGCTTTGATTGCGGCAGCGAGCATGATATTGATTCCCCGGTTATATTGTCACGCTCATTTTGCCGTCAACGATTCGATACTGACGTCCTGCTGGGTTTTGGCGTGGGTTTTCTTTACGGAAGAGGAAAAGCCGCGTTCGCCATGGCAAGCGGTTCCGTTTGGCGTCTTCCTGGGCTTGACGATGGCGTCTAAATTTACTGGCTGGCTGGCGATTCCCTGCTTTGCCGCCGTCTGGCTATTCCATAGAAACCGAAACCTGTTTTTCTACTTGCTGACAGGATTTGTCGTTGCCGGATTGACGTTTTACGCGGTCAATCCACCGTTGTGGCATAATCCGATTGGAGGGATGAGCGAGTTCTTTTCCCGCAACCTGGGTCGCGAAGAGACGTTTAATCTGACGGGTTGCTTTTTCGGACGTCTGTACAGCATCACGAATTCGCTTCCGTGGTACAATACGCTGGCTTGGGTTGCAGTAACCATTCCCGTGGGAATACTGGCGCTCGTCTTTCTCGGCGTAGGAGAGTTATGGCGAAATCGCAAGACGCTGTTTGCTCAAAGCCTGTTTTTAAACGTGATTATTTTGCTTGTCATTCGAGCGTTGCCGCACGTTCCAGCTCACGACAACGAACGGCTGATAATAACGGCGTTTGCGTTTTTGGCGATAATCGCCGGATTGGGAACGCAGACGCTGTCCAGGCTGCTTGAACGTTTATCAGAACGCCGTCGTTGCATTGTATTCAATTCTCTTTTAATTGCGATTGTTTTGGGATCGTTGAGCAGCTGGGTTGTTTACGCTCCGCATTGGTTGTCGTATTACAATCTGACGGTTGGCGGGCTTCCCGGCGCGTATCGAATGGGCTTGGAGCCGACGTACTGGTGGACGGATCTGGACGATTCTGTTCTAAGCTGGATTAACGAAAATAGCAAGCCGGGAGAGAAAGTTCAGTTTCAGATTTGTTCCCGTTACAATCTCAACAAATTGATTAAAGATAAAAAACTGCGCGTCAATTACGCCTCCGCGGCGCCGGGGAACTATCGCTGGTACGTCATGCAGACCCGTCCCAGCGCGATGAACAAACAGGACTGGCGTTTGGCTAAAACACAAACGCCAGCGTATACTATAACAATTCCCTTTTCCGGCCCCGGACCGTGGAACCTGAACTCTGTCCCGCTGATTCGAATTTACGATTTGGAATGCGAATCAGATAAAGCCGAGGAATAATCGTTTTTCTTTGTTTACTTCCCTTTGATGGGAATGTACTTTCCCGGTTTGAGCATGACGCTTTCTACCGCTTGAACCGCCTGATTGTGCAGAATTTCCTGAGCGCAAATCGATTCTCCAGTCGGATTGACGCGTTTCCAAACGCCGTTTTTGTCGAGTATGTGACGCTTTTGATTGTCGGAAAAATACAGCTTGAGCATTTCCGTTAGCCGGACGCGAATGTTGTCGTCTAAAACCGGGAAAATGGTTTCCATGCGCGATTCCAGATTTCGAACCATCAAGTCGGCAGAGGACAGGAACACTTCGGGATGTCCGCCATTTTTGAAATAGTAAATGCGGGCGTGTTCCAGATAACGCCCAACAATCGAGGAAACGCGAATGTTTTCCGACAGGCCTTTTACACCCGGTCGAAGGCAGCAAATGCCTCGAACGTTGATGTCAATTTTAACGCCCTTTTGAGACGCTTTGTAAAGGGCTTCGATTACGTCCGGATGTTCCAGAGAGTTGCATTTGAGCATGATGTGCCCAGGCTGAGCGGGGCTGGACTGGTCGATTTCCTGCTGAATCAGGTCGAGAATTCTTTGACGCAGCAAATGCGGTTCAACGGTAATGTACTTCCAGCCGATTGATTCTGAATACCCGGAGAGGATATTGAAAAACGCCGCCAAGTCGCTGACAATGCCGGGGTCTGCGGTGAAAATTCCCAAGTCAGAATAGATTTTGGCGGTTTTGTCGTTGTAATTCCCGGTTGCCAGATGCGCGTAACGACGAATTCGACCGTTTTCGCGTCTGATAACCAGCAAGGCTTTGGCGTGAGTTTTCAAACCGACAATGCCATAGATGACGTTACAGCCCGCGTTTTCCAGACGCCTGGCCCAATGTACGTTTTGCGACTCGTCAAATCGGGCGCGCAGCTCGACTAAAACGGTAACCTCTTTTCCGTTGAGCGCCGCAGTTTCCAGAGCTTTGACAATCGGGGATTTCCCGCTGGTTCGATAGAGAGTCTGTTTAATTGCCAGTACATCGGGGTCTTCCGCCGCCCGTTCCAGAAACTGGACAACCGGATCAAACTTTTCGTATGGCAAAGAAAGCAAAATATCGCGTCGGCGAATTGTTTCCCACATGTCCTGATCTTCGGAGGCGTCGAGTAAATCGCGAGGAATTTGTGGTTCCCATTCCGGATCCCGAAACGTGTCGAAAAAGGATATCTCATTTAATGTAAAAAGCGACTTTGCGTCAAGCAGTCCGTCAACGTCAAAGACAAACGATTCCGACACATTGAGAGTTTGTTTCAGCCATGAACGAATGTTTGACGGGGCGGACGCCGAAATTTCCAGCCGGACGGCGTCGCGGCTGCGTCGTTCTACTACAGCTTCTTCGATAGCTACGGTCAAGTCGACGATTTCGTCAAAATCCGTACCTGACGGATTGTCGCAGACTCGAATGTCGGCGTCGCGCGTAATACGGAATACAGCGGTGGAATTGACTTTGCAGCCCGGAAAGAGCGAACTGATGTATTCCTGGATTATATCGTCAATCAGGGCGAAATGCATGACGTCTTTACCGGATGGCAGCTTCAGAAAACGAGGCAGAATTTTGGGAATGGGAACAACGCAAATGCGCGATTCTGTTTCTATCTGAACGTCTGATTGATTTGATTGGTTGAATATTTCATCCAGAGTTTTTCCTTCAGCAATCAGCTTTCTTTTTGAACTGGCTTGGCGAGCCAACGACGTTTTTTTCATTCCCGTCAGTTCAACGGCGACAATAAGCTGAAGCCCGGTTAAGGTTGGCGCCAGACCTTCTTCGGAGAAATCTTCAAACGCCAGAGGAGTAAGAATTGGCAGAACGTCATCCTTAAAATAATCGCTCACAAAATCCCTCTGTGTTGAAGACCAGTCTTCTGGCGAGAGAATGGAAAATCCCGCCTTGCTCGCCTCATTGAGAGCAGAGGTTATAGCGTCGGACTGATCCTTGACCATGGTTTTCACTCTTGAACTAATGGCGTCCAACTGCTGATTTGGGGTCATTCCGGCGCGATCTTTACTTCTGATTCCAGCGTTTTTTTGCTGCATTAAACCAGCAACGCGAATCATAAAGAATTCATCCAGATTGGAACTGACTATGGCAAGGAACTTCATTCGTTCTGCCAGAGGGTTTGACATATTGAGTCCTTCGTCAAGAACTCGCTGGTTAAATTCCAGCCAGCTTAATTCTCTGTTTATAAACCTGTCGAAATTTTCAGAAACTTTTGCCATGATTTTTATGAACACTCTTAAAAGCGAGAAAAGCGAATGTCTGATTGAATTGTTCTCGTCCTGTCAACAGAAAACAATAACGTTTTATATAATCATACAACCATAACTCTTATCGAATCTGTTCCATGAGGAAGTGAAGCCCCAAGGCGTAATTTTTGACTGCGTCAGTAAATTTTGAATGTTCGTAAGCGGTTTTAGCGGCCTGCTCTATTGAACGGTATTCGTTCCAGACGGGACTGGCTTCTTGACCGTATTTGTTTTGAATCGCTTCCTTGGCTTCCGGACGTACGTCTGAAATGAGTTTCATAAGCGTTTTGGCAAACGATTCGTCTGGCAGCGCGCTGGTTTTGGTGTACGGTCCCTTGCCGTAGGATTTGTTTTTCAGGCTGTCCCCGTTATTTCTCTGAATAAGCGCCAGGACAGACAAAATAATGGCAATGAGGATTGAAAGCGCTGAAACGATCAGCCCAACCGGTTTATAGAGCGGAAAGACGCACAAACCAAACAGCAGGAAAATAATCGAAAGGGTAACCAGCGATTTGGAAAACGGCTTTTTAATAACGGGAACGGAACTGGCAACCTGATCGTCTGTTGAGCCCTGCGCTTTTTGAGCACCAAGGTATTTCGCGACAACGACTGTGATGTTGTCCGGTCCTCCGCGCAAAATAGCCAGATCGCGCAGCGTTTCTACTGCCAGAGCAGGGGGAAGCGAATAGAGAATCTTTCCGATTTCATCGTCGTTAACCTGTCCGGAAAGGCCGTCGCTGCACAGCAGATACGTATCGCCCGGCTTAAGAGGAAAAGGCCCTTCAATATCCGGCGTAACTTCCGGATGTACGCCTAAACAGCGGGTAATATAATTTTTGGGAATCTGATCTGTGTACGCTTCGCCGTTTTGGCGCGCCAAGGCCATCATTTCCCAAACCAGCGAATGATCGAACGTCATTTGTTCGATGAGATTTGCACGCAAACGATAGCAGCGGCTGTCGCCAACGTGTCCAATAAGCGCGCCGTCAGGCAAAAACAGAAATGAGCAGTATGTTGTACCCATGCCGCGAAAATCGTCGCTGCTGTTGCCGCGTTTATGAATCAGATCGTTGGTTTCGATAATAGCGCTTCGCAGGGCTTCTGAAGGAATCTGATCGACTTTCTTTTTGTAGAGCATCGGAACGTGATCAGACGCCAGCTTGCTGGCGAGTTCTCCAGCTGCGTTGCCGCCCATGCCGTCTGCGACAAGAAAAAGGTGTCCACGTGAATTCCATTCTTCCTGGCTGGAAGCGGGAACGACGGCGTAGTTGTCCTGGTTGTTTGTCCGGCGCAGACCAATATCTGTACACGCAGCATATTCAAGACATGCTGACCAAATATTGTCGGAGTTTTTACTGCTTTTTGGTGAATTCATGGGAAATTGATCTGGAACTGTTTTAAAAATTTCGCTATTATCCCCCTCAGGATTAATATACTTCCCATCCTTTATTATACACATCGTTAAGTAAAAATAAAGACTCCCCTGGGCAGTATTGTCAGGATTTATGAAAATGTTCATAAAAAAATGTCCTGCCGTTTATCTTATGTTACTGACATTATCCATTTTGTCAGCGTGCGGTTGTGTGCACAGACGAATGACGATTACCTCTGATCCGCCTGACGCGACGGTTTATATTGATAATCAAGAGATCGGAAAGACGCCTGTTTCGCATGATTTTACGTATTATGGAACTCGCAGTTTTCGTCTGGAAAAGGATGGTTATGAAACGGTCAATGAATTGCGAGATATAAAAGCTCCATGGTATCAAATACCGCCACTGGACTTTTTTTCAGATAACTTCGCAGGCAGGGAAATCCGAGACCATCGATGTTTAAGCTTCCAGCTTCACCGGAGACCGGAAGAGAGCGAAAACGATATTATTGCTCGCGGTTTGGAATTAAAGAATTATCACGCACCCATTACTCCAGATACAGCGCCAGGTTTATACGATTCCTCTGCGATACCTCCAGCCGACTATTCCGGCGGCGGTTCGTATTCGGCGCCGGAATACAATCCGTACATTGGCGCAGAGCCAGGGTCGTACCCGCCGCCGTCTCAGAATAGCCGTTCATTTCAGAGTTATCCAGACAATTACTACCAGACGCCGACAACGGTAATAGAGTAGTTGTTTATGGGGGGCGGGTATTACCCGCCTAAAAACACAACATAATTTATCGCGGACAATGTCCGCTCCCCAGAAACTGCCTCCTTCATGATAACCAGCTTTACCAATCCTCAAGTTAAACAAGCCGTTAAACTTCGCGATGGGAAAAAACGCCGCGAAGACGGTCTGTTTTTAATTGACGGAAGGCGAGAGATTCAGCGCGCTATTGAGTCTGGAATTGAAATGTCTAAAATATTTTATTATCCAGACGGGTGCAATAAAGAATTTACGGAAAAGATGTTTTCCTCCGGCGCGGAGATGGTTGACGTTTCGGAGCCGGTTCTGGAAAAAATCGCCTACGGTTCTCGAGACGAGGGCGCGGTTGCAATTGCCAAACGTCCAGTCAGAACGCTGGATTCGCTTAAACTGTCAAAATGCCCGATAATTGGCGTTGCAGAAGGCGTGGAAAAGCCGGGCAACGTTGGAGCGTTGCTTCGAAGCGCGGATGGGGCGGGGCTGGACGCCTTAATTCTGGCGGATTGCAAGACGGATCTGTACAATCCCAACGCCGTTCGCGCCTCTTTGGGAACGATTTTCTCCGTTCCCGTTGTTGAAACGACGTCCCAAGCCGCAGTCGACTGGCTGACGAAAAAAGGAATCGTTATTTTCGCCGCTATTGTCGATGGCGCAATCGAGTATTCAACAGCCGATTACACTCAGCCATGCGCCATTGTCGTCGGCTCGGAAGCGGACGGTCTGACTGCCGCCTGGCGCGGAAAGAACGTTCAGCCGATTTATCTGCCCATGAAAGGGATTGCCGACAGCCTGAACGTTTCTGTAACAGCTGGAATTCTGTTTTATCACGCTTTGGCTGAACGGGGAAAGAACGCGAAACGCTAGCGTTCTGTTACACCCTCTTGACCTGGAAGATATAATAATTCTGTAGTATTTCTTGAAGCCTGTTCCCAGTTATTATTCCAGGAGAATTAATCATGCGGCGAATAATTGTTGTGTTGAGCGTATTAGCTGTCGTTTTGTCTGGCTGCGATAAAATCAAAACGGAACTGGAACGCCGACATCTTGGCGCTTCAGTTGAAAAAGAGAATGAAAAATCCCAAAAGACTCTCCCGGTCAAGCAGGACGAAGTCAATGTCAAGCAGGACGACGTCAAGGAGGCCTCGAAAAGAAGGCAGATTGTTTTCCGTATCGATTTGCCGGCAGACGAAAAGATTCAAATTCGTCTGATTAAGAATTCTGTCTCGGAAGGAGATACAACAAATGACGCTGCCGCTCTTCCTAAAGAAGACGCTAAAGAGGTTGCGCCGCCCAACGAGGGCGGTTCTCTCGATGAGCCTGACATTCCGGTCGAGCTGGAAAAGAAACCGCAGACGGAACAGCCAGAGGCGAAAGACGTGGAATCTAAATCCGAAATAAAGTCTGAAACTGACCGCGAATCTCGTTCAGAGATGAAAACGGATGGCGAAGAAACATTGCTCCCTCATCCCGCTTCTGCTCCAATGATTGTCGTTCCCTCCAAGGAAATGATTTCTCCGCCCGCATTGACAGACAAGCAAGTTAAGCGCGCGTCAGAAAGCGTTCAACCGTCAGAAATGGCTCCAGCAGAGAAAGCCGTTGGGTTGGCTTTAGGCGTTGAACCGCCTGAAACAATTCCCTCAATTCCCAACAAACCGTCGAACGCAGCTCCCTCAGCAAAAGCTCTGCAGTCAAACCCGTGGACGATTCCCAATGCGGATTATCCGCTGAGTTATAATTGAGACGCAAATAGATTAACCCATCTCTGGCGTACTGTAGTTTAAAAAAACAAGAAGCGTCTGGATTAACTTTCCAATTTAAAATACATGACTGCTGGAATTGTTCTTTTGAATAATTCCAGCAGTCGCAATTCGAATTAGACGAAGAAAACAGCCAGCTTATTTGGCGGCAGTTTCGACTTTGTGCAAACGCTGAGCCAAACGAGACTTCAGACGGGAAGCCGTGTTTTTGTGAATGAGTTTGGAAGCGGCGGCGCGATCCAGTTTCTGGAAGGTTTTGGGCAATGCAGCAGTTGCTTCTTCTACATTACCAGCGGCGCAGGCTTCGCGGAACTTGCGGATGTAAGTACGCAATTCACGTTTGGCGGAAAGGTTGCGGGCGCGTCGGACTTTATTCTGACGCAGGTCTTTTTTAGCGCTTTTCAGATTCGGCATAGTTAATAATTGGGTGTTAGTTGTATGTTGTAAGTTTGAACGGTTAGCTCTATGTGAAATTAAACAATTGAGGCTTTTTATCGCTTACCGCTCAAAGCTTACTCTTGATTCAAAAATTATGAGTTCATATTATTGCGCAATTCTTCCAATTTGTCAAGGAGGGAGGCGACATCTTTATAGTTAAAATCCATCCCAGCGAGCAATTTTAAGTACTTTTCTGCCAACTCGAGCTGTTTTAACATCAATGAAAGGCGTCCCGCCTCATAATATGCGCGTTTTTTGTTTTCAGCATCGCGGTCTGGAATGTTCTCGATAGCCTGGTCGTAGGAGGCGATTGCCATCTGATACTGTTTGATTGCCTGGAAGCACATTCCCAGCTGAAGACAGCAGACGCCTTTACGGCGCGGTTCGTTTTGAGCCGGCTGGAATTGCATAATGGCGTTGTTGTAGTCGCCATTGATTTTGTATCGCAAGCCGAGCTCGTATTTGAACGCCAAGTTGTTGGGATAGCGTTCGCAGCGGCCTTTCCAGACGTCCAGTTCTCTGGCGTTGAGATCCATACGCATCTTTTTCCATTCTTCTGACGTCTTGCCCTTGGAACGTTCGATTTCCAACAGCTTTTGACGCAGATTACGCAGAGCGGAGTCTTCCAGTTTGTCCAACAGTTCGCGGTTTTCCGTTTCTCCCGTTTGTTTGACAGCGTTGGTAAGAATCTTTTCCGCTTTGTCAAACTGTTCAAGAGCGATGTAGTAATCAGCCAGCGCAATATATCGGTCCGCCTCTTTGGGTCGTTCCTTGATTTTGTTTTTGAGGAAGTCTTCCTGAGACATTTGGACTTTTTCGCCGCTTGTGCTGGTCGTTTCGACTGTAGCTGCAGTACGCTTGTCTTCGTTGTTTCGACCGCCGGTTTCGAACATGTTTTTGGCAACGATAAGCTCGGTAATATTGCGAGCCGCTTCTTCGTTTCCGTTAGGGAAGCACTGTTCAATTCGACGCCAGCAGGAAATCGCTTCAGTGAAACGATGGAGGGACTTTAAAACGTTTGCCAAAGATTTATTGACGCCAATGTCTTTGGGATTCCCTTCGAGGGCGATTTTCATATACGCCAGCGGCGTTTCCGTGAATCCCAGTTCAATACACGTTTCCCAGAGAATTGTCAACGTTTGGACGTCCCACGGGTTGATTCTCAGCGCCTGCAAACCGTTTTCAATTGCTTTTTGATATTCTTTTAATCCCAAAGCTTTTTTTGCCGCTTTGCGAGGCGAGCCGATTTTGAAAAATCCCATCGGATCGCCCTTTTTGTTATTGTTCCACTTTTTGCGAAGGTTATCCAGATACGCCTGAACGTAGGTCATGTTGCCCGGATCGTTGGAAACGCATTGAATGTACAAGTCTGCAGCGTAATCGTAGTTCTTCTGATTGAACTGGGTTGTTGCATGGTCGTACAGGTGTTCCAGACGACGGCGTTTGACGTCGTTCATTGCGAAGGGATTTTCCTGTTCTGGCGTAGCCTGCGCTTGATCGATTTCTTCGTTTTTAATTTCTTCCGACGAATTGTTATTGCTGTCTGACATGGCGAATTATTTTAATATATGTTTACGGGGGGCGGGTATTACCCGCCAAAAAACAATCAACCTTTGATTTTCGCGGACAATGTCCGCTCCCCAGTAAAGGTCTTCCTTTATTTTTTGTGAAAATATATTATAATATAAAAAGCTGATTTTGTCGAGAACCCCCTATAGCGTTGGTTCGACGTTTTTTTATGAGTTTTTAAATTAATTTCCCTTTTTTATACTCCGTTTAACCGAATTTAACCCCATGGCTGATATATGCGTTTTGGTAACTCGTCCGGAAGGACAAGCGGATAAACTCAAATCCCTGTTGGAAGAGCAGGGCGCTCGCGTTGAAATTCAGCCTGCTATTGCGATTTTGCCGCCGGATTCCTGGGCGGAGGTTGACGACGTCGTCAATCGCCTTGAAGAATACGCGTATGCGGTCTTTTCCAGCGTTAACGGCGTAAATATGTTTTTAAGTCGTCTGGCGGAACGAGGTTTTGGCGTTGAAACGCTCAATCGTTGTTCAGTCGCCGCTGTCGGGGCGTCGACCGCTGCTGAACTGGAACGACAAGGCGTTCGCGTTCAAATTGTTCCAGACGAATATCGGGCGGAAAATCTTGCCGCCGCTATCGTTGAGGACGTTAAAAAGCGGACGGACAAGCAAATGCCGGTAAAAGCTTTGCTCTTTCGCGCCAGCCGAGGTCGGGACGTTCTCAAGCCCCAGCTGGAAAGCGTCGGAATTGAAACGACTCAAATTGTTGTCTATAAAAGCGAAGACGTTCTTAACCCAAATCCGGAAATTGTGGAAAAACTGAATTTCGGCGCGATTGACTGGGTTGCTCTGACAAGTTCTGCCATCGCACAGTCGACAATCAACATGCTGGGCGACGCTCTTCGCAAGGTGAAAATTGCCTGTATAAGCCCGATTACAGCCGGCGTCGTTGAAAAAAACGGGTTTACCGTTAACGCCATCGCTGATCCCTATACCATGGAAGGGCTGGTCGAGGCGATATGTTTCCGGGGAGCGGACATTGTCCGCGATATCAAAGGTTGATTGTTTTTTGGCGGGTAATACCCGCCCCCCGTAAACATACCTGCTATTGCCTGTTACTTGTCCTGTTCCCGGAACGTCAGCCAGCTTAAAACAAGAATCGTCAGCGATGAAACTATCATCACAGCGTCCATAATCCAGTTGGCGCGGGAAAAAGGGATTCCGCAGCTAACGTCAACAATAAACAGGATACAAACCAACAAGCAGATTATAACGCTTGCCAAACAAAGTTTTTTTGCCATAATTCAATACTGTAATTATTGTTATCAGGATACTTTGGCAAGTAGTTGACGAATGATGCGCGTCTGATCTGTTTTATATTTTTACTACTCGCCCTTTTATAATTTTCTAAATATATTATAATACCATTTTTCAGGAATTCCAGAGGGGAATTGATAAAAAATGGAAATTTGGAGAGAAAAATGACCAAACCAATAATAAAAGCGGTATATCCGGGTTCTTTTGACCCGATAACGTTAGGACATTTGGACATCATCAAGCGCGCCTCGCGCCTGTTTGACCATTTAATTGTCGGCATTGGCGACAACGCCGATAAAACCGCTTTGTTCACCCCGGAAGAGCGTAAAAAGCTGATTTTGGAATCGACAGAAAACATAACCAATCTGGAAATTCAGATTTTCCACGGATTGGCGGTCGATTTTGTCCGCGACTGCGGGGCGAAGATTATGATCCGAGGCGTTCGTCCTATTACCGACATCCCTGCTGAATTGACCATGATGATGGCAAACCGCCGTCTTTCTCCCGACGTGGAAACGCTGATGATGATCGCCGACGGCGAACTGGCGCACGTTTCCAGCTCGCTGATTAAGCAAATCGCCCATCTGGCGAGAAACGAAGAGCTTGAACGCTTCCTGCCGCCGTGCGTCGTCAAAGCCGTTCGAGCGAAAATCCCGCTGCGCGGCGAGAAAAAATAAGGCGACGAGATTCCGCCGCCTTGTTCTTTGATTCTAATTTTGTTCTTCCTGAGCGAAGAACTCGTTGAGCAGTTGGATTGTATAAATCAATACGGAACTCGTGAGCCGTTTGCAGCGTTCAGACCGCAGCTGTTTGTGTTCCGGGGCGTCGCTGAGCGCCAGCCAGGCGCCGACGCTTTCTTTGCAAAGGACGCTGCCGGACGCCGCCTTGGCAAAGTTCGGCGCGATGTCCGTTTCTGGAATGAACGTTGGAAGTGGCGTCTCCTTATAGAAGTCCGTCAGTTTTTTCTGTAACGGATACAGGTCGGCGGGAGATTCAATAAACAAGCTCATAAAGAACCCTGCGCCGTTGATCGCTCCGCAGAGGCTTTCCTGCCCGCCGTACCCGGTTCTGCCGTATTTGAAAACGCCAAAGGGGAACTGACGACACGCCTGAGCCTGATCCGGGTCGACGGACTCGACGGCGTCCGCGTAAGCAAGAATCGCCGCCTTGACCAGCCCAAACATGCAGCCGTGTTCTTTATAGTATTCGTACGCTTTTTGAGCGGCTGGCTCCGGGTCAATCGGGACGTATTTCCAAACGGTCGATTCCGGCTTTCTGGCTCGCCGCGGTTTCTTTTCCTTTGATTCCTCTGCGGTTTCTTCGGCGTTTCCAAGAGACGTCAGCCCGAATCCTAATCCAATTCCCAACGCCGAAGTTAATACGTTTCGACGAGTAACTTTATTCTGTGACATTACTATTCCTCCTCCAATTGCTAATTGCTAATTGATAATTGCTAATTACACAAATATCCACGGGTGCGTCCACGGGTTTGTCAGGGCTGTGCTGGCGGCGAGAATCGACCAGAACAGAGCGGCGTACAGACCGGCGGTAATCCATTTGTTGTCTTTGGCGCGTTCTGCAATGGGAATGAGCGCTGTCAGCCAAAGCGGGATGAGCCAGAACGACCAGCGGAAAGCGCACGTAATCCCGCCGTAATTCCGGTCGACAAGCGGGCGCATGATATAAAATCCGATTACGACAACGGTCATGGACAGAATGAAAAATCCCAGCAAGCCCAGTTTCGGGTCGGACTTCCAGTTTAACATCCAGACGACAGCCCCGGCAACGGAGAACGCCCAAAGCGGCGTCAGGGAGAAAATCCCGTGATGCCCGACGAGGACGTTAAACGCATAGACGATTCTGGACGGCTCGCCGCGGTCAACGCCGACGCGGTGTTTCCAGTAGCTGTCGCGAATCACGCCGTCGCCGCGGTCATACGTGTAGTCGTACCAGTTTTCTCCCGCCTTGCGGTGAGCGTACGGGGGAATAACCGTATTGTGAGCGGCGTAGTTTGCCCCGAAATATCCAGCTGCGACAATTAAACAGCCCGGCAGGAACCCAATCAGGGCGCGTTTCCAGTCAACGACAAAGCAGACCACAGCCAGGGCGGCGAAAAACGCCAGAGCAGGCAGTTCGCAGACCACGGCAAAGGCGGAAAACAATCCCGCCAGAAAATAAAACCAGACGAATTGCGGGTTGTCGTTGAATTTATATTCAAATACGATTTTGACAATCGCGTATAGCGAGACGGAAACCACCGCGGCGGCGGGCAAATGGTTTTGCAGCGACACGGCGAAGGTTGTTAAATACGTCCCGAAGCAGACGCTCCCGACGACAAACGCTCGGGCAAAGGGATTGTCTGTGAGCTTTTCGACGGTCAGAATCGTCATGATAAACAGAACCAGCAGGCATGGAATATGGCTCAGCGCTGTAACTGTTCTGACGCATTCAAAGGGGTACTCGGCGCACGTCATTCCTGTCGTATTGACGACCAGCCAATAAATTCCCGCCTGAAGCGTCGGCAGCAGCGGCGGTTTGGAACTGTACAGATGACCGTCGTGCTTGACCATGTCGATGGTGTCCCAGCCGCGCTGAGCGATAACCTTGTCGATGGCGTACGGCGCGCCGGGAACTCGCATATCCGGCTCCACCAGAGCGCGAATCAACGCCCAGCGGGAACGGTCGTTGGCGGATAGCGTCGGGCGGCGCGTTTGCAGCTTTGGCATTGTCGCCTCAAGATACGCTATTCGCTTGGACTCTATCTCCGCGTTGGAAAGTCCCATCTCTTTCCAGATGGCGACTTTCCGGTTCACTGCCTGCTGAAATCGGTATTGCTCCAAATCGACAGCTCTAAAATCTTCGATAACGGCAATGCGACCCATTACCATCGCTATTGACGCGACAATAAATATATAGTATACGTGTCTAAGGGATATTTTGAACATGGCTGATATTGATTAGTGGTTGGTGTTTAGTGGTAAGTGGTAAGTTGATAAAATTTAAACAAAGCGTTCGCTTTGCGTCCTTAGCGCTTATTACTTATTACTTAAAACTATCTATATCAATCATTTTACGATAAAAATGGATTTCCTTCAACCCCAGCCCCTATTAAATCAGAATTTTTTCGATATAATTTATATAGAGTTGCAACTAACAACTTACCACTTACCACTTACAACTTACCACTCCCATATTAACTATTTTCCCATGGCATTTTTTTCCGACTTAAAAACTATATATCACATGCTTCGTTCCGGGGCGAAGGGCAAGACCCACGCGGAACGACTGGACAATTTCTATTCCGGGCAGGCGAAAGGATACGACGATTTCCGCAAGCGGCTTCTTAAAGGTCGCGAAGAACTCTGGGCGGCGTTGGCAAATCCCGAACTTGGCGGCGGCGTCCCGGAAGGCGGCGTTTGGGTCGATTTCGGCGGCGGGACAGGCGCGAATCTGGAACGTTTTGCAGAAGAAGACCGAAAGAAGCTCAAGAAAATCTACGTTGTCGACTTGGCGCATTCTCTGCTTGAAGTTTGCAATCAACGCATTGCCGACAAGTTCACCGACGAAAACGGGAACACAAACTGCTGTACGGCAGAGGCGGACGCGACGATTTGGACACCAGACGAAGGCTATGCCGACATCGTTACGTTTTCGTACTCGCTGACGATGATTCCTGACTGGTTTGCCGCGATGGACAACGCACTGCGAATCCTCAAGCCCGGCGGAATTATCGGCGTGGTCGACTTCTACGTCAGCCGAAAATGGCCGGCGGAAGGGCTGAAGCGTCATTCCTGGTTTACCCGAAGCTACTGGCCCGTCCATTTTAATACGGACAATGTCTATCCCTCGCCGGATCACATCCCGTACCTGATGAGCCATTTTGAAACTGTCGACTTCCACGAATACTACGGCAAGATTCCCTATATCCCGATTATTCGCATGCCGTACTATACATTTGTCGGACGGAAAAAGGAAACGGAGAGCGCATCATGACGTTTATTCTGGTACTGGGAACCAACAACCTCAAAAAGCGGCAGGAACTGGAAAAGCTGCTCGGCGATGCCGAGATTCAAATCAAGACGCTTCGCGATTTCGAGAATTCCATTGAGGTTGTCGAGGACGGGCTGACCTTTGCCGAAAACGCCGACAAAAAGGCGTCGCAGCAGGCGATTCAGCTCAATCAATGGGTCTTGGCGGAAGACAGCGGCTTGATTGTCGATTCCCTCAAAGACGAGCCGGGCGTGTATTCTGCTCGATACGCCGCGCTGAAAATAATTCAATTGGAAAACAGATACGCGACGTTGACGGATGCCGCCAGACTGCATTCTGACATCCATTCTTCCGACGCGGACAACAACACTATGCTGTTGAAAGTTCTCGAGGGGAAAACCGGCGACCAGCGCAGGGCGCATTACTGCTGTTTTATGGCGCTGTCGAACCCGCAGGGAGAAATCGTCGCCAGAACCAGCGGCGTCTGCTACGGACGGATTCTAACCGAACCGCACGGAGAAAACGGGTTCGGATACGATCCCTATTTTGAGGTCGTCGAATTCCACAAGACGTTTGGACTTTTAGCGCCGGAAGTCAAATCCTGTATCAGCCATCGCGCCCGGGCGACCCGAGCGATGATTCCGTTGTTGAGCGGCGAGGCGCCGCTCCCAGTCCGCGCTCCCGCGCGAGACGTATTATAATCGCTCCCGTTGGTCGCTTGCGAATTGTTTAGAACCGGGTAGCGATTCAATATTAGGAGGCAGTAGGGATTGCGCGAAGTGCTAATTCCGAATTCCGCATTCCGAATTCCTAATTAAAAAGCTCCTCCCTCCTCACTCCTAATTCCTAACTAACAAACCGCGCGATTTTACCAACTGCGCAAATAAAAAAAGAGGTTCCATTGGAACGGACGCCGTCTACTGCGGAGTCGAATCAGACCGTAGGGCAAAAACAGTCTGAAACAAAGTACGTTCTTGAAACCTCTCTTTTTTGATTCGTTTCGAACCATGAAAGTAAAAACTATCGACAGAGGGCAAAATGTGATAATTTCTGCCCTTTAATAGATGCAAAACCGATGCCAAAACTCGGAAAAATTTTTAGAAAAATTTTAAGTCGTTGAAATATAACGATTTATGGAATATAAAAATTTTTAAGGACTGAAAAATCGTCCTTTTTCGCCTTGCTCAACCCTGTAGATGTTGTATTATTTTAGCGCATGTATCAAAATAATACAACAGTACAATTTACAATTAGCAATTTGCAATTGACGCAAAGCGTTTCAATGAAATCCACTTTTAGACCAATTAGTTAATATGTCAACAGTAATAGTCAGCGTTAATCCCAAAGCGGGGCGGCGCAATAGTTCCAGCCGGGTTGATTCCTTTGTCCAGACGCTCCAAAAGGAGTTCGGGTTCGAGGTGGAGGTCAAAACCGACTTGGCGGAAGTCGCTCAGCGGGCGAACGAGCTGTTTGAAGCCGGGACGCTGCACGCCCTTGTCGGCGTCGGCGGAGACGGCACTGCCGCAGAATTGACCAATCGAACAGTTCCGGGCGTTCCTCTGTCGCTTTTGCCCAGCGGGACGGCGAACCTTTTGGCGAAACAGCTTAAATACAGTACAAACCCGGTTAAAATGGCGCGAATCGTCGGGACGGGAACGCCCAAACCGTTCGACGCCGCTACAGTCAACGGGCATCTGTTCTTGTCGATGGTCGGGTGCGGGTTCGACGCGGAGGTTGTCAATCAGGTGCATACCGCCAGAATGAGCAATCCCAAGGGAGCGCATATCAATTACATGTCGTATATCAAGCCGATACTCAGGGCGATCGGCGGATATAAATTCCCGAAACTCAAGGTCTGCATTCTCAACGAGTCGGGAGAGCAGGAAAAAGAAATCGTCGGCTGCTGGTCGTTTATTTGCAACATTCCTCGATACGGCTGGGGCGTCCCGCTGGCTCCCAAAGCCGTTCCCAACGACGGCGAGCTGGACTTGTGCGTTTTCCGCCCCGGCAATTTGTTTGCCGGGCTAATTTTGGCGTCGTTTGCCCAGATGTTCGGCGCTCACCGGTTCCTCCCCGGCTGTACGATGTTGAGAGGAAAACGATTCCGCGTTGAACCTGCAGACTCGACTTCCGAGTTGGTTGTCCCGTTCCAGTTTGACGGCGATCCCGGCGGAAACATCCCGGTTGACATTGAAGTCATGCCGGGAAGATTAACTATGATAACAAAATAAGTTTATATCGAGGCATTAGGCAATAGGCAGTAGGCATCAGTTTTCCTATTCCCTATTCCCTACTCCCTATTCCCTAAACATGATAAAGACTCAAATATCCAACCTGCTCGTCGGAGACGGTCAGCCGCTATTAGTATTAGCAGGACCGTGCGTCATTGAATCGGAAGAACTCACCCGGTCGATCGCGTCAACGCTTAAAGAGATTTGCTCTCGTGTCGGGGCGTCGTTTGTGTTCAAGGCGTCGTTTGACAAGGCGAACCGAACGAGCGTCAATTCCTATCGCGGTTTGGGAATTGAGGAAGGGCTTCGGATTCTGAAAAACATTCGCGATGACTTTCAGGTTCCGGTTGTAACCGACATTCACGAAGCGTATCAGGCGCAGCTGGCGGCTCAAGCGGTCGATTTGATCCAGATTCCCGCGTTTCTGTCACGCCAGACGAGTTTGCTTCAGGCGGCGGCGGAGACAGGTCTGCCGGTCAACGTCAAAAAGGGACAGTTCATGGCTCCCGGCGACATGAAAAACGTGGTCGAAAAGCTCCGCGCTTTTGGCTGCAATAACATTCTGCTTTGCGAACGCGGGACGTTTTTCGGGTACGGACGCCTTGTCAACGACATGACGGGACTGGTCGAAATGCGCGATTTGGGCGTTCCAGTCGTTTTCGACGCCACCCATTCCGTTCAGGCGCCTGGCGCATTGGGAAACTGCACCGGGGGCAATCGCCGGATGGTTGCTCCGCTGGCTCGCGCCGCCGCTGCAGTCGGCATTGACGGTCTGTTTATCGAAACCCACCCTGACCCTGACCACGCCCTGTCCGACGGCCCGAACAGTTTATATCTCAGCGACGTAGAAAACGTATTGAGGTCTGTCATTGCAATTCGAGAGACGGTTCTCGAGTACAACTAAAGTCCATGAATTTGCGCAGGTCAGTCCGGACACGGATTTTGGCGAGCCGGGGCGCGTAAGCCCCCGGGAAAATACGGATTTTCACCGATTGATTAATTGAAAATCGATTGTTATTTTTTAAACACGAAAAACACGAAATAAGCGAAAAAGACGAAAGATTTTTTTCGTGTTCTTTCGTTCTTTTCGTGTATTTCGTGTTAAAAAAACGTTGGGCAGACAAGACGTCTGCTTAGCTCTCAGGCGCCAACCTGTCTGATGAGCCATATTTTCTTTATTTATTTTATAAAAATACATCTTTCCCCCTCTTTTTCGACCATTTTTTCGATAAAATCGTTAAAGTCCTCTTATATTATTTTAAAAAAACGCTATAATATATTAGAAGTATTATTAGTTTAGGGGACTATGGACAGCGTTTTGCCTTTGGCGAGCCTGCCCTCGTTTTCCCTTTTTTCACACCTGATTTCCCACCAAATTTTCCCCTGTAAAACAAAGGATTGCAAAATATGTCAGAAGCGCTTGCCCAGGTTTGGGATGCTATTTGCGATGTCTGCACCGGCATTAGCCGCGGTATCGAACGTTCAATTACAAGCATGTTTGGGTCGTCCAACGCCCGATATATTAAAAAGCTGCAGCCGAAAGTTCAGGCGATTAACGATCTGGAACCGAAGTACGCTGCGATGTCAGACGAAGAACTTCGGAATCAGACGGTTCTGTTTCGTCAGCGGCTGGACAAAGGCGAGACGCTGGACGACCTGCTGGTTGAGGCGTTTGCGGTTTGCCGCGAGGCGAGCAAGCGAGTTCTGGGGCTTCGTCATTTTGACGTTCAGCTCATCGGCGGCATGGTCCTGCATTCCGGCGCGATTGCTGAAATGATGACCGGCGAAGGTAAAACGCTTGTTGCGACGCTGCCCGCCTACTTAAACGCTCTGGAAGGGCGCGGCGTTCATGTCGTTACAGTCAACGATTATCTGGCTCGTCGAGACATGGAATGGATGGGAAAAATCTACATGTTCCTCGGTCTGACGGTTGGCGTTATTCAGTCCCAGATGGAAACGTCGGAACGACAAAAAGCGTACGACTGCGACATCACTTACGGTACCAACAACGAGTTCGGGTTCGACTACCTTCGAGACAACATGCGTCCTGCCGCCCGCGGCGACTGGCGGTATCCCAAAGAGCTTCAGCAGTCTCAGGGGCGTCTTAACTACGCTATTATCGACGAAGTCGACAACATTCTTATCGACGAAGCCCGTACCCCGTTGATTATTTCCGGCGGCGCGGACGAAGACGTCAAAATGTATCAGGAGGCAGACCGCATCGCCCGCCAGCTGGTCAAAGACGTCGATTATGAAGTCAACGAAAAAGATCATACCGCCAACATGACCGACGAGGGCATTCGTCACGCGGAAAAGCTGGCCGGGGTCGAAAGCTTCTATACGCAAGACCACATGGAATGGCCGCACTTGATTGACAACGCTCTTAAAGCGCACAGCCTTTACAAGCGAGACGTCAACTACATCATTTCGGACGAAGGCGAAATCGTTATCGTAGACGAGTTTACCGGGCGACTCATGCCGGGTCGAAACTGGTCAGACGGTTTACATCAGGCGGTTGAAGCCAAAGAAGGCGTTAAAGTCAAGCAGGAAAACCAGACTCTGGCAACTGTTACGCTGCAAAACTTCTTCAAGCTGTACAGAAAAATCAGCGGTATGACCGGTACCGCCATGACGGAAGCCGGCGAATTCTGGAAGATTTACAAGCTGGACGTTATCGCTATTCCCACCAACAAGCCGATTGCCAGAATCAACTATCCAGACCAAATCTACCGCACTGTTCGAGAAAAATACAACGCGATTGTCAACGAAATCGAACGCATGAACCGCTGGGACTCCGTTTCTCTCAAAGGCTCCGACGAATGGATTATCGGCGACATCGTTAAAGAAACTGACGATCAGCTGGAATTTTTGGCCAAGGGAGACAAAATCCCTACCGTTTTCGATAAGAGCAAGATTGACGCTATCGAACGCAAAGGCCGCCCGCTGCTGGTTGGTACAACGTCTGTCGAAAACAGCGAAAAACTGTCGGAAATGCTTGGCAAGCGCGGCATTGCCCATCAGGTCTTAAACGCCAAGCATCATCAGCGCGAAGCCGAAATTATCGCTCAGGCGGGTCGCAAGGGAGCTGTTACAATCGCTACCAACATGGCTGGCCGTGGTACAGACATTATCCTCGGCGGCAACGCCGAAGCCAAGGCGTGGTCGATTCTTCAGCAAACCTATGCGTCCAAGCTGGACGTTCCGCAGGAAGAATGGAAAGAGCTGGAAGAAAAAATCGAAGCAACCGACCACATGAAAGAAGAGGGCGACGAAGTTCGCGCGTTAGGCGGTTTGCACGTCATCGGGTCTGAACGGCACGAGGCGCGCCGTATCGACTTGCAGCTTCGCGGCCGCTGCGGACGTCAGGGCGACCCCGGCTCAAGCCGGTTCTTCCTGTCTTTGGAAGACGACCTGATGCGTATTTTCGCCGGCGAATGGGTCAAAAACATTCTTACCCGACTCGGCATGCAGGAAGGTCAGGCGATTGAATCGAAGATGGTTTCCCGCCGTGTAGAAGGCGCTCAAAAGAAGGTCGAAGAACGCAACTTTGAAGTTCGTAAAAACCTGCTCGAATACGACGAGGTCATGGACGAACAGCGTAAACGAACCTACGGCTACCGTCAAAACATTCTCGACGGCGCCGACTGCCGCGCTCTGATTCTGGAAATGATTGACGAGCAGATTAAAAACAACATCGGGCGGTTCCTCGCCAGAGGCTACAACGAAGAAACGTTTGCTGCGTTTGCGTCCAAGGAGCTTGCAGTTGATCTGGACGCCCGCTCGTTCCGGAACATGTCTTACGAGGACGCAGAGAAGTACGCCAAAGACGAAGCGTATCGTTTGGCGGAATCGGCTGTCAACGACGCCATTCAGGAAAACATTCCTGACGACGCCGAAGAAGACGAATGGAACTGGGAAGCTCTGACCCGCTGGGTCAACACGCATTGGAAGACGTCTCTGCGCGAGCGCGATTTGAAATCTCAGCCCGTTGATCAGCTGGACTCGTTCCTGGTGGAAAAGGTTCGCACGGCGATTGAAAAAGTCTCGCTCGAACCGGGCAGAAACTTGATGGATCCGTATTACGGACGCAAAGCCGCTCTGAACTGGCTGAAGATGAAATTTGACATTGTCCTGGATTTTGAGACGGTTAAAAATCTTGAAAAAGACGAGTTTATTGACCTCGTCAGTTCGAGAGCAATTGCCGCCTATCGAGAAAAGGAAGTCAAATTCCCGGTCATGGCTGGGCTGGTTCACGCTGTTTCCTACGATGCGATGGGGTCAAAGCATTACGACCGCGACGCGATTATCGAATGGGTTGGCGAACGGTTCAAGCTGACTATCACCCACGACGATTTGAAGAACAAACAGCGTCACGAAATCGAGGAGTTCCTCAAAGACATCTCCCGTAAAGAACTGGAAAAGGGCGACATGGTCAAAACCAAAGCCCTTGAACTGGCAAAGGCGTTTATCGAAAAGTACGGCAAGAGTTCTGTCGGAAAAGACATTTTCACGCTGGACGAAAAAGGTCGCGCTGCGCTGCCGGAACTGGCAAAAGAACTCAAAGACAAATACGACGTTGATATTAAAACGGACTATCTGGCGACCGTTCCGCTGGACGAAATGGAACGCCGAATTCTGGAATTCGTCGAAGACCGTTACCGTCCGGAAATGCGAAAGCTGGAACGCGCGCTGGTTCTGCAAATTGTCGACGCGTCCTGGAAAAAACACCTCATGACAATGGACCACCTTCGTTCCAGCGTCGGGCTTCGCGGATACGCTCAGGTTGACCCGAAAGTCGAGTACAAACGAGAAGGCATGCGCGCCTTCGACGAGATGTGGAACGGCGTCGGCGACCAAGTTACCAGCGTTATTTACCGTATGGAACAGCAGGTTGACGACCGGTTCCTCGGCTCCGTCTGGAAGCGTCAAAAGCAGACTGCCGTTCACGAACAGTCCGGCAACACCGCGTCCAGCATGGCGCAGGGCGCCGACATTCAGCGTCAGCAGCAACAGGCGATTGACAACTCGCAAGTCAGCGAAAAGAAAGAGCCGATTCGCCGAACGGAAGCAAAAATCGGGAGGAACGATCCCTGTCCCTGCGGAAGCGGCAAAAAATATAAAAAGTGCTGCGGAAAAGACCTGTGATTAGCTATTAGCTTCTAGCTACTAGCTTTGTAATTTTAGATTCAAACTTAAACAATTAATGCTAAGAACTACTAGTAACCAAGCTAATGGCTAGTAGCTAATAGCTAAAAGCTTAAAAATCATGAAACACATCCTTTCAATCATCCTCATAGCGTTATCATCAACGGTTATCGCCGCCGATTATCCGACGGCAAAAACAGAAACGGTTTGCAATCTTGCTTCGTCAAAAGAATATCCTCGGCACAGCGAGGGCGACTTCGTCAAACTCAATGACGGGCGGATTATGTTCGTCTATTCCCGCTACAACGGCTCTTCCAACCACGACGACGCTCCCGCCAATCTGGTTGCGATTTACTCGTCCGACAACGGAAAAACCTGGTCGGAACCGGAAACGATTATTACTCGTCCGAACGGGTCGCTCAACGTTATGTCGGTTTCCATTCTCCGACTCAAAGACGGTCGTTTGGCGTTGATTTACCTCGATAAACACACGCGTCAGGATTGCCGACCGTGCATTCGGTATTCGTCCGACGAAGGCAAAACGTGGTCTGAACCGACGAAATGCATTACAGACCAGGTTGGCTATTACGTCATGAATAATTCACGAGTTTTACAGCTCGACAACGGCGATTTGCTCATTCCGGTTGCGCTGCATAACCTGTCAACTGAACGGTTCCAAAGAAACGCCAAGATGTTTTGCTACATTTCCAAAGACGCTGGCAAAACGTGGGTCAGATCAGGCGAAGCCGCCAACCCGGACCCGCAAAAAATCGCTTTTCAGGAACCCGGTTTGATTGCTCTGTCTGACGGACGCATTATGATGTACATCCGCGCCGACGCCGGCTGCCAGTTTGTTTCCTACTCGTCCGACGGCGGCGCTACCTGGACGGAAGCGGTAAAGTCGCCCTTCGTCTCCCCGCTGGCTCCGATGACGCTGCAGCATATCCCCGGTTCCAACAACATCCTCGCCGTCTGGACGGAAGACAAAGTAGAACGCAACCCGTTGGTAATCGCGGTCGTCAACGAAAAGCTGGAATTCATCAGCAAACAGATTCTGGACAAGTCCGACCCCGACCCTGTGCGCTGGTACTGTTATTCCGCCATCCTGCCTTTAGACAACAACCGCTTCCTGATCTCCTACTGCGCCGGCTTGAGAATGAACTGGGGCTTGGATACGACCAAAATCGTCATTGTCGATATGTCGGAATGACGTCTTGCTGCTTTAGAAAAAATTTATATCGTTTTGAATCCCACGTCGAAAGGCGTGGGATTTTTTTAGAGTTTGTCGAGAAAGTCGAAGAATCGCTTCAGCGAGTTCAGATGCCCTTCCGGTCTGTGATGTTCGTCCAGAGCGGCGACGCGCTGTCGGAGGGCTTCCAGATACGCTCGGTTGCAAACCGCTCCCGGGTTTCTTTTGGAATAGTTGACTTTCTGCGTCAGGAGCATTTGACGCAGATATTCTGCATGGAAAAGCGACGTGGTGAGATATTCCTGGACGCCGTGCATCTTCTCCGGGTCGTGAGTCGAGACGTTGTAATACTCGTCAAACGGCTGGAAGTCGTACGGAATATGTCCTTTGGGGTACATGTCCCGGTTTCCCAGCAGCCACGTTTCAAAGCAGTGGTTGACCAGAAAGATGCTAAAGGGGCATTTCAGCCCGCCGGGATAGGTTTTAATCGCCTGAATCGCCATGCGGTACCGTTTCCCGATCGGAACGTCGTCGGCGTCGAAAACCAGAACCAGCCGGTCGATGTTGCCGTAGCGGTTGATGTCGGTAATGGTGGCGCCCAAGACGTTCTGCGCCGGCGAGTGTGGGTCAACGCCCAGAATTCGGGGGAACCCGCAGCCGCTTTTCATGACGTAACAGTCTCCTTTGTAAACGCGGTTAATTTCCGGCACGCGCCGATACGTCGGCTTGAGTATGCTCAGCCAACACGGCAGAGTTTCAAAAAAGGATCGGCTGTCTTCAAGGAGGAAGTATACTCTCATGAAATTTAGGCAATAGTTTGAGGCAGTAGGCAGTAGGCAGTAGGCAGTAGGAGAATTATTACTACTGCCTATTGTCTCTTGCCTATTGCCTAATCCGTCTCCAATCTGACTGAATGAATAATATTCTTCTGATTTGGATTGTCAGGCGTTTCCGATACGCCGCTTTCCTGCGATGGCGTCGTGGGCGTTACGGATTCGTGAACAGGTTGAATGTCATTTGACGATATGTCAGTTGGCGGAATGATTGGTTCCGAAACCGTTGGGGATTTGTTGTCAGCAGGCGGTTTTTGCTCTGTCGCGACGACGTCTTTTTGCGGCGTTTCATTTTCTGTCGGAACAGGCGCTTCCGCAGGCTGGGGGACGCTGTTAAACTCCAGCGCCTTGCCTTTTTTAATCGTCGAGCCGAAAATTGACAAGCTGCGCTCTCTCGAGTTTTCCGACGCAACGTTTCTCTTTAAGCCAGGCGTTTCCGGCAAGAATTCCGATTGCCGCGGGTCGACCTTCCAAATGTAATCCAAAATCATGCAGGCAAAGACCAAAATGATTATTGGAACAGCCCACGACAAACGATCTTTCCAGACTTTCAGACGCGATTTGGAAGGCAAATACCATTTTGACAATGAAAATCTGGTAGGACGCATCCCCTGTTCTTCAGCGGCGATATAAAGCTCTTTGGACAACTCCTGAGGGGTTTGATAGCGCAAATCCGGATTTTTTGCCATGCATTTCATGACAATGTCCGCCAGACGTTCAGGAACGTTTGGTCGTAAAGTGCGAATGTTGGGCGTTTCATCAACCTGATGGCTGACAATTTTTTGCACTCTGTTTTTTTCAGCAAACGGAGGTTTGCCGATAAGCATGAAATACATTGTACAGCCCAGTGAATAGATATCAGCGCGAATGTCAACATGCCGCGGATCTTGCGCCTGTTCTGGAGAAATATAGTCAAAAGTGCCGAGCGTAACGCCGGTTTTGGTCAGTTCGTCGTCTGGCAGATGTATAAAGTCTTTTGCCAATCCGAGGTCAATGACTTTAACCGTTCCGTCGTTTGTAATGAGAACGTTGGACGGCTTTATGTCTCGATGGACGATCCCGTTTTCATTGATGTGTTCCAGAGCGGACGCAATCTGGATGGTGTAGGAAAGAACGTTTTCGATTGACAACGTCCCGGTTTTGACGATTATGTCCCGAAGGTTCGAACCGGGGATGAATTCCATGACAAAGTACGGCAGGCCGTTTGTTTCGCCAAAAGAATAAATTGTTACAATATTTTCATGATGGAGTTTGGCGGACGCCTTTGCCTCAACGATAAACCGTTCCTGTAAATCTGTTGACTGATATTTTGGCAATAAAATTTTAATCGCAACTTCCCGATCCAAATATAAGTCAGTAGCCAGAAAGATGTTGCCCATGCCGCCGGCGCCGATATTTTTGATGAGCTGATAATCGCCCAGTCTGGCAGGAATATAACCGTCAATCAACTCATTGTCAACAATTATTACTGCGTCGTTAGGAGAGTTATGTCCTGTAAATAATTCTGTACTTGATGAGTGAGAACCGGAGGGTTCCTGCTGGTTGTTTCGATTCCGAATTACGGTCGCGTCTTTGGCGTTGACAGTTGTCTGCGATGTTGATTTACTGGAATCAATGGGAGCCGTTGTCAAAACCGATGTCTTTCCTTCCGCATCTGCGGACGCTGTCGCGGGAGACAAATCAACTGTCAACGCGCTGTTATGTTCAGACGCGTTGTTTTTATTGCCGACATTTGCGGGCAAAACAGTTGATTCTTTTCGAATTTCCGGATTGGACGACATGGTTGGTAAGTAATTAGCAATTAGCAATTAGCAATTGACGCAAAGCGACTGCATAGCGCCACCCTATATATATTTTGACGTTTATTTGTCTTGTTGTCAAGAATTATACTATAAAAAATCCAAAATTTTCAGGATTTTTCATGAAACGATTCGGATTATACGATAAAAACATCGTTTTTGCCTCTTTTTTTTGAATTCTTTTTGTCGGGGCTATTGAAAAATGCCCGCAATCAATGTATAATTAAATTAACAATGTCAATTAGCAATTGTCAATTTTTTAAGGCGCTTTGCGCCAATTGCTAATTGCTCATTGCTAATTGCTAATTTCCGAAAGATTTCCCATGTTGAAAAAACTGTTACCGCGAATTTACCAAATCGTTTTCTTTCTGATCATAGCGCTGCAGCCTGTTTTGAGTTTCGCCGCCAGAGCTAAACCCGAACCGGCGGGACCAGAACTCACACCTCCAGGATGGTCAGCTTATATGTCAGCATATATGCTGGTAGTTCTTTGCATTGGTTTAGCGCTTATGATAACGTGCTCTCCAGTACATCGCCGCGACAAACCGCTGAAAAAAGATTAAAGGCGTAACGTGGAAAGCATTTCCCAGGAAACCAAAGGCGAATTGCGCTCTGCAAGCTGTTGGCTGGCAATAATTATTCTCATTGCTTTTGCGGTTCGCCTTTTAGCGGCAATATACTGGGACGTTTCTTACGCTCATGGAGGTTTTGTCTATGGCGACAGCGACGGGTACTGGTCTCTCGCCCAAAAAATCGCCTCTGGACAGCCGTATGAGTATTACGGTCGTCAGATCTTTCGCATGCCGGGCTATCCGTTGTTTCTGGCAGCGATCCAGACGATTTTCGGGACAAACGTTCCCATTCTTTACGGTCGAATAGCTGGCGCAGTTCTAGGAACGTTTTGCGTCTGGCAAACGTGGATCGCGGCAAAATTAATAAAGGGAGAAAAAGCGGGGTTAACCGCCGCCGCAATCGCCGCCGTTTATCCGGAATTCGTTCTTATCAGTCCCATGATCTTATCGGAAACGCTTTTTTCCGTTTTTCTGCTGGCGCAGATGAACTTTTGGATTCGATGTTTTATCTCTGCTCGCTGGCAAGACGCGCTATGGATGGGACTGTTTGCCGGTTTGGCAACTCTCGTCAAACCTGGCTGGATTCTCTTTACTCCCGGAGCGCTGGCGGCTATCGGACTGTATCGTCTTTGGACGAAGACGGCTTCCAGAAAGCTGTTTTTACAAAGCGTTATATCGATTACAGTTATGCTTCTCGTCCTAACGCCGTGGGCGTATCGAAACGAGCGAATTTCAGGTCGTTGGATTTTCACGACGCTGCAGGGCGGGCCGTCGCTGATGGACGGTTTGAATCCAGATGCCGACGGTTCCAGCAATATGGCGTTTATGCCTGCCGTCTATGAACGATTTGGAGCGAAAGCCAACGGACAGGTCGACAATATTGAGCAGGAACTGCAAGTCAACGACTATACTCGCCGCGCCGCGTGGGACTGGGCGGCGTCCAATCCGGGAAAGGTCGTTCGTTTAGCAATAGTCAAGATGGCGCGCACCTGGGCTCTCTTCCCTAATCAACCTGGTTTTTCCAGTTTTTCAATTCGCGCGGCGATAGGCGTTCCGTATATTCTTTTGTGGATTTTCTCTATATATTCAATAAATTGCTCTGGTCAAAAAACAATTTTTTGGCTACTATTTATTCTGACGGCGCTATATATTAGCGGCATCCAATCATTGTTTATCGGGTCGATACGGTATCGGCTTCCGGCAATGTGGACGCTTTGTATATTGGCGTCTGGAAGGAAATAGCGGCGGATAGTCATCTGTTTGTGGTTATATAGTAAATATTTGTCATGCGAATGTTTACATACTAAACGTCTATAGTCTTGCAATTTCCTGAAACTTGCAATTTGCATTTTAATATGTTCAGATTTCTTTCAGCGCTGTTGAGTTTTATATTCAAGAGTCTCATTCCATTGCTTGGACTGGGAGCGCTGATTGTTATCCCGATAGCAATTCTGAACATAAACCCAGTTATTCGATCTAAGGCTGTATGCAAGCTCAAAGAACAGTTTCCCGGCGCGTCTGTGAGCATTGAATCGGCGGAATTTATTCGCGGACAGGGCGTTCGTCTTCGCGGCTTGCGAATACGATTTCCGAAAAGCGTCTTCGTCAATTGTAAAACCAATCCGGTCAAAGAGTCGGAACTGGTTTTGCCGACGTCAAAAAGCGGCTTGTACGATTTTGTTTCGGTAGAAGAAATGTTTATCGTTGCGCCGATTTCCATAAAAGAGCTTTTTACAAAAGGGTTGCCCATAGAGCGCGTAAAGCTGCGCAACGCGGACGTTGTTCTTTATCCTGTTGACAGTGAACGCTGGAATTATCAATATCTCCATTTTACAACGGGCAAAAAAAACACGCCATTTCGCGAGATTGAGCTTTCAAACGTCGATTGTCAGATTCGGGATTATCGAAAGGGCGATTCTGTTTATGAACTGCGTGACATCAAAGCCAAAATGACGCTCAAGGCGAATAACGAGTATGATTTTGCAGGCGTCATGACAGGGGACTACGCGCGGACGATGACCTATTCCGGCTGGCTGAATCTGGATAAAAAGCAGATAAACGTTGAAGCGAATATCAATCAGTGCGAGTTGTCTGACCGGTTGTATAACGCCTTGCCTCTTGAAGCGCTTCCGCGAGATGAAATTGCTCGCCGGATGTCGGAAATGCGTTTAGTCAAAAACGTCATTGGAATTATGTCGTCGAGGTGCGCGTTCTCATACGACGGCGCTGCCGAAACTGGGCATAAACTTCGATATCGAATTGTCGGAGAGGTTGTCAACGGACGCTGGGACTGGAGCAATTCATCGGAATCGTTAACCAATATTCAAATTAAATACGACGTTTCCGAAAAGGAAGCGAATATCCAGTCTTTTTCCGCCAAAATGGGGACGGGAAAAGTCCAGATGGCGTATCGACAAAGCACGTATGAGGAAAACGCTCCCAAAGAACTGAGAATCAAGCTGGAAAATATGCCGGTTGACGATCGGCTTGCGGTTCAATTCCCGCAAAAAGTGAAAGACGTTTGGAAATCCATTCAGCCGTCCGGGGTGATTTCGGCAGACGTCTACGCTAAATACGACGGTAAAACATGGAGCCCCAATATTGTATTGCAATGTCAAAACGGATCGCTGTTGTACGACAAGTTCCCGTATTCTCTTTCGAATCTCAGCGGAACGATTGAACTGAACAACCAGACGCTCAAAGCCAACCTGTCTGACGGAGCTAATATTTCCCTCGGCGGAGAGTTTCACATTCCTTCCGAGCTGTTTGCGATTGCTGGGAATAAAATCGGATCGGACAAGCTGGACGACGCGCTCCTCCAAAAGATTTCCGGATATTTTCTGGTTAAAGCCAGAAACGTCGCCATTACAGACAAGATTGTCAACGCCTGTCCGGAAAAGGCGCAGGATTTGATTCATCAATTTGACCCCAAAGGGACGGTCAACGTGGACGTGCGTCTGGACGCCCGCGGAAATGGAACGCCAACCGACTTGATTGTCGATATTGCTCTGATTAATTGCGCCGGACGTTACGAACCGTTCCCGTATCCGCTTAACAATCTCAATGGCAGATTGTATATGAAAAATCATTTTTGGACGTTTGAAAACCTGACGGTCAATACAACGCCAGTGAAAATAACAGGAAGCGGACGGGTCAATTTGCAAGCGGATCAGCCGCATGATTTTTTCCTCAATTTGGAGATGAATGACTTGCCGGTTGACAGAGTTCTTTCCTCGTCCATGCCGGAGGAAAACGCAAAGCTTATCAATGGACTGGGAATAAACGGCTCTGTTAACGCGAAAGTGGAGATCGCCATGCGTTTGGACGTCGATAAGAGTCCAAAACTGAAAATTCACGCCGTTCCAATTGGAGAGGAATTCAGCATGCGCGCGAATTCGTTTCCATATAGACTGGACAAGGTTTCAGGAACGTTTGACTACGAAAACGGGCGCGTTATCGTTAAAGATTTTACCGGATATCATAATCAAACGCTGCTGTGCTGCCAGATCGACGGCATGGTTGTTCCCGGTTCAGGCTGGAAAGCAAGCCTGTCCAAAGTCGCCGTTGATCGTTTGAAAGTGGATCGCGATTTGATCGAAGCGATCCCGGAATCCATGCGAAAAACGCTGACGTCTTTGCAGATAAACGGGCCGATTCATTATCGCGGCAAGATTGACCTGGATTACAACAGCAAAATTTTAACGCCGTTATCGGCTCAATGGAACGGCGAGATTGGGGTTCAGGAAGTGTCAATCAACAAGGGAATTGAACTTCGCGGCATTTGTGGGGGAATTACAACCGCTGGTTATATGGCCAATGGAGAATTCTATTCCGAAGGACGTCTGTCCATAGAAAGCGCGCTGTGGAACAGAATTCAATTTTCCAGCATTACAGGTCCATATCAAATTAATAACAACCAGCTCTTTTTGGGTTCAGGCGCGCCAGAGATTTTAAAATACGTTTTTCCCAATACGCCCAACTCGTTTCACAGACCGATTCCTTCTGGTCCAGACGGGAAACCGCAGCAATTGTGCGCCAAATTGTTTGGAGGCGATTTCCGCGCGGACATTGTAACGCTTTCAGGAAACGCGTCGCAATTTGGCGTCAATATGTCTTTACATAACGCCCGACTGGAACAATGCGGAGAGGTTACTCAATCAGAACGTCTGTTGGGAAAATTCCATGCTGCGATCATCATGCGGGGCGTGGGCGGGGATGCGAACTCTTTGCGGGGATTGGGAAAAATGCAGCTGGAAGAAGCGGATATTTACCATCTTCCCGCCATGGTTTCCATGCTAAAACTATTGAGCGTTAAAGAGCCCAGCCAAAACGCGTTCAGCGATGCCGAAGCCCGATTCCGAATTGTTGGAAATCACCTGTTTTTCGACGATATTAACTTCCGCGGCGACGCTATAAGCCTGTACGGAAATGGAATGATGGATTTTAATAAACGAGTCAATTTATCCTTCCGAACGGAAGTCGGCAAAGGCGAAAAAACGATTCCCGTTATTCACGATCTTTTCAGCGGAGTAAGTAAAAACACGATGCGAATCCGTCTGGAAGGTCCGATAAATCAGCTTCAAATTCGACGAGAATCCCCAATTTTAAAGGAAATCCTTCCTCAGGACCGCCCGCCGGTAACCGCTCAAAACAGAGTTGTTCAATAATTCGCCTGATATATTAACCAAACGGCGGACGCGGGCTTCTCGCGTTTGAGCGCGATTTTTCAAGACGTTTCCCTGACTTTTTCGTTCATAGCTGGATTTTTAAATAGAAATTGCCGAAATTATATAACAGGCATAATCGATATAACCGGAATTGTCAGAATTTGAATAATTAAAGATTTTGAGAAAATGGATAACGACAAGTTCAAACAAATTGAAACGCTCATGGAGCTGGACGCTCGGCACGACGCGATTTTGGCGAGTATAGAAGAGCTGGATAAGCAGATCGAAGAGGCGATTCGCTCGGCGCAAGAGGCGTCAAAAACGACAGAAGCTGAAGATTCTCAGAACAGCGTCGTGGCGCCCTGACATGTCAAATTGAAAATTTAGATGTTTACCTCTGTTTTAAAAGATTTTTTAAAGCAGAGGTATTTTTTTGTACGATTGCGAGCGGAAGAAGGCACTATTATTATTGGAAGACCGCTCGACGTGGTTATTTTCCCCGGCAAACGGGCGTTTTCAGATCGGCGTCGTTCTGATCGTTGAGCGGTTCTGACAGGAAATTAACCTCAAAAGCTGCCATGAAACTGACACTTCGCACTCTCCTGGCGTATATAGACAATCTGTTGCCGCAGCAAGACGCAGAAGAATTTGAAGCTCTTCTGAGCAAAAACGAAGCGGCTAATAACCTTTGTAACAGAATTCGTTCTGTGATGGCCCGCCCGGAACTGGGCGCTCCAGACGTTCTGGATCAAGGGTTGCATTTGGATCCGAACGTAACGGCGGAATATCTGGATAACGCGCTTTCCTCGGAAGAATCGCCGGAATACGAACGTCTTTGCATCAGTTCTGATCGTCAGCTTGCCGAAGTCAGCGCCTGTCATCAAATTTTGACGGTCGTTCAAATTGAGCCGGCGGAGGTCGACCCGTCATGGAGAGAAAAAATATACGCAGCTCCAAAACACGTTTCAGAAGACGATTCCGTTGACCTGGGGGGCGGCGCAGACGAACCGGCGTCGTCGTCCGGATTCATGGCCAGTTTGTCTGGCATTCTCAGCGGCGCGTCTGGAATTTTGGGCGGAGGTCAGAGCTTAAAACTGAATCTTGACCGCAAAAAATCAGCCGCTCCAGCAGAAAAATCCGAGTCAATTCCCGAGCCGCCAGACCCCATCGCGCCTCCGGCTTTTCAAAATGCCGTCGCGCCGGAGCCTCCAGTCGAACCGCCTGTGGACAATCAGTCCAATATGGTTAATCCTCAGGAGGCGTTGGAGCAGTACGCGCAAATGATCGCTCCAGAAATGGAGACTCAGGAAAAACCGCGTCAGAACTCTCTGACCTGGATTTTAAGTCTCGTTGCGATGGCGGCTTTAATTGTTCTGTTTGTCGTTCTGTTTCTGGGGCCGAAACACAAAGGCTCTCCAGAAGTCGCCAATAACGCGACAGCGTCAGAAGAAGCGAATTCCTCGGATTCCACAGGCGCGTCAACGGAACCGTCTGCTGACGATTCGTCGAAAGACGAGCTGGCGCCGCCCGCTGATAAAACAGCGCAGGCAAAGCCGTCGGAACCGGCTGAGGATTCAGCCGCTGCCGATGAAACGGCTCCGTCTGACGACGTTAACGATCAACCCGCGCCGGCAGAACTTACTGACGACGATTCTCAAACGCCGGCGGACGTTCCAGTCGACCTTCCCGGCCTGGAAACTGACGAGACTCCAGCTCCAATCGCGGATTCCGAAGATAATCTTGATTCGCTTCCTGAGATTGAGGACGCTGATTCTGAAAACAACGTTGAAAATACGCCCCTGGAAGATGAAGACGGACCTGTCGCAACCGAACCGGACGACAATCTTACTCCAGACGTTCCCGCGGACGAAACTCCGATAGAAGAAGAAACCGCTGAAGACGGTTCTTTAGAGCTTTTTGACGACGCGCCTGAAAAGATGGTTGAATTGGGACAGTATGTCAAACGTAAAGGCGTCGATCCTCAAATTCTGGCGTTCAAAGCCCATGGCGAAAATGTAATGTGGCGGCGAATGTCCGAAAACGCGTCGATTCGTTCGGGCGATACGCTCATAGCGTTTCCCGATTATCGACCTGACGTCTCTTTTGGCGCCGCCGCTCGACTTCGACTCGTCGGCCCAGCCAGAGTGTCGATTTCGCCAAAGTCAACGCCGGAAGAAATTCAGCTTACATTGGAATACGGTCGTTTGATTTTGGTAACAAGCAAGACGTTTTCCCAAAAAATCGTTGTTAAATGCGCTAATCTTCCGACGGTTTTAGAAATCAATCAGCCCTCGGTCAAAGTCGCCTTTGAAGCGGACGTTCTTAAACCGGAAGACAATCCGGCCACAACTCCAGCCGGATTTTACGGCACGATTTCATTGTTGTTAGGCGCTGCGAATTTGCAGTATAAAGGCGCGCTGAGCGCAGTCGCGTCGCCGACGTTTATTGATTGCAAGTCTGGAACGCTCAACCCGCAGGGCGCGGCGGCGGAGTGGATTCAAAGCGAATCGCAGCCGACCAGCGACCTCGAAAAGCGTTTGACTGGCGAAAAGCCTATCGGCGTTATCCTGTCCGAACTTATTGACAGCAAGACAATAAGCAAAGAACTGCGTCAAACCGTTTTGGTTTCCCTTTCGATGATCGGCCAGTATTCCACGTTGGTTGAGGATTTCAACAAGGAAGACCGTTACGCGGTCTGGATGGACGAATTTATCGTTCTTCAGGACTCCATTCTCAAAAGCCCGGTTAACGCTCGCAGCGCGCTGGACGAGCTGAAAAAGCGCTATGACGCCAACGGCGAACGGATTTACGAGATTCTCTGGAAGTATCACAACGAACTGTCCGACCAGGACATGAACGATTTAATCGTCGATTTGCGAAACGAAACGCTTTGCGTTCGCGTTGCGTCGTACTGTCTGCTTAAATCCCGCGGCGTTAACCTGGGAACGTACAAACCGTCCGACTTGAAGAAATCGGAAACGTCGCTTAAATCTCTGGAAAACAAGTACAAGATTAACCCGTAATTCTAAAACCTGACTTCCAGATTGTCGGATGAAACAAAAAGCGGGAGGTTTGCTAATGCATCCTCCCGCATTCTTATATAGTCACGCTTGCGTCAATTGCTAATTGCTCATTGAAAATTGCTAATTGTTTAATTAGTCCATAAATCGTTTGAAAATCAACGTCGCGTTGTGTCCTCCGAAGCCGAAGTTGTTGGATAAAACGTAATCGACTTTCTTTTCTCGGGCAACGTTGGGAACGACGTCTAAATCGCATTCCGGGTCCTGATTTTCGACGTTGATCGTCGGAGGGATAATCCCTTCGTTAATGACGTACATCGAGAAGATGGCTTCCACAGAACCGCTGGCTCCGAGCAGATGCCCTGTTTCAGACTTGGTGCTGGAAATCGGCAGCGATTTCGCGTAGTCCCCAAATACGGCTTTGATTCCGTTGACTTCGGAGACGTCGCCCAATGGCGTGCTGGTTCCGTGAGTGTTGATGTATCCGATTTGTTCCGGATTGAGTTTTGCTTCTTTCAAAGCGAATTTCATGGACATGGCTCCCCCAAAACCGTCGCTGAGTGGGCTGGTAATATGGTTGGCGTCGCTGGTTGACGCGTATCCAACGATTTCAGCGTAGATTTTCGCGCCGCGTTTTTTCGCCTTTTCCATGTCTTCCAGAACGAGCATGCCCGCGCCGTCTGACATAAGAAAACCGTCTCTGTCTTTATCGAAAGGACGCGACGCTCTTTGCGGATCGTCGTTTCTTTCCGACATGGCGCGCATGGCGCAAAATCCGGCAAAACTCAGCGGCGTTACAGCCGCTTCTGCCGCTCCGCAAAGAACCATGTCGCAGCGATCAAGGCGAATCATGTCTATCGCGGCGCCGATGGCGTGCGCTCCGGAAGCGCAGGCGCTCACCGCGGCGAAAGACGGACCATGCAGCCCAAAACGAATGGAGCAGTTGCCGCAAACCATGTTGGCAATCAGCTTGGGAATCGTGAACGGCGACACTCTGGAAGGCCCGCCCGTTATGAGACGGTCGTGCTGTAATTCCATCGTTCGCAGCCCGCCGATGCCGGTGCCGATTAGCGTTCCGCAGCGCCATGTGTCGTAATAGTTTTCCGGAATCGCCGCCATGTCCATCGCCTCTTGAGCGGCGATAATGCCGTAAATTGACGAATTGTCCAGCTTTTTGACGTCTTTGGGAAGAATGAAGTTGGAAAGATGCAGCTGCGCTTCCAGATCTTTGATTTCGCCCGCTATGCGAGTGCGAAACGCTGTTACGTCGAAATTGCTGATAGATGAAATAGCGGACTTGCCCTGGCAAACGTTATTCCATACTTCCTTTGCAGTGGCTCCTAATGAGCATAACGCCCCAAAACCGGTAACAGCAATTCGCTTTTCCATATTACGGTGTTCAGTATAAAAGGTTAGTTAAGGGCGAGGGAAAAGGCCTGTTGAAGCGATCCCTCGCTCCGAACTTTTTTTGAGTTAGTTATTGGCCGACTCTTCAGCAATGAAATTAACGGCGTCGCCAACGGTTTGGATTTTATCGGCAATGTCTTCCGGAATCTTGACGTCGAATTCTTCTTCCAGGTCCATGACCAGTTCGACAATGTCCAGCGAGTCAGCGCCCAGGTCGTTAATAAAAGACGTATCGTCAGTAATCTTTTCAATGTCAACGCCAAGGTGTTCGGAAACGAGTTCAAAAACCTTTTGTTTAATATCCTGTTCAGACACGATTTGTCCTCCAATCAAAAATAAACTTGTTCTGTTTCCAGAACGAAAAAAAGGGTGGTATTGTTTTTAACTCCATATAGAGAATTACACGAGTAATCTCTATATGTTTATTGTACTGTTTTTATGAAATTTGTCTATATCAGTTTCTTATATTTTTTCTTTTTCTGAAAAAGAAAAATTATTCATTGTACTCTTAGCAGGTCATGCCGCCGTCGACCGCCAAAACCTGTCCGGTAATGTACGACGCCGCCGGCGAAGCCAGGAACAGAACCGCGTTGGCAATGTCCTGCGGCTGTCCGACTTTTTTCATCGGAATCGTCTGTTTGGCGATGTCCAGACCAACTTCTCCCAATGCGGCGGTCATGTCCGTCTGCATGAATCCGGGCGCAATCGCGTTGCAGGTTACGCCGCGTTTGGCGATTTCCTTGGCAACCGTAGCGGTGAAGCCGATAATTCCCGCCTTGGAAGCGGAATAGTTCGCCTGACCCGGATTGCCCATCAAGCCGGAAACGCTGGAAATGTTGATGATTTTGCCTTTGCGTTTGCTGATCATCAAACGGGAAAGAGCGCGAGTAAAGAGGAACGTTCCCTTGAGGTTGATATTGAGAACGGCGTCCCAGTCGTCGTCTTCCATTTGCATCAGCAGCTTGTCGCGAGTAATGCCGGCGTTGTTGACCAGAATGTCGACAAACCCCCACTTTCCAATAACGGCGTCGCACGTGGCGGCGACCGCAGCCGGGTCGGCAACGTTGCAAACGTACGCGTCCGCCTCGCCTCCGGCAGAACGGATGAATTCCACGGTTTCATTCAGCTTGGCTTCGTTCGTTCCGATGCAGGCGACTCCCGCGCCGTTAGCGGCAAGGGTAATGGCAATGGCTCGACCCAAACCGCGAGTTGCTCCTGTTACAAGAGCTTTTTGCCCTGATAAATCTACCGTGATGGGAGATGGATTGTCCATAATCGAATTCCTTTCAAATGATAGTTATGAAAACTGCTAAAATGGTTAATATCTTTGTCAGCGCCCTCTGGTCAGCAGTTAATTTTTTTACAGGGCGTTTTACGGTTAATGCGTTTCATGAGGCTTGTCAGAACGCGGCCAGGACCAATTTCGTAAAATTGATCAAAGCCGTCTTCCAGAGCCTTGCGAATGAGGTCTTCCCAATAAACAGACGACAAAACCTGTTTGACCAAAATCGACTTGATCTCATCTGGATCGGTATGCGGCTGAAAATCGACGTTGGAATAGACAGGAATGCGAGGCGTTTGCATATTGACGCTTTCCAGAGCCGCCGCCAGCTTTTCGTCCGCGGGTTTCATCATTTGAGTGTGAAACGCGCCGGCAACCGCCAACTCAGTCGCTTTCATTGCGCCAAAAGACTCCGCCAGTTCTTCCGCATGCTGACAAGCGGGTTTTGTTCCAGACAGAACGATGTTGCCCGGACAAAGGAAATTCGCCTCTTTGAGCGTTTCGCCCGGCATGTCCTCCATAACTTTCGCGCAAAGCTCCGAGACCTTTTCCCGTTCCAGACCCATAATGCTGACCATGCCGCCAGCTGAGGCGTCCGCGGATTCCTGCATGGCTTCGCCGCGCTTTTGAACCAGTTTCAAACCTTCTTCAAACGTCATTGCGCCGGCAAAAGCCAAAGCGGTGTACTCGCCCAGACTTAACCCAGCCGCTGCTGAACAGTTTTCTACGGTTTCCGGCTCTGTCTGTTTGAGAACTTCCAGCGCGGCAAAGGAAGCTGTGTAAATCGCGGGCTGTGAAATAATCGTGCTGTCCAGCTTTTCAACCGGGCCGTGAAGGCAAACGTCTGCCAGATCGTACCCTAAGATATCGTTTGCTTGATGAAACAACTCTTGAACGCGAGGGTTGGAGGCTAACAGTTCTCCGCACATTCCGACGCTTTGAGCGCCTTGTCCTGGAAATAAAAATGCGATTTTACTCATATATTTACTACATTGAAAAACCATTTATTAATGGATAACAGCGTTTATCCATTTTCGATTATTAATAACTATTTCCTAGCATACCCTTTTTGCTTAAAAATTCAAGACCGTTTTATCGTTATATTCGATAAATATATAAAAAAACGCGAGAAAGTAATAACTCCTCGCGTTTTATGACAGTATTTTTTGTTTATAAACTATTTCTTTTGTTCTTCTTCAGAAACTTTGCGTCCCATGTATGTGCCGCAGTTAGGGCAAACAACGTGAGTCGGAACAGCCTGACGGCATTCCGGGCAAATGGAAAGCTGAATAGGGGATTTGCCATCGTGAGAACGACGGATACCGGTGCGATGATTGGAATGTTTTCTCTTGGGGACAGCCATTTTTTACTCCTTTGAGTTCTTGTATGTTGAATTGATTTCCCCGGAACGGAGAAAAATTATTTTACTAATATCTGTACGGAAACGTATACTGTTTTCCCTACAGAAAAAACTTGAATAAATATAATATTGTTTTTTGACGTTTTGTCAAGGGGCTGTACGGGAAATTTTTTCCTAATCGAAACAAAAATATGAAATAGGTAAGGCGTTAATTAGCAATTGTCAATTTGCAATTATCAATTATTGAGGCGCTTTGCGAAATTGCTAATTGCTAATTGCTTGCGCTGCTTCCGTATTTCTGTTTTAGCTCTCGGGCGGCGTCGTAGGCTTCTTTTTTGAGTTCTTTGGAAAGATTCTTTCTGTCGCAGTAGGTTTTCAGGGAATTGAACAGACCTTGGGCTTTGTTTTTTGCCGCTGCGGGTTTCATTTGACTGGCGTTGGATTCAAAATCAGCGATATTGAGCAGAATCGCGGATAAATCTTTGACGTTTTTGTCGGCGGAAAGCTTTTTGACAACGTCCGCCAGAGCGCGTTCCTGATTCATGCCTTTAATTGACCGATTGAGCTTGTCAATGGAAACGTACGCTTTTGCGGGATCCGTTTTTGACAAAGCGAGCAGACGAATTATTTCGTCATTAAGATAGCTGTTGAGCGTTTCTATCGCGGTTTGCGCTTCTGAATTGTCGCTGGATTCTGCCGCTTTTTGCAGTTTTTTATAGTTCGCCAGCCATGGTTTACCGGGCATGAACATAGCCAAAGCTGTTTTCTGGAACTTTCCCAGGTCGGAATCGGCGAAGGGGTGTTTCAACCCTCCGGGAACGCCAGAGGAGGCCAGGGCGTTAAGAATGCCCGATTTTTTCATTGTCATCGTTTCCTGAAGCAAAGCGGGAACTTTGTTGGCGACTTCCATCGGATTCCCTTCTGCAACGACGTTCCCGGTTGCGTCAAACAGAAAGGCGCGTGGAATGCCGGAAAAATTCTGGTTGACTGGCAAGCTCAGATGTTGATATACTGGAAACGTAATTCCTTTTTCTTTTAGAAATTTGTCGGTTTCTGGGGAGTACTGCTGAACGTGGTTCCCGATAATGCAAAACATTCCGGTTTTGCCCAGTTGAGCGTACATTTCCTGAAGATGCGGCATCGACTGACGGCACGGGCCGCAATTCGTTCCCCAGTATTCAACGAATACAACTTTTCCCCGGAGAGCGTCAGGGGATATTTTCGGCCCGCAAATCTGCTGAGCTTGAGTAACATCGGCAAACGGAGACGCCTTTTCTGCCTGAACGTCTGAAGATACAAATGCGACCGCGCACATAGCGGCAACCGCCAAAAAAACGTTGAGATGTTTCATGAATATTTATGTATGGGAGAGTAAAAAGGGATAAAATGCAAATTTCTCTAAATATTCATTATACTCAAAATCAGACCAAGAAAACGACGCAGGAGAAAAATAATTTAAAATTTTTTCTCCTGCCTGGAACGTTTGTGGTTGTTGTGAGGATTGTCGGATTATCCTGTTCGTTACAGTATAACTACTTCTGAATAAACAGCATAACGCCGCGCTTGTTGGAAATGAGAATGTCGGGCTTGCCGTCGCCGTTGACGTCGTTGACGTCAAAGTCAGTCGCGACGCCGCTGGCGCCGTCGATGAGATGTCGAACCCACTTGACCTTTTCCGGCGTGCATTTGTTTTCGTACCAGATCAGTTCCGCCGGGAGGAACGCGCCTGGATCGTGTCCGCCGTGAGCCATCCAGCGTTTGCCTGTAACAATGTCCAGCTTGCCGTCGCCGTTCATGTCGACCATTTTTGTAGAGTGGTACTGGGAGTTGATTTTGTCGTCCGGGTCTTCAATGACGATTCTGTCCCAGCCGCCGTCTTTATTCTGCTTGAACATCCAGATTCCGAAATTGTGAGCGGCGGTTGTAAAGATTTCCGCTTTCCCGTCGCCGTCAAAGTCAGCAACCTGCATGTGTGAGCATTCCGGACCGAAATCGGCTTTGACTTCTTCCCATTTCGCGCCGCTGACCAGTCCTTCTTTCGGCTGCAGGAAGTACCCAAACGGAGTAACAATGTCCGGGCGGCCGTCCCCATTAATGTCCCCGATTCCGAAGCCGTGAGAATAATGTCCCGCCGCGGGATGATCGAGTTTCGAGACGTCAATTCGCGTCCACGGCTGAGTTGGGTCGTCTCCCGCTTTGAAAATCGCAACGCGCCGCTGCGGGCTATTGGTATTGTTGACGTCGGGGTTCCATCCGCCGACAATTTCTACGATGCCGTCACCGTCCATGTCCAGCGCGACGGGGCTTTCGTTATTGAGAACGTCGGTGATCTTGTATTCTTTCCATTCGACGCCGTTAGCCGCGTCTTTGCCTGGATTGGCATACCAGTACTGCGTCTTGCCGGGCCAGGGGAGACGAATGAAATCAACGAAACCGTCTTTGTTGACGTCTGCCGCCGCAGCGCCGAAAACGGTACTGTAGTTTTGCCACTCGTATTGAGAATAGCCTTTGCCGTTAAACGGAACCGGCTTCCAGTCCGGCGCAGCGTAGTACAGCTCGCCGACGCCCAGATCTGGCTTGCCGTCGTTGTTGTAGTCGGCAATTGCCGCGCCTTCAGAACGAAAAACGGGGTCAACGTCAACGCGTTCAAAAGTCAAATAATCTGCCGCAAAAAGCGAAGACGCCGATAGCGTCAACGCCAAAAACAGGATTCGTTTCATGTTGTCTCCTTGTGTTGTGTGGAAGGGAATAGGGAGTAGGGAATAGGGAGTAGGTATGATGATTCCCCATATCATTTAGTGAATTATAAAATAATATTGACAGAAATTCAATAGGGGGGGTTGAGATTCAGATAATTAAATGTAAAATAGAGGGAAGTTGCGAGTGGCGAGTTGCGAGTTGCGAGAAGTTCTTGTGAGACGCTCCTCGTAATTCCGCATTCCGAATTCCTAATTCCGAATTAAAATACTCCCCATTCCCTATTCCCTACTCCCTATTCCCTAATACCATGCAAATAGTTCGTACAACATCTGAAATGGCGGCGCTTGCCGCTCAATGGCGAAAAGAAAATAAAACCGTCGGGCTTGTCCCGACAATGGGCGCCCTTCATGCAGGGCATATCAGCCTCGTTGATTACGCAAAGGCGGAATGCGACATCGCCGTTGCGTCCGTGTTTGTCAATCCGTCTCAGTTCGGACCGAACGAGGATTTCGACAAGTACCCGCGAACGGAAGCTGCAGATATCGAAAAGCTCGAAGCGGCTCACTGCGACGTCGCGTTTATCCCGTCTCCGGCGGAAATGTATCCGGAAGGATTCTGCACCTGGGTCAACGTTACCGCCGCGCCGGCAGACCGCTTGGAAGGCAAACTGCGTCCGATTCATTTTCAGGGCGTTGCGACGGTTGTTTTGAAGCTCTTCAACCTCGCTCAGGCGACAAAAGCCTATTTCGGTCAGAAAGACTTCCAGCAGGTTCAGGTCGTCAAACGGATGGTTAAAGACCTCAACGTCCCGATTGAAATCGTGCGCTGTCCCATCGTTCGCGAACCGGAAGGACTGGCGATCAGCAGCAGAAACCGTTACATGTCAGAAGCGGAAACCGAGGAAGCCCTTTGTTTAAGCCGCGCTTTGAAAAAGGCGAAAGAGCTGGCTTGCACGGGAGAATACACAGTTGCTCAGATTGCTGACGCCATGAGAGAAATCGTTTCCGAGCCGAAAGATGCCAGCGTCGATTACGCGATTCTGGTGGAAGGCGAAAACCTCGACCCGGTTCCGGAAACAGACGTAGTCAAGTCGGAACTCTGGCAGGACAAAGAACTCGTCGCCCTCCTGGCGGTTCGAATCGGGTCAACCCGACTCATCGACAACGCGGTTTTGCTATAATTTAGCTTCTAGCTCCTAGCTGCTAGTTTTATGGCTGGCAACCGAGAATTACGAATCCCCAAGCTAATAGCTATCAGCTAACAGCTAAAGGCTCCCTACTCCCTATTCCCTACTCCCTATTCCCCCTAACCATGTCCGAATTATTAACAGCCGAACAGATTCAGCCGGTAAAAGAAAAAATCGACCGTCTTCAGGACGAGCTCAACCGAGTTTTGCTGGGGCGTCCGGAACTGCATAAACTGGTTCTGATTGGAATTTTCAGCCGAGGGCACATTCTGCTCGAAGGCGTGCCCGGCGTCGGGAAAACCGCGCTCATTCAGGCGCTGGGAACGCTGCTGGGATTGAAGTTCAATCGCGTTCAGTTCACGCCAGACCTCATGCCGGGCGATATCACCGGGTCTCACTTGTTGCAGGATACGCCTTCGGGAAAGCGGGAAATGGTCTTTCAGGAAGGTCCCGTTTTTACGAACATCCTGCTGGCAGACGAAATCAACCGCGCGTCGCCCAAGACGCAATCTGCTTTGCTGGAAGCGATGCAGGAACGGCGTGTAACCGCTTTCGGACAGACGCGTCCGCTGCCGGAGCCGTTTTTCGTCCTGGCAAGCCAAAACCCGATAGAACTGGAAGGCACGTACCCGTTGCCGGAAGCGCAGTTAGACCGATTCCTGTTCAAGCTGCACGTTGCGTCGCCGTCCGCTCAGACGTTAGAGGAAATTATTACGTCTCGACGTCACGGCGTTCCACCAACGGCTGAGTTTATTTTCTCGTCCAGTGAGCTGGAAAAGGCGTTTGCGTTGTTGAGAAACGTATTCTTGCCGCCGGCTGTGGCAAAGTACATTTCTCAGGTTGTCGCGGCAACGCACCCGGATTCTGCCGACGCGCCGGAATTGGTTAAGCAGTACGTAACGTTCGGGGCGTCGCCCAGAGCCGCCATTGGAATTGCGGAATCCGCCCGCGCTGCCGCGTTGCTGGACGGCCGCCCGACTTGCGGATTCCAGGACGTAAAGTACGTCGCGCCCGCCGCGCTGAACCATCGACTGATCTTGTCCTACAAGGCGAAACTCGACGGCGTCGACGCAGACGCGATTATTCAAAACCTGCTCGATTCCGTTGATAAAACGATACTCAGCAACGACTAGCGTTTTTTAACAAACATCTTGGGGGAATCTGCTAACATCCCCCTTTTTGTTTCTCTTTAGAAAGTTAATTTAGAGGGATTATATAAAAAATATCAACTCTGTTCTCAGACTGTATCAGATTCAAGTCAAAAATTATCTTCAAAAAACCGAAAAGTATACTATAATATAATAAATAGTTTCATTAAACAGGTTTATAGTATTTGCCAATATGGGAACCGCTTTAGAAGTCAATCACGTTTGGAAAAAGTTTAATCGCGGCGAGTTCAACGACTCGCTTCGCGACGCTGTGCCTGCGATGCTCAAAAGCATGGTAGGTTTAGGTCCCAGTCGCTCAGAGCTTCAAAAAAATGAGTTTTGGGCGCTCAAAGACGTTGATTTCAAAGTCGAAGAAGGGGAATCCGTCGCTTTAATTGGACATAACGGCGCTGGGAAAAGCACTCTGCTGAAGATTTTTTCTAAAATTCTCAAGCCAAACAGGGGCAGTATCAAAGTCAACGGACGCATGCGCGCTCTGATTGAGATTGGATCCGGTTTTCATGGGGATTTGACCGGACGGGAAAACATCTTCCTCAACGGGTCGATCTTGGGCATGTCTCGCAAAGAAATCCAATCGAAGTTTGACGCCATTGTAGATTTTGCCGGAATTGGAGAATTTCTCGACATGCCGGTCAAGAGATATTCCAGCGGCATGTACGCCCGCCTTGGGTTTGCCGTCGCGGCGCATCTGGAACCGGAAATTCTGATTGTAGACGAAGTTCTTGCCGTCGGCGACATGGCATTTCAGAGAAAATGCATGGGCAAAATGAACGAAGTTGTTCATGAGGGGCGCACCGTTGTTTTCGTCAGTCACAATATGGTTGCTGTTCGGAATTTGTGCCATAGAGCCATTCTGTTCGATCATGGCGAAGCGGTTATGGACGATGTAACAGCTCTTGTTGTAGAACGGTACTTCGATTTATTGCATGAAAAGCAAAAAGAGCATCAGCAACAAGTTCTCCCGGAAGATAGAGATTTAATTAAGATTACAGAGGTTTTAGTGGGAGATTCTTTGTCAACGTTGTCAAGAGATGCGTATTGCGAATGTTATGGTCCATTGTTTATCAGAGTGTATTTTCAATGTTCAAAGCCGGTTTCCAATGCGTATTTCAGCGTAGTGGTGTCTGATTATGAAGAAAACCATATTATTGGCGTTAATACGCGTATTACGCAAAAATCGCATGGAGATATTCAGAAATCGGGTTATATAGACTTTTATATTCCTCATTTTTCTGTTTTGAAAGGCATCTATGGATTGCGCGCATGTATTTACACGCCAGATAAACATGGTTTCAGCTATCGCTTTTTGAATCATTTTGTATGCGAGAACACGATTAATGTTCAGTATGTCGATTATCCAGACTGGAAGTTTGCATCTTATGGATTTGAACAACGAACATTCACTCCGTATGATTGGAACATTACATATATGTAACAGTTAAACCATTATTGTCCGTTTCATTATTAAGACTGGGTTTTTAAGATGAATAATCATGACTTTGAGAATATAGTTAGCGTCATCCGTAATACCCAAGCGGCGTATCCATCACAACAAAACGGGTTTTCGCCAGGCGTTTCTTATCCAGAATATCCGTTTGGCTCTGATATTTCAGACCAGAAAAATGACGTATACGAGATGATTCGCGAATCTTTCCGCATGCTTGGAATGGACGACTCCAGATACGGAACGCCGCAATGGTCTCCTTTGAGTGAAATTATTCAGCCTGGAGAAACGGTATTGTTAAAGCCCAATCTTGTATATCACAGAAATTTTGCGCCCGAGAATGGTTTGGACTGCTTGATAACGCACCCGTCATTGGTTCGGGCGATGGTGGATTATGTTTATATCGCTTTAAGAGGAAAGGGAAATATTATTGTTGCAGACGCTCCAATGCAGTCTTGTGAATTTGATGTTTTGAAGCAGAACAGCGGTTATAATCAGATGCTGGATTTTTATGACAAACATCAGGTGCATATAGAGTTTCTTGATTTACGCAACGTTATTACAAAGCTGGAAAATGACGTTCTTATTAATCAGCCGGTTGTAAATTCGAATGAAAATGTTACAATTGATTTGGGACAAAACAGTTACCACGCGGGATTGTCAAATGAACGATATAAAAATTACCGGATTCTGGATTACGATCCAACCATTATGACAAAGCATCATAATGCTGACAAGAACGAATATCTTGTTGCTAAAAAGATCCTTGACGCAAATGTTATTATCAACATGCCCAAGCCGAAAACGCACAGAAAAGCAGGCGTAACGATTGCGTTAAAAAATCTGGTTGGCATAAATACCAATAAGGAATGGCTCCCGCATCACACAAAAGGCTCTAAGATGTCTGGAAAGGGCGATGAATATTTGATTTCATCAAGATTCAGAGTTCTTCATGCATACGTTCAGGATTTATACAACTATTTCCATGCAAGAAATGAAAACTCGTTTGCAACGAAACTTTCCAGAAAAATCCTGGGCTATTTTAACAAAAAAGCTCCTCAGCACCGCTATGACTTTTTTTCTGAGGGAAGTTGGTACGGAAATGATACAATTTGGAGAACAATTTTGGATTTGAATCTGATTTTACGTTATGTAGACAGTGATGGAAATCTTCAGAAAACGCGTCAAAGAAAAGTTTTTAATGTTGCAGACATGATTATCTCAGGCGAAGCGGAAGGGCCCCTTCTTCCGAAGCCTAAAGACGTCGGAATTATTGCAATGGCGTATAATTCGGTTTGTATGGATGAAGTTATAGCCGCTCTTATGGGCGTTGACATCGAATTCATTCCGACAATCAGAAATGCAAGGAGTAACAGCGATTATCCATTGTGTACAGTTGACAGACAGCCTGAAATTGTTTCCAACGATGAACAATGGAATCTGAACTATGCTGGCATTAAGGGCAAGCCTAATTTGAATTTTGAAATGCCGTCTGGTTGGAGAGAGTATAATAATCCACAGAAATAATTATGTTGCAATCGTTAAAACAGTTATACTGGGATATCCGTTATGGAGACAAGCGCCTGTTTAGTCTAAGAAACGAGGGGGAAAAACGCGTACTGGAAATTCTGGGCAAGCAATGGCGTTGGCAGCGGCGCTTGTCCCGATTTGAAAGAATTCTGTATTTTGATCGCTATAGCGATGATTTTTCTGAAGAAGATCAGCGCTATTATTTGGATTGCTGTTACAAAGAAAAAACGGGAAAAACAATCAATTGGGACAATCCTCAAACATTCAACGAAAAAATTCAGTGGCTGAAACTGTATTATCACAATCCGCTATTGACTCAGTGTTCGGATAAAGTTGCGGTTCGCGATTATGTTGCCCAGAAAATTGGCGAGGAATATTTGATTCCAATAATTGGAGTTTACTCCAGCCCGGATGAAATTGATTTTGAAGCCCTTCCAAAACGCTTTGTTTTGAAGGTTAATTGGGGCAGCGGACAGAATATAATTTGTAATGACAAGTCGACGCTCAATGTTGATGAAGCAAAAATACAGCTTCAGCAATGGATGTTGCCCAAAAATAATCTGTATTTCAGCCATTTGGAATGGGGATACAAAAATATTGTTCCAAAGATTATTTGTGAACAGTTTATTGAAAACAATTCCGAAAATCATGAAATTTATGATTATAAATTCTTTTGTTTTAATGGTAAAGTTGCCTATATCATGTTTTTAGCAGAACGCCAGACAGGGTTAAAAATGGCGTTTTTTGACACTCAATGGGAAAAACAGGATTTTGTATATAGTTATCCAATATACGAAAAAAAAGTGTCCAAGCCGGAAAATCTGTCACTGATGATTTCTGTCGTTGAGACTCTGGCAAAGGATTTTCCAGAAGCGCGCGTTGACGTTTTCAGAATGAATGACGGACATTTATATTTAGGCGAGATGACGTTTTATTCGTATGCTGGCTATTGCAATTGGAATCCCCCCGAATGGGACTTGAAACTCGGACAAATGATCCAGCTGCCGGAAAAATGGATTTGATATTAATACTGCGTAATTGTTATGTTTAGGTCTTCAACTGATTTAGTATCTGTATTGAGATTCCCTTTTTTAATAATAATATAAATTGAGTTCGTATTTCATTTCTAAAGATTGCTATAAATCCCCAAAACAATAAAAAATCTGGCTTTTATTATATTTTTTCGTAATAATGATGTATAATAATATTTAAGAATGTAAATGGATTCAATTAGTTGGTAAAGTAATATTCAATTGTTTGGAATGCTAACCAGGATAACATTAAGGATAGTTTTAAGTTATCCCTATTTATATTCTATAATAAGTCATGAGGAGTCAAGTATAAAATGAACATATTTAAGCGATTATTTTGGAAATTAGTCGCTCCTGTACGCTGGCGTTTAGAACAAATGGAAGAAGCTCAAGACTATTTGCGGCATCGGCAAATCGTTTTAACTTCTCCTTTTTGGGACGAGAACTACTATTTTCGTCATTACAGCCAGGCTGTTTTGGAATCCAAGCTGACGCCGATTGATCATTTTATGCAAATCGGGTGGAAACTGGGCTATAATCCCAATTTTAATTTTATAGTAACGGATTTTCAGAAAAAGTATCCGTTCGTAGAGGGGCATAATCCGCTGGTTCATTATTTGGAAATCGGACGTTTTTGGGGCTGCGGGCTGGTTAGAAACGCCTATCCGGCTGACGACGCCGCGATTTCGGATTATTGGCGCGTCCGGGAAAACAGGACGTCTAAAAAAGTTTTTTATACGTGCATAACTGACGATTACGACGATTTAAGTCAAATTAAAGGGTATTCGTATATCAACCCGGAATGGGATTACGTATGCTTTACAGACAACGAATCCTATATTCGCCAAAAGCGTTACGGCATTTGGGAAATTCGTCCGCTGCAGTTTTCAGAACTGGATAACGCCCGTAACAATCGTTATCACAAAATTTTGGCTCACAAGGTTTTTCCAGAATACGATCAAAGCGTATATATTGATGGTAATATCAACATTCGAACGCCGTATCTGTTTGAACAGATTGAGTTGAAGGATTCCCCTTTGATTCAGCCGATTCAGTGCTGCGGATATTGCCTTTATAAAGATATTGACTGGGCGATGAAGCGGGAATGCGACACGGAAGCGCTCAAAAAGCAGCTCGAGATTTTTCGCCGCGACGGATTCCCGGAGAATTACGGGTTGTTTGAAAACAATCTGATTTATCGCCGACATCACGACCCTATTATTGTTGATATAATGGAAAAATGGTGGAAATGGGTCTGCGATTACTGTCGCCGGGATCAAAGCAGTTTGATGTACGAACTATGGAAGCATGGAATCGCCCCAACAGAGGACAACACAATAAACAACACCAGAGTAGATGTATATAATTTTTGCGCGTTCTCTCATGCCAAAGAACACGCGTTTTGATCATGCCTAAAATTTCCGTAATCCTGCCGGTTTATAACGTAGAGCAATATTTGTAAGCGTATAAATATACTGAACTTAGATATAAATCGAAAGATTTTGCACACGCGTGTGCAAAATCTGGAGTGGTCCCATTATCAATACAATCAGATAAAGGATGATTTGTCGACCGGTATTGACTGAGTTGGTTTTACCGATAAAAACAATATATGAACAATCCGAAGATTTCAGTAATCCTGCCGGTTTATAACGTAGAACAGTATTTGCGAAATTGTCTGGACAGCGTTGTCAATCAGACGTTTCGCGATATTGAAATTATCTGCGTTGACGACGGTTCGACCGACGGCAGCGGCGCAATTCTGGACGAGTACGCCGCTAAAGACAACCGCATTGTTGTGATTCATCAGGCGAACGCGGGGGTCGCCGCCGCTCGAAATACCGGGTTGAAGTCGGCTCAGGGAGAATATCTTGCTTTTCTGGATTCGGACGATGCCTATAATCCCCAACTGTGCGAACTGGCGTACAATCGCGCTTGTCAGTCAGGCGCGGATATTGTCAAATTCCTCTACGCTCGAACTGACGGCGTAAAGGAAACGGACGATTTAATCGACAACCAGTCGGAAACGGAGACGCATTCCAAGCTGTCGCTGGCGTACCATTCCGGCGCCAACATCTGGGGAAAACTCTGGCGGCGAGAGTTTGTAGTTCAAAACGACATGACGTTTCCACTTGGGGTGGATTCGACGGAAGACGCCTGGTTCTGCATCGTCGGCGCAACGTTGGCAAACAAGATTACGGTTCTGCGTCAGTATTTATACGAGTACAATTATCGAGAGAATTCGCTTACGACAGCCGGCTCTTTCCGCAACGCAGCGCGGTTGGTTAAAGCGGTCGAAATGGCGCGGGAAAAGCTGGCGGGTCATCCGGATTGCCCTGTCGTAACGCGGTTTGCTTACGGATATGTTTGTCGGCTTTTGTATGACAACTATCAGAAAACAACGCCTGAAAATCAGCGCGCCTATTTAGCCGCATTGGAAAACGACGCCTCGCCGGAATTCTGGATGGCGTTGTCGTCTGGAGCAGTTGACGCTCCCGTTCCCGTTCGCAACTTCTTTTTAGCTCGACACGGAAGCTGGATAAATCGAATCAAATATCGTCTCAAAGGACTTGGAAACCGTTTTTTTGACGCCATAGCAAAATGGGTGGCTCGCCATTCCCCATGGATGCAGAAAACGCTGGATTCAGTGGAATCGCAAAAGGCGGAAATTGAACGAATCCGAAACCTTCTCAATGCTGACAATAACAGCGAGGAACAGGAAAGGGAGAACGGCGAAAACGAATGTTGAGCTTTTTGTGGACTTCGCTGCGAATTCTGCTGATTTGCCTTGTTCATCGAGGGAAAAAGACGCTGATTTATTCGCACCCGCTCAACTGCGACGGCGGCACGACTGCGTTATTGCAATTATGCCGAGCGCTTCGAGGTCAGGGGTTGAGCGTTGTTTCTCTGGTTCGGTTCCACGGCAATAACGAAGCGGCTTTTGAGGAATTGGGAATTCCGGTTTTCTGTATTGAGGATTACGGCGCGTTATATCGCGTCTTTCGATATTTGGGCGGTTTTTTCAACTTGACGGTTTGTAATGCGGTGAGTCATTATCAGTTTATTGAACTACTGGAAAAGCTCAATCGAAAGTATATCTGGTGGATTCACGAGTCCGTTCTTCTGGACGAGTGGATGACGCCGGACATGCTCAAGGCGGTTCAGACAAGCCGTCACATTTATTGCGTCAGCCCGGCGGCACAGCGGTATATGAACAAGTACAATCCTCAATCGAAAATACTCTCTTTAGCGATTGACGATCTGTACGACCAATACAAGTCCAATTTTCAGCATAACGACAAAACCGTTTTTATTGACGTTGCGATGGTCAAATGTCTCAAAGGCGCAGACGTCCTTGTCGACGCTTTTGCTGCGCTGACGCCGGAAGAGCGCCAGCAGTGCGAAGTGTGGTTCGTCGGGAAAATCGAGCCGGATTCCGAGCCGATTGTAACAGCAGGAAAAGCGTTTGAACAGATTCGCTTTTTCGACGCTCTTCCTCATGACCAGACTATGACCATGATGGCAAAGGCGGACGTATTGATTCTTCCCTCTCGCGGCGATTCCTTCGGCTTGACGGTTCCGGAAGCGCTGTCGCTGGATAAAACCGTTGTCGTGTCGCAGCAGTCCGGCGTTTCCGAAATGCTGGAAAATGGGAAAGACGCCTATATTTTCGACGTCAACAATCCAGCCGAGCTGACGGAAATTTTGCGGAGTCTGATTGGAATTCAAAATCGCCCCGGTCAGATGAACAATCGTCAGACGTACGAACGTCTGTTTTCCATTGATACGTTTAACGAAAACGTCGCCCGCGTTTTGGAAGAGGAGGGAATATGAGCGCTCAGTCCCCGCTGACGATTTCGATTGCGATGTGCACGTATAACGGCGCGCGCTTTTTGTCGGAACAGCTGGACTGTCTGGCGAACCAGTCGCGTCAGCCGGACGAGGTTGTAATCTGTGACGATTGCTCGTCCGACAATACCGTCGACATCCTCAACGACTGGGCGAAAAGCGTTCCATTTTCCGTCAAGGTTGTTCAGAACGAAAAGAATCTGGGCTACGCTCAAAACTTCGCCAAAGCGATTTCTCTGTGCTCGTCAGACGTGATTTTTCTTTCCGACCAGGACGATATCTGGACGTCTGACAAGCTGGAAAAGATGACGTCCGTTTTCAACGACCGCCCTGAAGTCGGCGTCGTCTTTTGCGACGGGCTGTGCGTCGATTCTCAAGGGAAATCCTTGAATCGCTTGGCAAGCGACATAGCTAGACCCGGCATGATCTATGGGCGTCCGTATTATCTGTACTGGAAGCCGGTTTGCAAGGGAATGCATTTTTTCGGGTGCTGCTGTGCGATTCGGAAAAGCGTCTGGGACAAGATCGCTCCGCTGCCGGAATCGTTTACTCACGACTTGTGGATTTTCCTGACGGCGCAGGCGATTTCCGAGATCGTTTATCTTCCCGATACTCTGACGCATTATCGACTACATGAAAACAACACGTCTACTGTTTCGCCCGAGTCGTCAGACGACATGTCCGGCGAATATATTCAGACGTTCTACAAAACGGCGACGGGGCTATTCTTTTACAATCACGCTATGGCGGAGGATTTTCAGAATTGGCTGGAAAAGCAGGAGCGCAACTCACAGACCGCTGCGGCGCTGTCGTTTTTGAAATCGGAAGACAGACATTTTAACAACCGGTCGCGGTGCCAAAGAAACATCTGGCTGTTCTTCCCGCTCTGGATTTGGGAAATCGTTTCCGGCAGGTACTGCCGTCGCTTACAGCCGATTCAATCCATTGCGTACGACTTTAGAACGGGCGTTCGCAACGGATTGAATTTTGGATCTAAAAAAGATAAATGAATTAGACTGGCAAAAGCCGCCTGACTATCCGAGCCATTCTGTATGTTCGACGTCGGACTTGAACTGGTCGGTAACGACTTCGACGTTTGTGTCAGCGCCTTCGGGGCCGACGAACTTCATGATCTTGGACGGGCATTTTTCCGCTGCTTCCATCATGGCGTTGATATGGTATGAATTATAGTTGATAACCGGCAAGCCGTTGTCGAACTGGAAGTCTTCCGCATCGCGGCGAACGCAGCCGGAACAGCCGATACACCCGGTTTTGCAGACCGCTTTGACTTCCGGACCGACGTCGTGGTTGGAGCAAGCGATGACCAACATGCGTCCGTTTTTGAACGGAACCATGCTGATAATGTGACGCGGACAGGCGGCTTCGCAGGCGCGGCAGCCGCGGCATTTGTCGTAGTCGATATGAGACATCCCGTTGACAATCTGAATCGCTCCGTACTTGCAGGCGCGCATGCAGTCGCCAAACCCCAAACAACCGTAAGCGCAGCCCTGAACGCCGGAAACGAGGTTAGCGGCGGCGCAGGTCTTTTCTCCAACGTAGCTTTGCATCTGCAGTTTGGTTTCGCAGTCGCCGGAGCAGTGGACGACGGCGCGCTGAGGCACGACGTCTCCCGCTTCAACGCCCATGATTTGAGCGATTTGCGTAACTTGAGCGGCTCCGCATTGAGTGCATTGGTTGGCGGAACCGTTGCCCTGAGCCAAATTCTTTGCCAGGTCAGCGCAGCCGGCGTATCCGCACGCGCCGCAGTTGGCGCCGGGAAGAATCGAAAGAATCTTTTCCTCTTTCGGGTCAACTTCAACCGCAAAGGCGACATTTGCCCAGCCTAAAATCCAACTCAAAACGATTGCCAGCGTCAGCAGGACGATAACGGAAATGATAATTACGTATACAGTTGTCATGGCGAAATGCCCTTTATTTAAGTTTGATGTGTTACAAGTCTGTTACAGCCCCAGCCATTTGGAAAGTCCTGCGTTGACTCCGGAGAATCCCATAAACGCCATCGCCAGAATGCACGCTGTCAACAGCGCGATTCCAACTCCGCGGAACGGTTTGGGAATGTCGTTGAGTTCCAGTTCCTCGCGAATTCCCGCCATAATCGTGATGGCAATCGTGAATCCCAAGCCGCCGCCGACCGAGTAAACCATCGCTTCTGTCAACCCCCAGAGGTTGGCTGGATCCTGCAAACGCTTCATGATTTCCAAGCAGGCAAAGAGAATCGCGCAGTTGGTTGTAATCAAGGGAAGGAAGACGCCGAACGCTTTGTACAGCGGCGGGAAGAACTTCTTGACGTACATTTCGACAAACTGAACCGAGGCGGCAATGACGAAAATGTAAACCAGATAGCTCAAAATCGACAGGTTCGGCGCGACGCCTTCTACGCCAAAGGCATTGAACAGCCAGACTGTTCCCGGCGCGTCAGGACGAAGAATGTAGTACGTGAACGTCCAGGACAGGAACCCGGCAATCGTCATAACAAACGTAACCGCCAAGCCCATGCCGAACGCGGACGACAGCTTTTTCGACACGCCCAAAAACGGACATATCCCGACGAAATTGATTAATACAAAGTTGTTGATTACCGCGGCGGTAAGGAACAGCAAAAGCAATGAAAGGAACGTTTCCATAATATTTTATATGTTAAAGTAGCCAGTCGCCAACGACGACGGGGAAGTTCAGTTTTCCTGTTTTTTGGAACCAATCCAGTTGAAAAACGCCATCAGGCAGCCGAGGGTTAAAAACGCGCCCGGCGGGAGAATCATGATTCCGCAGTTGACCCAGAAGTCGCTCGACAGAACTGTGTACCCCATCAGCGTTCCGGAGCCGAACAGTTCTCGAACGACTGCGATGGAGCATAGACCCAGCAGGAACCCGAGTCCCTGACCGAAGCCGTCTGCAATAGCGGGAACCAAAGACTGTTTCGACGCGCAGACTTCGCACCGTGAAATGATAATGCAGTTGACGATAATCAACGGAATGTACGGACCCAGCTGAGCGCTCATTTCCGGCATAAACGCCTGCAGGAAATAGTCTGCAATCGTAACGAACGTTGCGATCGTTAGCGTGAAAACGAGGATTCTCAAGTGCGGTTTAATGATTTTTCTCAGCAGAGAAACCATGATGTTGGCGCAGACGAGAACAAACGTCGTTGCCGCCGCCATGGTAATAGCTCCCTGTACGTTGGTTGTAACAGCCAGCGTCGGGCACATGCCCAATACCTGCCGATACGTGGGGTTTTCCGGAATGATTCCGCGCCAGAATCGTTCCAGCGCTGTAGGTTGATCGTTCATGGTATATCTAATTGTATTTTAAGGTTGCTGTTTATTTGAGTTCTTCCCGCCAGGTTTTGAGCGTGTTATTGACGATGTCGCAAACGGACTGCGAGGAAATCGTCGCCCCGGTCAGAGCGCGAATTTCGTTCTTTTCCGGCGAGCCGTCTCTGCCTTTAACGACGGTAATGTCCTGGTCGGCAGCGGTTCCAATAAACTGCTTGCGGAAATATTCTTCTTTAATAAAGTTTCCCAGACCGGGCGTTTCTTTCTGGTTGATAACGACCAGCCCCGTCAGTTTGGAGGCCGACGTATCCAGACCGACCAGCAAATCGACGACGTCTGCAAAGCCTTGACCGCTGGCAGGCAGAACCCAGCCGGTGGGGTTCTTTTGAGCGTCAAAGCACTGGTAGGCGACAACCTTTTTGCCGTCTTTTTCCAACGTCTTTTCGACAACGTTGGCGATGTCCGTATTGGGAACCAGGTTGGGAATTTGGCTGTACGTTGCTTCCCGGCGGTTCTTTTCGATAATCGGCCCCCAGTTGAGCTGAACGAGAATCAAAACCGCGCTGTAGAGCGCCGCCATCAACAGGATCAGCCACGCCTGAACCAGGTAGTTGTCTTTCCACGATTTCTTTCGCGTTGAATTTTCTTCTGACATGATATTGGACGGTTTATATAAATGTGTAATTTGATAACGTTTTATTTAGCCGGTTTGACGAATCCAACGGGTTTGGGAATCGTCATTCTGTTGATCATCGGAACGAGGGCGTTCATGAGCAAAATGGAGAACATGACGCCTTCCGGATAGGAGCTGAAACAGCGAAGCAAAACGGTAAAGAACCCGAATCCGACGCCGAAAATGATTCTGCCCTTGGTTGTGATGGGGTTGGTAACAGGGTCAGAGGCGATGAAAAACGCCCCAAGGAAGATCGCGCCGTTGATAACGTGAGCCATGCCGAACTGGAACGCGTGCGGTCCCATATTAAACAGAGCGGCAAAGACAAACGTAGAAATCAGGGCGGAAACCGGGACGTCCCACGTTACGGTTTTGCGAATGAGCAGATAAACGCCGCCGATCAGCAGCGCGATAATCGACGCCTCGCCCAGCGACCCGTTTTGCTGCCCGATAAGGGCGGTTTGACTAACCAGCTGAGTAAAGTAATCTGTGTTCCCGCTTTTCAGAAGGGTCATTGGGGTGGCTTGCGTGAGGATTTCCGCCAAGCCTTTGTCCAGTCCGCCGATGTTGGCGTCTGCCGGGAGCAGATACGCGCCCGCCGCCATCTGTGACGAAAACCCGAGCATGGCGAACGCTCTGCCGACCATCGCCGGGTTGAAAATGTTGCATCCCAATCCGCCGAAGACGGTTTTACCCAGCCCAATCGCGACGACTGATCCAACAACGCTGACGTACCACGGCGCGCTCCACGGCAGCGACAGAGCCAGAATCAACGCTGTTACAATCGCGGAGCAGTCTTCCAAATGAGGACGCCGCCCGCGCATGGATTCAAACACGGCTTCCGCCGTAAGACAGGAAATAAGGCAAAGCCCAATCTGCCAGACGGCGTACCATCTAAAGACGTAAAACGACATCCCGATTACGGGAACAAGACCGATAATAACGTCGAGCATAATCCACCGTGTCGACAGCTTCGAGTTCGACAGGTGCGGCGACGACGTTACGTATAAATCCAGTTGAGTGTTTGACATGAGTATTTTTAATTAGTAATGAGTAATTAGTAATTAGTAATTGACGCAAGCGTCACAAGAGAACTAATTTCCAATTATTTCTTGCTGAGTTTTTGTACTTGAATTTTCCCTGTGCGGATGAGCTGAACCAGCGGGAGGCTGGCAGGGCAGGTGAACGCGCAGGAGCCGCATTCGATACAGGCTCCGACGTGGTACGCCTGGAGGACGTCTGTATTTTGGAATCGGGACGCCAACGCCAGCTTGGTCGGGATAAGGTTCATCGGGCAGACGCCGACGCAGCGGCCGCAGCGGACGCAGTTGGTCTCAACCGACTTTTTGACTTCGCTGTTGGTCAGAATCGTGATTCCGCTGGTTCCCTTTGTAACAGGAATGTCCATCGTGCCGACAGCAAAGCCCATCATGGGGCCGCCCATGAGGATGCGGTTGGCGTCTGGCTTCAGACCGCCGCAGAATTCAATCAGTTCTGAAATCGGCGTTCCAATCGGGACGAACAGGTTTTTCGGATTGACAACGCCCCCGCCGGTAACGGAAACGATGCGGTGCGTGAGCGCTTTGCCTCTCAGAACGCGCCCGGCAACTGCGGCGGCTGTCGAGACGTTTTCTACCAGCGCGCCGACGTCCATGGGCAAGCCCGGGAACGGGACTTTGCGACCCAAAGCGGCGCGAATGAGCTGTTTTTCGCCCCCTTGCGGGTACTTGGTTTTCATAACCCGGACGGAGACTTCAACGCCAAACGGGTTAGACGTCTTTTCAATCGCTTTAGAAACGACCTGGATTGCTACTGGCTTGTTATCTTCAATACAGATGTATACGGTCTTCGCGCCGACGGCAGCGGCAGTGAGAATCGCCCCGACGACAATCGGCTGAGGGAACTCGAGCATGAGCCGATAGTCAGCGGTCAGGTACGGTTCGCATTCGCAGCCGTTGATAAGAATCGTGTCGATGGGCTTTTTCTCGTTTTTGGCGATTTTGACGTGGGTCGGAAACGCCGCTCCGCCCATGCCGACTAAGCCGCCGGACTTCACCGCGGGGAAAATCGAGTTGACGTCAAAGTCAGCAGGAATCTCCCAGTCGCCGCCGTAGACGAGTTTAAGCATTTCCTCTCCGCTGGGCGCGTGATCGAGGTCGACGTCCAAGGCAACGGTCGCAACGCGTCGGCCGTTGGGAAGCGTCTTTTTGGCGGGACGTCCAACAGTCCCAGCGTACGGCGCGTGAATGGGCGCGGAAACAAAGGCGTCAGCCGAGGCGACGACTGCGTCCGGTCCGACTTCGTCCTTTAATTTGACGACCGGGGCGCACGGCGCGCCGATATGCTGCTGAACTGCCAGGAACAGTTTTTTAGGCGTTGGGAGAATTTCAATCGCGTTGTTTTCCGCAAAAGATTTGCCCTCTGGCGGATGAATGCCTCGTGGAAAAGTGTATGTTTGGGTTGACATAATTTAAATGTAAAACAGCCGACAAAAGCCAAGCGCTTGCAAATAAGGCGTATAAATCCAAAACCGAATTCAATGAATACGCACCCGGTTTTTCGTAATTACTATGTTTCTGTTAATATCGTTTTGATTATTATATCGAATTACAATAAATAATCAAGAGAGAAAAGAAAAATCTTTCTCTAATTTGACTATTGTAGCAATCTATAATAATTATGCAAGAGAGGGAGGGGAAAATTTTAGAAAATTCTTTCAGCCCGGGTTTGCGAAAAACAGGGAAATATGGTATATTAGGGAGTAGGGAAGAATGGAAGGCGGTAATGGAGTGAGCGTTAGCGGTGCGTGCCGCACGGGCGAGTGGATGAGGTTTTGCTTCCAAAAAAGCCGGTTTTGGCGTTACTCACTTCCAATCAGGAACCGACCTTGTCGGGCGGAATTACGCATTCGCCGTTAGGCGAACCTGGCGCCTGGTTCAACTTTTTTTGTTCGCCTTCGGCGAACTGCGTAACTCCGCTCCTGATAGTCGCTTCGTTACCGCCTTTCATCCACTTTTTATTCATAGCTTCCAACTTACTCCCTATGTCTCAACAAACTCCGCAAGATATTATCGACGACGCAACAAAGCAGACGCTTGCTCATCTGAAATACGCCCAGGTGTTCAACGCGCTTCTGTTGTTGTTGATTTTTTGCGTGGGATATATTATCGTCTTTGCGGTTGTAGACGCCTGGGTTCTGCCGAAGGGGAACCAAACTCTGTTTAGAATTTTGGGTCTGAGCGTTTTTCTGATTGCAATTGTCTGGCAGTTATGGCGAATCGTTCGGTTTTGGCTGGCGTTTCGGGTCAACCCGCTTTACGTCGCCAAGACGATTGAAGATTTGTCCCCCGGCATGAAAAATGCGCTCATTAACCTGACCTGTTTCAAGATGTCGGACGCGCCCCCGCCGGAAGCCGCGGTTAAGCTGGTGGAATTCCAGGCGGCAAGAACGATCTTGCGCTCGGACTTGGAATCCTCGACGGACAGCGCGCGGTTGTTGCGTCATTGCATTATCCTTTTAGCGGTGATTGCCGCGTTGGGCTTGTATATTGTCTTGTCGCCCAAGAGCTTTTGGCAGTCGTCCGGGCGTCTGTTCATGCCGACGGCGGCGATTGAGTCCCCGACCCGGGTGCGAATTCAAAAAGTTGAGCCGGGCGACGCTCAGATTCTCGTGGGGCGAAAGCTCAATATTTCCGCGGAAATCAAGGGAATTTCCAAGTCAGATACCGTCGAAGTCATTTGGAGTTCCGTCAGCGGTTCCAAGACAAACTGTCGGGCAGAAATGACCGTCGAACCGGGCGCGTACGCCTACACGTGTACTATTCCCGACGACGAAATCGGGGCGCAGGAAGATTTCACGTATTGCGTCAGCGTCGGCGATGCGGTTTCTCCGCAGTACAAAGTAACCGTCTTGCCGGAACCGAGTTTTTCTATCGAGCAGATTCAATACCAGTACCCGGAATACACGCGTCTGGAACCGAAAACGCAGACGGATTCCGCCGAGATTCAGGCTCTTGAAGGAACGGATGTAACAATTCAAATCAAAACAAACCGGGCGGTCAAACAGGCGTACGTCAAAACGGAGCCGGACGGCCGTTCGTACAGAATGAACGTTGACGATAAAACGAACGCATCTTGCAGCGTCGCGCTTCGCTGGAACGAAAAGACGAACGCGGCGGACCAGGAGTCGTGGTCAGTTTATTTTACTGACGAATTGGGATACGAGAATCAACCGCTTTCTTATCCCGTTGCTGTCGTTCGCGACAAGCCGCCGGTGATTCTGAAAACCGTTGAACAGACGCTTACAATTCCGCCGGGATCGGTAAAGAAGCTCCCGATTCGAGTTCAAGATCCGGACTTCGGCGTCGGCAAGGCGGAGTTGGAATTCCAGAAATGTATTATCAAAGACGGACAGACGCAGTGGTCGAAAAAAGTCGTCGTGCCGCTGTATTCCGCCAAGCCGGGCGCCGCGCCGCAAAAGAACGTCGACAGGTCGTTTACTCTGGACTGCAACAAATGGAAGCTGTCACAGGGCGATACGCTCATTTGGCGTATTATCGTTCAGGACAACAAACAGCCCGCGCCCAACGAAACGCGGTCAGAGGACTATTGCATCCGCATTGGTACGGAGCAGGGGGAAGAACCGCCGCAAAATCCGGAAGACCAGAAAAACGAAGACGCCAACAACCCGCAGCCGGACGCTCAAGACCAAAACGAGGACGGACTCAACTCGCCCGATACGGACAGCAATAATCAGGACGGTCAGCCGCAAGAGGACTCGCCCGAAGACGAACAGGAAGACGGCTCCGAAAACGGCGACAACGCCGGTCAACAGCAAAGCGGTAAGCAAGATGGCAAACAAGACGGTCAGCAACAAGACGGTCAACAAGACGGTCAGCAAACCGGAGAACAGAACGGCGGCGGTGAACAGGGTAATCAAGCTGGACAGGAAGGCAACCAAGCCGGACAAGAGGGCAATCAGGCTGGACAAGAAGGAAACGACGGCGGACAAGAGGGCAACCAAGCCGGTCAAGAGGGAAATCAATCTGGACAGGAAGGCAACCAAACCGGTCAGGAAGGAAATCAAACGGGACAGGAAGGCAATCAAGGCGGACAGCAAGGAAATCAAGCCGGCGACGGCGGAAATTCCGGCGAGCCAATTGATCCGAATTCCAATCCCGGCGACGCTATCGAAGAAATCCTAAAGCATAAACAGGAGTCCGGCGGACAGAATTCGTCACAGCCCGGCGAAGGGCAGCAAGACGGTCAACAAGACGGCGAAGGTCAGCAAGAGGGAACCGGACAACAAGACGGTAAAGGTCAAAAAGACGGGACTGGTCAGCAGGACGGTCAGCCTCAAGACGGTACGGGCGATAAAGGCGGAGAAGATGGCGAGCAGTCAGGCAAACCTCAAACTGCGACATCTGAGGACGGCGATTTAGAGGATTCCGGTCAACCTGGGGAAGGCGAAGATTTGTCCGGACAAAAAGCGGGCAAGTCGTCTGTCGGCAGTAAAAACGAGGGCGGATCGGAAAGCGAAGACCCGAATAAACAGCTCGATACCAAGGGCGAGAAGAACGCGGGCAAGTCGGGGGCGGGGTCGCAGAAGTCAGAAATGCACACGCAGGACAACCCGGTCAACGAAATCCCTGAAGGCGAACCGATTCAGCAGGGAGAGAACGTCAAAAAGGACGAGGGAACCGAGCAACCGTCGTCGGTCGGGGATCCGACTGTCAACGACAACAACGGCAAAGCGTTTGACCCTGAACAGAAGGGCCGCAACAAGGGCGAGACAGCCAACGGCGGCGGCATGGATTCCGAAACGCGCGGCAACAGCAACAACGGCGGACAAACCCCGTCCGATCAAGGCGCTTTAGGCGGCAACAGCGGCAACGAGGGAACCGGTCAGAACGCGGGCGACAAGGTCATTTCCGATGGCGCGCCGGGCAGAACGGATCCCAACAAACGCGCTGGGGCTGGACGTGAGGGGAATCCGGAGTCCGGATCCGGCGACCCGAAAGACAGCGGTACGCCGCAAAATGGGAACGATGGCGCTGGCGGGGATTCTTCCGGCAAGCAGAACCCTGACCCGATGGACGGCTCGAATTACAATGACGACACGCAAACCGGCGAGGGCGCTCACGGGTCGATTGGCGGCGGGTTGGGAACGACAACTCCGCTGGACGATTTGCCGCCTATGCCGCCGGCGGGCGATGCGGACGACGTCAACGTCGAGTACGCTCAAAAGCAGACGGTTCTGGCGTTGGCGCATTTGAAAGATCAGCTTGACGCCGGCGACGACACGCTGCTCAAACGCTTAGGCTGGACAAAAGAGCAGGCGCTTGAATTTATTCGTCGATGGGAGAAAATGTTTGCTGACGCGAAGAAGAATCCAAAGGCAAAAGACGAGTTGGCGCAAACGCTCAAGAGTTTGGGGTTGCGTCCTGCCGGGTATCGGGCGACAAACGCCAGAAACGCCGATTTGCAGTCGCCGGGCGCGGTTCGCGACGCTGGAAGAACGGCGGTGCCGCCGCAGTGGTCGGAAGCCTTTGAAGCCTTTACGTCCGGACTGGGAGAAGAACCATGACAGACAAACCCTCTGTAGACAAATCCCCGGAAAACGTGGCTGGCATGTTTGCCGACATCGCCCCGCGATACGATTTTATGAACCGGTTTCTGTCCGGGTTCGTGGACGTCTACTGGCGCAAGTATACCGCAAAGCGCGTCCCGATCCCGCAAGGAGGATCCTATTTGGACGTCTGCACCGGCACGGCGGATTTGCTTATAGAGTACTATCGCCGTTACAAAGACAAAGCGTCGGCGTACGTGGGCTGTGACTTCTGCCAGCCGATGCTCGACATTGGCGAAAAGAAGATTCAAAAGAAAATCCCACAGCCCGCCGTCCCGGTTACGCTCCAGTTTGGAGATGCCTGCGCGTTGCCCTTTGAGGACAATTCGTTTGATACGATAACCGTCGCGTTTGGGCTTCGCAATACGACGGACATGACCAAGGCGATTCAGGAAATGCACCGCGTCTGCAAACCCGGTGGAACGATGGGAATTTTGGAGTTCTCCATGCCGACGGGGTTCTTCTTCAAGCGCTTGTACCTGTTTTATTTCCGTTACATTCTGCCGATACTGGGCAAGATTCTGGCGCGCAATCGGTACAAGGCCTACAACTACTTGCCGCAAAGCGTCGAGTCGTTCCCATACGGACAGGAACTGGCGGACGCGCTGGCTCAATGCGGCTGGCAAAACGTTACCTTTACCCCCCTGACGTTCGGAATCGCGACGCTTTACGTCGGAACGAAGGAGCAGAACTGAGAGAGTTCTAATAATTCTAAAATTTGAGCGTCCCCTCTCCTTATTTTTCTTCTCCCCCCGGTTGATGTTTTCATGTTTCTTTGATATAATTATAGAATAAAGTAATTATTATGGAGGTGTATACCCATGACAGCTACGCCCATGAAAAAGCAGGCTTTATTAATTGGAATCAACGAATACCAGATTTTGCCAGGTTTGAAATACGCCCGGCAGGACGCGGAAGCCGTGGCAGACTCGCTCAAGCAGAACTACTGTTTTTCCGAAAACGAGGTTATGGTCTTAACCGATGCCAAGCCGGGGCTGTTCAAGCCGACAAACCGTTATATTATTCAGGATCATTTAGATAAATTGGCGAATCAGGAACTCGATTTGTTTATTTTCGGGTTCTGGGGACACGGTTTGTTCCGTAACGGCAAACGATTTCTCTGCCCGCTGGACGTCATGGCGAACAGAGCGGAATATCAGGGATTGCCCTTTGACGAGCTTCAGGAACTCCTTGCTAAAATTCATTCAAAAAATACGTGTCTGATTCTGGATTGCTGCCAGACGATTCACGACCGGGGCGAGACGGAAACGTTTACCGTCTCAGAACAGACGTCATTGGAAAACATCGCTCAAGACATCGTTCTGAAGAGAAAAGAGCAGATTCCTGGTTTCAATTCTAACGTGGCGATTCTCAATTCCTGCAAGGAAGGGCAGAGCGCTTACGAATGGGACGCTCGCCAGCACGGTCTGTTTACCGCTCACCTTCTCGACGCAATGAAAAAGCGCAGCAACAGCGTCATGCAGATCGCCAGCTATATCAGTTCTAATATCGAAAAGACCGCTATGGAACTGGGCAAGGAACAGACGCCGTTCTATAAGCTGGAAGGCGATATTGTCTTGCCGGTTGAAACGAAATTGACGTCGTTAGTAACGGGAGACGTGTTTATTTCATATCGACACTGTAACGCCGACCTGGTTGCGCCGGTTGAAGCGGAACTCGAACGCCGCGGCATTTCTTATTTTATCGACCGCGTTGGAATCAACTACAGCATGGATTATTCCACCGTAATTGCGCAGGCAATAGAAGCGTGTAAAGTCCTCCTGGTCATGTGGACGAAAGAAGCGAGCGATTCTTCCGACATGCTGCAAGAAATCGTAACAGCGAAAACTTTCGGAAAGCAAATTTTACCATACAAGCTGGGAACGTTCGATATTACAAAGCATTACGCTCTTTGTTATCAGCTTTCTACATTGAGCCGTTGTAACGCTATCGCCCCAACGCCAGATTCAGTAACTGAACTGGTCAATCGGATTCAACGGCTTCTTGATCAGTCAGAGCTAATTCAGCCCGTTCCAGATCCCGATCCACAGTCTCCTAAGAATGACGAAATCGATCCTTTTGAAGCCTTTATTGAAGAGGAAAAACGGAAAAAACTAAAGCGAATTCAAAATTTGTTGAGTGAGGCGATAGTTTCGTATAAAAATCAAGAATTCAGCAATGCTATTTCGACGCTGGATGTCGTTTTGAAACTGGAACCGAACTCTGTGAAAGCCAAAGAGTTGAAGTCGCTTTTTCAATCGGGATTGGAATTACAGATTGCTGAGGAAGAGCGCAGACGTCAAGAAGCCAAAGAAACAGAACTAAAACGCCGCGATGCGGAACAGAGAGCTGAGGAGCGCCGAAAAGAAGAAACAGAACGCAGACATCGCGAAGAAGAGGCGAATAATCGCGATTTGTTCGTCCCGGGAACCAAAGCGGGCGAGAGAAAGACCGTTAAAGTCAACGGCGTGGAGTTTGCCTTTCGATGGTGTCCGCCGGGTACGTTCATGATGGGGGCGCCATCGTCAGAAGAAGGACGAGATGACGACGAAACGCAGCATAAAGTTACGCTGAAAAAAGGTTTCTGGATGATGGAAACGGAGGTTACGCAAAAGCAATGGAAAGCGATTATGGGGAACAATCCGAGTTATTTCAAAGGCGACGATTTACCCGTTGAACAGGTGTCTTGGAACGATTGTCAGGATTTTTGTAAGAAATGTTTGGAACTTGGCATGTCAGTTCAGCTTCCGACGGAATCGCAATGGGAATACGCCTGCCGGGCGGGCAGTACAACGGCGTATTTCTGGGGTAACGCTTTGAATGGAGACAAGGCAAACTGCGATGGAAGTTATCCATGCGGGACGACTATCAAAGGAAAATACGTAGGTAAAACAACGCCAGTGGGCAGCTACGAAGCCAACGCTTGGGGCTTGTACGACATGCACGGGAACGTGTGGGAGTGGTGCCAGGATTGGAAAGCCGATTATCCAGGCGGGAGTGTAACAGACCCGGTAGGACCTAAGAACGGCGTCTACCGCATTGTTCGCGGCGGCAGCTGGCGGCGCAACGCCAGGGGCTGCCGTTCGGCTTTTCGGGATTTCGTCGTGCCGGACGGCCTGCATAGCCGCTTGGGGTTCCGGTGCGTGGAAGGTTAATAACTCAAACAAAAATATTCGAGAAAAGTGTGACATTTCGGAGCGCTGGAGCGCAGCTCTCGCTTTTATTACCGAGCGGCAGATCGCGTTTATTTTCCGGGGGGCGGGTATTACCCGCCTAAAAAACGTATAATATTTATCGCGGACAATGTCCGCTCCCCAGAAGCTTTGCTCCAGCGCTCCGAAAGAAACGTCGTCAGGAACCAGCCTGCTCAATGAGCAATTTTTTACTATATATCAAATATCATGACACTCAAGATTAACATATCCGGTTTGACAGCGTTGAGAAAATCGTTATTGACGTTTGCAGCGGCGATGGGCGTTTGCCTGTTCGCGCTGGGCGGGAACGCTCAGGAAACCGCCAAGACGGCGGGGACGGGGTTCGTTGTCAGTTCAGACGGCTGTATTGCAACCGCGCTGCATGTAACGGCAAACGCGGCGAACCTGTCGGTTATCTTTACCGGCGCAGACGGCAAAAAGACGGCTTTTCCCGCGGTCGTGTTGGCGTCGGACGCGACGTGCGATTTGGCGATTCTGAAAATCCAAAAGCCGGACGACTCGTTTCCTCTCGTCCCGCTTCCGGTGAACGGTCAGAAGCAAAACGTTGGCGACGAGGTTCTGGTTGTCGGATACCCGTTCTTAAACGCCCTGGGCATGTCCGCCAAAATGAACAAAGGTATGATTTCCGGGTTCGTCGGCGAGTTCGTTCAGCTGGACGCCGCCGTCAACCCGGGCGTCAGCGGCGGCCCCGTGTTTAACGATTCCGGGGAAGTCATTGCTATTACGTCTGCAAAGCTTGCGGGAATTGAGGTGTCGAACGTGGGCTTGTGCATTCCCGCGTCACGACTGGTTCAGCTTATGGACGCCAACGGAATCAAAAACGAGGCGAAGTCCGAAGGGGAACTCAAACCGGCGCAGCTGTTCCAAAAGTCCAGCCCGTCCGTTGTGTTGATTTTAGCGGAGAAAAAGCCGGCGGAATCTGCGGACTCCAAAACGTCGCCCACAGACAAGGCGTCTAAAACGCAGACGTCCACGCCGGTGTTCTCGTCCATGACGGACTACAAAGACGGAATGATAGTCGCGCCAAACGGTCAGGCGATTGTCGCGCCGGATTTGGTTGCCAAAACGCCGCTTTCCGTCGGGCAGACGTGGTTGGCGCCGCTGGACGGGTTCGCGTCCGCCGAGAATTCGCCTGCCGTCAAGCCGACGGGAATTGCCGCCGCCGTTGCAACGCTTAAGTACGTTCAGGGCGTAACAGCAGAAAAGAAACTCGTTGCGTCTCCGATGACAGCTTGCACTCCCGGAGGGACGCTGGTAGAATCCGTCTCGTCTGGCGGCGGCGTGATTATCGGCATGGAAATCTCCTATAATAGACAGGGCGGCGTCGCCGGCTTGACGCCCTTGTATTTGTCGCTGACCAATAATAAAGTGTCTTTTGTCAAAGGGAAAACGATTGGGAAAACAACGCTCATAAAAACGCAGGCGCTGGGGAAAGAAGGATACGCTCTGACCGGGCTGAGAATCGTTCCCGATGACAACGGCGCCGGCTGCGGCGGAATTCAGTTGCAGTTTACCCGCGCCAGCGGCAGCGCAACGATTGGAACGGACGCCTACGTTTCCGACTTCGCCGGCAGAGGCTCGGCGCAAAAGGCGGCGACGTTTGTAACAAACGGCGGGTTCATGGTCGGCTTGACCGGCGTAGAAACTTCGTCCTCAGACCGCCAGCTGAAATCCGTCGGCGTTATCGTCGCCCCGACAGGGAGAACAGAAAAATAGAGTAGAGCTATTTTTCGCAGTTTGACAAACGTCTCTGCGCGTCCAAGCATTACGATTCTCGACAGAAATATTATTTGTCAATGATGGCTGACAAGTTGAGTCTCAAAACAATTCATTTTTTCTGACATATAGCTACAAATATCTTTTTCTGAGATGATTTATGCTATATTTTCTGAAAAAACAGTTTATATACATTCAGTTCCCAATGCCGCGCTAGTATAATTATTACTTCTCAAACAAAAGTGGGAAAAAATTTTTAAAAATTTTTATTTCAAGCGCTTCACAATTTAAAATATTAGTTATAATATTCTTAAACAAGTAAACGACTAAACAAAAATTGACTTTGATTTTTGTAAACGTTTCTTACGCGTTCCACCAGGAAGAGCAATCCAATAACCACAGTAGCGGCTATCGCTTTACCCTCCCCGATGTTTACAACGTCAATTAGAGTCGTTTACTGTTAACCCCTACCCTTTAGCCGTTACAATCATGAATAAGCTTTTTATTCGACAAATCGTTTTTGCAGTCGCGTTAACTGTTGTTGCTCCCGTTTTCAACTCCGTTCAAGCGCAGACTAATAATTATGGCGGCTTTACGGATAACGATTTAGTTTTGTGGCAAACAGTCACGTCCTATGATTGGAATGATCTGAGATACTTCGTAACAGCCGTTTCCGGAACTTTGGCAACCGATATTTCTGTTGGAGGACTGTCTGGCAGAGACTGCTATATGCAAGATTTGGCGATTCCAACAAATAATGGTGGTAATATCGCGGATACAAATTATAGTTTGGAACTTAGATCGAGGACTACGACGTCTTTTGATGGCGCTAATCTGTTTGTTGGCGTAAATAAAATCGGAGAGAATATCTTCAATGCCGATAATGAAATTGATAATAGCGCATACACTTTTAGCAATAGAGCTATGCGCTTATCTATCCGCTATTCCGCAACAGTTGAGACATCTGAACCGACTGCGATTTATGATCCATCTAAAGCGATAAGTATGGATAAAGTCTATCTTGGCAATGGGTTTATTAACAATCGTGTGCCTGAAGGCTCCGCAGCGGATTATAATTATTCAGTTGTTGGCATTAAAGGCACACTGAATGTTTTGCCAGACCCCAATCAGGACAAGACTTTTCGTTCGATAGTTACCAATAACAATTCACATCGATACTTCATTATTGATAAAAATTGTAAAATGGTCGTCCCCGAAGGAGCTAAACTGGACATTCGTTCAGAAAGCTGGGATCACAACGAAGCTCATCATCCTTTTGCGGTTCTTCCTGTCTATGGCAATGTTGAGGGAAATGGGAGAGTTCGTTATACAGCTATTCACGAAGACACCGTATTCGTTTACAATACAAACGATGATTTTCAGGGCGCTGTAAATATCTATACCGATGACGATAATACTTCAACTCGTTATGATCACTCCTATGTTATTTCGGGGAATGGCGTTGAGGGAACCGGCATCAAGGGAAGCTCTGTTCATATTGAATGCGGCAATTTGATAATTCAAAACAATCATACCCTTAATAATCTTAGCAGCGACCCTGTTAAATATGCTGACATAATAGGCGCAGATAACAAACCTACAGGAAATAAGGCTTATCATTATATCAGAATTTTGACCCCTGATAAGTATTCTTACAATGCATTTATTGACACTCCTGATGGTTTTACACCCGGTCAGGACTTAGGTTCTATAAAGCTCACGCTCAACAATACGCAGGAGACGACTTACTACGGTTCTATTGGCGGAGCTGAAGCAAATGAAACCACAAAAGATGGCGTTACAGTTCATGACTACGATTTTACTACCTGTATTTCTGAATTGGAAAAAACCGGCAACGAAACGCTCAAACTGTATTGCGCTGCATCAGACCGTGGAATTTGCGCGGAAAGCTTTGTCATTTCCTCCGGTCAGGTAGATTTCAACGGCTATTTCAAAGGCGATCTTACCGTAAATGCCGGAGCGACTTTCTCGCCTGATTCCTGGAACTGGGGTAACGACTCTGCCATTGCTGTTGGAGACAACTCGGTAAAATTCTACGCTGACGATGGTACAACCATTGTTAAAACATACGACGCAGTAACTATTGATGGAGACCTCGTCAATAATGGCGGAACAATCGAGTTCAACTTCAGCAAATATGACGCTGGCAAGAACGACGTTATTTCATTTATTAATGACGGAACGTTTGATACGTCCACTGGCTCTTTTATCGACTTGGTGTTTATGGGAGATAACCCGGATCCTGAAGCCTGGGCAACCGAAGACGCAAAATATCTTATTGTTAAGGGCGGAGGATTTGAAGACAAAGACTATTCCTATCTGTTAACTGGCAAAAATACTGGGCCATACAACGGCAGACATTTTGCTCTCTTGGGCGAAGGCGGCAACCTGTACGTTGTAACAGTCGTTCCGGAACCGTCTACTTGGGCGCTGCTCATTCTCGGCGCCGCCGGGTTGCTGTACTGGCGCAGAAAAAATGGAAGGCGGTAATGAAGTTCGCGAAGCGAACGGAATTACGCATTCGCCGTCAGGCGAACGATTAGAATGTCTCACGCTCTAGTACGCAAAGTATCGTTAGGCGAGCCGGGAACGTTAGTTCCCGGCGGCGAGGCGCCGCTCCCGATCCGCGCTCCCGCGCGATAATTCTATCGGAGTGCGAGAGGGAAGCGAAGCGGAACTCTCGCTTTCTTTAAGCGAGCGCAAGCTCGCGTTTTTCTTTTATTAAAGCGGGCGTGACGCCCGCGAACCGGGCTCAACCATGTACGCGCGCAGTTCAAAGCGTAACTTCGTTCGCACGCTTTTTCCGGGGGCTTACGCACCCCGGCTCGCCAACCGTCTTTTTGCCTTCTTTCTGGTCAAATATCTTCAGCGGAGCCTGAATAATTATTACTTTGTAAAAGGAATTTGAAAAAATTTTAAAATTTTTCGTGTTAAGCCCTTTACAATTTAAAATATTAGGTTATAATACTCTATACGTAAACGACTAGTACAAAAATTCAATTTGATTTTTGTAGACGTTTTCTAATGCGTTCCACCAGGAAGAGCAATCCAATAACCACAGTAACGGCTATCGCTTTACCCTCCCCGATGTTTAAACGTCTATTGAGTCGTTTACTGTAGTACCATACCTTTAGCCGTTACACTATGAAGACGAATTTTATTCGCCAAATCGTTATTGCCTTTGCAGTTATCGTTCCGGTTTATCTATCGGTCTTTACGCAAAATTCCAATCCAACGGTATATTCCATCAATAATCCGCCGTTGCCAGACTATGATCTTCGCAAATTGGACAGCGGGGCAATTCCGTGGAATAGCGAAAAGGATTATTGGTATGCCGTTAATAATGACGCTGCAACCGCAGAAGACGGCGCCATGATTCCGTTCCCCGATTGTCTCACCGCTACCGCCTTACAATCCCTCCTACTCCCTGCCCACTACTGACAGATAAACTCCAAACTTTCCGAACATATTACTGTTTTTTTGATAAATACGAATTATTTACTGTTGTAATACACTGGTTTTTAAACTTTTTCAAAATTTACCATCGAAATCCTGCTCATTTTGAAATTTTGATGTATAATAATATACGGTACATAAGTTATTACCAGGCAAAGAGGTTACGATAAGTCGTAATTGTTTGCTGATAAGCGCTTAGGAGCGAAGCCGAAGAGACGCGCCTCGCGTCAACTTCTCGCTCCTAATAACCCTTTTTACACTTTTATAGTGATTCACATCATGAATTTTATTCCTGCATTCCGTTCAACGCGTTTCAAGATGTCTCGCGTTTTAACAATCGTTATCGCTTTGACTGCCTTCGGAGCCGCGCTCGCGACAAGCTCTAGCCTGTACGCGCAACTTGCCCGTTACAGTAAGGATGGGGGGAACCCGATCGTCTCAGATGACCGTGTAACCAAGGTACTTACGCAGGGCGACCCCTCCCTTGCCGTTGGCGACTATGTGGAGGCTGATTATGGCGCGAGGCATGGCGCTACATTTACCATTCCCGGCGGCGCTGATTTTACAATTAAACCCAAGTACGCTTACGTTTCCATTGATTTAACCACCGTTGGGGATAGCTATGGGTTTAGGTTTAACAATAAAACGGACAATGCAACCTTAAACTTAACTAATCTGCAATATCAAGGCGGTAACGGCAGAAGAGAGATTTTTTTGCACATGGATTCCGGCGAGAACAATTTCCTCACACTTAATTTGAAAAACGCTTCATTTTATAGTATGAAGGGGGTTATATCCTCGGGCAATAGCAATTCGTATGTGAAAATAAATTCAGATAGCGCTCTCGACATTTCTAGTACTAATTTTGTTTTTGGAAACTGGGATAATGGAAACGGTCATCCGCTTAAAGTAGATCTTAGCTTTACCGATCAAAACTACTCAAATTTGACATTGAAAAATAATACTAACGCCGTTTGCGGGTCTGTTGCGTTTACGTCTGGTTTTACCAGTGAGAGCGCAACTCTCGAGATTCAATCAAATAGAGCGAGTGACAGAGGAGGGGCGATTTACTCTACCGGCAACGGCGACGTTTCCCTTACCGCAACCTCCACGAATGAGTCAGACATCCTGCGTATTTCTTCGAACACAGCCAATTCCGGCGGTTTTATGTATAGCGATTCAAGCGGCGATATTAAGATCACAGCCGGTAGGAAATTAAGCTTGACGAATAACGAAGCCCTCACTGGTTCCGGCGGGGCGATTTTCAAAGAAGGCAATGGAAGCATAACCCTCATCGCGACAAATAAGGAAATGTACGTTAATGGTAACTCCGCTGGCTCCGATGGCGGCGTGATTTATAACGATTCCGGCGAGAACAGCTATGAGAAAACAGTTGCATTATACAGTAATTCCAATATTTCAAGCGATCAAAGAGGCGTGTTGACCATTACATCCAACAGCGCTGACGGCGACGGCGGAGTTATTTACAACAAAGGCGCTTCGGTATTGCTCCAGTCCTCCACAGGTCTTGCCAAAATTAGCGCTAATACCGCAAATAACGGCGGCGCGATTTATAACGACTGCTCCGGCAACGACGATGGCATCGCTACCGTTAAGATCGCCTCTACCGGGCACAGTGTAAACCTGATTAGTAATCAAGCAACTTCTGGTTCCGGCGGCGCTATTTACAGCGTTGGCTCTAACGTAACTCTTGAAGCTAAAGCTAGAAGCGTGATTATTGATGAGAATACCGCGCAGATTAGCGGCGGCGTGATTTATAACCAGGGCGAAGCGACTACAAAGATTACCATTGACGGCAATAAGGTCATCGCTACAGACAGCTTCGCAAATACCGGTTCCGGCGGGGTAGTTTACAACGAAGGCGCCAGCATGGATATTAAAGCTGTCGAAGAGTTAACAGTTAAACGAAGTTACGCTCCAGCCGGCAACGGCGGCGCCATTTATAGCGGCGATTACAACGGTAATTCAGCTGAAAATGTTATCTCAATTGCCGCTGTAAACAGCAGCTTAACTATTAGTAATAACTATGCTGGTTACACTCTTGGCGCTAGTGAAAGCTCTCCTATCTGGAACACAGATGGCTGCAAAGGCGGGGCGATTTATTCCACTGCAAAACAGTTGCGGATCGCTATGAACTCGCAGGAAGGTTCTACCCTTGGAAAAATATCTTTTGAAAACAATTTCGCTACCGGCGACGGCGGCGCGATTTATAATGTCTCCTCCGCCGCTAGTAATGCGTTGCTTTCTATCCAGGGAAATCACGACAACGGCACGGTAACTGTTTCCCGCAATAAGGCAGGCGGTTCCGGCGGGGCTATTTATAACGCTAACGCCGAGATTGACTTAATTTCCTTTGGCACAATGAGTTTTCAACAAAACCAGGCTGGTATAAGCGGCGGCGCGATTTACAACTCCGCGCCTGCTTATGATTTCAACCTGGAATGCATTTCCCTGGAATTTGGCAATAATACTGCCAGCGAGAATGGCGGCGCGATTTATCTCGAGTCAAAAAAGAATTTAATCGTAGGAACTCACCTTAACTTTAAATATAATGTGGCTGGAGAAAATGGCGGCGCGATTTACGAGGTTGCCACATCCGGCGGGTCAACGACGTTTAACGCCTTGAATAATCTTGCTATTACAGACAACATAGCAAATAGCGGTTCCGGCGGGGCTATTTACCGAACCGCCGCCGTGGACGCGACAGAAATCGGCGACTTGACTTTTAATGCTATAGACGAACTTGTTATCAATCGAAATTACGCCGAAAACGGCAAGGGCGGCGCGATTTACAACGACGCTAATAGCGACATTAATTTTACATCTAATAGTGTTTTATCTATTAAAAATAACAAGGCGATTAACGGCGGCGCGATTTACCAATCGGGCGGCGGCATCGTCTTTGACGGCACGGTTATTCAAGACGACCCATCGCAAGCCAACTTTTTCAACAATGTCGCTACGGGAGATGAATCGACGCTGGGCGAAGCTTTAGCGAACGATCTTTACTGCAAGGATGAATTGTCGTTTGTAGGCAATGGCGTTTATACGTTCAATGGCGGCATTTATGCCGGTTCCACGTCAATCAGCGCGGCGGACGTTACCGTTTACGGGAGAGAGTTCCTTCCTGGAACAGAAACCCCGGATACGACAAACCATTTTCGTTTCAACCAGACGACGATCAGCAACGACGGCAAACTGACCGTTCAGTTCGACGAAATAGAAGATTATTCCGGCGTATTTACGTTGGAAAAGAAAACAGAAAACGCTACTATGCTCGAATTGAATACGGAAACGAAAACGCGACAGCTAACGATGGAAGAAAGCCAGTTGCAGGTTCTTGGCAATGGCGTTGTTGAGAAAACCGGCGATGGCGTATTGCAAGTTGTCGCCGCGGCTGAAGGGTTAGTGCAAGCTGAGAGCTTCGTTATTTCCTCTGGTCGGGTGGATTTCGCCGGTTATGTAGATGCGTCCTTGGAAGTAGATGAAGGCGTTTTCTCCCCCGGTTCCTTTGAGGATGCTGATCTTATCGGTAAAGCCTTTGTTATCGGGGACGTGCAAATTGAAGACTCCGGAACCGCGCTGTTTGAGTTCGGAACTTTCCCCGGCAACAAAGAGGACGTTGACCATCACGACGTATTGTCTATTAGCGACGGGTCGTTTGTGTTCGATCCCAGCGATAGTGGTCTCATTGCCCTTGAGTTTCTTAAGGGCGATGAAGGCTCTTGGGCGGTATATAAGTGCTGGTACCTGCTTATCGAGGGCGCTAATGTAGCGGATGGCGATTATACGTATTTGCTACGCAACGCTGGTCCGTTTAATCTTGTTGGCGCAGGCGGTAATCTTTACCTTACGTCTTACGTAATCCCCGAACCGTCAACCTGGGCGCTGATGATTCTCGGCGCAGCCGGTATTCTCTACTGGCGAAAGAAAGCCGTCAAGAAATAGTTAGCAATTATAAAGTGTAACGTTTACAGAAAGCGGGAGCAAAGCTCCCGTTTTTTTTATTTAAACAACGCTTGCGCCAATTGCTAATTGACAATTGCTAATTGACAATTGCTAATTGACAATTGCTAATTGCTAATTACTAATTGCCCCCACCGCCGCTTCCATTGTCGACGGCCAGTCAAGATTCGTCCAGTCGCCGGCAAGTTCAAGATTCTCCGGCAGAGGCGTCTGTTCAAACCAGCGCTGTCTTGCTTTCATCCATTCAACAGACGGGACGCAAACGGCGTCCTGCCAGTGCGTCGTTTCCAATCTCAAGATTTTAGCTTCCGGGTTAATTTCCGCCAACTCCTGACGAACCTGGGATTTGAACCCGTTCTTTCGTTCCTGCCAGTTGTTTGTTCCAGAAACGACGCCGCGATAATAGCATCCCACCTCGTCTTTCTCGCCGGAGAAAATCCACTGAATCGTCCGATTCGGAAAGATTCCATGCGGCGTAGGCAGAAACGGCGAATCCGTCCAGAAATGAACGCAGGAAATGGATTCCGTCTGATACGAGTCCGCTAACGGAGCAAGCGGGGAAAATAGCTTTTGCGCCGCTGAGAAGTTTGTCGCCAGGATGAATTTCTCAGCCAGAATCCGTTCACCGGTTGACAGCTTCACAACTCGAATGCGATTTTTGCCTCGTTCCAGTTCCGCGACCGTACAGTTTCGGCGGATTTCCACTCCGCGCTCTTGCAGCGCCGCTGCCAATTTAACGTCATACAGTTCCTGAAGCGGAACCGTTGGCAAAGAACAGTTCCAGCGGTTTCGTCCCTCAAAGAAAGAGCAGACGAAAACCTTCCGAACCATTTCGTAACATGGACGGTCAAGCGAGCAGGAAAGAGCGCTTAATACAATTGGCTCGTAGAACAGCGTCCGAATGGACGCCGATGTTTTACGTTCGTCCAGCCACTGACCGAACGAGCCGTCAAACGTCTTTTGCCGCGAAATGGCCAGCATGTCAAAAGCAATTCTCAGCCGCTCTTTTCGCGATAGATAGTTCAAACTCCGCAAGGCGGGCGCCAGACGCAGTATGCTTGGCAGCCGGTCTGATTCTTTAAACGGACGCGGCGCGACTGTTGCCGGTTTGCCGGGCGGATAAAAATAGAACTCTCGTTCCGGCTTCCAGTACTCAATCAACCCGGTTTGAGTAAAGAAATCCCTCACGCCGTCGCAGCAGTCCAGAAACACGTGCGGACAGTTGTCCAGCCAACGCATAGTCGGCAAATCGTAAAACGACGCGCACCGTCCGCCCAGATACGGCGACCGTTCCAATACAACGACGCTCTGACCGGCTCGCGCCGCATTCCACGCTGCGCTTAATCCCGCCAGACCCCCGCCGATAACGACAGTGCGATTACGATTCTGTGAATACATTTACTAGGGAGTAGGGAGCAGGGAATAGGGAGTGGTAAGTTTTTAGTGGTTAGTGGTTAGGACGCAAGCGTTCATCTAACTTAGCGCTTACCACTAACTACTTAGCGCTTCTTCAATTGCTAATTGCTAATTGACAATTGCTAATTGCCCTTCCCCTCCTTGCTAAAATCGGAGTTTGTGGTAAATATATATTGTATTAAGGAATGAAAATTCCGGGTTGTCTGAGTAGCTCAGAGGATAGAGCGCCGGTTTCCTAAACCGAAGGTCGTCGGTTCGAATCCGACCTCGGATATTGCGATAGCCCTTGTTTTTAAGGGCTAAAACGCTATTGAGAACGTGCTTGGTGTGGCAACTAAAACTTAATCTGTGAACCGTGGTTCACAAAAAGGTTATGGCACGCTCAATCTCTAAACTTTTACGACAACGGCGTCCTGTTGCACAGGACGGCTCCTGCCGCGATACGGCAAGGTGCATTATTAACATTGATGGCGTTCGTCGGGTGTATTCACTTGGTCGCTGGGGATCTTTGGAAGCCGAGCAAAATTATGTCAAACTCGTTCAACAGTTTTATGCTGGTAATCCGCAGCCAGACCCACCACAATCTCAACATAGCTCGGAGCAACTTTACACTGCTTACACGCAAGCTTTTTTATGCGGAGTTCTGAACCAAGACCGCCTTCTCGAACAATACGCCATACGGTATGCCAGAGAAAGGTTTGCCCCGTTCTCGCTCGACGATTTCTCAATGGCAATACTTGTATTATACCAGAAATATTTAATTGAAATAGCCCCTCTGGTAAGAACGGACGAAACTGGAAAAACATATAAGCGTCAATGGTCTCGGCGATATGTTAACTCCATCATGAAAGCATTTAAACGGATTCTAACTTGGGGAATTAATAACGGTTTACTATCGCCCGTATTCCGTGATTCGATTCGACTCTTCCCCGGATTAACGGCTGCATCGGGCTGCGGGTTACCCGAACGACCTCCACGTTCAGCGGCGAGAGACTGCGATGTTATCGCCACACTGCCGTTCCTCACGCCCAGCATTCGGGATATGGTTCTCATCCAACGAGCCACATGTATGCGCCCTTCGGAAGTCTGCAATTTGAAGATTGGCGACATATTCTTCCAGCAAGACGGAACAGCCATAGTCGACAAAGCCAAGAATAAAATAGAAAGACATGGCGTCAGACGACACATAGCATTCGCTGCCGCCGAAACTGAAATATTGCTTCGCCATTGCGTTGGCAGACGTTCCGATGAATTCGTTTTCACAGCTCGTCAGGTTATGCTAGAACAATGGGCAGTCCAACGCCAAAAACGTAAAACTCCGCTAACTCCTTCACAACGTAAGCGTGATGAAGAACGTGCATCTCGTCGACTTTTACAATACAACGATTTCATAACCGTAGATTTATATGATCGTACAGTTCGACGCGCTGTTTTGAAAGCTATTGCAACAAATCCAAATATCCAAAGCTGGTCGCCATACCAGTTGCGACATGCAGCCTATTCCGCCCTGTCTGCAAAGTATGGCATTGACATCGCCAGCAAGGTTGCCGGGCATTTGTCGCCCAATCTGGCTCGAATTTACGATCATTCAGCCGCCGAAGTGTCGCAACGCATAGCCGCAGAGCAGGAAAAAGGATGGTGGGAACAATAACTCACGGGGAAAAAATGCAACAGAGGAGCCATACTGGCAGGGAAAATATGCAAACGCGAATAAAGCGAATAAAGCGAATAAAGCGATTCGCACGAATGAACACGAACGAACACGATTGTCCCCTACTGGGAGCAAAGGGAGAATAAGGGAGAATAAGGGAGAATCGGGGCGAAATTATCCCTTTTTGTCCCTACAAAATACCAAATACAATACCAAAATTTGCAGATAAGAGGGCATAAATACAAACAGTACAAACAGTCTAAATTAACCAACCGGAAAATTTTTGGCAAAAATTTTTGGGGATTTGTATGATTTTGTTGTTGATTTTCGGTTATTTATCCGTATAATATTATTACGAGGTAAAATCATGCAAGACATATTTGATTTTAATAAAACATTAGCAGTTACTGCCTATTTGCTCAATCGAACAGGCGGCAGTCTCCCCTGTGCCAAGATTCTTAATCTGCTTTATTTGGCAGAGAGAGACTTTTTATTGGAGCGTGGATATTCTCTTACAGGAGATGCGTTGTACGTTTGCGACGAGGGATTTGGCTTGCAGATTACTCATTCGTTGCTAATGGGCAAAGATTCTCAATCCACAACTTGGCAACTGTATATTCAAACTGACGCAACTTCTCCCGAGAAAACCGTTACTGTCGTTAATTCACCTGATATGGGGTATCTATCCACCGCAAATGAAAAAATACTGGATAAGATTCTCAATAGATTTAACGAGTTTAGTTCCGACAATTCATTTGTAGAGTATTTACACAATTTGAACGAGTGGAACGCTTTCTACAAGAATGGAACTACAACAGAAATAACAGCTGATGAATTATTCTCTGTAAATAACCAGACAGACAATATTCCATTTTACCGTGAAAATGTGCAAGTTAAGAACGAACTGAACTGTCTGGTAAACGCATGTGGGAATTAGGCGATACATTTAAGTGCGAGCCAGAATATATGAATAGAATGGCTCCAATGCTCGTTGATAGCCGTCATCTGATGGTATTAGTTACGAATAAATACCGTAGAAGTTCTGATAATGAACTGGTTGTTGTTGCAGCTATCATGACTTATGATAATAATACTAGAAATCAATCTGATTATTGCGTATTGTACCCGAACTGTGGACATCCTTTTATCAAACATTATTCTTATGTATCATATATCAGCTTAAAAGAAATAGCCATCGATACATTAGATAAATGGAAGGAAAGAAATTACATCAAGCAAAAAGAGAGGTTTAATGAAGACGTCCAAAAACAACTCTTACAAGGTCTATGCAAAGCTGACGATGCCGAAAATCGGTTAAAGCTCATAGCGTTAAACCAACTGGAAGAATTAGGGTGGGAGGTTCCATAACCCCTATTTACTTCCAAATAAAAGAATCTTCCCGACATTGGTGTCGGGAGGATGGATTTCTATCGTTAAGTCTTTTTCAATCGTCCATATTAATCTACAAGAATAGTATACTACCTTAAATTACTGCAAATAAGGGTAATAGCCCGGCGACTGTTGCATTTTTTGCAGTAGTTGCACTATTTGCAACAACTCAAGCGTTTCACCATTTTCCTCGTGGGCAATGTTGACTGTTCATTCGCAGTTTGTTGACGTAGGCAAACGCTCCCCCCGTACAACGGCAGCCGCAAATTCGGCATATTCTAGCATGGGCATTATAGTTTTCGCATTGTCGACAAATCGTCAAGAGGTCGTTGACCTGTTCGTCAGAGCGGTTCTGAAATCCGGTTGAGACATGGGTGTATACCGCACGTGCATAATTTACCATTTGCACCAGCTTGGTTGCAGCTTTGCATTCCGCTAACACCTCACGATCTTTCGGCGTTTTATAAATACTACCACAACGCTTGCACTTCCAACCGCCGGATTCGTCAGACCATTCCAAATCGCAATTCATTATTCGTCCTCACATGCTGGAATATTTTTTGTTTCCCCACCCTCGTAATGTATGGTCAAACTCTTAATGTACCGGTGCAGACCAGATTCAGGATTCTCCGGGTCATGGCTCGTGTAGCGGTAGCAGCGAATGTACGGGTCGATGTAAAAGCCAATGTCTACTACCTGATCTTCATTCCAATGGTTTTTATATTCGTATTCAATCCGTCCGGTATTGAAAAACGTACCGTCGCCCGGATGCCCCGCCGTGTCAGTCGGGCAATTACACGCCAACGGAGTCGCCGGTTTGAGAATCAGTGTTTTACTGCCCAAATAGTTGATGTCCGTAATGTAGTTGTACGTGGGGTAGTCAATGCCAATGAAGTTATAGTAGATATCACACTCGGCTTCGATGTATTCAATATTCTTGAGAGTCCCTTCCGCCGATTCGTCAATCATTATGTTAAAGACGTCGTGCGTTAGACAATCACCGGCTTCGTCCGGCGCGGAAAATGTAACGGAAATTTCATCCTGCTCCTGTCCGTCCGCAGACTTCAGTTGCCGTATAGGATCGTCGTTCCCGTCTTTTTTATCCAGTTGTTTCATGTACGTTGCCGTTTTGCCGTAGAGTTGTTCCACACTCAGCATTGTTCCGTCGTGAACATAAAACAATTGACACCCGGCGTCTGACGTCGCTTGCAGCAAGCTGTTGCTGAATTTAAGTGTTACCCGACAGATAATGTCGTAATCCAACCGGTCGTCGGGGAGTTCACTTCCCATACTACTGTCAGACTGAATTGTCGTTTCTTGGTTGCTCCCGTTTTTATCGAGGCAAATAGTAACGACGGCACGGCTCTTTGCCCCAAACCGGTCTGTCAAAGCATATTCAAAGAAGTCGTGTTTCGGATTATTTCGTCCGTCGGTTTTATACTCCGGAGCTGTGTAAATAATTTTATACGGGTAGTAGTCTTTTTTAATCTCAACCTGACCATACTTTGGAGAAATACTGATTTCAATGTCTGTCATAATCGTGCTGAGATTGACGGAAAGCCACACCTCATTCCACGATTCGTCCTGAACAACGCCACCCACTCCCGCATAGTCTTCCGGTATGTTACATTGATAGGTTTTTCCATACCCGATTCGTCCGTACAAATAGGGGGCAATGATTCCTGTTCGCAAGGACAATTCCGCGCTGGTTAATTCGATATAGTCAATGGTATCGTGGTTCAGAATCCACTTTGCTTCTGGGTTGTCGCCCATGTTGTATTCTCCCACTTCCCATTTCACTACTCCATTCGCCCAATCATCGTGCAATACTTTTGATTTTTGGTAACAACCAAAGTTGTAATTCTTGTTGCCATACTTATCCGTTCCACTGTAGTCCGGTGCGCTGTCGAACATGACAGAAACGGCAGGTATCTTTTGAAAGTAAAGATTGTTTTCTCCGTAGACGGCATTGAGTTTGAATTTTTCCAAATTGCTATAATCATACCGTATTCCGCTTCCGTTGAACCACTGGATAACATAGCTAGTGCCGTCAGGGAGCGAATTAATGTAATCATTGATGTATTTGCTGACATCCATCTCGTTGTTATCAATGGCTTCTTTTAAACCGGGGATGTCTTCTGTTACTAAGTCTTTATCAAGAACCAATGGGGTGTTCGGATCATTCGGGTCTGAATACCTCCAGATATGAGCTTGCCAACCAAGTGCGCCCGGTGTGCCATTCGATGATTTTTTGAACCCGTGCATCTGAATCGCGAGCTTTTCGGAGAGCGCTTGGAACCTACCCGTATCCAATAGCTGCCGACGGTACTGCGAGTATCGCGAGCCGAGATGCCGGGGGTCTTCATGGTGGTCGGTCATACCGATATCTCTGACAAATCCTCGAAAAATAAAGTCCGACGCCATCGGGCAACTGCAATGTTCCGCTTCCTCTTTATCCCGATAGAACTGCGTATACTGCTGTTTTAGAAATTCCAGCATATTGTCGTCGGTGGCGTCATGGTACAATTCCGCCATACTTTTATATGGCTGCCACGGAGTAAGTAGCCACCATTTGTCCGGTTTCCATACGTCGATAAAGCCACCGCAATCTTCGCCGTCAGTACGCCCGGTATAGTAATAATCTGCATTGCCCCAGTATGTTTCGTCCGGATTTACCCAGTCGATGTTTTGGGCATCCCCGAAAAACAGAACGGCGCGAGGGCTAGAGCAAGACCAATGGTATTTAAAACGCACGGGGGATTCGACGTTTGACTCTCCCTCATACCACTTTCCGATATAAATCAGTCTGTCAACATTGTCGTACAATGCACAGAGATAATAATAAACCCACCCGTTTCGCCGTATGATATAATGAACAACCTGTCCCCACCCATACAGCCATACGTAATAATATTTCCGAAGGTCTGTGCCAGCCAAAAAACCAGCGTTTCCAATAGTGGGAAATAGCACATTGCAACGACTCGTATAAACAACTTTTTCGTCAAACTTAATTTCAACAACAGGGTTTTCCTGATTGTTCGACAGATCGTCCTCGTAGTAGCGTCCCTCTATGAGCTTTTCGTTCTGCACCACGCTTTTAAACGTGCCGACGATTTTATGCTCCCCAATCAAAAACTCATATTGTTCCTGAATGGTTACTTCGGGCAAGATGTTTGTCTCGATGGTATTCAAATAGACGTGCGGGTTGAGACGCAATGCGTAGTTGTCCTTCCCAAACAACGTGCGTTCGTCAACAAGCTCCAAATCGCACCGATTTTGGAAACACGGCTGGCAACGCGCCCCCTCCTCCGGCGTGGCAAACCTATAGTCCCCACTAAACTGAAAGATGCGCTCAAAATCGGAACGGGTGCAAGCGTTGCCCCTGTTTAAGATGGAACAATCACCGCAACAGCCGACAATTCTTCCCAGCTTTTTGACGTCCATTATTCTTCCGTAACGATAATCTTAAGTTGTGCCGTTTTCGTTTTTCCGTTTTCGTCGGTAACGACGTATTTGATTATTTCCTCTCCAACGGCGACCGCAGTTCCATGAGCGCTGATTTGATTTCCGTTTTGGGTCAGTTTCATGTTTTCAATGCAACCATAACTCAGCGATTCTCGGTCAATCAGCACTAAGTCATACGTGTGCGTTCCACCGCCGGTAAAAGAAACGTTAGCTATTGTCTTTGCAAACGAATCGCCGACCTTTAGCCGGATTTCGGTTTCGGAAACGGACAGCATTAAATTGCTGGTTTCCGTGTCAGCTTTTACTTGCAACGCTACAGTGTAAGTTTTATAGTTTCCATACGACGAAAAATCTGTGTCATTCATGTAGCCGTCGTCGACTTTGAAATGCGCATAAAGGGTTCCGGTACTGTCGGACGACATATTGTAGTTCGCAAACACGCCCTTGTCCCTAGTGATTTCAATCGTAAACGTGCCGTTGCCGGAACTGCCATCCCACGTCTGGTTGTATGCCAAGTCAGCCACAGAGATGGAATCGCCATCGTCCGGGTCGTATATTTCGCCGAGCTGAACACGTGCGGACGAATGCTGCTGGCACATAATCGTTTTCGTAAGCCCGCCGTCGGTAATGTTACTGCCGTGCCAACGCACCTCCGGCGCCGTATTGCTCTCTTTGCCGTGAATCGTGAGATGGTATTCCACATACTCTCCGCTTTCCGCTTTGTACTGATGTCCATCGTCAACTTTAAATACGATTGTGGCTCCGCACGGCTTGTTTTGGGTTACCTCGTAATTCAGATAAACCTTTTTCTCCGAATCAATGGTAAACGAGTATTGTTTCAAGTTGTCGGCGTTGCCTAGAATGGTTACGACATCGACTTTTAGTTCGGAATCGTTCGCGTCGTCCACCGTGCCGATGCACTTCGTTCCGCTGAACTCACTGTTGCACTCAAAGATTCTGGTTGTATCCCAAACGGTCGGGTCTTCCGGTCGTTTCAAATCGTTTGACCACGTAAACGTCGGCACAATATTATGTGCGTGAACATAAAATAGCAGGCGGTATGCCGAGTTGGAACAGGACACCGGGTCACGAGCCCAAACCACAAAACAAACATACCCTTCGGCGTTTGTCTTTAACACCATGTCGCTAAATGTAATTATGGCTTGCGTACTGTTTGGCAGCTTGGTCAGACCAAATTTAGGTTCTCGTTCAAACGCATTTTCCGCCGAAATAGAGGACAGGGATGCGTCGTAGTAGCCCTCGATAATGGTGTCGTCCGTCGAATATAAAACGCCGGTATCGGTAAAGTTCCCTGACAATACCGTCGTGCCACCCACGCCGGACACGTGTTGAATCCGAACTGGCGCCCACGGAGAAACGTAGTCGGTACAAATACCGTCAGTTATAAACCAGCGCTCGTAGTCAGAGATGAACTCGGCACGGTACACCCCGCCGGTCTGAATTGCTTCAATTTGTAGGTATGGAGCAATCGTCGCTTCGATTTTATTGTCTTCCTCGTAAGCTGTGGGATCGGCTTCCTGATAGTAATCGACGAACTCGCGCACGTTGTCATGATCGGTATACCCGGCATTGCACCGTACAAATTTGACCTTATGCTCGTCGCCCCCCCAAAAATTTTCAAGCCAGATGGTTCCGTAGTTATCTCGGATTCCTAAGTATGGAATAATGTTACCGTCGGCGTCCTTCGCCTTATACTTCTTTTTATGCCGGTTGTAAACATACTCGCCCAGTTCTCGCACCCGTTCCAGAGCGTCGCAAGACGAGCCGTTGTCGCTTTCCACATAACAGCTGCAAGATGCCAGTAGCCCATTATTGAATTTTCGTGTTAGCACCCACGCCTTGCCACAGGTAACACAAATATTGTCATGGGTAACGACGCACTCAGGGATGTCGTCCTGCAACTCTAACAGAAACATATCGCCCGTGCGCGCTAAACGTGCGTAGCAACAGCCTTGCGAGTGAGGGGCTTTCCCATTCAAAATAAGACCGTATGAATGAACAGAAGCCTCCCAGCTTTCATTCATGAAACCGCATTGGGTTTTCCCTTTTTCGTAGTCGCATACTTTAATGGGAGAGTCAAAATCCCGGTTTAACAACGTTCCATAAAACTGCGAATTTGCTGGAATAGGAAACCGCCCGTTGGTTCCAAAATACCCCGGAATATAAAGACACGCATTTGCGGCATTATACTGTTCGACAGTATACTTTGAATAAAACGTGTTTTCGGTAGAATCGGCATTGGAAATCAGGGGAAATATCGAGTATGCCGGAATGTCGACCTTCGTATAAAACAGCGTCTGCTGCCTAATATTCTGGATGCCACCAGTTTTTGTGGTTGGAGTAGGGTTATTCTTAAGGTGGTCAACAATCGCATTGACTGTTGACGCCTTAAGTCTGTCGCCCTTCTTTAAATGCTGGATATTATCAATTCCCATTTCAACTCCACATACGGTTTATCAATCTCCGTCCACCGGCGTATCTTCTGGCGGTTCATCCGGCTTATCTTTATCCGGGTCATACTCTCCCAGACAATCATCAGGATTATATTCTGGCGTCCCGGTTGTTCCATCAGGATCGGCTCCGTCTCCATCTCCCTCACCGTCTACGTGCAACTTAAATGCTTTGAACAGCGGAATAAACTCTCGTGTCGGGTATATCAAAACGCGCTGGAACTCTCCGGTAACAAGCGGCTCCTTTTTTTCATCTTCCTTACCTTCTTCGTCGCCGTCTTCGTTTTCATTATCTTCGTTTTCGTTATTGTCGTCACCACCATTTTCATCGTCATTAGTGGTATCGTCCTTATCCTTGTTCTTGTCCTCCTCGTCTTCCTCTTCCTCTTCCTCCGTGCCTCCTATGTGTTTGTACATTTTCACTTTGTGCGCCGTGATGTCTGCAATTTCTTTATCTTTCCCCTGCAATGGATTAAAAAACTCGTTATGACCAATCGGGTTATAAGATAACCGCACGGAAATATTATTAAATCCAGAGCCAAACAAGTTCGCACCAGCGCTAATGGACGGCGCCGTGCATAGCAGCGTTTGCGGTTCAAAATGTAACTTGACACCGTTGTGAGTTACAGAAATTGCCTCCTCGTTGCAGTATCCTTCATACTGCTGAAGCGGAACTCCGTTTGGGTCAACGCATTGAATGTGAGGATGCGAAAGGGTCAAGTCATAACTTGCCAAGCGCACGCCGGGAGCTTCCTCCGGAGCAACGGCAATCATCTCACCGTTTACTTCCCAATACAAATTGTTCGGTGCAATGGTTAAATATTGGTTCGTTGATTCAACCTTTACTTCTGTTGCCATCATTGCATAGCTCAAAGTAATTAGCGCAAATGGGTACACTATAGTTTGTCCGTTGGCAGAGTATTTCGTTTGCATCGGCTCGATACGAACAGACGTTGCAACCATCGGCGTTCCCTGTAGATTAAAACTGTTCCAGAACGGATGATCGGTCGGCTCGTTATTCTCTCCGCCCTCCAGAAATTCTTGGACTACTTGATACCGCAAGTTCCACGCGCAACGCACTTGTACCGTTGCTGTGCCATTATGCAACTCAAAGTTCTCCGAAACAGTCGCAAAGACTTCGTTTGCGTCGAATGGAGTGTATCGCTTAATTCCACCAGTTTCCTCAGAATCATAGTCTCCCCCCCCACCTTCGTAAGTTCCACCAGAAGAACTGGTACCACTGCCCCCCCCGTCTCCGCCACCGTCTTCTCCCCCGGTGCCACCTTCTCCGCCATCTACACCGGCATCGCCTGCTGCACCGAGAATGTGGCTGGAAAAGAGAAATCGATTGTTCAGGTTTTCAGCATTTAAACTCATGTGTTGCTCCTTATGCCAACGTCGCTACCGGCTCCGCTTTGGTATTCTTGGCGGTTTCAGCAGCGGATTTGACTTCTTGACCGACCATTTCATTCTGTTTGTCTTGTCCGTTTTTCAATATTTTAACTGTTTCACTAATTGAAGACAAGTATTCACACATACGAACTTGCGGGCTACTCTTTGAAAGTATGCTCTTTTGAATTCGCTGATTCATTGATGCCGCACTTTCAAACGACGTGTCAAACTTTAAACGTGGGTCGACAAACTCCTTTTTCTTCTTTTTCTTTTCTTCGTTCTTTGCCTCTTCTTCTGGTGTACTTGTGAGCCACGCTTTCGTCATTTTCCACGTATTCGCAAAGCCCTTCATGTACGATCCGTACCAACTGAGGAAAGGTACATTTTCCAATGCCTCGCCAATGTCCGAAATCCTTTCCATCATCCAATCAATGATACCTATTACCGCTTGTGCTATGGTGGTGATCATATTTCCTATGACCGTGAAAACCGTTTTAACAGCCGCACCGATTTTCTCAAACACCTTCCATTGCGTACACCATTCGATAATCGCTTTTGTACCTTTCTTTAACGCCTGCCAAATATTCTTGAGTACGTTGTGCAACACTTTAAGATTTTCCGAACCAATACCTTCTTTGAATCCTTCACAAATCTCTTTCCAATAGGACATGATAAACGTCAGCCCAGCAATGAGCAGACCAATGGGAGAAAATATTGCGCTCAGTGCAGAAACAATCGCCATTATACCTTGCACGATAATTCCTTTGGCAAGCCACGTTGCGACAAAAGCCAGAGCCGTTCCCAGCCCCTTCGCAAACCTTTCCGATGTATCCAATGCCGAAATCAGCGGATTAAATATTTTTCCAACAATCGCGGCAAACTTCATGAATGGCTGAATGAAACCGTCCACCATATTCATTACAAACTGTCCGATCTTAAAAAACGCTTTTGCGAGTGGAGCAAGCATCTCTCCAATGTTCGTCCACATGTTTTTAATCATATTTCCCAAGCGTTCATATACTTCGGCAATGGTTTTGACTTCTTCCTCGGCGGCGCCTCGCACACTCTTTGCCCACAGTTTTTTTAATACCGCATTTCGCTGTTCCAGATTGGCTATGTTATTCAATTGCTCAATCTGGTTTTTGTTTTCCGTTGTGATCTCGATACCCGCTTCTTGCAGTTCTTGCAAAGAGACTTGCTCCTGATTCATCAGGGTCAAAATGTGTTCTAGGGAATCTTCATAACTTGTACCTCTGACTGCCGAGGCGTCTTTCGCTGTATCAATTGCAAAATTAAAATCCGAATCTGTCAGAGCCGGTGCTTTCCGACGCATATCAGCAAGCACTCCCATAGATTTTGCATAATCCCCGGCTCCATTCTTGGTTACAACCTCTTTGAGATGCTTTGCGTGTTTTTCAAAATCATTTGTGGCGCCGTATGTTTTAAATGCACGTGAAGCACGAAATGCCGCTTTTTCCAGTTCGGCATACCGAGCAGTAACACCATATAGAGATACCCCCAAAGCGATAGTCTGTTTAATGACAGTTTGGTATGGGTCAACCAGACTCAGAATGGCTTCAGAACCACCCTTCCCAAGCATAAATAAAGAATTGGCAACTCCCGTTATAGAGTTCGACTGCCGCATGTTCTTTCCAAAATCATGCCACGCTTTTTTCATGTTGTTGACGCAGTTTTGCATGTTCTGCGACAACTTTCCCGTGCTTAGCGATACGTCGAACGATAGCTTTTTCGCCATTATTTTATTCCTCTAGTCTGTTTCCAGAGTATCCATTGATCTCGTGTTGAGAAATGTAAATTCCCATCGAGTCCCGGTTTCCCGGTATCAATATTATCGGCGGCTTCACTATCTTCGCTCGCCGCAATCAACGCCCCTGCGCATTGTGCCGGAGTCATTTCCGCAATGGTGTTATACGACCAACCGTAGAACTTGGCGAGACAACCAAACATTGCCTCTACATTGTTCATATATTTTTCATACGTTACAGTTGGCTCGTCTTCGGAGGGTTTTCGTCGTTCTCCTCCTTTTCATTCGCTCTTTCATCGTCGTCTTTGTCGCTACCGCTGCTGGTATTGATTGCTTGCATCACCGCATCAAAATCCTCACGCACATCAATAATTGCGTCCACGACCTTATCGGCGTTTCCGTTGTAGTCTTTCTGAATCGCCATCAGAAGCATCGTGTGGACGACGTCAATGTCTGCAAGTTCCCCGATGAGCTGTCCAATCTGCTCAATGGAAAAACCTTTGCTCTCCGCAAGCGCCTCTGCGTATGCCGCCCGATACTGCTCCGGTGGTAAGTCATGCGGAATTGCCTCAACCATTTTAGACAGGTACTTTTTCTGAACCATCTTAAAAATGGTTAATAAGTCTCGGTTTGTAAACGGAGTAACAATAACCACGTTTCCGTTGGAAAGTCGAACCGGCACTTTTGCCGCTGCTACATCATACATTTTTGTTTACCTTTCGTAGTTGAGTTAGGGGGGATATAAAAACTACTCGTTAAAACTGACCATTCCATCTTGGAATATTCGGGTCGGTCGGCGGGAAGTAGTTGTCCGGGTCAAACGGATTCGACAGGTCGTACAAACCGTCTCGACCGCTCACACCACCAGAATAGCTGTGCGGAGTTTCGGTCGGCGGGTATTGAACCGTGTTGTATAGACACAGACGTCCAACATGGTCGCCTTCGTCACTATGCGCAGCCATATTAAATTTGCCTTGCCCAGAAATAACGGCACCTGAACTGGGGTCTACGGTAATTGAACTCGTCCCCATATATCTTGCATACATCATTTCCAGCAGACAGTTTCCTTTACAGATGATCTTGAGTTGCTTCAACTCATTCATTTCTGCCAGATCTTTATCGCCAATGTAATCAATCGTTCCGGTACAGTCGATAATTCCGGGAACTCGTTTCTTCCATACCTGTCCTGCGTGAACACCGTTGGTAAGGTAGCACGTACTGTCGAGATATTCTTGTGCTTCGTGCGATACTGTAAAACTAAATGATTTCCACCCGATTTCTTCTCCACCCCAGTATATCTTACAGTCCTTCGCCATAAACACAACGGGCTTGGTGTCCCCATTCGCACCGGCGTTGTTGGTATCGATTGGCTCAAGGTCTCCGTCCCCGGAAAAGGACATCGCGCATTGCACACGACCACCGGCAGAAATATCGCCGGATATTGCAGCAGATGTCCATACCATGTTGCCTTTGAAAGCACGACCGCCTTTCTTCCAATGCAGGCCACCGGTTCTCAGGATAATTTCCTCTGATGCGTCCCAATTGAAACTGCCCGGAAAACGATGTCCCAAAAAAGTACATGAGCCGTTCCAGTCCATCACGCCGGGGTCGCGCATTTTAGCGCCCCACGTTGCTGAGTTCGCCTGTGCGTCGTCGGTAACGCTCACTTCAAGAGTCCATTGCGACACCTGACCGCAATTGTCAATACTCCCAAAGCGTCCTGAATATATTTCACCAGCCATTTGTGGCTCCTTTCAGTTGATTAGAAAAAAAAATGTTGGTTATAATTATATGTTAATGGCACACTCTAATCCCAATATGCATGTCCCCAACGATCCTGATATGCCCTTTCATAAGCTGCCTGTTCTAACTCTTCCATCGCTTCTTTATATTTAGTCTCATCCATCATCCAAGATGGGTCTAAATGTGCATACGAGGCACCTTTATCCATATCCTCCTGTATTTGTGCTTCAGGATTGGAGTTAACAAGGTTAGTAAGGAATTTAATATCCCTATCGTCTGCAGAGTGGCTAACATCACACGCAAACAGATTAAGACAACGCATCCCAGTCTCTACCCTTTTCTTTTTATCCTTTTCCTTTTGAGTGAGTACAGGGTATCGTTCGAGATTCCTGAGCCACGCTTTACATCTCTCTTCTTCATTCTCAATCTCTGCCGCTAGTGGTAACGCTTTTTTTTGTTTTGCTATCATGTATGCGAGGTAAGTTTTTCGCACCGTCAGCAATTGTGCAAACAGACGTTTTCTTTGTTCATTATATGTCTTCGCTTTCCGCAATGACCCCGGCACTTTTGAAAAGCGCACGCTCCTGCTTGGTTTTTCTAATGGAACTAACATGTTCACTCTCCTTGTCTCTGTTATACCTTATTTATGCAAAGATTCTACAATTAATCCGCGCTACCGCCATTGCTCTTGTCGTTTTCTTTTCATTCCTTTTATTGTATTGATAGCCCGTCCCAATCCGTTCATACGCGCATCAATTTCCAATGCATTTTTCTGAACTGCTGGATGAAGTCTTGTCTTGAAATCGTCTCTTAAACCGAAAAAAGCGTGACTAAGAGCTTGCTTTTCTTCTTCCATGCTATCAATGATTTGTTGCAAGATATCAAGCTCTTGCAACCGTAATCGTCGGACTTCTGTTGTATCGAACAGTTCATCAGCTCTTCTTTCCCACTGCTTCTGTGGATAATATTTGCAAACACATTCTTTATAGTTTTTCAATAACATTTGCCTTAGGCTCCAAAGTATAGTCACATTATGAATTATCAACGTTTGCCGTTGGAAATTTCATTTACTGTATCCGCTTTTATTAACTATGACTTTTAATATAACGTTCTACCCAGCTAATTTCGATATCCAACATACCAAGAAAGTCGTTCAGGTTTTCAAAGTTCTTTTTATGAAGTTTGGGAAACTCCTCTTTGAGTTTGTCGCAAAACTTCTGAAGAGAAAGAACTTTCTTCCTAACCTCTTTCAGGTATTTCAGAGCTTCTTGAGACGCCTGCAAGGATTTCCAACGGTCTTGTGCAAAATGAACGTTGTTGTTGGAAGTCAGCCATTCATAAAACTTTGACTCAATTGGCTGTTCAAGCCGTTTGATTGAATCCAAAGCCGGCAATACTTTCTGTTTGAATTCCTGCCAAATGCTCTCTGCTTCAGGGTCGTTGTGAACTCGTTGTCTGTAAATATTCAGACGCAGAACGACATCGGCAATCGCTCTCTCAAAATCCTTCAAGTCTTGCTTGTACGATTTCCAATATCCAAAAACATTCTGAGCTTTCGTTTTGTCAGTAGCAAATCTCACGTCTCGGCGTGGTGGCTCTAGTGGAACAAGCATTTATTCTCCTTCTGGTATGTAATTAAACTGCAAATCATTATGTGAAAATTGCATGGCAACCGTAAAATCCCAAACCGCGCACCAGCCATTGATGCCTCTATTGGTTTCCGATATGCTCATACTTTCAGTTCCACTTCCCATTTTTAATATTTCAATAAAAGGGTGTCCGTTGTACAATAATGTTCCGGCAACCTGTGCATTGAACGTTTCCAAACATCGGTATATCTCCCATTGGAAAGCATGGATAGCCTCCATCCGCTTGTCGTCCGTGCTAATGAAAACACGATAACTTTCACTTACACGCCCCGTTGCGGACGTCCCCATATCTTCCTGTGAATGACCGTTCGGAATGATGACCATTTCCGGCAAATCACCGTGTTGTACACGAGTTTTCAAGCCCAAAACTCCGTCGAAAACGATAAAATTGTTCGTTCGGATAAATTGCTTGATTAAAGGATTCTGCCTGAAAGTTGATTCCAGTCCTTTGAACAATATGGTAAATGGATTTGTGTATCCTTCTGGTAGTTGCATCGTTGCTATTGATTAAAGGTACTTTCCGATTTCCCTATCAAGCTTTTGCGCCTCGACCTTAATGTTTCCCTGAATCATGTAGAGTTCATTCATCACGTCATAAACTCCTTTCGATTCCAGACCACCGGTCGCTACCAGATGTCTTTTCAACTGCTTCAGAGCTTCAAACAGTGATTCTAATTTGGTTATGTATTGAACGGTCGGCTGAATATTAACTTTGTCATCCCCAAACCGAACGTCCCGATCTGGTTTTTCTAATGGAACTAACATAATCTCCTCCTTATCGTTTAAACATTCTGCCATGAAAGCTGGAACTGCGTTGATGAGGCTGCCACTTAAGCTGCTCTCGAGTTTCCTTTGAATTGAAAATTAATCCTTCCAGATTCTCAAGCATTCGTGGAACCATTGTATTATCATGTTTCAGACTCTTCCCTTGACGGTACAATGTACTCAAAGCCGATTCCAACGCAATACACCACTTCACAATTTGGTCTTCATATTTTTTTCGCTCATCGGCTGACCATTCCGAAAAGCGAATGTTTCTGCTTGCACGTTCTGCTTGATCCGTAAATCCACAATGACGACACCGCATTTGTAATTCCCTTTCTATATTTTCCGCACCTCTGCCATTCTTGTTGCAGCGTTTTTCAGCCCTTTTGTTATCACGGATAAAAATTTATAGTAAATTTGATTGATGTCTGTTTGCCGTATGTATATATGACTTTCTAACTCTTTTTACCGCTTCATCAAAGTTACGTTTTTCATCACGTACTATATTGTCAACCATCTGGTTCATCCCGATGTCGCCGTGTTTTTGAGTTTCGGTTAATAATGCCTGCTCATATTTCTTTGTTGGAATAGAATCCAAAGAACTGAATGCATCATTGGTAAATTCCCGAACGATGGCGTTCTCTAAATCTCTGCCCATTAAATACGGCTCTGAAAATCGAATTCGCCTGCTCATCTTTTATCACATAAAACTCCGCGCTTGGTTGATTTGTTGCTCGACATTGTATGCGACATTTGTAAACCACGCTCGCATTTCTCCCACAGCATCCTTCTTCTTCTGGATTTTGCTGTTGGCGTTCGCGGTCAAAAAAACGTGGTTTTGTTGAGCGTATTCTAAGTCCTTTTGGTATGTTTCTAATACCGTCAGAATCTTTTTTGTAGACTTGAGAGCCAATTTCATGCTGTCTATGACAAGGCGGTTTGACGTGCGAACGTCGTCCTCGTTTTTACTGAAACGGGAACGATACTCGCGTTTGCGACTTTCTTCCTGTGCAAAACGTATGTGGCGATTGCGTCTGTACATAAATTATTATTTTCCGGTTATTTTTCTGACGGCGAATTCATATATTTCCTTTTCTGCAATGGTAGTCAGTCCAGCAACCGTTGGAGTGTCTGGCTGTACCAACAACGGACGCGCTGGAAGGTTGGAGTTTCCAAAATGATGAATCACTGCCAATTCGCCAATCGTAATATGAGGATTAACGGTACTCCCCTCACGCGGCGGGTGTTTATCCTCTCCTCCCCAACCAACGCTAAGTGTTGTTTTGAAACCAAGTCCCTCACTTTTTATCTCTTCCAACCCCCCAGCATTATGTCCTGTCGGATTTATCGCCATTCTCAAAGCTCCTGTGTCAATCAAAATTGACTGCGAGGAAAAGTGCTTTGATATGGATACTTGCTCGGCGTTCTCCGTACTGATGTCTGTGCGAGGTTCCGGTCGTGGTCGTTTTAGTGGTTCCCACTTTCCACCGCCTCTGGCGTTTGTATCAAACTCACGAAGCAAAAACGCCCGAAGACGTTTTGCCCAGAGTCTCATTATTTTTTTCTTGAGACCGTCATCGCGTGTGTAATACGCAAATTGCGTAAAATCAGGAACTTCCATTTTAATGGTTGCCGAGCTTTGGTAACCAGCCATGTGCAATCCTCCTTTTACGCAATTGCTATGTTATCGTGGGAACCTGCCAGAATTTCTGACAGGTTCCCTACCCCTTCCTCTACTAAGCAAGAGTAAACTTGCAAAGAACATCAGGTCTTGTGCAAAGCGCCAGCGGGTTGGTTTGACATTCGATTTCGATGCCTTTGTCCATCTTCATGCGTTCCTGCTTGGCATAGTATTTAATGCCAACAGAGTTAACGGCTTCGATGTAATCAGCAGGCCCAAAGATCAGGGTAAACAAACCGTCGACACCACGAGGAAGAGCGTATCCTTCGGTTGGAGCGATAAAGTCCTTGTCGCCGATCCAAGCTTGGTAGTTCACAAAGCGAATGCCGCCATATTCAAAATAGCGGAAGACGTGTTTTTCTGTGAGCCAGTTAAATCCGGGCGTATTGTGATAGACATTGCGGAATTCTTTTGAATTTTCGATTGCATCGAAGAAATCATTTCCACAAAGAATATCGAATCCGGTAAACGGCGTTCCACCGAGGATACGAGATGTTTCACGGATCAGGTTGTTGCATTCCTTCTTAATCCACCCGTCGATATAGTTACCACTCGAATCCTTTTTGTCAATTTCCCATTTTTTGGTACGAGGTTTGACGCCAAATTCTTGGAACAGGTCAGTAATAACCGTTGTTCCGTCAGCGTCTAATACCTGTCCCTTAACTGCACCGAGGCGCATCCATTCGAGGGTAATTTCCATCGACTGCTGAGCCTGTTCCAGCTTTTCGGCGACTTTCTGCGCCGGAGTTTCCATTTCGATTTCGCTTCCGAAACGGCGGACGCCGAGAACCTGATCGGCGAGGATTTCGTCATTTACTTGTTTATGAGCGCAGACGAATGCTCGAACCTTTCGTTTATCCGGCAGGAGCGATACACCACGAGCGCCACGCTGCGTGTTCGGGATCAAGGACAGTTTGCCCTGATTCTCTTCGATGGCAACGGTCGTAGACGAGCTTCCCTGCTCTGTAAAAATACCTTCACTACCGAGGTAGTTGAACATTGGCGGAATCTTATTAATGGCTTCGCACATTGAGCGCAGTTTAAACGCTTCGCCATTAAAAACGTCCAGTATACTTCCTCCCATTTTTTTGTTTCCTCCTTATCTTCAATATTAGGTAAACTGATAAACAGACTGAGGAGACGGCTTGATCGTGATGATGTTTTTCGCTCCAAGCTGCGTTTCCACTTCTTCCTTGTCCGCACAGATGACATTTTTGATGTCGACAATCGCCGGGCCTCGACAAATACCGAGAACGGTTGACTGCGATCCTGCGAACACCTTTTTGTTTTCCAACACGATAAAGAGATCAATATCGTTGGAAACTGCGCTGCCGGTCGAGTATTCAACAGACAGAGTAACTTCGACAGTTGCCGTTGTCGATGTAGTCGTTGCCAATGGAGCGGAACCAGATGAGGACGGAGTTGACTGTGTGAACACGATACCATTAACACCGTAGACCACGTCAAAACCGGCAGCAGTCAAACCGATATTGGCAATCTGTGCAACAACCTGAGCTGCCGTTCCGATGTTCAGTTCATTCTGTGTCGCATCGGCTTCGGAAGCTTTGAATGTAAACGTGGTTCCAGCAATCGTCAAAGTATCGCCTTCCGCCCAGCCGTTACTCATGGTAACAGTCCACGCAGCGGGAACTTCTTCGGTCTGGAATTCCAGTTTGTTTCCAGTTTTCTTGTCATAGCATTCGCCAACCAAAAATTCAATATCGGTCAGACCCGCCGTGTTGTTTACTTCAAGATAATCTCGGCAGAAGATAGGATCGACTTCCCACTTGACAACATCCGAGATTTCGTTCTTACGATTAAAAGTCTGTGGCATTGTTTTTAAACCTTATCCTTTCATTTTCTCTCACTATTCCGTTTTTCGATTGCAGCCAAAAGCTCGTTTCCCGTTCCGTTGCCTTCTTGAACCGAAAATTGAACACCAGTTTTTTCCGAATAATCCGCGCCGATGCCAGACCTCATCAATTCGACAACGTTTTTGAATTCACTGTTGTCTCCCGTATTGACAGAGAATGAAATTGCTCTCTGATTGCAAAAACGAGCTAAAATTTGATTTGCCTGAATACGGTTGATCTTTCCTTCACTCAGAAGATTCTGAACCTGCAGCTCCCGATTTTCTTTAAGAATATTAGCGGAAACAGTGTCGGCGTCTCTCAGACTGAATTGTTTATTACCGTAGCGTTTTTCCTGCTCAACTGCCAGAGCATTGGCTGGCAGTTCTTCTGCCGGAGCATCATCCGAGAACCGTCGAGCATATCGTCGAGCTTGAGAGATCGTTTCGTCAACTGATTCCTCATCCATTCCGATATCATCATCCATTCCGAGATCTTCATCAGAGAAACGGCGTGAATATCGTCGGCTCTGAACAATATCCTGTGGGTCATCGTCCATTCCGATGTCGTCGTCAGCAAACCGATTGCTGTATCGACGTGAATAACGACGACTCTGGGTGATTCCTTCATCGTCGAGTCCAAAAGGAACCTCATCTGCAAATCTACGTCCGTAGCGGCGGGATTGAGATACCTCTTCGTCCAAAGCAAACGGAGGAACGTCATCGGCAAATCGACGTCCGTATCGACGGCTCTGCGAAACTTCTTCAATGGGTGTGTCATCGTATTGAACCTCATCAGCAAATCTACGCCCATAACGACGAGACTGGACGACATCAACATCCATTGCCAGCGGATCTTCGTCGGCAAAACGACGACCATATCGGCGAGACTGCGCAATATCAGCGGCGTTCGGAATCTCATCAGCAAAGCGACGCCCATAACGACGAGACTGAACGACATCAACATCCATTGCTACGGGGTCATCGTCGCACTGGATTTCGTCGGCAAAACGACGCCCGCATCTTCGCCCATAACGGCGACTCTGAACAACCGCCGATTCTTCATCCTCCGGCAACTCGTCGGCGAAACGTCGCCCGTAACGGCGCGACTGTGTAATCGAAACGGGATCATCGTCAAAGGTCGCATCGTCCGCAAAACGTCGCCCGCACCTACGCCCATAGCGTCGGCTCTGCGAAATCTCTGCTGGGTCTTCTTCATACTGTACTTCGTCCGCAAAACGACGCCCGCATCTACGTCCATAACGGCGACTCTGAACAACACCGTCTTCAAGGGCTCCATCTTCGTCGAGCATTTCGTCATCGAACCCTACATCTTCTGTTGGAACGTCGTCTGCAAATCGACGCCCATAACGACGGGATTGAACCACATCATCCTGACCGACATCTTCATCTAACTCATGTCCACAATTCGGGCATTCGTCGAACGACGTCATTTCAGAGAATTTTTTTCTCATTCCCATTTTCTCCTGTGTCTTAAATATACTAAAAACGACGTCGCGGAAACCTTCCATGCCCGCAACGACTGGATAATCAGTAAACGCCACATGCTCCAAACCGAACTTGTGCGTTTCTCCATCGCCATCGGTAACCACCTCTGGCGCCTCTATGGATACTCCCGAATTGCATAGGGACTTTTTGGCTCCAAAGTCGACAAACTCAATGATTCCATACAGACTAACACTGCCATCTTTCCCTTCGCGCAATTCAACGTATACCACCTTGCCACGTTTTGCCTCTGGGTCGTGCGTGTGTCCGACAGGACACGGAACCTCGATCCCTTTGGCATTTCGTTCCCAAAATGTATCGACGATATTTTGAAGAAACGCCCGGTCAATATTGTGCTTGACTCCTCCGGTTTCATAAATACCAGAACGACACAACTCTTTCCACATCATTAGTTGTGGATCACCCTTCACGCCCTCCGGCAGACGATTTACGTCATACCCGTCAGGGCGGTTTAAGTCAAAACGAATTATTGTGATTTTAGCCATTTTAGTTATCTTGAGCTAACAGTTTAATCCAAGTAGACATATCCTTGTCTGACTGTGGAATGTAATGAAAAGCGTCGTTAATCGAATTCGCGGCACGTTTTGCAAATTTAGCAGAATCTTCGTACTGCGCTCTTTTCAGCAACTCTTTTGAAATTTTGTAATTCTTTACAGCTTCTTCAAGAAGTTTAATTCCTTTCAAAGTACGTGCTTGTAAATTTTCCAAACTTGCAAGATACTTTTCATCGTATCCGAATCGAACGTCTCGGTAGCCATAGTCCCGATTTCTGTAAAATCTCATTTTCTTAACTGCAACTGTTGGTTTGTCGGTTAATGTCGGAATCCTTAAACGTCTTCTGCCATAAGGTTAAGTCAAGTCAAAACATATTTTTTTATTCTGCAACAGCCTTGATATTACGGCGTCTAAGGTTTTCACATAAAGTGCATAAACAATTTTTCTATATATATAAACCCTCCATTTTTACAAAAGTTAATAGGCGCAGAGAATTTTAGGAATTTTTTTATTTTTCTTTCATTATAAGGCGAGACAAATGTGGGACAAAATATGGTCTACGATCTATTAATGATAGATGTGGTTACAGTGTCTTGAAAATGTTGAGAGATTTTTATTTTCTGTAACCCGTTACATTGAAAAAGATTATAGAATCACTATGATAGATGCAGTTTTCCCAATAGATAGATGTTGGTATTTTGTGCAGACTTATGTTTTATGATATGGTCGCCAACAATATATAGCTTTTGTCAACGAATAAATCCACAATCCCTTAAATACTCTCGATATTCTTTAACATACCAGCCGGGATCTTCTTCCTCGTTTGCCGTTGACTTTTTGTACTCCTCAATTATTTTTAATAAAACTTTCAAACGTTTACTGTGTTCATCCTTCCACGGTTTGAAAAAATGTGCAAACTTCTCGTTTTGAAAAGTATCTGGCAGAAGATAAGCTCCTGTAAATTTATAATATTCCAGTTCAATCGGAAGAAAAACTTCCAAACTGTGTGGCGTAGGATTTTTTAATGATGTTCCACCTAGCCCACCACAGTCGTTTTCAGTCTTAATACTTTCCCTTATGAAATTATAGTTTGGAAGTTTGTATGGCAACGGGTACTTTTGAAAGAACTTCCTCAATTCAATGATTTGAGGCAACCGTCCAAAAGCAACGTAATCTTCAGTACACCCGGATGTGCGTATAGCATACTCGATTTCTTCTGGGATGAGGCATTTAAGAATATGGTAAAGCTCTCCCTCCTGTTTCCCAATCAGTGGCTGTGGCATTGGAAGCGTCATTCTTGGACTCCTTTTGCTTTTGCTTCTAAGTACAATTCTAGTATGATGGCATACACCTTCTTTGAAAAATCCTTTGCATTACTTCCGTTGCAAATCACGTCAGCTCTAGCTTCCGCGCACGCTTCCTGCCATGTTGTCCCAGAGCCAGAAATGCTGGCTCCATAAACAGAGAAATTACGAGCAAGTTTATCAATAAAAAGCCATTTGTCAAGCGCCTCGCCTGTCAAGGACGGTTTTGGAACCATATCCCATGTAAATCGTGTATTAAAGTTTCGCACTAGGGCGTTGCTTAAATAATGTTGCTGTAAAGACCTCAGCGTTTCTCCCTTCCACGGTACATTGGGAGAATTTTTTAACGGATCATTTGTATCGTACAACCCTATTCCAAGTGTTGCAAAGATATCTTTAAAAGCGTCAGATATTCTCTTTTCCCCTAAAATATCGCAAATGTCATTCATTAACTGATGCGTATCCTCGTGAATAAACGTCTGGTATTCATTCCCTCCCGTCGTCCAACCATGACTTCGTTCCCTCGCATTTCTTTGCCTTGCTTTTATTCTGGATTGAAAATTGAGGCACACATCTCTAGTTCCTTGATATGCACGCCCTGCAGCTGTGTCGTTGCTTGGCAACACTCCAAATTTTCTTAAACTCAAACTCAGTTCATTTTCCTCAAGATATTCAGCGACTTCATTTAATATTTGCACCGCCTCTCTTTGTGGATTCCCATGTGTCTGTATTCCAAAACGCTCCAATGTTTTTTTATCTCGTCGGCAATTTTTAGACGTCAATTTCTTTTTGGTCGTTATTGAACACAATGGTTTCAACTTATTAATATACGTTCGAACTTCGTCTAGCGTTACACTTTCTCCCGTTTTTTTATTAAGTTTTTTAAGTAGCGCTCCATCATTATATGGTTTTACAATCAGCCCCGGAATGTTGCTGATCGTCGTGTTCTCAGACAACAATTTGACTTCGGTATGGATGCCACCGCGTTGCTCCTTTTTTATTTTTTGCAGCAAACGATATACGAGATTGATAGCTGATTCATCTTCCATCACTATCTCAATCTTATCGCCATTGTCCTGTTTAACTATCATCTTGTTGCTAAGGCGATTATAAGTGATTGTGTAAAACTTCTCTCCATACCCGACATAAATGTCATTCATATCGTCTGAGGCGTATATTTCAACTTGAGTATTTCCGCCGGTGAACTCTCTGTTTAATGCCGTACTGATAAAATCGTCCGTTGATTTATGATTTGAAAGTACAGACAGCTCTTTATCATACGAAAAATATCGAATGCCCTTCTCTCGTGCATAAGAAACAAGTTTTCTGCCAATGCTCTCGATGTTGTTTGAATGGATAATACTCTTGCCATCACATACCCGCGCCACAAACTTGTTGGAACCACGGTCATATCCAATCGCGCCTTTTGAGACAACACTTGAGATAAGTTTCCAAAAGAGAGAAAAACTGTACGCAGATTCCTCCACGACATATTCTTTTTGTTTGATGGATTCTTTGGTTTCCGATGGAAGAATTTTTTGATTTGCGCTAGTTATAATCTTCCGCAGCGTTTTTTTCACGTTGGCTACAAATAACTTCCAATCGTCTATGATTTTTTCATCTGGAGCTACAAGCAATTTGTTCTTATAAACCAATAGAATTTGATCTTTTGTCGTGTCATATCGCTGAGCACAATGTTCCATAAGGAACTCAAGCGCTTCCAGAATGGTATTGCAGTCGGATCGTTCCGAAAGGTATTCCGCCCTCCATATTGGTTGTCCCGTTGCGAATGAAACTCCCTTTTGTCGGATTCGTCCAACAACAGAACGTTTCCAATCTGTTATAGCGAACTCGCGTCCACGGCTTATTGGTTCAACATAAACCGAACATGCTTCAGAGCGCTTCCTTTTTTTGATATGTTTTTTATTGTATTGCTCTATGTCCGGCTGAATGTTGTAGACAAGAGCTTCTGCTGAGCTTTCCCCATCCTGTTGTGATGTCGTCGGACTTTGTTCCGCTAGATCATGTTTCTGTGCAGGAGTGGAAACGGGCATAGAACTATTGTTTGCTGCTACACGCTTTTGCGAAGAATCTGATGTAGTATATTGAGCGCTGTTTTTGGGCGCTAGGTTTGGGACTGTTGTACTTGCTACTTCAAATGGAGATTCTATTCTTGGGACTGGCGCATTTTTAACTACGGAACTCAATATTCCAACATTACCGTCAAATGCCGGTAGAAGATTCAGTTCTCTATCGCTGCGCGTGCGCGGATCGACACCGGTTATTCCAAAATCAATCTTTGCAATATCCTCGTCTTTCCAAATTTCCAATATGGTGCAACGACAGTTCCACCCATTGGGTGGAAGATAGCGATTCCAAAAATTATCCTCTTTCGGCAATCGCACACCCTCAAGCAAACGATGCTCCGGTCGTACCCGTTTGTCATGCGCGGTAACATACTCGAATCCCCATATATATGGCGCCGTTTCTGGGTCGTTTGCTTCGTTCAATCGACCGGCATTATAAGCAACGGCGCTTTGTGTCCGGAATAACGTCTCCGCCAACCTCGGCGCGGCTGTGGGATCGATTCCTGCCCCTAACAGTATGTTTGTGATTTCCTTTTTACCCCCCCGAACGTGAACTCCTTGTTCTTGCAAGTCTTCAATCGTTTTTTGAATTGTGTCAACAATCTCCTGAGTCAGTCCGTTGACAAGTTCGGCATTCTGTCGCTGGATAGCCGAATGCGCCGAGGTCGGGTCGATCCCACTAACACGCTGCAGATATTCGCTGGTGCCTTTTGCCTGCTCAATTCCCGAATCGCTTAAAGAAAAGCGAATAGGCATGATTTCTTTAACAGGCTCGTCTATAACCTTTTCAGCCGCCAACTGCCCGCGTCGCCCGCCCTTAAGAACGGCAACCTCCGTGTTGGCGTTCAAAAGAGCGAGCAGTTGATTTTGACATACCCTTTCTATCTCACCTGTATTGCCCGTTTTGATAGCTGTTAAGGTCAAATCCTGCAACAACGAGATGAGCTTTTTTAATGGCAACTTGGTAGGCAACGCAATCGCCGTCAAGTCGCGCGTAACGGCTTTCTGGGCGGCTATTTTATCTTTTCGCATGATTATAGGCTATGGGTGGAATCGCCCGTAGAACGGGTCGTCCTGCGAACAGAAAAACGGTCTCTGGCTGTTTTTACTGTTCGACGAATCTTCGTAAGGAACAACGGTCGGAGCCGCCTGAGTACGCTCTCCTTTTAAGATGATTTCGCCACGACGAATCTTTCCAAGATATTCATCTACTTGTGTGCGAACCATTGACATTTTGTCCGCAGCAGAATCGCCGTCGATCATTTCTCGCGCATCATACAAATGCAGGGCTGCGATCTGCGCAATGAGTCTACGGATCGAGCTATCAATGATTACGTTATGATAGTTCCGTCCCCGCAATACTGTCTCAATATATGAAGATGCGGTCTGAATTGCAAAGTTGATTCTCTGTTGTATCTTGAAAGCGTCATCATCACCGTCCAAGTCCGCCCAGCGATTGATATTCGCTTTCCCAAATATCAACTCGAGCATATCTCGATTAACATAAATTCTTTCTTCGCTCATATCGCTTTTACTTGAAATACCAAAGGAGAACAGATGTCGTTCAGATTACTGGCGACTGTAAATGTGATAATGACTTTATAAAAATGCCCCGCTGATTTAAACGGGCTTTCATCAACCGGCGGAATCCACTCAAAATTCCGGGTATATGTTTTCCCGGCATAAGTCTTTTCTGTAGGCTGAAACATTACAGAACGAACGGCAAGTGTCTTATTATCATATCCTTCAACCTTCGACGCTTTTGCGCCGTTGAATTGACCGAGGTCATAAACGGTTACAGCAATCGCGGAAATGTCGTAGGGTGTAAAACTCGTACCATCCAGTTTCCGCAAATTAGCAGTAAAAGCAGCTGTCGCTCCCGCCACAACTTGTCCTGTAGTAATGTTAGTTTGTGTACTCATGAGAATATTAATGCTTGAGGGTCTAGTCCGGTTACAATGGACGCACTATGCGGATTTACAAATATATTTGAGTCGTTCATGGTCTGTTTGGTTCAATAATATCAGCAAGTATTGCTCCACCCGATCCGTTGGCGATCATTGCCGCCTGTTCTGGATCAATCGTTACCGTATCATGTTTTGGATCGAACGTACTGAAGCCGGTTGCCGTCTTCCAATGCGCGTCTCCATACGCTTTCAGGGCTTCAAAATCAACAGTTGCCGTTCCACTTTGAATCTGCTCAGGCGACCATTGTTTCACGATAAGTTGCGCGCCCGGACACGTTATTTCAATCAATGCAAATTGGTCAACCTCCAACAACGTCTCTTCAACTGCGATTAAATAATATCCAGCCGAAAACTCTGTCGGAGTTGCATTGACAGTTACGAACTCGGCTCCGTCTTTACTGATTCTTACGGTTATGTTATCTGCCTGCTCCGTCAAAAACGTTCCATCGATTGACGAAAATAGCATAAATGGAATCGCTTTCATTTTATTCTATCCTTTTTTGCGTTTAATGTTAGCCCAACCCAACTCTTCAACATAAGGTTATCCTGAGTATGGAGTGGATAAAAAACTAAACTTTCTGGATTTGCATAGGAAGCCCATATCGAAAACGTCGAATTCGCAATGAACTTATACTTGCACTCCGCAAGTTTGTAAAAGTCGTTGACAGGGTCGCCAGTTACGATTTCTGCGTTCGGAAACAAAGCTTTTATATCCTCCGGAATTGTATCGTCATAAAAATCGGCGACAATCCGTATCGGCTTATTTAACAGTTTACACTTGCTGGCGACCTTATCGTAGTAATCTGTTTTACACAAGTCCCTCGCCCACGTCATATTTTCCCACTGCAAATAATCTCCACGGCGGAAATTAACGGCAATGATATCCTTTGTTTCTATCGGTCGAAATTTAATATATTTCCGCAGCGCTGGAAAGAAGCTGTTTCTATTTACGAAACCGCCTCCCAACGCTTGCATAAAAAATTCAGACTCACGTCGGCAAAAATGGTGCGTTCCGATTTCTTTTTGAATCAGGGTTTCTCCACACTCTTTTTCGGCGAAATCTCTCGTCGGCTGACCGTGAACAACCTTGTCGATGAAGTTTACCTTTACTCCCATTTCACGTAGCAAACGCCCGTAAGAAATAAAATAAAGATTGTTCCCTATGCCACCCTTGAGTGCAATATCAACTGTGAAGTCGCTCAAAGGTCGTTTAACATACTGAAGATAATCGGTCGGTTTTCCAATGACAATATTTCCGTGTAAGTCTTTATAAGGAAATTCTGACGTGATTCCCCACCGGCGAATCTTATGCCGCAGGATATAAGAGTATCCTGAAAGCTGTCCTGCAAACATACCGACCGGCGAATACGCCGGATATTTTTTAAACAGCTTGGATATAACTTTGTCCCCGGCATCTTCCGACCACGGAATATCCTCTAGGATTTTCTTTACTTCCGGCACGACGGACGAACGAATCAAAACACACTCATTTCCGAGTATTCCATACGTTCTCAATACGCCGGGTTTTATTTCTTCCGGTTGCCTGTAGTGGTATCCTCCGAAAAATATGAATCCCCAATCGTCTGGAACTCTATCCATAAATTGAGGGTACATTTCATCAAACAATGCGGAGAAGATAACATCGTCTTCCATAAGCAGCATATCGCTGTCTGGGGCAATTTCCATGTGATGCGCACAAAGTCGAATCTTACTTAAGTTGCATCTCCACGTCCCCTGTCGGCATTTTTTGTACACAGAGAATTGTGGTATGGTTATTGGCTCGTTTCTCTCAACTCCGTAGAACACTTCCGGCTCCGGGAGACTGCTGGGATAACCAGCAATCTTCCCATTTTGCAGTCGGTTGCTCTCTTTGAGCGTTATTACATACGCTTTCATTATGCGTCCTCTAACAATTTAATTTGAGCATTCAGTTCAGCAATGCGGCTGTTGACCTGACGAGTATATTCCGCAAACGTCATGGAAATTGTGGCGTATAACTGCAAAAATTCCTCATACGTAAACGACCGAGATGTCCCATCGTCCGAAGCAATATCGCACGGGAACATCTCTGTCATTTGATTCAGGTTAATCATCGCATTGTAAAATTCAAAAACCCAACGGGGGATATATCCCTTGCCGTCATACTGGACGGAGCCGTTGTTCTTGTAATTGTCGCTATCGGCGTTCAATCGTGCAATTTCCTGTTTGCATTTTGCAATTATCATTCTCGGAGGGATATTCTGCACTTCCCATACGTCTTTAATGACACCATTCTCAATGGTGTAACTATGTGAATATGTTTTGTTCTCATCCTCCAATGCCGGTGGCGACGATTCCTCGTATGGACAACCAATGCCAAGTTTGTCCAACAGCTCATCTGACGGGTTGAAAACTGTTCGTCCTTCGACTTCTACTAAACGCACCGCTTCTTTTTGCTTCGTCTTCATGTTAAGAGTGTATCTCATTTTCTCCTCCCAATCTAACTCCCGTAACCATAACCATTGCCATAATAACCGTATCCGGAACCATAGCCATAATAACCGTATCCGGAACCATAGCCACCACTTTCATTGTGTGGTTCTTCAACTCCTTTTCCTAGAATTGTGTACCGAACTCCCAATTGCACAAACTCCCAATCGTCGCGCATCCACATGCAAACGATTTTTCCGTTGTCATATCTTATATCTCCATTATAAAAAGGAGATCCCCAAACGCTCCCGCTTCCTTCCGTTACAAGATAGTCCATCAACGGTTGTCGTGCACATTTATAAGTTCCTGTATAACAGCTGTTTTTGCTCGCATACTGGATACATTGAATCTCCATCACCAAAGCCGTATATGCTCCAACTTTTATAATTTCGTATGATTGGTATGCTCTTGGTTTCCTGATGCAAATTCCTTTAAAACCTGTATGCCCAAATACCGGCTCGTCAGAATCGAGTAAAGTTTCTCCGTTGCCGTTCATCACAACATTGTGAATCATCGCCTGCCCGATGTCGGAACTATATCCAGTACCTGCATAGACTCCGTATATTGGGTCGCCCTCTCTAGTTTGAGTTATTTTATCCCCGAAGATGTATGTCGATTCTCCTTCGGCGACGTTGTTCATTCCGAAAACGGCGCTAGTGTTCCCATTGATAGTATTGCCATAACCGAAGACCGCGCATCCAGATCCAATGCAAGTATTATTGCTTCCGGCTCCAAACGATTGTCCTCCGGATATCACATGAGAAGCGTCGTCTCTGTACATTTGCAAGTCAACCGCACCATAACCTCTCGAACTTCCTTCAACGTATCCGGGATCAAGAGTAAATTCTGTCGAAGGTACAATGGCATTTCCTAACCTCTTTGTACCTGCATTTCCACTTCCACCAGCTGCCGAAATGACTCCGGACTCGTTGATGTTAATAGTAGTTCCGTCAACCTTTACACTTCCCTGCTGGGTGGTTGACGCTTTTGGAACAGAAAGTAAACCAGTATTTGTTACTGACAGAGTTGCTCCGTCAACCATAACGCCACCAACCGTGCTGGTAGTTGCCTTTGGCAACGTGTACCCGTTTAGCACTTTCCATTGCAGTATTGATCCGTTGCGCCCTCCATACGTTGCCTGCAAAAGCTGGTATGTATCGGTCGCAAAATATATCTTGTTGGTCAACGGGGTAATCAGATTAGTGATTTCTGAGTACGTTCCTGTAATCACATCTGACAGCTTGATTCGCTGCTGTCCCACGTCGACGTATGCATCTCCCGTGTCAGTCGTGACTATCAAACTCCCGGCATCTACCGCCGGGAGGTTTGACTTCACGCTCATCTTGGGTTTTACTACTTCGCCCATGATTTCGCCTTGTTTAAACTTTCGTATTCTGAATTACATTCCAAATCTGTCCCGATTCCAATTAGTCGCCGGATTCTCCAACGGACTCCCATTCCATCTTGTTCGTCAAGTCGTTGTAATCTCCAGTCGTCGCAACCGTAGCCAGCGTCGCTGCGTCGGCTTTCGCCGCCAATGCGTTATAAATCGCTCCGCCGGTAACAGGGTTCGCTCCGTTTTCGGTAATTGCGTTGTCGACAGTAACCGGGTTGACCGCCGCACTAATGCGAATCCAGTCAGTAACCGTACTATAGGTTCCATTCAGGATATAGCAGCCGTCGTTCGCGCCGTCGCCGTTGACAATGGCGTAGTCGCCCTTTTCTGCAGTTGTCAAAGTTGTCAGTGCATTCTTGGTCGAAACCGTGCCAGCGTATTCCGTAATGGAAAGGGCAGGCATAACGGAGTTGACAAGTTTTCCTCCACTGTCCAATACCGGGACATTGCCTTCGCTAGTACCGGTTTTCGGCAAAGCGTCGATTGCATCGTAGACGGCTTTGGCTGTCGGAACCTGACTATCTGTTGATGCATTCGACAATGCTGTTGTTACCGGCAATGCGATGGTTGCCCACGTCGAACCACTCCACGTTCGTGCCTCATACGTCGCTGCTTTCACGTAGAGAGTCCCTTGTTCCTGATTCTGTTCAGGGAATTCTTCGACAACCTTAAACGGAGCGCCATAGACCTCTGCCGTATTGGTTCCGGTTGCTCGGTAAATCGTTCTGGAATCGCTGATGTAATACAGTGCTCCGGCGATTAAATTTCCACCAGCTTTTTTGACATCAAACTGGCTTTGAGTTCCTGTAAAAAATCTTACTGCTGCCATTGGTAATTTTCCTCCTTATAAGCTTTCCCAATTTCCAACAATCGTATTATCACCATGCGTTTCACTCTGGTTGTCAGATGGAGTCGTGTTTCCGGTATCCCCCGTATTGCCATTTGCGCTGGCACTGAGGTGTTCCCAGTTCCCGATAGTATCTCCCCCCTGAGTTCCGCCAAAGATTGACGCCACATCACTAATTATTTGCTCTGAGCGGTCAGCTCTGCTTTCTAAACTGGAAAGCCTGCCGTTGATTTCGGCATGTTCGTTTCCGGCGTTGGTAACCGCCACGTTGACCTTGTTTGTTATTTCTTCAGACATTTCTTCCTTTGCCTCTCCCACCGCCGTTTCGATAGCGGAGTTCATTGTTTCCGTGATATTTCCTATAGCCGTTTCTATGGCGGTATTGGTATGTTCCGTCATGGCTTCCTGCGATGCCGAAATAGCGTCCGATATGGCGGTTTCAATATTTGTGGCGCATTCACTCTTTGCCGCATCTATGGCTGCCGACATACTTTCGTTGCACTCTTCTTTCGCGCTTGAAATAGCTTCACTTATGGAGGTGTTGACCGTTTCCAGCACTTCCGTTTTCGCCGTGCTGATTGCCGTATTGGTCTGCTCCGAGATTGTTTCCTTCGCCGCTTCAATGGCGTTGTTAACCGTGTTGCTGACGGTTTCCTGCTGTTGCTCAAGTATGGTTTCAATCCGGTTATCAACCGTTTCTTCAATCGACGCCCGCACTTCGCTCACGGCTCCGTTGACAGTTGTATTGATAGCGTCCTGCACGTCCACGATTGCCGTGTCGATTGCCTCGTCAATACGGGAACCTATGGCGTTGTTGACGGTTGTATTGATGCCTGACAATACTTCCTCTGTTACCTCCGACTTGGTCGTTTCCATTGCGGATTCGACAGCCGGTGCAACGGCAGCCTCCACGGCTGGCGCAAGTGATTCGTTCAGGGCGGAACTGACAGCGTCGTCAATAGCGTCTCCAAACGCATCCTGAATGGCAGGCACCACCGCAGCATTGACTCGCTCTTCGATATTGGTTCCGATGACGTCATTGACAGCGGGAGCAACCGCAGCGAGTACAGCTTCGTTAACGACACTCTCTATTCCATCGAGCTTTCGCTTGTCCGCAGCGCTCATAAGTCCATCGCGATCCTGCGTTGCCGGATTAATGATTTGTGTCGGTTTTGTTAGATCTGAGAATGCCATTTTTAGTTGATCCTGCCAGTTCTTTTATCTCGTCGTGAATGTCATCCGTTTTTTTTTCCAGTGAATCAAGCTTCTTGTCAAACTTGACCAGAAAAAAGTAAACCACCACCGCAACGATTGTCAGCGGAGTTACGCTTTCAATCCAGCTATTTGATACCTGTGCGCACATGAAGCATACCAGCCCCGTTGCACCGACGATAGCATTATCCATTTGTGCTACCTCCTTGCATCCTTTAACCTAAGTTTGGCAATAGCAACGTAGTTCTCATTCAGCTCCATCCCTATAAAATGTCGCTTCGTTTCTGCGCATGCTACCGCAGTTGTCCCACTTCCCATAAAGGGGTCTAACACTATATCCCCTTCATTTGTCCACGATAAAATATGGTCTCGCGCTAGGGCAATTGGGAACTGAGCGGGGTGGCTCGTTCTCTCCCGTTTATCAAAGAACGGGCTGACGTTCCAAATATTGTAGCGCTTCCCAAACTCTTTTACTCGCTTGCGCACTTGGCGCACAGTCGTTCCATCTGCTTTTCTAAAGCTCCCACAAGTTCTATCTCCACAGCTCTTGTTTCGTCTGTCGCAAAGCAGATTTGTCGTTTTCGGCTTACCCTTGCTGAAGACAAACATATAGTCAAAGGAAGGTATGTATCGTGTCTTGCTGTTTCTGAAACCTCCGTTTTGCTTATTCCAAATCATTGTGTCGTGCAAATTGAAACCTACCTCTTTTGCGTATAACGCCTGCTTGAACGACGTGCCGGTTTCGCTTCCGTTGTCAGATGCGTCGTTGACAATCCAAACAACCACGCCCCCGTCTTTCGTTATGCGGTACAGTTGACGCAGGGCGTTTTGCCATTGCTCTTCGCCCCATTGCACTTTTCCCTCATACGTTCTCAAGTCGTCGTATGGCGGGCTTGTGATTGTTGCGTCTATACTGTTGTCGGAAATTGTCTGCATAAGTTCCAGACAATCCCCACACATCAATTTCATTCACGACCTCCATGCGGGTTCAGGTTAGTATCCTGTTCGTTGACCGGACGCTCCGTATATGTCAAAGGCATGATGTCGGAGAACCGCCCGGACAGGTATCGAACCAAACCTGACTTTGTGATGTACGCCCCAAAGCCCGGTATGTCGGTATTGGAACGATAAATCAGTCCATGACTGTTGACGATGTAAACATACTCGGTTTCGCCGACCTTGCGGTAGTCGATAGCCGACGTACAATGTCCGCCTCCCCAACCGCCGCCGACGTCGGTAATCGTCATACCGTTGGAGTCTTGACGCGTGCCGTCCCGCAATGCAATATCGTTTCCGATAACAACCGGGTGTCCGGCGCGCAAGGACAGGATGATAATCTCTGCCAATTCCTCTGCTCTACGATCCCCAACGTAGCAGAAACCTGTCTGGTTCTTTTCGGCTGTTGTTTGGGCGTTGATAATCGCAGTCGTAAAAGACGTGCCACCGTTGTATTCTCCGACCTCCGAAACGGGGAAGTTGCCAATCTCGCACGCCGCTTTTGCAATTGAGTAAATTGTACGCCCGTTGTCGGCGAAGCGACGCCCAGAAACCGGCGAATCACCGGAGCTAAACGCATAGATTCCCGTTGGGTTGTACGCCTCCACACGCCGCTCAGCGCCAAACCAGTATTGGTTCAGCGCCATTACCTCCGCCGCACGGGTTGTACCCCACGCTGCGCAGTCGTTGCGCTGTTGGGTTGTCCCGCACAGTTGCGTGAACGTTTTACCACTACCGTTTTCGCAAATCTTCCACGGCTCTGGGAATTGGTTGATGTTCCGGAGGGCGTCTCTCGTTGCGGCTTCTTCTTTCAGCCAGTCAGTCCAGTCTTTCGACCACTCGATAATCCGGGGAGTATCATTGACGTTCCACGGAGCAATCAAGGATTCGATTACTTCCTCGTCCGATTTCAGACCGGCGGCTCTCGCCATTGCAGCCTGCTCATAGGACGGTATGCAACCAAGTAAGCGTTCACTCATGATTATTTACCTCCAAAAAAATCCTCCACGTTGTATGACCTGTCCCGGCTGATTGGGACATTGACCGTTCGGACAGTTGTTCGTCGGTTTCGGCGTTTCCGCCGATTTTTCTTCGGCGGATTTTCCCGACTCGGTCGGCTCGTCGGCGCCGACACGCGCCACCGCATTGGCTTTGAGGGCTTCGGCAATTACGGCGTAGTCCCGCTTTATGGTTTCCAGACTGGTATTGTCGATACACGCCGAGAGTTCTTCAATCCACCCGCCCATCGTCTTTATGGCTTGCGGGTCAACTTCGGCAGCATTAGCAATCCAGATAGACCTGAATGTTTCACGCGCCGCAACGACAGTCGTTACCGTTCCCCGGTCAATACCGCTTTTAACCGATGCAAAGGTTGCAGCTAACGCTTGAACGTTCTTTGCCGGGTAGACCGTCGCCTTTTCCAGTGCCAGTTCCAACGGGGTCTTTTCTGGCTCCGGTGGCGGAGTCGGTTTTGGCGGGTCGGGCGTCGGGGTAGGGTCGATAGGATCGGGCGTCGGCATTGGCAGTCCGTTGTACAAAACGTGCTGGCTCAATACCACTTTTCCTTCTTCAATGGTCGCTGCGATAATTGTAACCTCGCCTTTGACCGGGCTGGCAAACACACACGTCATACCTCCGTCGGCAACGTATATCGCCGTCTGGTATTGCACGGGGTATACCGTCCATGTGGCTTCCGTGTCGCTGTGGGCGACCGCCAACTGTCCGGCGTCGATGCACTTGGGGGCAGTGATCGCGGCTTGCGCCAACGCCGATACGAGCGCCATGTAAATCGCTGTCGCAATCGCAACGAACAACACTCGTCTTAACAAGTCTTTACTGATGCGCATGATCTACTCCTGTTCTTTGCTAAACTACCAACAATGCACTCATGTGATGTTAGTTTTCAAAAGTTCCAAACCATAATTTATAATTGTCACTTCCGGGCTGTATGACTTTAACAATTTCTAACGCTTTGTCGCAGTAATTAGCAAACTTTCCTGAAAGTTGCTTAAACTGTCTTACATCACTCGGCGAAATGTGAGTAATCGCCATCCACTGGTCTTCGACACTCTTTGGAGCAGTTGCGATTTTTTTAAGAACTCTGCCTGAAATATGAAAGCTTGATGTAACTGCTCCAAAACCCGTTCTTGGGGCTTTATAATATTGTTCTAATGAACTTGGAGCAGGGTTTCCTGTTTTCGCAACAGTTCTCAGTATTTTTATGACTTCCGAACCATTTTTAATGCCAAAATCAATTGCTTTCGGCATAACGACAAATGATTCCCAGTCCCAGCCGCCCTGTATATAGGTTGTATTTCCATAGAAGTCAAACTGACGGTCGACGATTCTATACCACGTATTATAAACAGGTTTTATCTGGTTACAAACGTTATAAAAGTCTTCCCAATACGGCAGGTATTTTTTCGCATTTGCCTGATATTCATTCTCGAACCTCACATCAAAGTTTGGTTTTTCCAATGGAACCAACATAATCGATCTCCTCTCTCGCAACTGCAATTCCCAGCAGAATCGTGCGAGCGCTGTTGTCTGCTGGACTTTGCACTGTCTGTCCTGTCTATCCTTTCGACGCAATATTATTTCTGGCTCTTCCACCAATCGTACAGAATCGGAATGATGATTTCCAGCAGTTCAATGATTTGCAACATCGACGGCATGGCGCAGGTGACCTGTTCACCGTCCGAAACGAAGTCCAGATTGTCAGCCAGATCTTTCAGTGTCGCTTCCGGGGCGGCTTTGCAAATCGACAGGTTGAACATGGCGTCGGCATACTTCCACGTCCAATCGAACATCTTTTTCAGGTTGTCGTCGGCGATCATACGCTCGACAATCGTGTATGCCCAATCGTCCACGCCAGTTTCGGTTGTCTGCACCTGTTCCTGCAACAGCGCGAGGAAACGGTCACGTGCGCCCTGTACGTTTTCAAACGTAAAGGTCTTCTGAGCAAATTCTTGAACTGCGCTCAGCAACAGTTTCTGAAGTAATGATTTCATTTTTTTCTCCTTGTTAGTTATTTTTCCTCGATAGGATATTTTGGGGCATACGTTGCCACAAGAAACACGAGGTCATGATTGCGATTGAAATAACAACGCATAAATTTAAATTGCTCGTACCCGTGAGCATTTAACTCCCTTTCCTGTCCGTATTTGTCGATGTAATAAGTATGAACTTCAACTTGGACGTGTCTATGATTAAATATGTCTGTTTCAAAGTTATGTCTACGAAGCCATTCTTCTCCAAATCTTCTCCATTCTCTTTCAGTCATATTGCGGTTCGACATTCGGAGTTGTCTATCAAGACCATTAGCGTTAAAGTCCACATTTGTCCCGAAGCGCAAGCTAAAGTCCGGCTTTTCTAACGGAAATAGCATCTTTTCCTCCTTTATTCCAAATATTTGATGTTATCGCTATCGCTTTCCAAATATCTCACAAGCTGAATCAGCGCAGACCGCCAACCGTTGCAGTTGATTTTCTCGTTGCACAAGAAGTTATACGCTCTTTCGTCGTCACTCTTGTAGGCGTCCTTTTGACCTGCATCCGCAACCTTTTCTGCTCTTTCCGCCAGTCGTGCCATTTCCATTGCGCCTCGAACAACTCTTTGAATGTCCGATAACAATACTTGTCGTTTCTGCAAAAGCTGTTTTTTCATCGTTTCATACTCCGCCTGCGAATTGCTTGCAAACCGCACATCTTTGTTAAAATACCGTTTCGCGCTGTTCAGGTCAAACAACATGGTTACCTCCTGTTATTGATTGCATACGGCTTCGTACTCTTTAACCAGTTTTGTCCGTTGGTCGTTATACGCACGTACAACCTTATCAGACAAGCTACGGCATTCTTGCATGAGTTTATACATGAAAGCCGTTGGTCTTTTCACTTTTCTCAGGAAACTTTCTATTGCATCAAAGACATCTAATATGCTCTCAAGTGCATACTCTGTCTCATTGAGATACATTCTAAAGTCGCCTTTCAGACGGGAAACATTATCGCCTTTGCTTGTCCGAATTGCTCCGATAATCTTCTCCGCCCGGTTAAAATTGTCTATCAGACTCTTATGGCTAGTATCAAAGCGTAGCCTCTTGAGTGTGAACATCAGTTCAGACACGTCCCTCCACGGTTCGTTGTCGATTTTCGAGTCCGGGAGATTGTATACACGATCGTTTTCCTTTTGCAGATTTTCAATCATGTTCTTCAGGATGTCGTATGTTCGATTGATGTCAGGCAAGCCACCGAAACGAATACCGAAATTTGGTTTCTCTAATGGCATGAGCATGTTTTGTTTCCTCCTACATTAAACGTTTTCCTATCTTTGAATTCCTCCACTTTGCCCCTGTTCCAGTTCGCCACCGGTCTGAAGTAACCACAGACCCGGCTGTAAACTTCGCAATCGGCGCCACACGTATTTTCTGTTTCGTTTGTATGGATTCTAACGTCTGTCATGGATTCTCCTTTCGATTTAATACTCCGCCGTTACTTTCTAAAATCCGATTAGTATTTGTCCGTGTTCTGTCTGACCTTGTCTAAATCTTTCCACGTTTTAAAAGACAGGTCGTATGCCGCAACAAGGTTTTCCATAATTTTGTCTAACTTCGCAATAAGCTCTTTTGTGTATGGATTTGCTGCTTTGCGTCTTTGAAAAGCCTTCGCATTTTGAATTGCAACATCGTAAAGTTTTCGCACTTTAATTGATTCTGTTTCCGCAAAGCCTAGTGCTTGAGCTACTTTTTCAAGTTCGGGTTCGTTGCCGAATCTCACACCTCTGTAATGTTTCATGCTGTAGCGGATTCCGAAGCTTCTGCCGTTCATATATGCTGTCAGTGCTTCGTATGCGTCATGCAGACATTTCGGATCACTTCCGAGGTATGCTGTTTTTGCATTCCTTTGCCATGCGTCCAAAGTCGGAGCGACCTGTGATAAGTAATGGCATACCTTCAGCATCTTGGCTGTCGGTTCTCCACGCCGTTTAGCTTCCTCCACCATCCGATACAGATCTCTTGGCATCGGCTCAAACCGGACTTGCCCGCCGGTCTGAAGACAACGCTTATATAAGTCCCGGTATGATTTAAATACCCGTTGGGCTTTTTCCACAAACTCTTCGTAGCCAAACCGAACGTTGCGGGAGTATGCTTTTCTAAGTTTTGACATGCTCTTTTCCTTTCACTTGTTGTTTGCACGTTGGGCTTACCCTGCCCTCCACGTTCCCATTCTCCTATAACCGTAGCGAGCGGGTGCGGCTTTGTGCGGGCAACGTCGGGGCTTGTTCACGCCCCTCTGCACCTTTTATTTGTTTTGGGAGTCAAACGATTACAACACTTTAACTCTTCCTTCATTCTCTCCATGCAGTTCTTTAACGTTTTATAGGCAACTGCCGCGCACGTTGGAACTTGTGCATTTCCCGTTGCCGACAGCCGTTTTCGGCGAAAGTCGCACTCTTCGATTATCCGGGGTATGCCCCGTTCTTCGACGTCCCACAACTGACCGGCAGCAATCGAGTCCAGCCAATCGGGAATCCCATCAACCACTCGACCCAGTCGGGATTTTTGATTCCGCGTCCTTCTTACACTCACAGTGGGCGTTGTGTTTAATAATTCCCATACTCATCGGATTCCGACGTTTGAGAATTATATTCAGGACGCTCCTCGGCTGCATACGGATATTGACTCCCCGTCTGCTCTCCTAAGCCTTCGGAGCGTGCGCCGTCCCCGGCTCCTTGCACTTCGTCCTGAATTTTGTTCATCACGGCTTCTTGTTTTTCGTTCTTTGGTATGGCGAGTAGCTGTTGTAACTGTTCCGTGTCTACTCCGCTGGCAACCACGTGTCCGACGTCGGAATTGTTTAATAAGCTCGTGTACAGTTCTTTGATGAACGCCTTATCATCTCTTGTGATTTCCGCAGGGACGAGTTTGACACAATCGCGATACTTTTCCCCAAAATTCAAAGCAAGCAACTGTCGTTTGGTTTGTGCGTCCATATCTCGCACGATTCCTCGATAACGCATTTCCATGCCAGCAACCGCAGCTTCAGAGTGAGCAACCGCTTCGGCTTTTGTGCCAAATTCACCTTCGAGGATCATTCTCTCCGGCAACATCATGGCACGCACTTTCAGTGTGTCATAATATCGCAGGGTATCGGCATAGGATGCCGACGTCGCTCCGCTGTCCGATATGCTCTCTACCACCCACGACTGTGTCAGTCCATTTTCCTGTTGCCAGCGATATAATTCCAGATCTTGTGGTATGGAAATAGCGCCGTTCGCTTCAAGATTCTTGAGAAGCTCTTGGGCGATTTCAGCGTTGTCTTTCTCTACGCCGTTGCAGTTCGTTGTACCAACAGGATATTTTATGACCCAATGAGCGCCACCGATTTTCCGCATATAGCCTACTGCCATTTCTTCTATCTCGTACCACCGTTTGCTGGGAAGTATGGCGTTATCGAGAATACTGTTTCCATACCAGTTCGATCCACGCTGATCGAAGTTGAACAGTTGGATTTTATTCTGATCGAGATAAACGCGCCGCCCGGTTATGAGATTGTCTTGCATAATTCCGGCGAAGTCGCCGGTGTACGGGTTCGCTCGTAACCACGTGATTTCATGCAAGAGTTGTTTTTGTTTTTTCAGCTCACATATTCCAGAATCTTTATTATATTCGTATACATTCTCGAAAGCTGACCAACCAAAATCGATACAGCCTTCCAGAGCTAGTTTCAGCCACGTGTCTTTTCTATCGAGAATTTGCTCTTGTATGAGTTCTTCCGCGCCCTCCGGAGCGTCCGGCTCTACTTGCAAAGTTATCGGAACAAGAGTAATCGGGGCAACCATTAAGCACCGGGCAAGGGCAATCGTCGGGTCACGCAGAAGCTTCAAGTATGTGTAAGAATCCAGCTTCTGCTCTAATGGCATAATCAGACCGTCCATTGACGTCGGTCTTGCCAACGTCTGGGCGCCAGTCTTTTCGTTTGCATCTTCCGGCAGAGGATGGTAGCCCTGTGGAAAATATTGCGGAAGTCCCTCATACCGCTCATTAAAAATGCGGTAGTTGACGGCTGCTACGCCTTTGCGTTTTTTCTCACCACTTGAGGGCTGTAATTGTTCGATTGCCATTGTTTTCGATATTCAACGGATACTTATAATGTATCAGGTATCCCAAAGCGTCGCTCATGTGAGTTCGGTCTGGGTCTGACTTGTCAATTTCATTACTGTTCTCCCTGAAGGATATGCCATCAAGGTCGGCAATGAGTTCTTTGCACTTCGAGTTAATCATCAACCGTATCTTGCCTTGTGCGTTTCGCAAAAAAGCATTGACACTCGCAATGCGGTCAAAAATTGCGGGGTTTGACTTGGGGTAAAAAACGCGCACACGCCCGCTACGGTCGGCGAACCGTCTGTCTCGACTTATAATAATGTAGTCCGTCAAAGCCGCGTTTGTGTGCCGTTGCTTGCTTGCAGCATCCCCGTAAAACTCGAATCCTGATTTGTGATGTCCCCAACGTCGCCAAAGCTCGTCCAGAGTCTCCTGCGTGTTGGTATCCCGCATGCTGATTTCATCTATGACGGTTATGCAGTCTTGGTTTCCCTGTGCAATGCACCACGACATCGGCGATACGTTGAAGTCAGAGCATACCAATAAGGGACGGTGCGGATCGTACCGATCTCCACTGTAAACGTTATCATTGCGGTCGAACGCATGGTATGCCAACCCTGCGGACGTTTCCCAGTTCGCCAGCATCTGCTCCGAGTAATCCTTCTTGGACATCATCGCTTTCTGCGCCGCCATTTCTTCGGGGGTGTATATTTCTTCCGCTGACCAGTGAAAATGCTCAAACGTCGCAAACGCTCCCATCGACCGGCTCATTTCCCTGCCGAGGTCGCCGATACATATATCCCGCCACAACAATGCCCCGCAACCTTTGCGTTTTGGCACGCCCAGCATCATAAGCCAACCGTGAAACGCATTCAACGCCGGTAAAACCGAACGCTCTATTGTCCCCGGACGTATGTCGGACATCTCGTCAACGGCAATACCACAGTAATGCTCGCCCTCAAGTCTGTGTGGCTTGTCCATACCCATGACATATACCGTAACCGGGTGTTGCCGCAACGCAAATTCGATTCGCAACGCACTGCTGTTTACCCGAATCTTCAAACCGGCTTCGTTGTACTCGTTCTGTAAACGCAACCAAACGTTTCGCTCTGCTTGAGCGTATGTTGGCAAACAGTATGCGTAGACCGGGTGCTGACACATTGGGACGTGCTGACATGTCCGCAACGCAAACTTCGATATAGCGGTCGCCGACTTCCCAGAGGAACGACCTGCATCGGCAGCTATAATCATCGCCTCCGATTTCCAAAATGCCTGCCGCTGTGGACAGTATCTCCACGGTCGACTCATATCAGGCATCTTCCGACTCCTCCTCTAAATCCTCTTCTGGATTACTGGGCGCAAGTATCGGCTCTTCCTCTTTTGTCTCTGCTTGCTCCCCAGATGTGAAGTAATCGTTGACTCGTTTCCAATGATTGTCGTTGCTCGAAATTGCCTCCGGCATACTTTCCGTTGAAACAGGATTGTCTGTCTGCCCCAACAAGTTCTTCCCCAAAAATATCGCCATCGACGCTGACTTCGACGCCAGCTCAAACTGCGACCGCCGTAGGGCGATCTTACCAAGTGACCTTTTTTCCTGAAAAACTAGGGAGAAAGTCTTGCCGTATGTGCGTCTGCACCACCCGTTTAAAGTCTTTTCCGAGACTGAGAAGAAGTCGCATATTTCGTGCTTCGTACACTGCAATTTACACAGTTTCTCGAAATTAACCTTGTCTATCTCGGCAGGAGGTCTACCCATTCGCGTCATTTTCTCTGTCTTTTAATTTTCACATCATTCTTCCGCGATTCGTTCTGCTTTTTTCCCTGTGAATTGTTCCCATCTATTGATGATAACATCGCAGTAGTGCGGGTCGAGTTCTAACACACGGGCTTTTCGTTCAAGTTGTTCGCAGGCGATGATTGTTGTTCCACTTCCACCGAATGGGTCGAGGACAATATCTCCGTTATGGCTTGAGTTGTGGATGAGTCGTGCGAACAGCTTCACAGGCTTCATTGTTGGGTGGAGGTCGTTTTTGGTTGGGCGATCTTCTTCGATAACGGTTGTTTCTTTGCGTGAGTCTGTGAAGTAGTGCGAGGCGCCATCTTTCCAACCGTACAAACACGGCTCATGTCGCCATTGGTAGTCTTGCCGGGAGAGAACGAGGGAGTTCTTTGCCCATATTAACGTTTGGCGAATAGTCATTCCGGCAGCCATTGCTGCGGTTACGAATTCATAAGTTGTACAGGTTGCGTGCCAAATATAAAATGCTCCTCCGGGTAGTATGTGCGCCATAGCCAGCCCGAATGTATCTGTCAAAAACTGAACAAACTCCTTCGACCCCATGTTGTCGTTTTGGATTTTCAGTTTATCTTTTGTCCCGCCGGTATAATTGACATTATAGGGAGGGTCGGTACACATCATATTTGCCGACTCTCCCTTCATGAGTTTTTCGTAGTCTGTCGCGACTGTTGCGTCTCCACAAACGAGCAAATGTTCACCGAGTTTCCAAATATCACCGGGTTTACAGATGGATTCTACTTCTTCCTCGAAATCATCATCTTCTTCGACTTCATCTACCGAGCTTTCAACTGTAGTATTGAAATCGTCTAGTAGGCTTGTATCAAATCCGAAATCATCGAGTTCTGGGATGTCCCAGCCTTCGATTAGTTTTGCATAATCCCAATCGCCGTATGACAAGTTGTCTTTGATTGTATATGCTCGGATTTTTTCTGCCGGGGTACTTTCGTCGAGAACGTAGCATGGCAGTTGTTCGTAGTTGAGGTGTCTTGCTGCGTCAAATCGGCGGTTGCCTCCCACCACGATATACTTCCCATCTTGCGGGTATACGATGAGTGGTCGAGCTTCCAGCATTTCTGGAAGTTCCTTGAGCGACTTTATCATCGCCTCCATTTGCTCGTTCGTATAGGTTCGGGGGTTTTCCGGTACGTCTTTTATCTGACCAGAGTTGCCTTCGATCAGATCTATTGCCAGTCTTTGTAGTTTCACTCTTTGCATTTTCTTACTCCTTTGTATTTAAACCTTCGTTTTTTGTAAAAGTTAATAGGTGAGAGCTTTTTTATGAAATTTTTTTGTATTTTGCACGTATTTGTTTAACAATATGGCAGATTCTCGCCCGTGAAAGATTCATAACCTCTGCGATGTCTTTTTGTGTTTTCCCAGTCAGCAGAAGAAGAAAGCACTCTTTTTGTCGCTCTGTGAGCAAGTCCAATAGAATATGTAAATTTTTTTGCTCTTTAGCTGTCAGATTGAAAGAATCGGGAAACATTGTGAAGTTAAGTGATTCTTCTTGACCTTCCACTTGTCTTTCCGGTGTGGGGTTTTTATCTCGGAGTTCAGGATGAATCCGCCGAAAACGATCATTGCGCTTAAGATGTTTTTTGAATACCATTGCTCGGTTGCGGCAGAAATGCAACGCTTCCCACATCATATCCTTTGTGTGCTTTACCGTTGTCGCCAATGATCGCATCAAGACAAACTGCTGATAATCAGCTAGTTCCTGTTCTGGTATCCCATATTTTCGTCCGGCTGCATAAATAAACCTTGGATTGTCGAGAAAATATTGCGTCCTTGCGTTTATTTTTTGTGGCATATTGACTCCTTAGCGCGTTTGTGTTATAATATGCGTGATTCAACACTCAACGTGCTAAGTCGTAAGGTTTAGAGTAGAAACCGCTGGTTCTCCTTAATCAGCGGTTTCATGCTTCTCTCGCGCTTCTGCTATAAGCTCAGCTACGGTTTTGTCTGTCCAATGAATTGCACGATAGCCGTTTTGGTTTCTGATATGTTCTAACCTGTAAATGCAATCTGGAGTTAGCTCAAAACCATCATACATGATTGCGCCAGACGGAGGCCCACCGCTTTGTTCTGCTTTATATTTCTCTTTTCGTTTACGAAGTTTCTCAATCAACGACGAATGAAATAACCACGAACACTTTTTCACTCTCTTAACACAGTCACTTGCAATGACGCCATCTCGTACCATCTTATTCAAAGTGTACCGGTCGTACCCTGTTAAATCCGATAGTTCATACGCCGTTATCCATTCGCGTTCTGGCGGCATGTCAAGTTCTACGTTGTCCATTATTAGAAACTTCCATCTTTGTATTTGTATTTCAGGTATTTTTTTAAATGGTAAACAGCCTGTTTCCGCAACTGGTCGATTCTTTGCCTCGCCACGCCGTCGGTGTCGGCTATTTGCTGTGATGTTTGGGGAAACGTTCCAATCCCATAGTAACGCTTAATAATATCTTGGTATCTGTATGGCAGGGAAGCAATGGCTTCCAATACGATTTGTTTGCGCTCGTTCTGGCTGGCTTGATCATCTGGCTTTTCACTCTCAACTGTCTCTATCTCAGATCCAAATTTTGCAGCCACTTTTATCTCGATTTCCTCGAATGTTGGGGGGACATATTCTCCCTTCTGTTTTTTGTATCTATAAGTAAGAAAAGTATGCGGTAGAGAAATTATTTTTGCTTTTAACAATAATTTTGCAGAAATATGTGGAGCGCAATGCGCAAAATAACTCTTAAATGTGCCACGTTTCTTGATATAAGTCCTTATACAGCGGTCAAATACAAAATATAGCTCTTGCTGTACATCTTCTTTCGATAATTTTGGAAATTTTTTAACAGTTGCTTGAACCAAATAACAAAGTATTCTTTCGCATCTTGCGTATAGCTCTTCTTTTGCCTTTTGGTCACCTTTTTTGGCTTTTATCGCCAAATCATCTGCCGTTGTGTCTTTTCGCCTCATGCTACTTGATATATGACAAATGGGGAGCTTCACGCTCCCCGTATTGTTACGAAGCTTCTTTGACTATTCCTGCTTAGAGGTATCTGCGCTTGTATTGTTTTGTGTCTTGTTTGCGTACCGCTCTGCATCCGTGTAGAGACGACTCGGATTCTCATACCCTGAGAAATGTACTCTGGCGTTTTCCAGTAACGCCGGGCAATTTGTTAGGCGCTCGTAGATTCCGCGAACAAGCTCTCGACGAATCATATCTTCGATTACTTCGTCTTCATTGTCGCCACGATACGTAAATTGAAGTTTCGCCAGTTGCCTGATGATGTGATAAAGCCCGTCGTCAATCTTCACAAGGAACTGTCTCACTTTGTCGCCTCGCTTTCGGATTGGTTCAACCGTCGATTCGACAAAAACAAAATACAGTATCCGGCAATGTCGGCGATGGTGTCTTCGAGAGTCTCGTCAGCAACCATCGAATCGCGCCTGAGAATATTTTGCAGTCGTGCAAACTTATCGGAAAGACGAGTAAGAATTGCCGATTCCGCCGTCGAGGTTGGGTTGAGAACGGGTGGAGAGAACACGTTGCTGCCATAATCATAGTTTTTGCGCAGAATCAAGTCAAAGAGGTAATTAAACACTCCTTCAATAGCGATAGTCTGCGGGTCGGTTCCTTTCACAGGTTTTAGTGTCGTTTTTTTGTTTGGCCTTGTTGCCGTCATGGTTTTTCGCTCCTTTCGTTGTTTTTTGGGGAAACGCACGCCAAGAACCTGTAGGCGCCCGGCGTGCGGAGGGAGGCTATGCGGGGCTTATTCCGCGCTTTCTGCCACCTTTGTCTAGGTTGGAATTTCAACAAGATTGTCCGGCTGGGCGATGATTTCCAGCTTCATGTCCTCGTCGCAAATGCCAAACGTGCTGTAGCACTCGACCGTCCGAGCCTGAATGTCAATGACGTAAAGGTACTCGATGTCGGTCTGAATTTCCTGAGCAAGCTCGTAGGGGAAATATTCGTTCGGCGGATATTCCATTCGCTCTCTGGTTTGGATAAGGTGCGTCGCCAAGTCCTCGCCGGTATAGAACGTTTCTTTTGCCAAAAGGTCGCGCAGTTCAACGCCAGCTCCTTCCGGGTAGCCGTCGCAATGACGGTATAAAATGCAATGCCAGCTTTTGTCTTTGATAATGATGTTACTACGGGTTGACACGTTAGTCCTCCTCTTCTTCGTCGTCTTGGGGGTTAAGGTTAGCATTTGTCCGTCTATACGGATTGATTCCACTTATTGATTTCACGTCGCTTTTTTCCGGCTCCAAAACACGACTCCAAAAACTGAAGTCGCCTTTGCGATTGTTCAACAGCTGCAGGTTGTTGTCAAAAACTGATTCGATTCTGTCAAACTCGCTGTAAAACTCCGAATACAGATGATAGGAAATGTACAGGCAAATCATCTTGTACCACAGCTTTTCTTTTCGTTCCTCGCCTTTGTTGCCACACGTTTCAAAACGAATGTAGGCTTTCATTTCCCTCTTAAACCGTTTCATCATCTTTGCCTGCAATCGCCACAGACAGTCGATGTGATCCTCGCCGCTGGCTTGCCAGTACTCGTCCGAGAACGTCTGGACGCACAACCAACGGAAACGCTTCGCCAGATGGTCTTTGGGAATGCTCATTTCCGAGTCGGTTTTGTAAAATCCAACTGATCGACTCCACTCGGAGTCCAGCACAATGTCGTCGCCTTCATCTCTGAAGATTCCAAGCCGGTCTACCAAAACCGGTCGCTTATCCTTTCCTTTGTGTTTTCTCATGTTGTCTCCTGTAAGTTTGTTAGGATGTTTACGGTCTATAAGACGAATAAACTAAAGGAATTGTGAATTCTTTTTTGAGGACTTTTGAAAATAAACCTATTCGTTCCAACTGGTAACGCATGACCAACATCGACACCTGAAATGCGTCTGCCAACTGCATCCAGTCACAGCCTTCGTCAACCAACCGGACAACGTCGTCCCTCGGCATAAGTATAGACGCCGCAAATTCATTTGCCTGCCACTCTTGCTTCTGCTCTTCTGTGTGGTATATCGCCCGGAAAAATACCGTGTCGGTAAAAATACTCCTATCCTGCCGATGCAGAAAGAAATGTCCGAGTTCATGCGCAATAACAAAACGCTGGCGCCGTTCCACATATTTTTTGTTGACATACATCGACCATCGGCTATCACAACTGCTCAGTATTCCTGCTATGTCCATCCCGTCGCGCTGACAAAGCGTCTGATACGTCACCGATATGCCAGCCTTGTCGCACAGCGCAACAACATCCAACGGCATGGTGTTTATACCGTTCCGTTTGGCGTATAGTAACAGCCACGACGGGGTTTTGATTAAATCAATATTATCCAAATCAATGCCACCACCATCGTAGCGGAGAATCCTATTCTTGAACGCCACTAGTATGTTTCCTTTCCCGCGATTCGTCTTAATAAAATTGTTGTCAGGGCTTCCAGCTCACACGCCGTTTTCGTCGTCTGCTCCAACCGTTTCTTCAAGCGTTCGAGGAAATAGACCAACGTCGGAGTGTCCTGTATGCTGTCCATCAGGGAATACCGGTCGTTCCACAAGTCCAGCAACGTGCCTTTGTCCGTATTTTCCATACGGCAACCACACTTTGCGCATAGTATACACCACCCGCCATCGCTGGCGGATAATTCAACCTTTGAGCCACAGAACGGGCAAGGTATGAGTTCAACTGTCTGTTCGTTTTCCATGATAAGCCTCGCAGTTCAGCTTCCAGTTCATCTTCGCGTCCGTTTCTGTCCGCCCGTATGATACGGCAGTGAATTCGCAGTCAGAATTCTTGCAGGAAATAATCATCCATTTATGGAATTCTTCGTTCGGACAATGCTCCAAAACCGGCAGCTGCCCGCACTTCGGACACGGCAACAACTCAATTTGTTTCGCAACTTCGCACATTTCATTCCATTGGTCAATCATATCTTCCCAACGCTCGTGTCCGTCCGTTGCCAGAAGTCGGCACGTGATTGTTCCACAATAAGCCCGGTATGGTTTTCCATCGTGAAACTGGCGCGTATGTACCATTACCGGCTTGCGACCGCAGTAGGGACACGGTTCTATTTTTCTGTCTGAAGATTCCTTCACTTTTTCGACTCCGTCTTAAACTTTTCATGCTCTCGCCGCTCGATTGCCTGAACAACGTCCTCCAGAAACTTGCCGATACCGAGAACGTACACCCCACTGTCGCTACGAATGCCGTCGTTCGGCGTGATACAAACGGTCATACAGGTCAATCTCCTCGCCTGCAAATAGTCGCGATTGTTTTTCAGCCACACTTTCTTGAACTTGCTCTCCACCTCCGAATAAAACTCCGGCGGCAAATATCCAATCCAGTAGTCTTCCAAGTACAGTCGGTCAACTCCACAGTCCGAGTATTTCCACACAACTTGCAGCAAGTTCTCGCACGCTCCTTTTCGCTTCTCAAATTTTACCCATTTTTTCATCGTTCCACTCCTTCTTGTCTTTGTCTTGAATTTTCTGCACATCATCACACATACCGGCGCGTACTTTCTTCACTCCACGAAACCATGTCTGGGTTATCGTGAATGTTTCCGAGAACTTCCACCGCTCCGCTGGCTCCGGTCAGATAGGAGACCGCATTCAGTCTATATCCATTCACATCAAAAGCCGGGCATCCCTCGGCGTCGGTATGAAGAAGTATAAACCTCCCCTTTTCATAGACCACCACCAGTTCGCAACTCAGTTTTTTGTCCCGGCGAGACAGTCGAATTATATCGTGTTCAAATATGTTTACGTCTTCCCCGTTTGAGTTCTTGATCCGGCACACATACTGACCGAGGGTTTTGGGGTCGACATACACATATAACCGGACGCCAGAGTCAACTTCAACCACTCCGTTGATGTAATGCTTGTTACGAAACTCCATCGCCCCGCCATATATCCATTGCCCGGCATTGCTGCACTCCTCTTGAATGCGCCCCCTGTACAAAATTGGTCGATTCATCAATTCTCCTTTCTATTTTGGGGCTTCTACCCCAATACGAGGGGCAACAAGGGGCTTTGCTGCCCGCGCCCGCGCTCCTGCCACCTACACCTCGACTTCGTCCGGGGGGCGACAGTTCCAACGCGCCGCCGCCTCAAACAAATCACAGTCCGAAATCGACAACTCGCGCTCCGCCCGACAATGAACATTCGAGCATTGAATTTTCACCCGCACACGTTCTTCGTCGTCCTGCCAACTCACCTCTGCGGGTGCCCCGCAGAACGGACACGGCATCAACTGCGGCTCCGCGCATTTTATCACCTGTAGCGTTGTCTGGTCAACATCCGGCTTGTCAAGTATCCATTTTTTAATGAAAACACCATGCACAACACTTTCCGCTGCGTCGCTCGGTTTTTCTGCTATGACCGCAAAACGCACGGGGCGTTTCTCCACGCCTTCCACGTCGTATTGTTTCATTTTTTCTCCTCAAACGGAATATCCCGAAACCGCTTATACTTATCCAGCAACTCTGCCAACCTCTCGTTTTTCGCACTGAGTTCAATTAACAGATTGCGTATTTCTATCTCGGATTCACGGGCTTCGTTGACCGAGCGATTCCACATATCCAAGAGCGTATACAAGCAGTCCAAGCACAACTCGGCGTCCTTTGACTTCTCTTCGTCGTGTTCCGTCGTCGATATTGCCAACGCAATATAGAACTTTCGCCCACTATCCAAGTCGCAATGGGAATGCAACCGGTTATAGGAGCGTTCCCCCTGCGGTATGACCTTGCCACAAAGCTGGCACTTCTTTTCAGTCGGTTTCTTCTTTCCACTCATTCCAGTTCTTAATCAGGTTGCCACTTCCAAGTTCGGCTTCCACAAAATGACCACACTTAACACACTTCAATACCAGCGTCGCCGGTTTGACAATTCTTATAGAAAAATCCGATTCTGTGAGGTTACAGCCACATTTCGGACACGGATGTATTGGCTGATAAACGGCGTCCTCCGGAACCGGCTCTTCGATTTCCCGGAGGTCATGTGGCAAAGCTCCGGCTCCGCGCTCCACAAACGCAATCAGTTCGTTGACTGCGTCCATGACGTGCATCCCAAACGACGTGATTGAAATGGTTTTGCCACTCGGACACTCAAATTCACACCGCATTTCCTCAAACCGCGAAGGTATGACGGTTTCATCGTAGTAACACCGTTTGGCGACCACAAATATCGGATGCCCCTTGTACAAAAACCGCTTCGATTTCCGAAACTCCACCGAGCACAGCTTTCCAGATTCGTCCCGGCTAGTATCCCAGATATCCATTTCATACCCGTCGTCTGTTTTGTCGGACACAACTCTGTGGATTGTTCGGTCAAAAAATGCCGTCCCGTCCAACTGTTTCAGACCTTCCCACGTAATCATCGGGCTCTGTTTTTCATTTTCTGCTTCCATCGTCTATCTCCACAAGATAATCTTTCAAAGCATGCACTCCTTCGACTGCACGTTCCAGCTTTACGATTATGAACTTCAGATTTGATATGTATTCCGCCACTTTCTCGTGAGCGACCAGAAACCGAAGTGTACATAAAGCGTCGTTTATGTTGTTCAGAGTCCCAAATACATGATTATTAATTTCTTCTTTCTGCTCGATTGTTGGCATTGAATACCTCCGGTTTGTAGTATTGCTCGTAGCGAATCAAAAACTCCTTCAGGGTCTTTATAATCGTCTGCAACTTCTTTCTGCTATCACATACGGCAACCGCACGAGCCGCAACTATGACGGGATCAAAATCTTTGTATTCAACTCCGCATTGCACCATGTGGCTTCGTATGTGTTCTATCTCGTTGTGAACGTCGCTGTAATCAATCATTCTATCTCCTTAAATTCCAATCCTGTGTCGGTTTCTACGGCAATAAAAGCGTCTTCGGCAGCGTCCGCGCTTCTGTTGTTCCAGAAGTTAACGGCATTTCCCAATCTGTCATATTGTCGTTGTGTTTTGATACACCCGTTTTTGCATGTTATCCAGTACGAATATGACCATGCTCCAAGAACGATTACCTCCGCCTTGCCACCACAAAACGGACATCGTTTTAGTTTAATCGTTTTCACTCTGTTCCTCCTTTGCTTCAATCTCCATCAGGTATTTCTTGAGCTTTCTCACGTCGCGTTTTATCGTTTCTGCAAGCCCTCAAATGTAAGGGGCTCTCAGCTTGCACGTATCAGCGGTATTAAGAATCTTTGCAATCCGTTTTGTAATCCATTGTTTCTGTTCTAGTGTATACATTTAGTCCTCCTGCTCGTCATCTGGATTGTAGTCCCATTCTGGAAGTTCACATGGGGTATCGTAACAAGTTCTTATTTCCTCTATCTGATTATTTTTGTTTAGAATCCAGTCTCGCTCGCCGGGAATTTTGGGGTCAAGTTTTATACTCGGTCTACTTTCCCCCGCTTCCTTCAATTTTCGTCTGATCGTTTCTTCACTACAATTCCAAAACCATGCAAGGTCTTCAATAGTTCCTCCACGTCTGTATTGTCGTATAAGCTTTTTAAGGTCTATATTAACCTCGTTCCAACGTTCCATTTCAGTCCTCGTCAAATCGGTTTCCCGTTACTTTCATCGACCAGCCGTTCTGTTCAACCTGTCGGACAATATCCTCGAATGGCATTGTTACAAAACTCAACCGAATTCTAAACGCCAGCCGCCCATTGTCGAACCAGACGAATGACTTATGTTCGACTTTTCCTCGCGGATTCCAAACGGTCAAAAAGTCATTCTCATAAATTAAATGTCCGTCTGAATCCTTCACGCCCGTTGATAGACAAATTGTCTGTTCGTCGATATTTGCAAGGGCTGATTGACGCTCGTTATTTCGTTGCCAGACCGCCCCGACGTTGGCTCCGTCAATCTTTTCCAGCGAACCGTATAACCAGTATCCCGACGTACTTTTCGCTTTCCATTTTGCTCTTTGATTGTCAATCATTCTGCGCTCTCTCTTTTTTCTTGTTCTGTTTTTTCTTTATCACGTTTTTCTTTTTTCTCCGCCAGTCTTTTCATTCCCGGTTCAACCTTTGCTCGAAGTCGCAACTGCCATATCAAAGGGCGAAGTGTCTTTCGGATATACTTCACTAGATTTTCGTCACCGTAAAGGGTCGAAAAAATATCAATATCCCGGAGCATCTCAAACATAACCGGCGCTTCTTTAATCAGGCGCATGTTCGCGTTCATGGCTTCGCCATAATCTTTATCTTCAATCGTTGCGTGTACATCTGCGATAATACCGCTTCCACATCTCACGCGACACATCTGCTCGTCCGTTTCCCAATCCGCTCCATTTGAAAACAGGTCTTTATTGTCATTCATCAAGTTCCCCCCTTTTTAGTTCGTAGTGGCAATATAACGTTTTATTCTCTTTGGCAATCAGGTCTGAAAGCTCATCAATCCTTGAGCCGTCGTTTGCATAATAAGCCCCGGTATTGAGAATTCTGTTTGTAATTTTCGCAAGCTGTTCAGAATAATCCCGAATCTTTTTCAGAATTTCTTCTTGTTTGTAACCGTCCAAAAGAAATTCGTCTTCATTCGTTATAGGTTCGTCTTCAATCATTCACTTTTCCTTTCTCTTTATCATGTTGACAGTTAAAATAACGGCATCAATCATTTCAGCAAACGCTCTTATGTTCTCTGAATCGCCTTCATTTTCGCATTTGCGATAGACTTCAATAAGGCGAATAAAGTTCTCTATATCCTCATTTGCTATCAGGTTCTTTGTTGTAATTCTGCAATTCAATTTCCCCATAAAGCATAATAATTGTTCCATCATTTTGCATTTTCCTTTACTGGTTCAATGCTCTCAAATTCAAAAGTTCCGAACGTCAGTTCTTTAACGCCACGCAACACCTCACAATCGCGAGCTTCACTTTCAAATAGTTCCCGCGCTTCCTTTTCGACCTTCGCGGCAATTTCCTGAATCGTTTGCCTTTTAATTGTTACCCGGTAAATATCTCTCAGCATCTCGTCGATTTCTTTTATTAAATCCGTCAGAATGACGAAACATAAAAGGTTTGCAATTGCCATCAGCGCAACTGAAATCAAAGCTATTTCGTACATTTTCCCTCCTGTACCATTTTCAAAATCCAAGCCAGCGTTGTACACGGGTCTTTCTTTGCCAGTCGAAAAACCTCAATAAGAGCGCATCCGACGTTAAACTCCAAAAAACTTTTAATGTCTTCATAGTCAATATTGGCTTCTCCGCTTTCCAGTTTTTCAACCATTGTCATTGAGGTTTTCAAATGCTCTTTCAGGCTTCTGAATCGTTTGTCGGGCATTCGTTTCTCTCTCCTTTCTGTTGTTGTTATTCCGTTGTTGCAAGCATTGCCTTGAATGGCTCGCGAATTCGTTTTTTCATCTGGTCGACGTAAACATTCCAAAGTTTATTCAAATCAACGTCGTCATTACGAATCGTCTTTTGGATTTCTAACCAAACCGCCCTTTCTGTTCGTTCAATGTAGTATGACGTTTTAATTTCGCAACCGTCAACTCTTTCGCATGTCTTGTAAATCATAAACGGCTCCGGGTGTATGATGTTTCTAATCGCTCTTTGATAATCGCATACGTCGAATTTATGCCCTCGCCAATTCCAAGTTACTTGGTCAGGACACAAGCCCCAATTTTCAAGCCGGTTCGCAATATCACTCCAGATAAAATTAAACTCTTTGATTTCCAGCGGGCTTGAAATTTCATAAGTCTTCTCCTCGAACATTCTTCCGCGCCAGATTCCTCGTTCTTTGTCGAATGTAAACCAGCCGTAAAGTTCTGTATTGACTTGAAAATGGAATACCTTCTCGCTAACCGGATTCCATTCGTCCGGGTTGAAGCTGTCGATGGTATCAAATTGTTGTTCTTTCATTTTATCTCTTAATTGCCAATCGTGAATCGCTCAATCGTAATAGTGTTGTTTGTAACAGCGTATTGCAATCAATTCTTCTTTTCATTTTTTCTCTCGTCATACGTTTGCCGCCGAAGTGTATTTCCATCTGCTCCGATCGCTTTCGCCGTCTTAACAATCAACTCAAAAAATGACCGCGTCCCGTCATTGCATTGCATAAGACTATGCGTACTTTCTGCCAATCTCAAAGCGTTGAGATGCATGTTGTCGAGCAAATCTTGAACAACAAAATCAACTTCATAACGTTCTTCGTCTTTCATTTTTTCTCCTTTTCGTCCCATGCTTTCAAAAACTCCTGCAAAACGACGTCAACTGTTCCTACTTGTGTGTGGTATCCACAATCACACCGGATTTGCCATTCAGAATACGAGTTCATTCCAAAGATGCAAATGTCGTCCCTTTTCCCACACTTCGGACAGAACAACTGATAGTTTATGTTGCCTACAATTATATCGCGCTCATTTTCCTTTGCCCGACACAGTTTTGCTAGACGCAACTCGGTTTCACAAATACGATTCAAACGGTCTTGAAAGGATACGATGTCGCCTTGTGTCCAAATAGGCTTCTCGTTATATCGCGAGTTCCACATAGCGACCGCCTCCTCCTTTGTCGGAGATCGGTAGTCAGAGGACATGATGCAGTCTTCGTTGACGCAAGCCACATGATACCTGTTTGTTCTCGGATTACGCATTAACAACGGGGGGTTCCCGCAAAATGGACACGGACGCATAGTCGGCTCGGTTTCGCATATTTCTCTGGTATCGTCTGGCAGCAACTCGTCTTCGAGTTCGTCAGTTATTTCCTTGCTCATTTTCTGGCTCCTTATCCCATGTGTTGCCGACAACTTCCCATTTGATGCCCCTCTCGATATAGAATTTCACAAACGGGAGAGGAAATAACGCAGTTTTTCCGTCCGCCTCATAGCTCATATCGCGCTCGTTGTATTTCACCACAAACTCGGCTGTCTTACCTTCTTCGTCTGTGGTTCTGATAATATCATTTTCATAAATTCGCCTGCCGTTTGAGTCGCGAAGCCCCGTGCATTGACACAGAGTTTCGGCTCTGGCGGTTGCGTATTCCATCTGTGGGTGTGTGCGCAGTTCGCTCAAACATTCTTTCCACTCGCTCACCATAAAACCGAGCCACCATCCCTGCTCACTTTTGACTTTATAACAAAACCTATCAAAGTTCATCTTCGCCTGCCCTCCGATTCCACAACTCTTCCGGTTCGCCACCGTGATACCCTCGGTCTTGGTTTGAAATTTGTGCGCCACAACCGAAACACACTATCATGTGTCTGACTCCATTGTCAATTATTTTTGGGGAACTGCCACAGAACGGACACGGTTTTAACGGCACGTCCGGCTCCTGCGGAATGTTCGGATGTTCACTAAATTGTATTTTCGTTGTCCACGTTTCCGCCTCGTTTTGTTTTACCGCCACCGGGCGCCGTTTTTCTTCCGACTCCTGACGAGAGGTGGTAAAGTATTTCACAACTACGGCGATTAAAACAATGGCGCATTGTACCAAAAGGATTATCGCAATATCACTCACGCCTCTTCCTCCTGTTCGGTTTCCGGGGTTGGCTCCGGCTCTGCATCTTCGCCGAAACATTCGGAACGATGCTCGCCGTTTTCGATTTTGCGAATCACAACTTCCCATTGCTCCGGGGTTGGGATGGGCGTTACGTCGGTCAACTCTTCGATGAGTCCGGCGATTCGCGCCTCCTCCAAAAGCATCTGGCTCCGCAGGGTCGCTCCGACAAAATGTGTAATCAGCATGTTCCAGCACTCGTTTCGCTTGGATTTACTGCCGTGCGACATCAGCCACGAGAAGGATTTAAGTTCTCGGTTAAAATGTCTTTGCAGCTTTGCCTCAATTTGGTCGATGAAAGTGGAGCTGTCGCTGTCTTCGTTCCATTCGATGCCGGGTCGCAAAGCCCGCAGCACCGCCCAGCGAATTCGCTTGTCGAGATAGTCTTTGGGTATGCGCCAGAAACCGCGCTCCGGTTCAAGAAATCCGATTTTACTGGCGAAGGAAATCTCCATTTCGATGTAATCGTCCGTTTCTGTGAACGGCACCGGGTAATAGTGGTGCATTACGTTTCCTCCTTTTTGGGTTTTTGGGTTTCAGAGTATTGCTCAATCAACGCATCTGTAATGCGTTTCACAAGCGGCAACGTGTCGTCGATTTGCGATTTCGCATTTTCGGCGTTTGAACTTAACCGTAACAGGTAAAAATACAGGATTTCCATCTTGTATTTGAAGTCCTTTAAGTCATTTTTATCCAAGCTGGTGTATCGGGTATTCCAACGGTCAACAGCGCCTTCCAGCGTTTCCGACCAGCAACTACATTCCTGCGCCGGACAGTCGTGATTCGAGCAATGCACATAATACGGCTGCTCTTTATCCTCGTCCAGACTGATGTCAACTTCGGGCATCGCGCCGCAAAACGGACACGGCTTGACGTTTTGGTCTTTAATCATTGTCGGATTGCTCCTTTTTCTTGCTTTTCTTGGTTTTCTTTTCCGGCACTTCCTTGACGTATTCGTAGCCATAGCTCACTCGACTGTCGTTGAAGTCGGAGTCCTTCAACTCCATCGTTTTCATCCACGCTTTATCTTGGGCGTCGTTTATGTTTTTGGCGTTAAATCTTACCTTCCGCTTCTTCTTGCGGATGAGCATCGCTTCATATCTCGGCATCGTTCTTTTCTCCTCTCTGTCGTAATAGTATCTCTTCGATTTTACGTAACGCCGCCAGCGCTTCTCGCCGTCCGGGCGCCACCTTCAGATGAACCTTCATGAACAGTTCGGAGCCGGTATCGTTCCCGCTGGAAACCTTATAAAAATGCGCCAGCGCATCGCAGATGTAATAATGCAGCGCCTTGCCGACGATCTGTCGTTCTTCCCAGTCGTCCCAGTTTATTAGCTTCGTGATTTCTTCGGCAATGGTCAGCGACCGCTGTATCTGTTCGGGGTCGCTCTTCGGGCTTTTGCTCATCGTCGTCTCCTCCAAAATAGTATTGTAACTGTTTCTCATAACTGTCCGGAAACAACTCGACACCTACGTCGTTGTTGTCTCTGTTTCAAGAGTGTTGTTCAATTTGAACATCGTCTCTGCGACTGCGGACAATTTCCACCACGGATCACCATTAACTGTTTGGAACGGGAACGATTGTTTACACTTTGCACAGTTTTTTTCTTTACACATCGTGATTGCACCTTCTTGATTTGGATTTTGGGGATTTTCGGGTCATGCAACTGATTAATTGCTGACGCCGACGTGTTCCATGCATGGATTGCACTGAGCAAATAATACGAGGAAATGGGCGTATCATCCTCACAATGGTCGGAACAACAAATTTTGTATGGCGTGATCACTTTGCTGGTTGCCGTTACTACAATTTCTGGTTCCGCGCCACAAAAAGGGCAGGGCGCCAGCTCTAAGTCGGTCATTCTAAATTTTGTCATTGTTTGTCTCGCTTGAGTTCTCTGGATGGTCTGTGAAATCAAAAACCATGTTGACTTCTTTGTCGCGTTTTTCATTCGCAATTCGACTTTCTGCGATTCGATAATAACTCTCGTTTATCTCAATTCCGATAAAGTTTCGTCCTTCTTTGACACATGCCACTCCGGTCGTGCCACTCCCCATAAAGCAATCCAAGATGGTGTCTCCTTGTTGGCTTGACACTCGTATGAACCGCTGGACGAGTTCTATCGGTTTTTCCGCTGGGTGTATTCCCTTTTTACATCTCGTAAGATAAAACTTACGGTAGTCATCCATGCATTTGTGTTTTGAGAAATACGTCCCCCTCTCTCTCATCATGACGATATATTCCAAATCGCTTAAATGGTGGTTATTATATGCCGGAATCGGATTATGCTTTGCCATTACCAAAATGTCGTACTGATAGTTGCGTTCTTTCGCAAATCGGATATATTCGTCAACCAATGACTTATTGCAGAAAAAGTATCCATAAAACTTTTTCATTTTTGCTTGTACACTTTCGAGAAATAGCCTCGGCTCAAACTCGCAACACTTTATTTGTTTCAGGGAGTCGAGATACTGTCGGCGTGTAGATTCGTTTCGGGCATAGAAACCTCCGCCTTGATTCTCGAATTTGTACGGGGGATCTGTCACGATTAAATCAATACAACAGTCTGGCACTTCCTTGATGATTTCCATGCAGTCTCCAAGCCTTAATTCAACAGTCACTGTTTCTCCTCGTTTTGCGAGTTTTCTTTCAGCGCAATGTACGTAGCCCATTTTGCAATGGGGTCTGCAACTCTTTTTTGTAATTCTTGTTCCAGTCCGGGGTGTTCGCCGATTTTGAAAAATACTTCCACGATCGACAACGCAGCTATCAGCGATGATTGAATGTCTCTCAAAGCTCGTTCTTCTTTTTCTCTCATCTGTTGCTCCTATGGCTCAATTGGTTTAAAACGTTCTTCCTTTTTGAGTTCTTCCAAGCGCTTTTCCCATGCCAGAGACGCTCGTTTGCCCCAATAAGGTATTCCGTCCGCCATTGTCAGAATGAACGTAACCGCCTCTTTGTTTGCCGGGATGCGAATGCCGTATTTCGAGGATTGGTCAATGAACAACAGAAACTCGGCGTACAAGCCCGTGTAGTGTTCCTGTTTAACTTTTTCCAGCGGCAACGGCATTGCGGATTTAACGTGAACCATGTCTTCATCGTAGTCTGTCAGGAAGTCTCGCTCCGCCAACCACGCATAAAACGAATCGGAAATGTCAATTGCCGTTTGAAGGTCGAGTTTTTCCGGCGGAACCGGAGCCTCCGCGCTGTCATTCTCTTTCTGTTTGTGTAAAAGTCCGATGCACTCATTCACCAGCTTTCCACTCTCGTAAATGTACTCCACGTCCTTGTCTCCGGCAAGCAACATGTAGTTAAGCTGAAATGCAACTTCGTTTAATTTTTTGAGAATGTTGTCGTTTGTTTGGTCGTGCCGGCTTTCGGTCGCCGGGTCGGTTTGCTCGTTGTGTTCTTCGCTCATTTATTTTCCTTCCGCTTCGAGTTTTCTGTAATGCGCATCGACGAGTTCATGAAACGCCTCCTGCGCTTCTTCAATTGTCAACATCCCTTCGGCATGATAAAGGATGTCGTAGTATTTGGTATTTGTTGTCTTGCCGGGGAATTTTACATAGCCTCGGTATATCTGCCGGAAACCGTCTCGGTAGTAGTATCGGTTTATATACAACCGGCTAATACGTTTGTCGTTCCAATAGAAAATTGGTCGCACTTCGTTCTCGTACCAAAAGTACCGACCGAGATTAATATCCACTCCGGTTCTGTTATATCCGAGGGGGTAGCCGTCTGATGTTACAACACACGACCGCCGTAGCAAGTCGTCGCCTCCGGTGATGTCGAATATTGTAAACATCAGGGTTTGGTCGGGCAAAACGTTATGAGTCAGTTTTTCCAGTGCCATTGTTCAGTTCAGCTTTTGTTGTGAAGGTCATCTCGTTTTCGCCAAGTTTCGTCTCCGAGGCACGTCTCAGTCCCTCGTCAATGGCTTTCAGCCGTTGCAAAGCTTCAATTGCCGCCCGCAAGGACGTCATTGCTCCCTTCAGGTCTTTCTGGTACGCCTTGATGTTGTGAAAGTTCTCTTGCACCTTGTTCAGGTAGCTTTCGATTCCTGAAAGCCAATTGACGATGTAGACAAGGGATAGCCCGTAGACTACCAAAAGTACAATGATAAAATTATTCACAGTCCGGTTCCTCACTATAGTCATGGGGATCGCTGTAGTCTTTCAGTTGGTTTTTCCTGATGAGGGTAACCAGTGTCGTTTTGACCGCCTCGCGCTCTTCATTGGTCATTTTTTTGAATCCGGATTCGAGCCGTTCCAGATATGTGGTTTCGTCCTGTTGCTTTTTCTGCAACGCCACTTCAGCCTCTTCTAATTTGGCGCGGAGTTCGTTGACTGTTTCCTGAAGGTCGTCTCGTTCCGTTACGTTCAGCCCGTTGATGAATTCGTTGATTTGCCGAACAAGCTCTTCGGTCAAGGACGGTGTTTTAGTCAAAACGGTAACCGTGCACTTTAAAAGCTCGAACATCGTCGGCGCTGCCGTAATCAGACGGAGGTTTGCCATCTGTCGTTCTTCACGGGGTGTGGTTTCAAAGCAACCGAGAACGGTGGCTACTTTGTTGCCGTTGCTGTCGTAAACTTCAGTCTTGTCGTTCTTCCACGGAGCCATCGAAATTTTCTCTTTCATGTGATTCCTCCTGATTCTGTTTAAGTGTTTCCATTCGTCTCCGAAATCTTTGGTTGGAGAGAATTTCTTTCAAAACGCAGTCAATTCTGTGCAGTTCACTTTGGATGAACCTGTCTCGCGCCCACAGCAAGACGAGAATGGCAAGCGTCTGCACACTGACAATAATTGTAATTTCCATTATGGTTTCTGTTCCTTCTCCTGTTTTTTCTTTTCCACAAGGATTCGGTTAACATCGAGAACAAGCAGATCAATCATCGTGCCAAAGACCTGAGCGTCTTTTTCGATGTTATGGTCTACGGCGTAACGGTACAGCGCAACCAGCCTCAAGAAGTGAATCATGTCTTTGTTTACGATCAGGTTGGCAGTCGTTACAGAACAATCTATGGTGTAATTTTCTATTTCTTTTTCCCATTCGTCTTTCGCTGTTGCGACACTAGGAGCCATTACTGAGTGTCCGCAATTGACACAGATCAGTTTCCTGAATGCGTTGCCACTTTCGTCTTTGACGAACTTCATTCTTGCAATGCGCTTCCCACAGTTCGGGCATGGCATCAACTTGGTTGCGTATGACTCAGGGAATGCTTCGGGAAGCCCTTCCATTCCGTACTTCAACAGGTTGATGATTTCTACGGTCAAGCGTGTGAGGTTCGATTTTCGGTTTTCCTCAATGACGATATTCTTCCCCCCCGGACTGAGGCACTCACATCTGGCTCGGTCGTAAATGACTCCGTCTGGCATATAGGAGCGTCCGATGCATGCAAGGACTCCGATTCCATTAAACAGAAATCGGATGGTGCGTCCAAAGTCGATCTCGACAATCTGACCGTTAGGCGCCTTTCTCACCCCGGCAAGGAACAATGCATAGCCGTCCGCCGTTCTGTCGCAAGGGAATTCTTTTGTCAGCGCTTCGATTCGGCTGTCTCCATCATCGTATCCCTTGATGTGAACCGACAGAGCCGCCGAGACCGCTTTCGCATAGTCTTGCATGGATGTGCTAAATGCGTTGCATCCATTTTTGTTGAGGAATTCAGATAACTCTTCAAATGTGTGCATCGGAGGATAGTTTCTCGCCAGTTTTTCCTCGACGGAAACATAGTCTGGTTCGTCGTCAATGCTGGGCAGGTCGCGCAGACACATGCACATTCGATCTGCCTCGTTTTTTAATTGTTCGTCGTTCATTTTTGTCCTTTCTTTGTTTTTGGTTTAGGTTGTTTGCGTTCCACACGCTTTCCGCCAGTACATTACGCTTTTCTTTCGGAAACCGACACCTTTTTTTTGCTCTTTTTTTCATAATACCGCATAATACTTTTAGTCCCCAGCATCTATCTCTCTCGTGAGTTCCATTGCTGGAAAAGCAGCGGAATATCTGTCTCTCGATATGTGCGAATGAAACAATTGGGATTTGAACAGCGAATGTATGATTCGACAATGCCGGTGTTGCGATTCTTTTCCGATATGGTTTCCGCCTCGCTGCCACAAAAGGGACAGTTTTTCAGCCAGCTGCTGGATGTATGCTCCTGTTCCACTCTGTTGTTCCACATATTAACGGCAGCATCAATGGTCGGAGCCGGCGCAGTAACGGCAAAGCAGTTGTGCGACCAGTCATGGCTGTCATTGTTGCACTCCACGGTGTATGTGGTCGTCCACTTGCCGTTTTCAACGGGGTCTTCACGTCGGACGAGAGTTGCAGCGCAACCGCAGAACGGACACGGCTTGAGGATAATACTTGCGTTATCATCCAAGTAGGATATGCGGGGATACCGCTTTTCATTCTTCGTCGTCATGTTGTCGTCTTTGTTTGGCTTTGAGTATGACTGTGTTGACCAAGTTGTCGATGTCGGCTTTCAAGTTGAAAATCACGTCTGGCGGGCTGAGCTTTCCAAAAATCTGTTTGATAAGTTCATCATTGTCGTGATGTACCAGCCGGACAGATTCAATGATCGTCGCGCCGGTATCCTCGAATACGCAGAGTGGCAGCCGGCGGGCAATAATGGCGCCCAGCTTTTCGGCGTCGTCGTAGTTGGCAGCCTCCACGTGAATGGATGTTTCAAACGGGCGGGATATGGTTACCACCCATTCGTTGAGTTTTGTGTTGTCTTGTTCTTCCATGTTTCTTTGACTTTCTTTGACTTTCTCTGAGTCGAGTTTTTTGTAACGCCTTATATTTTTCAGCGTTACGTATTTTTGATTAAATTCTTACTTTGAATTCTTACTTAGACTTGCTCTGACTTTTGTTAAAATGCGTCCTTTGGGACGGTTCTGTAGTTTTTGTTTCCGCCAAGATAGACTGGCATGTACATTTCGGCGATCCTGTCAGCCACCCTCACTCCATATCTTTGGGCGAAGTCTTCCAATCCGCGCTGGCTGAGCGCCAAGTTGCTGGTGGCGATTATCAGTCGAGTTCCGTTTTTCCAGCTTTCGTAGATTCGTTGCAGGAGTTGCGGAAACTCTGGCGAGTTGCCGTATTTTGTGCGGAGTGGTTCGGCGCCGAGGTCGTCAATAACGATGTCCGCGCTATTGGAAAGGATGCGAACCTTATCGTAGTACATGGCGTCTTCCATGTTGTTGGCGAAATTGTCGAGTTCGTCCGCCGTAAAGAACGGCAACATAAACTTCTGGTGGAGTAGCTTTGCCAGCATGGTTTTTCCACGACCGCAAGGCCCGCAAAGCATGATGCACTGTTTTGGTCGATCACACAGGTTTGGGTCAGTTCGGTTGAAGGCAAACGCCGCCACCCACATGGCAAACTTGTCGAGTTCGTCCCGCTGGAATACGTCGGGACAGAATTCTATTTCTGGGAACCACTTTTCTAGCAGGACGTTCTTCGCAAAGTCCAGCATGTCTCTGTTGACCGGCTTTCGGCGTCGGGGAGAGTGCGTTCCGTTGACTAATCTGTCAAGCACTTGTTTTATTTCTGGCATTAGTTGTAGTATCCTTGTTTTTGCAAATCGTCAAAAGAGGTCTGGTCTTCTGGTTCAGCTCGTCCTCGTTTTTTACGGTAAACGGTGTCATAATCGCCGTTGATGAGTTTAATAAAAATGTCGTACCGCAAAAAGCGTGTGGGCGACATGGTAACCAGCTTTTTTTTAATAGCTTCTGCTGTATTTAATTTTTTCAAACCATCTCGGACAACGGTGATCCCGTCTACCACTCCGGGACGGTGAACTTCCCGTAAAAGGGATTCTAACTGCCGTGCGTACATCCTTCCGTCGAGTTGGTTGAATTTCGCCGCTATTTCGTCGAGGAGGGCAAGAAACTCTGGGGAGTATTCTGTTTCGGAATAACGCCAACTCTCGAAAATGGGGGCAACCTCGCGCGAATTTGAGGGGGATTCGTCAGACAAGCCTTTTTCGTCTGTCGTTTCGACATCAGTTTGGTCGTTTATTGGGTCAATTATTGTTCTTTCATCTGCCGCCGTCGCTGTCATTTCTTCGCGCGCGCGAGGTACTATTAATTCAGCAACGACAGCAGTAGTTTTATTTACTTTACTTTTATTTACTTTACTTTGTGGCGTTTCGGCGGAGTTATGGCACGCCGAAACAACGCCAGAATCGGCTAGACTTGGATTTTTATCAGAAAAATTCGCATCAAGAAGCCGAATTTTGTCAACTTTGTTGTCATCTTGAAGCTCATTATTGAGTTCATCCGAGGTTTCGGCAGAGTTATGGCACGCCATAACTACGCCGCCTCCACCTGTTCTGGCAGTGTTTAGCCAGTGTTTCAACTCGCCTGCTCCACTCTGTCTTTTACGCACTCTATTCTTGTAAACTTCAAAGAAGCGACTTTGAATCCCATGACTTGTTAATATCCGCTCAGAGTCAAAAAGCCCTTTGTCAAAAAATCCCCATTCAACCAGCCGTTCGATGATATGGTTTAATTCATCTTCCTTCAACTCTGGAATCTGACGCAACAATCCAAACAATACCACATCCGACCAGCGAATAAAGTAACCATTACGGTAAATAAGACAAAGTAGCTTAATAACCGCTAGGACTCCCAAACTGCCAAACTCTCCCTCGACAGCAGAAATCTTCTCGTCGATAAAAAAGTCAACATCAAATGGGAAATAGTCCATGCCCAATTTTTGCGGTCTTGCCATTTTACACCTTTCAGGTTTATGTTCAGTTAAACAGCTTCTGCTGAGGATAAAAAATGTCCTGAATCGTATTGTCAACATCGCGCTCTAGCTTCTTGGATTTCTCCAGCGCAGCCTTTGTACGCGTTGAAAAATAATCTTTCTGCGAAGTTCGCATTTGTTGAACCAACAGCACAAATCGCTCAACTTCCTCTTTATTTAACTCTTTCATGTTTCATCTCCCTCTAAAACAAAAGTAAAATATCTGCTTGGTAATACCTGTCAAATCTCCTCTTTGGAATCCTCAGTGTTTGCAGCATCGGCTGTTAATTGCTTAAATATAGGAATCAACGCACTTACCAGACAATTTGTATCATCTGCATTTACCATAAGTGACCAGCACGTTTTGCTTTCCTTTTCCAAATATCCAGTCATTTCTTCAAGCATAGCAACCGCACGTCTTGCATGATCTAGTCGGTTGTCTTCCGTGCGCCGATTCCAGCTCTTTTCCAGCATTTCCAAGTTGTAGTCATACATGTTGGCTCCACAGTCGGGACAGACAACCGATGACCACCCACTCTCATTCGTCTCCAGTTTCGGCGTTCCGCCACAGAACGGGCAAGGTCGCAGTTTACTCATCATCGTCCCCCGCAAAAGCCGACAAATCAAACGAGTCTATCGTTTCATTGCAATCTCGAATCAGGATGTCCTCGCCAACATCATGGAACCCCAGCAGACGGAAATTCTCTTTAGCCTCATTCAGACGTTGCACATTGTCGTTCTCGGCGCAAACTTGCATAATGACAAACGAGTTGGAATGAGCGTATGCCCCCTCCCAAATTCGCAACGCCTCCAGCATGTACCCTTTCTTCACGTATTCCGGCGGCATTTCGGCGTCGTAAAACACGTGAATGTCGCTGTAGTCCGGATCTCGGTCAAGCTTCAATCCGACACTCTCCGTCCAATGAACCGTTTTATCATCCGCCCCGTCATCCGTCTGTGATTCCACACCGTCAAACGGCAACCCACTATCGTCGAACAGTCCGGTCAAGTTCGGGAACGTTCTGTCCATTAACCAGAACAACCGTTCGTCAACCTCAGTCCGGCGCGTATAAGTGGCGGTCGCAACATAAAAGGAGCCGATCTCCTTCATAAAACCATCGCCCCATAAATTGCCGTTCTCGTCGACCTGAAACGATTTGATGAGAATGTCCACACGAGAGAACATCCAAATGCTGTCATCGTCGTCCTTGTCGTCTCTCGGAGCGCAAACCGGATATTCCTGATATGCTCTTATCTGTAAAAATTCAGTTTTCATCATTACTCCTTTCTGTAAAAATATTCCGGGCCTAACCAAGCCAAGCCCTGCCATGCCATGTCGGGCCACGTTCCGCGCCTTGCCCGACCGCGCCTTGCCCGACCGCGCCATGCCGAGACTTGCCAATCCTCGCCAAGTTCCTCGCACACAGTCGACGTCTAACGACTCCCCAGCCGCCAAACAACCTATAGCCCGCAAGCCGCCGGGAGGGCAGAAAACGGCAAATGTGCAAAAACCGCGCCCCGCCTCGCCTCGCCTAGCCGTGCCGTACCACGTTCCTCGCCATGCCTCACCGTGCCTCGCCACGCCTTGACTTGCCAAGCCCGTCCTCGCCGCACCTTGCCTCGCCATTCCATGTTCCTCGCCATGCCAAACCTCGCCTAGCCCCGCCGTGCCCGTCCAGACCTTGCCAAGCCCCGCCTTGCCCGGTTCCACGGGAGCTTTCTTAAAAAAGCTGTTGGATGAGTTCGTTCAGCTTCTCGCCGTTCTCTTTGCCAAACTTGCGGATATTGAATTCGGCAACCGACTCTTCATCATCCATGCCGTTCAAACCGCACCACTCGATATATTTGGAAATGTCAAACTGAATACGACTTAATCCAATCGACAAATTCCAGTCCATAAAAGCGTTGAGTTTCAAGCCCGTATATTCGTTGAAACGCTTCGCCATTTTGACGTACTCTTTCGGCTGTCGCATCCGTTCCTCCCGCAAAACAGAAAGTTCTTCCACATCTTCAATTGTTTTATCGAGCCTTTTCTCGTTGCCCGCAACCCGCTGACGCAACCTCTCGTGTTCATCATCCTGCCAGTTCTGATGGGTGCGTATCGAATTGATTTCTTTGTCTTGCTGTTCGCACACGCCACACAAAAACCAAGCAAAAATTATCATGCTGGTCATAATGATGCTGAACAATCCGATAACTAATCCGGTTTCCATAATTACACATCCTCCAAACGAGCCTGTGCCTCCGGCTCTGTGGGAAACATCGTCAGCCCGTGTCGCACAAGAAAGTTCTCGCCGGTTCGGTAGTATCCGATTTCGCCGAAATACTGCTCCAGCCTTTTTCTGCCGTCGGGAATTACCATGCGCTCAAAAGGTATGATGATATACGAATCCACATCGGTAAAAGCGCTCTCGAATATACGCAAAGCGTCACGCATATAACCACGCCGCTGGAAAGCCGGCGCAATCCCCATGTCTTTCACAATGAAAATATCACTGTTTGGACTATAAGCCAGTTCTTGCTCGTTCGACCGAGTTTTGTATTTCTCGGAAAATACGACCTCGGACGGAAACTCTTTGTCCGGTACAAACATTCCTTCAAGTTCGGGAAAGTTTGCTGCCACGTCTTTGCACAAATCGTAGTGTGTCTCAAAGCGCCACTTCCACCCGGAGTGCCAAACGTTAAACTTTCCAAGCTCTATAGCCGGTATGCCGGAGTTGTGAACCCGCAACAATACGTTGACACGCATTTGTAGCCAATGCCGGTTTCGGGGAAAGCCGGGGATGTTCGGCTCGGCTTGATTGGATACCCCGCCACGATAAATGTGGCAGGGGCTTGCCACGGAGATGAATACCTCCTGAACTCTATCTTTTTTATCTTTCTCGTTCATTTGCCCGTGCTGCCAAAACCGCCTCCACGGTCGTAAGAGTCGCCGAAGTCAGAAACTTCATCAAAGTCCAAGTCCACGCCGTTCTCAACCATTTCAAATTGAGCCAGCGCTACGCCTTCTTCGCAAGCCTTCTTGAAGAATTCGCAGTCCTGCGTACTCCAATTGAACGGCAGAACAAGCAACTTCCACTCGTTCAAGTATCCGTTGTCGATGATTGCCGTGCAGTTCGCCAGTGTTGCGCAATATCGCAACGGCATGGAGGAACGAGGATATATTTTCACGTGATACCCCCTCGGCACTTCAATCGCCAGTCCTGTCGGTATGACAATCGGTTCTTTCTGTCCGAACGACACTTCGATTTTTGTTCCCGCCGGGCAGGACAGGTCGTAACAGGCGGCATAAGGGTCTCCCTTCGTCGGCTCTAATGCGTTTGGATTCAGGCGAACGTAGCGCAACCGCATCCTCGGACGCTCATATACCAGCTTTGATTGAATCAGCCGGTCTTGTTCCGTCTTTCGTTCCAGCAACGTTTTTCGTCTTTCAATATCAGACGGATTAAAGTTTGTCATGGTATTCCTCCATTTTACATTCGTCAAGGTATCCTTTTATAAACTCCCCAATAGTATCGGCAATTCTCCGATGTAACACCGACTCGTCCGACAGATATTCGACAACCGCGCTCTCAAGCAGTTTTTCGGCGTCGACATCCTCGCCGGTGTTTGCAGCCAAATAAAGCAATGCCTCCCACAACGGAGCAGACAGCTTAACGTTTTTTTTGTTCGATTTTTTCATTTTGTGCGTTGTTGACAGCTTTGAGTGTCTTCCGCAGACATCTGCGTATATTCGTCAGTTCGGAATCAAGTTCGCGCAACTCTTCCTCTGAAACGCTTCCGCGCATCTTGATGCCAGTCAAAACCATAAACTGTGACCACAGCAAGTTCATTGATCGATTCAGGTTGGATTTAATAAACTCGTTGAAGTCTACTTGTTTCATGTCTCCGGCTCCTCTTCCGTTTTCCATTTTTGTAACAAAAGTGGTTCTGACGTAACATCAAGGTTTTTATATCGGTGAAAGTCCAAATCGCCCATCGTCTGTCCGAGCGATATTGCCACCTGTTTTGCCTGCCGGACATTGCCGCCTTTGACGGTAACGTCCACGCTCATAACGCGGTAAAGAGTGAGATGGTATTCACGGCACGTATCGTATATGCTCAACGGCGCCCGGTCTTGCGGAACAACCTTGTAGCGTTTGGCGTCAATAAGGTCAGGATGTTCCTCGTACAAAAGCGTTCGAGCCATTTCCCAGTCGGTCGAAACAACGTCGATAACCGACGAGCCGACGTGATGGAGTATCTCGATAAAAAAGCGGAATTTGTAAAAAGTCGGCATAATTACACCTCGACGTCCGCCATTGGTCGTACCTGAATATTCGGCATAATGTTTATGCCGTTGTAGTCGTCAAAGGACAGCTTGTCAAAAAGCTTGTCTGCCATTTCTTCCGCCTGCGCTTGGTTTTCTGCCAGCAACACGTCTGTGTGATAAATCTCCACAGCCAGTCGCACCCGGAACCGGCGTTTTTTACTTTCTTTTGCGTCGCCGGAATTCTCTGTCTCGTTCATCTTGAATCTCCTTTAAAAGCCGTTTGCGTTTTTCTTCCTGCTCATCAAGTTGCTGGCGATGCCACGTAGCGGTATCGCTTGCCAACTGAGCCAATTGTTTTTTAGTCATGGAGCGCAAACTTTGGCAGTCGGACAAATCTTCATCGTCCTCATTATCGTCGTACTTCGGTAAAAAACGCGGTTTGTCATAGCAAGTTCTGACCTCCTCGTATTCGTAGTCCGGGTCGTGACTTCGCACCACAATGCGCTCGCCGGGTATCTTTTTCCCAAGTTTTTTTATGCGTCCCATGATTAACAGTCGATATCGTCCAGTCGGTTTCCCTGTACGACAACCGTTTTTCCATCTCGCATCAGCAGTTCAAAGAGCGTTGTCGATCCCATTCCGTATGGAAAGTGAACGACATAAGCGCTTTTCTCGAACCACACCGAAACTCCGTAAATCTCGCTGCCGGTTTCGTCGTCCGTAACTTTCAAAAGGTCGCCGACGTAAATATCTGCACCATTTGAATCACGTAACCCGGTCGCAACACAGATTGTGTTCGGATTAATCCGGGCAAACGGCTCGTCGCCATTTTGACCATGCCACATGATGCCGTAGTTGTCGTTGCCGTCATTTGACAGTTCGGCAGTCAACCAGTATCCGCTATCGTGTTTTGCTTTGAATTTTACCATTGGGGTATTCCTCTCTGACGTTACTCTTTTTCATTCAGCCACACTCGCTGATAGTCGTCCATCTCGCCATCGTATTCGTAACAGTCGATGGATGTGGTTTCAAGATCGTCTGTACTTTCGCCGTTGTCAAATCGTCGTTTGAATTCTTTGTGCCATTCTGTTTGACGTCGCATCTCTTCTACCACTTCGTTGCCAAAGAGGACAAGAGCATCGTCCGTCAGGATAATACGCAAGATTCCGCCACCGGCACTCGTTTTTCTCACCTTGTAGCCGCCGTCCTCTTTCTCGCAAGGGAGAAGAACGGGAACGATCATGTCGGCGCAACCAGCGTCGTCGCATCCCAAGACGTAATAGTCAGCGTGTTTCACGCTAGTGCCAAAATATACCTTGAGCGTCGGTTTGCCTTTGTTGTCGGAATAAACCTCAACCTCAATAGCAGAGGGGTCTTTTGCAGGTACGTAGTCGCGAGTAAAGCGATTCTGAATAGTTTTAATCATCATGTTGAACCTTGTAAATGTTAATGTTGTTGGTTAAATGTTGTCCTCGCCCAGCCCGTCCACGCCTTGCCTTGCCACCCCACGCCGGGCTATGCCGTGTTCCGAGCCTGACCATACCTTACCAAACCACGCCAAGTCAAACCTTGTCCCTTGCCGTGCCTCGCCTTGCCACGCCCAACCGAGCCCATCCAAGCCCGTCCAAGCCCGTCCAAGCCCGTCCTCGTTCCAAACCATGCCGAACCGTGCCAAACCGTACCTTGCCGCACCAAACCAAGCCCCGCCGTGCCTCGCCCAGCCCCACCGGGTTCCGCGCCACATTTGCCTCGTGTGCTGGCGACACGCGCGCTCCCGACCTATAGGTCGCAAGCCGCCGGTGGGTGGCATAAAAGGAAAGTCCGAGTCCTGTCTTACCACGCCTTACCTCGCCATGCCGCACCTCTCCATGCCGCACCTCGCAATGTTTTATAAAAGCCGGGGTACAATCTTCTCTTTGCTACCGGCAAGCAACAGCCCCGAATTCAGACGCGTGTTGCAGTCGTATACCAAGCGCTCTCTTTCGTCCAACTTCGTGACGTCAACGGTCTTCAGCAGAACGGTCGCCTGTTGAGCGTGTCTGAGCGCGCGGTCGTTGCTCTTGTTCGCCTCTTGCAGTCGGCGTGAATTGTCGGCAACCTGAAGTCCAACTTTCGGAATCGCCACCAGTTTGATAAGATGTTCCTTCAGCAACTTACGGCGCCAGCGGTTCAAAACGGCTTTGAACTGCACCGAGTCTCGCTTGAGTTTCGTAACTCCCTCAAACGTTGAGTATTCAATCACTCGACCCTCGGTCATCGATTCAAGCGGGAAAGCCTCGCAAAGTGCGACAAACTGCGCACCGAGTACGGTTGTAACTTTGGCGTTCATATACATTGTATTTTACCTTGTTAGAATTGATATTCAGTTTCGTTCGTCGCCTAGCTGGGACGGTTTCCGCCCCGGCGTTTTGACATCAGTCCCAGTTCCCTGCCACGTGACTATAAGAGTATGCACCTAGCCTAGCCATGCCCCGATTTCCAGAGTCATGTTTTGCTATTTCAGCTTTTTGATTTTCGTCTCAAACAGCCCGTAGTATCCGCCCTTCGGCGAACCGGGACGCCAGTCGCCAACTCCGATGAGCCGACCAGCCTGATAAAAGATGCGCTCAAGGTTGTCCGGTGTCAGACACGACGTTTCCTCGTCAAAGACGGTAATCGTGCCGACCGCCCGCCAATGGTCAAACCGGGGACGAACACGAACGTGCTTTGCCATACCGATTTTGGCGCGTTTGACGAACAACTCGAAGCCAAGCTCCTCAGCCGCCAGCAGGTGATGTTCAAAGTCGTTGTCTGTGAGCAACGGCTCCAAATCTGCCATGTGAAGCTGTCGGTCAAGGTTTTCTCCGAAGAACAGGTCAAATTGCACTTGGTCGCAGGTCAGCCCGTTACAAGCGTATTTCTTAAACGTCTCCTTTGACTTGCCGGGGAACGGAACTTTCGCCCCGCCCTCGCGTAGCATGGTCATGATGTTGTCGGCGCTGATGCCGACGTTTTTGAAGTCATGGTACAAGTATCCGATCCAAGACCATGCCGGGGTACGGTCGTCTCCGGCGATACTAATCGCCTTGTTTTCAGGAATCTTCAGCCACGCCTTGACGTTCTTTTCGGTAAACGCCAAGTTGTCGGCATGCATGATGAGGGGGCTTGCACCGATCATAGTGATTTCGTAACGTTTCATTGTAAGGTTCTCCTTCCCGTCTGGAAATAAAGTGTGAAAAAACAATCTTATAGTGAATTCGGTCTGGCGTTCCATGCCGGAACGATTTTTTCCAATTCGCCCGTGATAAACACCCGTATTTTGCAGTCCTTGTTTCGGCAGGCAATGATGCAGTCGGCATCAAGCCCGGAGCCGGTCATGCGTACTTTAACCGACATTCCGCAAAACGGACATGGTTTCAATGAGACATCTTTGGGATAATCCATGTCGTAGCGCTTATTCATTTTCTGCCTCCGATTCTAGGACTTCGATAATTTTGAGTATCACACGTTCCATTCCGGACGTAGTTTCCAGCAGGTCTTGCAACAGGGAAATGGCGGGTTTGGCATCCTGTAGAGAGAGGTTCGGTTCTTCGTCACCCACTCTGCTGTTCCAATTCTCAATAGCCCACGCCTCGTTTTGGTCATGCCGGCGCAGTCCGCATTGACTGCACTCGACCAAAGCGATGCCGTGTTCTTTCGTGACAAACAGGGTCGCCGCTCCGCCACACAAAGGGCATTCTTTTAACCTTGGGTCTAGTTTTGCTTCGTCGTCGTTCATTTCAGTCCTCGTCTTCAAAGTACCGGACGCAACTCGCAGCAATGTCGATTGAGTCTTCACGGCTAAACTGTTCTGTCGTAGTTTGCAGACCGTCAAGCACCGCAAGCATTGATGCAAATTCCTCATTCGGAGCAGCGACAAACTTGTAGCACTCAAGGGTACGACGCAATCGAACTTTATATTCTCGTCCCTCAGCGCCGGCGTCGAACGGTCGAACGTCGCCCTGATAGTATCGGCGCCCCTTAACGGCTGGATAAAACCGTCTCAGCATCACGCTTGCCAAGTCCCAACTCCATGCCAGAACCTCAAACTCATCGTATTCTGTTTCGCTCCCGGCTTTCATAACTTTGAAAGTGTAGATTTTGACCAGTCCCTGCATTGAGGGGTCAGTTTGTTCCATTGTTTTTTTGCTCCACTTCTGCGTTTGTTTTGAATCTCCGAACCTTAGTGACGGCAACGGTCGGATGTGCGTCTCGATGTTTGTATTTGTCGTAGCTCAATTCATCTGCCAACACGTCTGCGTACAGTCGTGCCGCATTTTCGTCATCCGCATCAAATTCTTCGGTGTGAGATATTACCGAACGAATGTAAACTCGGAATCTTTGCTTTTGATTACTTGCCATGTTTTTCCTTTCGTTTGCCCTGTGTTGCCACAGGAAAGGGGGGTGTGTTGGTTTACCTATAGCGCGAACGCGGCGTGGGCGGGCGTTATCAGTGCGATTTCTGCCAAGACAGCTCGTGATAGCGGATGGTATTTCCCTCTTGGTAAGGCCAGACAAACGTGCAGTCTTTCACGGCGCTGGTCAGGAGAACACCGGCTTTATCAACGTAACGCACTTCCCACGACATTCGATCAATCGCCAAGTCAAAATATAAAACTTTGCCGTGTACGTTTCGCTTCTTGTCAAACGCTCTCAGAGGCGCGCCAGTTGCCAACACGTAGCGCATTTGCTTGACGAGTGGATAATCGTCGGTCATGCTGCCGTCGATGTTATCTCTGCGATTCATATCGAGCGAGTCGTATATTTCGCCTCGGTATTCGGCTATCGCCGTTTTTTCTGGAGATGGCATTTTTGCTCCTGCGAGTGAGGGCTTCGTCTTTAACAAAGCCCTCAATGTTGAGTGTTACTATAAACTGATTCCGTTCTTCTTGGCGACTTCGGAAACGACCTGTTTTGCGTCTTCAAGCCACTCGTCCTTGAGCTTTCCTTCGTTGACAAAGTTTCCGAGCATCTGAATGGCAGACAGGTAATCATCTTTGATTTCACACCCTTCTTCCACCCACTTCTTGATTTCGTTCATCTTTGCATTGAATTCCGTTTCTTCTGCTTCGGGCTGGTCATTCTTGGCTGACACCTTCTTGGTCGCTCGAAGCGCCTTTGCCTGCAGTGTTGCCGCCGCTTTTTCAATCGCGGTTTGTTTAGCATTGGATTCGGTTTCGATTTCGGGGAAAGCCTCGTCAATTGTAACCTCTCCATCTTTAATGGCGGTTCGCAATCCAGTCAGTCTGAACAGGTGGTTGTCCGTTAAATCGTCAGCACCCTGCACACCAAGGGCAAACCAGACTCGTTCTTCGGGGATTCCCAATGTATGCACCCACTGCACAGCGCGCGCACGACGCTTAACAAGGGGTTCTGCGTCACCGACAAGCATCGACCTAACAGCCTGCTCGACTGGCTTTGCAAGAGCCTTCGGAACGACCTGAAATATCGCATCTCGTCGCGCTTTAGCCAACGCCGCCTTCGCAATGACGATACGCATTCGTTCGTCGTATGGTTGTCCGTTTTTGGTAATGGTAGCCTCGACAACCTCGGAGGTACTCATAAAGTTCGTCTCCAAGTCGTGAGCCATTCCCTGCACCACAACTCGGCGTGGGGTCTGTTCGACGATGCGGGCGCCAACTCGCAAGTTGCCGTAACAACTCGCTACAATCTCCGCCATACGGACAGACATGCCTTCTGCGTACTGTTGGCGTCCAGATTTATCCTTGCCGACAGGTCTCTGGAAGATGCAGGAATGCGCAGTCTCTTCGTCAAAACAGGCGATGCTGATTGCTCTCTCTTTGAACGTTGTCAAAGAACGAGGGTACTGGTGCGCCGTTGCAATCTGAATGTCGATGCTGGCACGTTCGAGGGTGTCGAGGGTTCCGGTTCCACTGACAACAACTTCAGCGGGAACCATCGTACTGTTGATTGTTTGAATGTCTGTTGACATAAAAGGGGTTCCTTTCTCTGGAAAAACTATTTAACTAAAAACGGTCGGGAGGGGTTCCCTGTCGTTCGGTACTGCTCGTAAAGAGAGGGATTGTCTGTCTTGAAGCGCTTCGTGTCGAATGTTTCACGGGGTTTTGTGGTTTTCCATGTGACTAACGTTCGACCAGAGGCGTCAAGCCCAGTGGCGTTCTCGCCAAGCTCCCTCTTAATTTCAAATTCGAGGGTCGAGAGAGTCTGCTCCTGTTCGGCAATTGACGCTCGAATTGCTTTGATTTTGTCAAGCGCCTGAATTGCGCTGTCTGATAGTGTGACAGATGTTTCTTGACTGACTCGATACGCCTGATTGACATCTTCCAAGTTTGTCAATTCTGGTGGAGTGAGGGACTGCACACACCGCCAGAACTCTTCGTAAATCGGGAGGATGTCTTTCCACAAATCGTCTTGTCGTTCAATGGTGTAAATGCGAAATACCTGTCCGTGGAACAGAACGGCAATGTCGGCAAGCTCTTTATTGTGCAACCTCATGTAATGTTGTACCTGAAAGAAATAGTCGACGGGAATTTCGCCCCATTCGTAGCCAGAGTTCTTAATTTCCAAGACACGGTCATCACACAGTCCATCGACATCGCCAACAATGAACGGGTACTCTTCGTCCACTTTGAAACCGGGGTCGTAGACGGTTCTTCCCGTTTCGTTCGAGTACATCTCTCGAATTGACTTTTCCAGAATCGTTCCGGTTCTCATTGCTTCGTTCGGTTCCGTTGGTTCTGCCTGACCTGTTTTGTCAAGCCACACCTGATAGGCTGTACGCCACTTGCTGACGCCAAGCACCGCTGCTGATTCGCTACCTCCGATGCCGGTCTTCCGTCGTGCATGCCAAACAGGGCTGTGGTCGATTTTGTTCGGCATTGATAAAATCTGCATTCCTCTCATGTTAAGTCTCCTTTGTTTTGTTGCCACGTTTGTGGTTGTGGTTTGTTTGTCGTACATTACTACGACATGTGGCTCGTTCTGACCCTAAAATTTCGAGTTATTTTGAAAAAATCCTACTATTTTTTCCGTTTCTTTTCATTCGGTTTTTCTGATATTTTTAGCTCGCCCCAGACGGTCAACAAAAGGGCTTCGGCTCGGTCAGAGTCCTTCTTTCGCGCCAACGAATTAGAAGCTTGGGGAAATAACTCAATGGCTTTTAGTCTCGCCTTTTCTTTTTTCTGCTGATACGTCAGCTTGGAATCGGTCAGACCCAACTTTCGTTTCCAATTGCCGGGGCGTGGAACGTATGTGATTTCCAAACCGGCTGCGACAATAGCCGTTTCCAATATGCCAAAGCCTCGTCCTTTCTCAAATGCGGTCTTTGGTCTGTCGTGATATGATCCACGAGTTGCGGTTGGAGTGTACGCCATTCCTTGCGAACCTTCGATAACTATCGTAACCTTTTCGATTCCAGCCAGTTTCTTCAAGCCAATAAAATGTTGCAGAATGGCGTTGATATCGTAGTCACGCTTGCCATCTCGATTGACTTTGGTTGGCGTATCGGCAAAGCTAATGCGGTATTGTCCTTCGTCGTCAATATATGTAGCAACGATGGCGCCTTCTTTGCCCGGATCAATTCCGATGATCATTGTCGTCTTCCTCGTAGATTCCCATTGATTCTCTAACGGCGCGGTCAAGCATTTTATCAAGAGCCTCGTCAAAGCTATCTCCGCCTTGTTCTCGGTTTTCGGCTGGCACGTCGACCATTCCATCCATGACATTGTAATCGTCGTTGGTCTGTGACATTGTTTCTCCTTTAGAGTAGAGGAATAGAGATGTCCCTTCTGTTCGCCGGGACGGTTCTCTGGAAATTATCGTATCGTTAAAGGTATTTAATACCTGCCGCAGCATCCTCTTCTGCGTATTTCTGTCTATTCTGACGTGTAAGTTCTGTTAGTTCATAACGTTTAATATCAGGAAAGACAGGCGCGGAATAGTTCAGGATACGCTTAACTGCGTCTCTTCTTATTCGAACCTGACCGCCTTTCGTCAGCCGAATGACGTCCTCCGGCGTTATTCGCTCCTGTCTTATCATTGTTCGCACGGTATTGGGCGAACAGGCGAGTATCAAGGCGACTTCTCGTATCGTTAGCAGTTCCGATTCGGGCTTGGTGTGGCAATTCATCATTAAGTCGCCTATTGCCCCGCCCGGAATTGAACCGGGCTTCCAGCGCATCAGCGGGGTGGAGTTAGTGGTATATTTGTTTTAGATTTTCGCTTCTTCCCATGCTTTACGCATTTCGGTTGCTACGTCTCTGTATTCGCTTGCCCATTCTCTAATCTGTTCAATCGAATATGGCATTGGCGGCTTCTTGTCGTCGAGACAATGTTGCGCATTGCGAAAATTGCCAAAAATAAAAACAACGTAATCTACCAATTCCGACAGACTCAGCGCCATTTCGTCGTTGCGAAGTTCTCTCAATTGATGCGTGAGTTTCAGCGCCATCAATTCGGCAATTGATAAATAAATTTCTTTTGCAATCTGTGCTTCTGACATTTCATAAAAAAAACGGGATTCCGCAGTTGTGTTCGATTGCAAGCCGACCAGTCGGAATCCCGCGAAGGGCATTTGTTTTGTCTTATCTGGTTGGCTTGCGGGGTTCATTATACACTCAACGCCATTCTTGAATCATTCTGTTGCGGAATGTTTTAAGAAGGTTTTATTTTCACGATTCGATAAACGCCTTTTTTGACAATCTCTGCAAAAAAACCGTATCGATTCAAAGTCTGGTTGATTTCGTAAATGGCTTTTCGGACGCCATTGACGGGGTCAGCGCCGCCAAAGAATCGAGACAGTTCAAATGTTGTGCCTGCGCCATTTTTGAGGATGTGAGCAGCGACAAGCGTTGCCTTGCGTCCCATCACAATCTCCGTAACCACTTCGTCGCCACTCGCGTTCGTGGAACTCACAAAAATCGAACCGTCAAGCTCCCAGATTCCCATGTTTTCCTCATTCTTTGCTACAAGCGCAGCCGTATAGAGCGACTTAATGGCATCGTATTCAAGTTCGCATTTGCCACTCTCCACATCCTCGCACTGGAAAGAGGACATCAGATTTACCCAGACTTGGAGCGGAATTTTCAGAGTCTCCGGCGAAGAATGAGCGATAGAGGTCGATGGCTGTGATAAAGGCATAGTATTTCTCCTTTTCTCATCTTGACAGCCTGCTCTTTATTTGCTAGAATTCTGTCAAGATTCTGTTAAAGGGTCTCGCACGGTGGCAAGAGAGGTCTCAATTCTGCAAGCCGCCGTGCTTTTTGTCATCTCATTCAGATTATAATCGTCATTAAGGATTCTCGCTGTTCCAAGCTTCGATTGCTAAATCTTGCACCATCTTTCGTGTTTCGTCCGCCTGTTTACGTGCAAGCCTAGCTAAACGTACACTCGTTTTGTCCGCTGGTTTGCCCGTGTTCCCGCAACGTCGGCACACAACTCTGGTATATCCAGAGGCGTCGGTGATAATGTCGATGATGTTGCCACCACATTCTCTGCATGCATTAGCTCTCATTATTGGTCTCCTTGTTGGTTATGCGGTCTTTGCTTCGCCTTCTTTAGTTTGACTTAACAGCAAAGCATGGAGATGTGTGCGCGTAAACATCGTTGGCACACCATTAATATTAACCATGAAGCGGTTGCTCCCAACGTGATATTTGATGTGGCAAAGTTGCCCGTCGATTTCGATTTCTCGAATTTTTCGTCTGGTAACTTTCTGCAAAACGTCTTGAATTTTATCCATTTCTCGTCTCCTGATTAAAAAAGGGTTTCTTGGTAATTTTCTGGCGCCTCTGGCGGATTCTCCCAGAGACAACGTTTGCATCGCGCAAAACCATCGTCCGTCTTGTCAACGAGCGAGGCGTAAACAGCGCAAAACCAACCGTAGCTGGCATGAATCAACTGTTGACACCCGGCGCAATTGTTGCCATCGTATTCGATTTCGATTGTGATTTGCTTGCTTGTTTTCATTGTTCCTTGCTGTTTGCTTGACGTTAGTATAAACGATTTACATCTGCATTCTGACGCTATAAATTCCTTGTTATTTTAAACTATTTTTGGGGCGCGAATCCACCCCGGCAAAGTCGCCGGGACGGACGAACTCCTCTGAACTAAAGTGTTGTCAGAAACTCAAGCGCCTGTTTGTACATCGCGCCTTCTTGCGACAGAATCGTCGACAGAATTCGTTGACGGTTTCGTCCGGCAAAATGAGTCTCGTAGTCCGAGATTGCATTGATGATACCCCAAGCAGTGCCTTTAAATTGAGTCAGGTCGGGTGCGTTCAGACAGCGTTCAAAGATGTCGATTCGGCTTTGGCGATATTTGATGTGGCGTTCGCCACACTCAGGACGCTCTGGGAACAGCTTCTCGACAAGCGCTTCAACCTCGGCAGGGCTAACGTGTTTTTCCGCTGCACGAGCGCCGAACTCTCCGAAGAGCGCCATATACTCATGCGTTTTACGCAATGCCGCAGTTGCGTATGCCACCCGTTCTTCCATTGTTGAATAGTGAGGCACTGCGTAATGAGCCTGCGCTCTCGACAAAGCCACCTGAATAGTATTCCAGCAAGCCACCCTAACCGGTGTGATTGCCATGTGTACTGCCGAGCGCCCGTTGTGCGTATTTGACAACAACAGGTATGTTTTGAAGGGATCGCCCACAACTTTCATCTCGTTGCCAAACTCGCATGTCAGAAACACTTTCTTTCCATTGAAGAGGGAGCCAGCCGTTTCGTAGTGAACTTCCTCGTCGGCGATGCGGATGATTTCGTCGGCAATTTTGAATGCGGTTTTGTTTTGGAGAACATTGTAAGATGGACTGACGATTTCGTAAAACTCGTTATCCGTACTGCGACAAAGTGCAACTTTGTGCTTGAGCGGTTCTCCGTCGACGCAGACTTCACGTTTCTCGACTTCCCAATCCAGACCGGCGCGCTCGATAGCTTCTTGAGCCGATTGCGTATCAAGGACGACTGTTCCAATGCCGTGCCACGGGGTTGTGCGATTTTCAAATGTTGGTTGTTGAATTGTTGTCATAGGATGTTTCCTTCGGAAAAAAGTAAATGGATTCTGGAATCTGCCTAACTGTTAGGCGCTATTCCCCCGTCCGCCTCTGATGACGGAAACCAACGGGGGCGTTTTGGAGTGTTCAGTCAATTATTTTACGGTACTCACTACATCTATTTTTCAGGTCTAATATAAACCTCTTAATGGCGTGTGCAGTCTCTTTTGAATTTGATGTTCCTTCTGCCATTCGCCACTCGGCAAGCAAGCGCCTGCCTTCTGCGGAGCAAAGTAGCAAAGACTTTGTTGTTTCCGCGCCAAGTATTCTTTTTAACTCGCTCAATGTCATGTTTGTCTCCTATTCTAATTCTCGACCTGTCCTGTCAGCTTGTTGTAAATCTCATAGGCATTCTCTTCGTAACATCCGAAGTAGATGTCAGACAATAAATAGTCAATTATCGCCTTGTGAGCCAACTCGCAAGTCCGAAACTCGTCGATTGGAATTCCCGTTTGTCGGTCGCGTGTTACAAATGGTTTCTGACTTTCCGCACAGGAAATCGTCCACGCTTTACTGCATAGCTCGGCGTTCGCAAAAGACATGGCATTCTCCTTTCTATTCGATGTTTGCTCCGCGCAGAGTAACTGTCACGTAACTCAGAGCGTTTGCGTTTGTCCGGTCTGCAGCATCGTCAAGCGCCTTTTGCGCCACACGTCGGCTCATTGAAATTGTACCATCAGGGTTTTCTGTGACTTTTTCCGCTTTGACAAAAGCCAACTCGCAGCGGAACTTCTGGACGGTCGCCTCAACGAATCCGGTTGTCGCAAGCCAGAATACGCCGTTCTTACATTTGCCAAACGTACCAGCCGGAAAAGTAACTGGCGCATTATCTACGTCGCGCCCAAGAATCGAGACGGCTGTCAGGTCGGCAACAAACACCGATGTGTTCATTCGATTCTCTATCCACTCCTTTGCACTGGCGATGGAATTGGCAACTCTGCGTATTTGGCTTTCGATTGCCTGTCGTAAATTCGGCTCATTCGCAATCAGCGCCGCTTTTATCTTTTCCGCTTCCGCTTCTCTCCATGCGATTGAATCCGGGTCGTTTTCTGGGCGTTCGGCGTAGAGTCTTTTGTCAAGAATGGTCAATGTCTGGTCTATTGTTTCTTTTGGTTGGCGATCCAACCATGTAAAAAAGGTTTCACGTATTTCTGTCGCCCAAGCAACTTGCTTTTCTGTGCCTTCCAGTTGGATTCGTCCAGCTTTCTCTGCTGCCTCTCTTGCCATTGCTTGTTCCTGAGCGCGTTTGCAAGCTGTACATGGCTGTGTTTCAAGCCACTCAATGGTTTCGAACCGTTTTTTGACTTTTCCGAACAGGTTGACGGTTTCGGTGTGTCCGCAAGTTCGATGTGTTTCGTACTGTGCCATTTGTGTCTCTTTTCTGCTAAGGGCTATTTTCTTGCGTGGTCTTCACGTTTGTTTTGTTACAGTGTATAACGGAATCATGCGCGAATCTGACGCTAAAAAACTCTTCTTTTTTGGAAAAATCTGAATTATAGTTTTCCAAGAAAATCCCAGTGTTAAAATGCTGGAACCGGTATATATGAATTCGAAATCCATTCGCGAACCATGTCGCAAGCCGCCGTAAAAATCTTGTAGCCAATTGCCGAATAATAGATGTTAGCGTAATCCAAGCTGGCGAAGATTTCATTTTTCATACAGCCGTATTCGTCAATGTCCTCTGTTTCGTCGTAGTTTGCAAGAGTGTCGAAGCTGGCAAGCAAAATGCCCCCGCCGTCGACAAGTTGACTGCCGTGCGGAGTTTTTACTCTGCATTGGTAATCAAGATAGAGATCTCCGTTTTCCCAAGTAAAAAGGTAGTCTTTTTCTCCAAAGAAGATGTCGCCATTTTTCAATTCCGAGTCATTAACCACTTCAAAATGCTCGTTGACTCCTGTGATTCTAATGCTCTGATGCATTGCTATTTCCTCTGCCGCGTAGGCGCTGTGAACGGTTGCCCGTTCGGTTCTTGATTCTGGAACACCCGGTTTTGGGCTGGTTGCGTGCTTTTCGTTTCCGCAATCGTGTATACATTACGATTCACGTTCAAAAACGTTGCAAAAATAACTGGAAAATCTAGCAAAATTTCCAAAAATAGTTTAAAACTTTGTTTCGCTAAAATATTTGTACATAGCCACTTACTTTGGACACTGTGGGGAGTCGTTGCCAACGAACCTATAGGTCGCAGAATGGCGGAATCTGCCAACAAGTGGCAATCACGGGAAGAAGAGGAGCGTGTACGAGTCCGTTGCAAACAGACGCTGTCCCAGAAAAAATCCGGAAAAATAAACAAAAAGGACTTGACAGCAATGACACTTTTAATTATGATAGAAGCGTTCCGTGCAGTCAGCGAGTCTTCCAAAACCTCAGCTGGAGTTCTCGAACATGCCTGTTACCGTTGCCGCGGTAGCAGGCATTAGATTTCCATTATTCAGAGTTCAGCAATAATAACATGACTATTAAAAAAACTACACTGAAAAAAAGAACGACAAAAACACGCCGTTCCCCAAATAACCGCATATTGCTGTTGGGAATTCTCTTTGTTGTCTGTTGCTTTTTTTGCGTTTCATTCTCGTCATTTGTAGGCAGTCCTGAGTACGAAGCTCAAGTTTTATTCGAGCAAGGTGATGAATATTTTAAAGATGAAAAGTTTGATAAAGCATTGGAATGCTGGAAACAAGCTGCCGAAAAAGGATATGCCGAAGCCAATGCCGCAATAGGAATGCTTTATACGGAACGAATATTTTTAGGAAAAGTCGATTATAAAACGGCTTTCGAGTGGTATCGTAAAGGCGCGGAGCTTGGGGATGTAAAAGCATACGGGCTGATTTCCGGTTGCTATCAACAAGGACATGGCGTACCCCAAAATGAGAAAGAAGCCTTGAAATGGCGAATTAAAGCGGCAGAAAAAGGCGATGTAATATCTCAGTATATTTTAGGAGCATGGTATGAAACGGGACAAATTGTTCCAAAAGATAAGAGCAAAGCAAGAGAATGGTATCAAAAAGCAGCGGAAAAAGGAGATGAAGCTGCCCAAGAACGATTAAAAGAGTTGCAATAATGCAACAGATCCGAAGGTGGAGTTTCGGCGTAGCAAAGTCAACTCTACGATATAAGTCTTCAACAGGTATGTCCGGCGCCTAACAACGGCGCCGGGGCGTTTCAAGTGTCATTCTTCATCAATGCCGTATGCTTTGCAGAGTTCGTTGAATTCGTCCTCATCCGCCAACCAGCCGGGGAAATAGTAAACCGTTCCAAGTCCGAGGTTATCGCGTCGAACGGAACCGAACATTTCGGCAAGGGCGTATGCGTCAATCTCTTCGCTTTCTCTAATTTCGATGAACAGCTTGGCTGCAATTTGACCGAGGTCGCCGTCGCCGTCAATACTGAAACATTGGGCGCCATACATGAAGCGTCCGGAGTAAGTGTTGGTCAGGTTCCAGCCGTTGTCAGTGGCAATTTCAAAAATCGCTTCGAGGTTTTCTTTCTGAATCGTGTGCATTTAGGCTCTCCTTTGAAAAAGGGTTGTGGTTTCTACTGGCTTTCCATTTTCCCCGCGCTCGTACTATATAACGGATTAAACGCCTGAATAGGCGCAAACAATTTCAGAAGTTTCAAAAGAATTTTGAAAATAATTCTGATTTCTTTTTGTTACAAAAAAGGGATTTTAATAAAAGAAAAAAGGCACGTTGCCGTTGTGTCGTTGGGCGTGTTGCCCCGTAAACCGGCGTCCACACCCACAAACACCTATAGGCGGCATCACAGTGGCGGGGCGTAAAAAAGCCCTCTGTCGCCGTGTCAGCAACAGTGGGCTGTATTTTTCCCCTTCCTGCATGGGAATTATGGGAAGGTGAAACTTTTGGGGAGGTTTGCGAAAGGGCGTTTGCCCGGCGCCGTGTGGGGCGCCGGAACGCCCACCGGTCATTCTTCTTCCTCGGTATCGTAATCGTCCTCGTCTTCGTCGTAGGAGCCGAACCGTTCGCGCTCCCATTCGTCGTAGTCGAAATCGTCTTCTTCCTCGTCTCGGTCAACGTCCTCTTTGGGGTCGGCGTAATCATGCATATCGCCGACAAAGTTTTTTTCCGCGCCGAGGTTGAATGTCTCAATAGTTTCCATTCCGCTTTCGACAAGGCGTTCAATGAGAGCCTCGTATTGGTCGTCGTTTGTGGCGTAGGGTTGGAGGTCGTAAATTTCGTCGACTGCAGTTTTGAATTCGGCAGTTGCCGGAACGCCGTGATGCAGAATGTGATGAAGAAAGCGGACGGCGGGGTTGACCGTTTCTCTGCCGTAGCCCTCCCACGCTTTATCGCCGTCGTTGAAAAACCTGTAACCGATTCGGTTAATGGCGCGGAGAACTTCGCCTCCGAGCGTATCGGCTTTGCCTGTGCCGGGGACGAGTTGGTCAAACATTTTTTCGTTCTGTTCTTGAAGGGTTGCGTTAATCATTTTGGTTTCTTTCTGCCCTCTTGGGCTGTTTGGGTGTTTGGTACTGTTTTGCGGGTTTCTTTTTCCCGCTTGCTTTATTATGTATAACGGATTTCTCGGCAGAATTGTTGCTAAAAAAAGGCGTTATTTTGAAAAAAAGTGGAAAATAGTTCAGATTTATTTACGTTGTAATTACTTGATATTAAAGACCTTACAATTTACGCATCTGAGCCAACACGGTTTGTCGTCGCCCCTTTGTCTGCGCGGTACACACCACTTGAAACCTATAGTTCGTTGGGGTTGGGACGGGAAAAACAAAGCCCACCACCGCCCTTGTGGAGAACGTTGGTGGGGTTTGTTGTCGAGGACAGTCTTATCGGAATTTAAATCCGATGACAAGGCGGATCGGTTGGGCGTTTGCCCGGCGTGAAAACCGGGCGGCGCCCGGTGGGCTAGTGGGTTCCTGCTTCCATTTCGGCACGCGAGCATTCCCAGAAGGAAGGCGAAATGAAAAGGATGGGGAAGGAACCGTCGTCGTTGCCGTCGATGTTGTTCAAGCCGTGGAAGTTGTCGACTGTTTGCCCGTCTTTGCAGCCGACCAAAGGCTGGAAGTCGAGGAATTCGGTGGGGTGTTCGTCGTCGACTGAAAATGGGGGTTCAAAGGTCGTGAATTGGGCAAGGACGAAGGTGCCGGGTTGAGTTTTGGAAAGCTCCTTTGTCAGCGTGAGGACAGTGGTGAAGTTTTCGGCTGTTGTTGTGTGGGCAATTCCGTCGAGCGTGTTTCCGAAAAAACGGAAAATAACGAGGGCGTTGTTTGTTGCGTTAAACATGGTTTTCTTTCTTTGCCCCTTTGGGCGGTTAAGGTTTTGTTTGGTACTGTTTGCGCTTGGCTTTTCCTTGCGCTTGTGCTTATAATTACGGAATTTAGCTCCGCTCTGACACTTGATTTTTGCGATTATTTCAAAAAAAGTTTAGAATGTTTTTTAGTCGAAATCTATTGATAAACGATCCGAAAGCTGCCACTCGATGGCGTTTTGTTTGCACACGTCAAAATGTGTCGCCCATCCTCGGCGGCAAGCAACCTATAAGTTTCCTTTCCCCGCAACCGGGGAATTTTGCCGGATATTGACGCTCTCGTGGCGTTGTTATCCTTTATTAATCTACAGAGTTGCTGGCGTTAAAGAATTGAGAACCGTTGACTACGGAATCCCCGGCAGAAACGCCACAGAAAGCCCAGTTTCGGCGAGTTGTTTTGGTTGGCTGTAGATTCGGCAGCTCGACTGGCAAACGGCAGAGCGCCAACAGGAAAGCACCGAACAAGAAATAAAGGAAGCCCGGAGGCTTGCACCGCCCGGACTTCCCTACAGAAAGAAAACCAATTTCTTTCAGTACCAAACATTATTAATATCGGTTAAATCCAATAAAGGTTTGAATAATAAACGCCCTTTCTTTTGAAAAATTCGCCAATCAGGTAAAAGTATTCGGTATCGACCAGAACCATCTTGCTCTGGATTTCGTCCAAAATGACCACCCGATTCTCCTCGTCATCGTAAAAATGGGGGTCGGCTTTGTAGCGGCTGAGCAGGGTTTCGGCGATGTAAGTTGCCGTATCGGACAGCCCCGGCTGGGGAATGGTCGGAATGATTCCGTTGTGAACCACCGCCACCGGTGTTCGAATTTCCGAAGCGGTCAAATCTTCTTTTTCCGCGCTGATTGGGAACGGATGGGTCATGCCGGGGTTAATGCCCCCGCTTGTTGATATGCGGAAATGGAGGACGGCATTGGTTTCCGTTAGGTTGATGCTGGACAGGTAATCAAGGAATTCGTCGAGATTCATGAATCCTTTTTTGATTTGAACGGCATCGCCATCCATAAAAGCGATCCCGGCGCCGTGTGGGTTTTTTGCCCAGCATTTTCTGATGGTGTCAATGGAGATTTGAACTCCTGCAGGTTTAACAACGATTACGCACATTTTCGATTTCCTTTCTGATTTTGGTTGAGTTTGGTTTGGTTTCTATTGGTTGATGGTGGGGCGTTTGTCAAGCTGACCGCCGCCCCGTCGTTTCGGAGTTTGGTTTATCCGAGATTGATGTCTCCCTCTTTTCGAATCATTCGGAAACGCATAGTTTTTCCGTCGTCGCTGATTTTTTGAAGAACGGCGCCTCCAAGTGCGCCATCTTTCATTGCACGGTCGATGATGCGATTTGCTTGTTCTTCGGTTTCGCACTCGAATCCATAATGGTCGGGTTTGAATTTGCCTTCGCTAAATTCCTGCGTTGGCTTGGCGTGAATGAATGCGGTGTAGGGTTTCATGTTGGTTTTCTTTCTTTGCCACGAAAGGGCGGTTAAGGTTTTGTTTTCGATTGGCGCTTGTTTTCCCCGACGCCTGTGCTTATAATTACGATTTAGAATCGCTTTCTGCCACTCTTTTTTGCAAAGTGAAGGGAAAAATCAAATAATTTTTTGTTTGCTCCGTTTGGCGTGACGTTGCCGTCGTTCCACCAGCGAAACGACACCAATATATAGGTTTACCCCATTTCCAATCGCGTCAACAAACGGCAATGTTGGCGTTACATGCGCCGTTGGTTGGCTTTTTACCCCCGCTTGACAGAGAGGTTCTTTCTTTTATAATCAGGCTGTTCTGATTTTGGAACAACCGCCCACCCCTGCTTTTCGATTTTTTCGGGGTGGGTTTTTATTTGGTTTTTCTGACCCGCAACGTTCGCACACGTTGCCCTGCGTGGCACAGGAAGGGCGTCCCCTAGGGGAAACCCTCCCGCCTCGTTCACGCCCGTTTATCAGGCGTTTTCGCCTTCGTATTTGTTAATCAGTCTCGTGAACTCGTGAATAATCTCCTCGCGCGGGATTGGGGAACCGTCGATTAAGCCGTTGCTCTTGCCCTTCTTAATCTGGAAAGGATACCAGCCGAGGTATCGGCGAAGTGTGAAAAGCGCGTAGGTCGATTCTTGGTTTTGAAACGCCCGTGCCGTGAATTCGGGATTCTTCTTCCTGTCCCACTTTGCTCGGCGAACGCCATTCTTGGCTTTTTGAACCAGCCCCACGCAGACCTGAATCCAGCCGATGATTTTGACCGGGTTAAGGGAGCCGGAAAAAGCTCGGAATTCGACCCGGTCTTCGCCGCTCGACAAATTTGTCAGGTTGAGGAGATGGTATCGGCATCCGAACAGACCGTTGCGAGCGTTTGAAACGTTCTGGTATTGTTTGACCGAATTGCACCAGCGTCCAGTCTCCCGGTTGTGCGTCCCGGTAATTGCATAAATGGCGTCTTCGATGTAGGAAACTCCCGTAATCAGGCGAGCCATCGCTTCGCTGGAGGTTTGCCGTCCCCAATCGACGCTGACGTGAACGCCGGTGGATTCGTTGACCTTGAAGCCCTTCGCTTGGAGCGTTTTGCAAACCTGATAAACTTGGTTCAGACCATCGGCACCCTTGAGGATGGGGCTGACAATCTCGCACGCTCTGTATCCCCGGCGCGTTTCGATGCTACCGTCGTGTCCTGCTTTCCATCCGGCTGGCAGGAAGTCAACCGCTATTGGACAATGGTAGGAACCGATGTTCATGTGCAGTGTGTTGGGGGCGATGGTTTCGATTTCAACTCCGAATCGAATGTCGTTGGCGGTCAATGTTCTTTGTTGTGTCATGGTTTTCTTTCGTTTGCCCTTTGGGCGGTTAAGGTTTTGTTTGGTACTGTTTTGCGCTTGGCTTTGCCTTGCGCTTGTGCTTATAATTACGATTTTGTTGGCGTTTGCGCCACTCTTTTTTTGCCTTTTTTTAAGGTTTTTTTAAAGTTTTTTTGCTTCGGGTTTTCCTCCCGAAGGCGTCTATTATTACGGTTTTCTGCCCCGTGCTGACGCTCTTTTTTTCGTTTTATTTTCGTTTTTTTCAAAGGTCATTTGCGGTTTGTTTTCCGCTTTTGTTTACATTACTAATAACGGACAAACCGCGAGAATAGTTACCTAAAAATCTCGATATTTTGAAAAAAAGTTGAAAATTTATTTTTATCTAAGTCGTTTGATAGAAACTGGTTAGAAAAAAATTCAATGTCGTCCTGCGTGACGCGACACGTTGCACAGCATTCGCGAGAAGGGCATGGTTTAAAGCTATAGGTTTGATGCAGAAATAAAGCGGACAGAGGGCGATGTGCGCGATATTTTTATATTCATTAAAGCAAATTAAAATGTTACATCAGCTTTCATTGCTAAATCAAGTCAACTTAATAAATTTGAAAACCTGATGAATTAATAGAATTTGATCCATTTAATTTTTCTGATAAAAAAAGAGAAGAACATTATCAGCTAATGATGATGAATCAGAATATCCCGACAGTGTTCTCAACATACCGTTAAGGAACTTTTTGGGGCTTTATTGAACCTGTCAAAAAAGAAGAATTTATTTTAATCACTGGAAGCGGATTAATCATGTTTATGTGATTCATTAGATTAAATTGATTAATCAAAGAGAGCTGATTTATTAGAGTTTTCTGATTTATCAAATGAGGTTGATTAAAAGAAAATCACGTCTTCCAAAGAATCGGACATGCCCCCGACAAGCCCCAACGTTATAGGTTGCCTGCCACCGGTGGCGCCCCACACTTGCGAACGTTCGCACGGTTTTCGCCTCAACGAACTATAGGTTTCCTCGCCACCGGGAAGTCGGAAAAGAAAACGTGTGCAAACGACGACAACAGTTAGAAGAGAACTTTGATAAAAAAGAGACTACCCCCAAGAATTCTGGAATTTTGGAATTCTGGAATTACGGCAAACATATCATTATAGATTTTTCGTTCACATTGGTTCACAAACCAGCATAAAAATGCCCCCTTTTTGAACAACTTTTGGTCTTGACCTAAAATCCAGAATTTGCTAAATATCCCTTGTTTTTAAGGGTAAATGTCCCAATTATTATTCTGTCATACCGAGAGCGCCTTCATTCCTAAACCGAAGGTCGTCGGTTCGAATCCGACCTCGGATAGTTTTAAAGTGGTAAGTTGTAAGTAGTTAGTGGTAAGGACGCAAAGCGCTCATCTTACTTACCACTTACCACTAACCACTCTCTCACTACCCATTATACTCATTTCTCCAGTTCTTTCCAGTACCGGTTGATTTTCTCTTGATAGCCCGGCAGAGGAATCGGTTTTGTATCTATCGGGAACGCCTGTTGGATTTCCGGTGGAAGCTCGCCCCAGATGCGTCGCTTTAACGCCTCAGCTTGAGCGTCTGAAAGTTGCTGAGACTCTCCGTCAGACGTTTTCTCGCCCGCGCCCGGCGCTGAGGCGTCTAATGTCTTTTCGTCGTCGGCGTTCTCGTTCTTGTTTTGTGCGTCCTGATTCTCCTTGCCCGACTCAGGCGTTTTGCTGTTGTCGTCCTTCTGTTTGCTTCGGGAAAACGACAGCTGATTGATAAACGAAATAAAATGATCGCAAATCTGTTCCTGCAGTCCCTGATTGATTTCGCCGGCGTCGCGGAGCTTGAACAGTTCGTACGTCTGCCGCATGAGCCGGACGATTTCCAGCAGCGGCGCGTCCTCCTCCGAAACGGCGGCGGTTCCCAACTCGTTCCAAACCGTATCGAGGAACTCCTGTTCTTTTCGCTTTTGTTCCCGTTCCGCTTTTTGAGCGTCGGTAAGATTCTCCTCAACCTCGGCGGTCAGGTCGCCCAGCAAGGCGTCGTCAAGTTCGTCGGGAGAATCGGCGTCTTTCGGACGCTCGCCGCGAAGCAGTTCCGGCGAAACAGTAACAGTCGTTAAAAACCACGTCAACGACGCCAGTCGCTGCTGTCTGTCCGCCAGGACTGCGGCAGACTCTTCCGAAAGCGTCATCGACCCGGCGTCCAGAGCGTCGGCGTACGCCTGACGCGTCAGCTCCAAAACCTGACGCTGCTGCAATTCCAGCAGTTTCAAGTCCTCAATAGAAACCTTGCTCTGCGGTTTGCCCTCGTCTGGATTGTCGGCAGAATCCAGCTGAGCGTCTTCCGATTCATTAGCTCTGTTCATCGCCAGAATTGCCAGCTGTTCCGCTTCGTTGAGCGTAGCGAGAATCTGCTCTAACCGCTCTGTCGCCTCGTTTTGACAGACGGCAACGTTTTCTGCGCTTTGTCCTTGCTGAATGAACTCGGCGGCTTGAACCATATACGCTCGAGCTTGTAACAGAGTATCTGTTACAACGGTCATGTTGGGAGCGTCCAGCGTCCCGACCCTGTCAGCCAATTCCTGCTGACGGCTTGCCAGCGTCGCCGTTTCGTTGTTGTCGGTTTCCTTTTGAATGGACTTGACCGCCTCGTTGAGCGTTACCTGCTGATCGTAAATCTGTTCGACTTCCGCCTTGAGTTCCAGCCGCTTTTGCGCGGCATCGTCTCCGGAGGCTGAGAGAATCGCCCAGGCTCGGTCATAGATTTCCCGTAAATGGACGATAGCCGCGCTGGCGCTGACCGCGTTGTTCGTCTCCAGAGCCTGAGCGTAGACCGGACGCAGCAGCGGGGCGTCAAGAACTTTCACCGTTTGCTGTAACGCCGCTGACCATTTTGCCGCCTGCGGCTGGGATTCCGTTTGCTCGTATGCCGCCGCGGATTCCGACGCCTGAACCAGCCACGCCTGCGTCTGAACAGCCGTCTGCGGAACGACGGTCGCGACAGACTCAATCGTCTCCGGCGTCATTCCGTTTCTGATTTGCTTTTCAAGGGACAAAACTGTGTGACGAATCTCCCGGAACGACTCGCACAGTTCCCGATACTGGCGCCATTGACCAAACGAGTCCGCCGCCAGCGTCAGTTCGTCAGACAGCTTTTGGATGAGTTCTTTCAGACGGCTTTGTGCGTTCCGGTCGGACGCGTCCAAAGTGAGAATCGAGAAAAGCCGGGCGATTTCGTCGTGGTACTGCGACTGCAGTTTTTCCAGCCGCCGCCCCGCCGACTCGAGGTCGACAAGCGTTCTGCCCCACGGCGCATGGTTCATCTTGACCCGTTCGACCAGCGCCGCCAGCTGACCGCGAACGCCGTCTTTCTCGCCCCACGTCTGCCGGGCGAACTCGTCGTACAGCCCCGCCGCCGCTGCCGGGTTCGATTCGTTTTGCGCCTTGGAAAGCGTGTCGAGCGCCCGCCGCAGCTCCGAACCGATTCGGATTCGGGCGGCAACGAGAATCTGGTTGAGTTCGTCCGCTGTTACAACTTTCAGGCGAAGCAAAGCGCTGTCGCCTTCTTCCATGCGGGTGTCAACCGCCTGCGCCATCACGTCCAGCTGAGCGCCCGGCTGAAGCTCCATGGTCGACAAATTCAGAGCGGTCGTTTCCGTTCGTTCCTTCGGCGGACGCTTAATCGACTCGTCCTGAAACGCGTCCCAAACCGGCTGGCGCTGATACACAATTTTCGCCGGCTTGACTCCCGTCTGGATTTCCTCCGGCTTGAGAATTCGCCATCGCACCGACGTTGACACGACCCCGTAATCGTCCGACGAACGGATTTCCAGCGGTATCAGGGCGTCCGCCACGACTTCCATATCCGGCATTTGACACGCGATCAGTTCCGCTTTCGGCGCTTCGTCCGGCGTAACGTCGATTGTACGCCATATCGTCTCACAGGTCGAGGATAGTTCTTTTTCTTTATCTTCGGACGAAATAAACGCTCTGTATTGAGCGGACGAGTTCCAGCGTCGTTCCGCTTTATAGACATTTCCGACGATGTTCGGATTTTCCAGAGGAATTGTTTCCTGCGAGTTATCGTCGTTATTAATTATCTGTATTGACGCCTGCATATTGTCAACAGCGTTCTCAATTGTTACAGTAAATCGAACTGTCGAACCGGCAGGGACAACAGCGTCCTCGTTAGAGGGAACGTCGAACGCGCCGGTCATCGTCGCCGCTGGCGGGATTACTCGAATGGTTACGGATTCCAGACTCGGGAAATTCCGTTCCTGTTGCGATTTAACGTATCGCGGATCAAGCAGACGCGGCTCTATAATCAACGCCGAAAAGATGACTGTCAGGAACACGGTTGCCGCAATCAATTCTATTATCCAACGAAGCAGGGGAAGCTGACTCATCAGCCATTTATCAAGCCGCCCGGCTTTAAGCGATTGGTCTGCGTTGGCAACGGCTGCCTGCGTAAGCTCAATGCTTTCAGAGTTAGAAAAGAGTTGCGAGTTGCGAGTTGCGAGTTGCGAGGAAGATTTTTCTGCTTCCAACTCCTTATTCCTAACTCTTAACTTTTCACTAAATTCCAACGCCGCTGTCAGTTCGCCGGGGCGCATTCCAAGATACTGTTCCATCGAGGACGCAGCATTTTGAATCTTCTTTCTTGCTCGTAACAGCAAAGCAGTCAAAAAAGCGGCGCTTAGAACGATTTCCAAAATCAGAATATCGGCGCTGGTTTGAATTGAGAATTTATAGTAGTAATCGGCGACGCCGGCAATAAACCCTAACGTCAGGAAAAAGACAAACGTCTCCCAAATCGCGCCGAGAATCGTCACGGCGGTCAACGCATTTCGCCAGGAATAAAATCGGGATAACGGCATTTATATTATGTTGTTAAAAATCCTATGTTGCTGGATAGCTTCTAGCCTCTAGCCTTTAGCTTCTAGCTTTTGTTGTTAGTTTCCAGCTTAAATACTATCAACAAAGGGTTGCGAAAGTACGAGCTATCAGCTAGCGGCTAATAGCTAGCAGCTTCTCATTTCAAGTACAGTCTCGACCAGTCAAACAGGAGGACGGCGAGTAAAAGCGCCAGGAGCCAAAATTGATTCCATATCGCAACGGGCGGGCGGACGACGCGAACCCGGGGCGCGTCTGGACGTACGGCGTCGAGGATGGATTGGCTGTCTGCTGGGCGGAACGCGAACCCGCCGGTCGGCTTGCACATTTCCGACAACGCAGCGGAATTGGCGCTGGTGTTACGCCATTCTTCCGGAACGACAGCGTCCTCGACCGGCTTTTCAACGCGGCTGTCGGCAGACGGCTTGACCATCGCTCGAACGAGGTTGATTTGGAACTGGGTGTAAATCGCCTCGCCGGCTCCCTGACGCCAACGCCACAGGGAATCCGTCAAAACGGTTGCGACGCGAACGTTTCCAACGTCGTGAACCGTCAGCAGCGGCGAGGCGTTATCCGCTGTCGTTAGCAGGGTTTGGACGTTCGCTTTAAGCTGTTTGACCGAAACGACGGCTCCCAGCGGCGGCAGGGTTGACCAGTCAAATTTGTCTTTTGACGACAACTGAAGCCAGGCGGTTGTCTGTCCCAGCGGGGAAATCGCCGCAGCGCTGCGAATCTTCCCGGACGGGGCGGATGCCGCGCTGACGTCAAACGGAATCAAGCGGCCGTCCAGCGCCGCAACAGGCGCAAAGTCCGTCTGAGCGTTCCAAAAACATATAATCGCCTTTCTGGTTGAATTCTCTCGCAACTCGCTGCTCGCAACTCGCAACTCGGGAGAGAAATACTCCCGCAGCGAGTCTCTCTGCTGAGCGCTCAGCCAGTCCAAAACGGGATTGATAAAAATCAGGGCGTCGAATTCGTTGAGGCTTTCCGCCGAGGTCGGGAACGATTCCAAAGCGCAGGAATCCTCTTTGACGTATTCCTTGGACGCGTTTTGTAACACAACGGACAGCTTGACCATGCCCGTCCTCGCCAAGAGATTTCGCAAATACCGGAACTCCCAGCAGGGCGACCCGGAAACGAGCAGAACCCGAATCTGCCGTTCTTCCGCTTCCGCCTGACGCGTAACCGCGTTATCCGCCTGAATAAACTCGTCGTCCCGGTTGACGATTTGCAGCTTGTACTCGTACGCGCCCGGCTCCGGAGGAACCACCTTAAACGACTGCTCCGCAACGAATTGCGGCGACGGAATTTTGATTTCTTTCGAACCTGTAACCCTCGGTTCCGAAGACCGGCGCTCTTTTTCTGTCAATTCAACCTTAACGGTTTTTCCCTGCAAGCCGTCGGCGCGAAGCTGGAATTCCAGCTCGTTTTCGTGTCCGGCAAAGAGAACGGAGTCCAGCTTGACGTTTTCTATTGCTGCGTTGGGAATCGGGTTGTCCTGTCCCAGCGCCAAGGCGAAAACCTTCGGATTGACGCCGGACTGTCGCTGACGGACAAGGATTTGTTCTGAATCCGGCGCTGGCTGACCGACCGTTACGCCGTCGGAAAGGATAAACGCGGCGGAAAGCGTCTGACGGTCAATTTGAGAACTCAACGTCTCGACGCCATGCGCCAGCGCGCCTGCGGGGTCGGACGTTGGGGCGTCCGCCGATCGTTTCTCTAACGTCGTTTTCCAGTCCGCAGCGTTTGTAATTTCCGTAACCGCGTCCGGGGAGCTGAACGAACTCTCAAAGAGACGATAATTCTGTAACAGCTTTTCCAGAGCGTCTGTATTCTTATCCACCCATTGAACCATCGCCTGATTTCGGGTCTGAGCGTCGCCGGGCAGCTGCGGCAAGTTCATGCTTTGCGAATCGTCATCCAGAAAGAGGATCGACGGCTTGACCCACACGACAGGCTTAAACGTCGCCTGAATCGCCATGATGAACAAAATCGCGCCCGCCGCAATAAAGCAAACCCAGCCCCACCGCCGTTCCCGCTGCGAATATCGGCTCGGCTTCCGCCCGAATCGCCAAAAGAGCGTTACAAGGATAACGAGACCCGCAATAGCTAATACTCTTGATAACCAAGTCGTTCCGGGTTTGTATTCAATTGTCGAACTTGTCGACGGAGCGGAAAGAGAAATCGTTACAATTCTGTCCAGCAGCGGCACCCATAAATCGCTCATGGACCAGGCGGACTGCGTTCCATCTACGGAGGACGAAAAGACCCAGACGCCGTCGCGGGAAAGGATTGTCGAGCTGTCGGAAAAAGCCGCTGACCAGCCGGCGGTCGATTCGTAAACGCTGTTAATCAGCGACGGGAACGGAACTGGCTTTCCCGCAAGCGGTTCAAAGTCCGGCGTCTGCCACAGCAGACTGCGGGGATTGAGCGTTTCATACGGTTGCGCCGTTTTAGACGGTTCCCCTGCCAGCGGCGGCAATGCGTCTTTTAACAGTTGGCGTGACGAATCGTCCAAATTATGCGGGGCGAAAATCCAGACTGGGCGGCGTTCCGTTCCCCGATTTTCCACGACTTTCGCCAGCCATTGCGGGACGCTGCGAACCCTGTGCAGAATCAGGACGTCTGCGTTTTGAGCTGTTGTCGGGTTGGCAGCGTCAGGCGTCAAAACGTCAAAGCGGACGTCTTTTCCGAGTTGTTCAAATCCCGCCTTGAAATACGCTGGGGCGTTGGTCGAGGCGTCGTCTACAATCAGGTAAACGCTGTGCAGTTCCGCCGGGGCGTTGGTTTGCGAGTTGGGAACCTCGGTCTGCTGGGAGACGTAAAACACGGGTTGAGCCACCAGAACGACAGCCAGCAGAATCAGCGCGGTTTGCAGAATCAGCTGAACGACGTCGGACTGTTTTTGCTTGGGCGCCGCCGTCTTGTACGCCTGTAACAAAATGTCCATAGCCGCCCAGTCGCGGCGTTCCGTCCAGCGGCGTCGAAGCCAGTACAGAACCAACGGCGCCAGCGCAAGCGGGAGAGTCAGCAGAATCCAGGGCTGTAACAGCGTCATGGCGTCCCCCCTCCGCGAAGAATCTGCTCGACTGGAACGTCGGTTGGCGCCAGACGGTACTCGATTTCCAACGCGCTGCAAATTGACCGGATTGCGCTCAGATGACGTTCCAGCGCTTCCAGATACGCTGTTTTAATCTGTGACGGTTCCGCGTCCAGACCGCGCGCGTCCAATTCCAAATCGACAAAACGGGTTCTGTTATTAAACGGAAACGTCAACTCGTCCCGGTCGAGGACTTGATAAACGCGGCAGTCGTGTCCCATCGCGCGAAGCCGTTTCAAGGCGGATTCCACCGATTCCGGCGCGTCGAAGAAGTCGCTGAAAACCAGAACCAGCCCCTTTCTATGCCAGCGCGTTAAGACGTGAGAAAGCGCAGCGCTAATCGAGGCGTTTCCGTTGGGAAGGCGATTTGTTACAGACGTTTCGTCCAGCGAGTCGAGAAAGGTCATCCATTGATTCAGACCGCGAAACGGCGCGCTGACGTCGACGTCTTTTCCGGACGCCGCCCAACAGGCGGAATCGTTTTGACGCAGAGCCAAATAGGCGTTGACGCCCGAGAGAATCTGGGCGTATTCAAACTTGCTCAGCGGGGACGCCGACCTCTTGTACCCCATTCCTGCTGAGGCGTCGAGCAAAATATAGACGCATAAATCGACGTCCTCCTCGTACTGCCGCACATGCAGTTTGTCGGTTCGAGCGTACACTTTCCAATCGACTCTGCGCAGTTCGTCTCCCGGCGAGTAGGGTCGAAGCTGAGCGAACTCAACCGCCAAGCCCTGTCCCGCCCCGCGATGCTCTCCTGCCAGCAAGCCCTCAACAACGCGCCGGCTGCGGAGTTTCAACCCCGACAGCTGAGCCAGCGTCGCAAGGCTCAAATTGAGCGGAGAGAATTCGTCAGGAAGACGCGCTGCGTTATTATCCATTGTCGATTATCTGCTTAACCACTTCGTCTGCGTTGACGTTTTCCGCCTCCGCATGGAAATTGAGAACGATTCTGTGACGCATTACCAGTGGGGCGACTTTTTTCACGTCTTCCAGCAGCGGATTGACGCGCCCGTCCATCGCCGCCGCCGCGCGAGCCGCCAGGACAAGATACTGTCCCGCTCGCGGACCCGCTCCCCAGCGAACGTACTGTCGAACGGCGTCACAAGACGTTTCCTCCGGACGCGACTGCCGAACGATACTCAGCGCCCGCCGCGCCGTCTGCTCGTCAACCGGCATCGACCTGACCAGCTTTTGGAATTGCCGAATCAGCTCGCCCGACGCCTGCGCTTTAAGCGGCGCCGATTCCCCCGGCTGACAGCGCAGAATCACTTCCAGCTCGTCCTGTTCGTTGGGATACGTCAGCGGAACGTTGAACATGAACCGGTCCAGCTGCGCCTCCGGAAGCGGGTACGTGCCGCCCTGTTCGATGGGGTTTTGCGTGGCGAGAACGAAAAACGGCTTCGGCAGCGCGTACGTCTGCCCGCCGACGGTCGCCTGACCTTCCTGCATCGCTTCCAGAAGAGCCGCCTGAGTTTTGGGCGGCGTCCGGTTGATCTCGTCCGCCAAAACCAGATTGGCGAACAGCGGCCCCTGCTGGAATTTCAAACTCCGGCTGCGGGTCGTTTTGTCTTCCTGAAGGATTTCCGTCCCGATAATATCCGACGGCATCAAATCCGGGGTGAACTGGATTCGGCTAAACGACAAATTGAGCGTCTGCGCCAGCGAACGAACCAGCAGCGTCTTCGCCAGTCCCGGAACCCCGGTCAGCAAACAGTTCCCGCCGCACAGCAGGCAGCTAATCAAGGCGTCGATCGTCTGCTCCTGCCCGACAATCGCCCTGGACAGTTCCAATTTAATCGCGCCGCACGTTTCTTTGAGCTTTTTGAGCGTCTCTACATCCGACATGGCAATATTCCCTTTAACAGTATTTATTGTCAAAAACAGCTTATATTTTTCCTCGTCTACGACAATATAGCTTATATTTCTATATATTAGGACGAAAAAGCAGGAAAATATATAGAAAATGGGGGAGAATGAGGGCTGGAAACCTGGTTTTATAAAGATTTTTAACTCAGGAATTAACAAATAAGGGGGAAGCGGCAAGGCACATTTGCTCGAGTACTTACCCTCGAGCGTCTGACAGAATCGTTTCTGCTGGATGCCAGTGCGAAGAGAGCTTTCTCAACTTCTCTCACTTCCCCTTTTTCAATTTTAACGAATAATTACGGAACTATAACGCAGCGGAAGCCCAAGATTGAGGCGCGGTCTTTAGGATCGCGAGAAATGCGAGCGGCAGAACGACAGAATTCCGAAATTCCAAGCCAACAACAGCTTCGCACAACGCGTCCGGAACCATTCGAAGGTCCTAATGGATTCTTCACACTCTTTCCTGGATATGCTCCATAATAGTCTATGCACCATTCAGAAACATTTCCATGCATATCAATTATTCCCCATGCATTGGGCGCTTTTGTTCCGACAGGGTGAATTTTTCTTTCACTGTTAGAATCGTACCATGCCATCTCATCCAGATTGCCTGCATACGGTCCAGTCGTTCCTGCACGGCAGGCGTATTCCCACTGCGATTCAGTCGGGATCAAAACCTTCTTCCCTGTCTTTTTACTCAGCCATGTACAAAAAGCAGCCGTATCAAACCAGCTAACGCATGTTACCGGATAATTATCTTCTGGAGTATATCCTGGATTCATCCATGAACAATTAGGATTATCTTCTATAATAATGAATGAAAGAACCTCAGGAACATTCCCGATGGACTGGTAACCGGTTTCTTGTACAAACGCCTTAAACATGCCAAATGTAACTTCTGTTTCCATTATCCAGAAACCTTTGGTAAATGTAACTCTATGTTGTTTCTCATCTTTTTTATGTCCATATTCGCCTGGTGGCGATCCCATCAAAAATGTACCAGGAGGACAGTAGCGGAAGGCAAAATCTACTCCATTAATCGTTATCACGATCCGTTTACCTGGGTAATCGCCAGTTCTTTTATCTGCGTTATCATTTCTATTGGGAACGTCATCTTCGGAATCCGCAATTTCGTCATCTATCTGCTCCGACGATTTATTATTCGCCTTTAACTTGACAGAATGGAGATATTTTTTAAGCTCAAGAGGAACTTCATCTTCTGGAAGAAACGCTATGAGCTGTTCAAGCGTTTCCACGGCTTCTGCTTTTATCTCTTTCGATACATCCGCCTTATCGATTGTTTTCCTTAGGGAGGCAATAAATGGTTCAGTCTTCTTTTTGAGCCCTTTTGACGAGTTCGCCGATGCCTTAAATTTATTAATCGCAGAAATGATTTTAGCTAACTCGGCGATATTTTTATCTTCCTGAATTTGTGTTAATGCATTATTGACCATTTCTTCTCCCGGCATTCCTTTTATCGATTTGCTGAGCAAAACGAGTTTTTCAAGGTTTGTCGCTGGAAGCGTTTGGGCGCTTTCGCAGATTTCCGGAATTGTTTTTGATATGTAACTGTCAATAGACGTCTTAACTTTTTCCATCAATTCTTTTCTTGAATTATCGGACATTTTAGCAATTGCGTTTTCAAGCTTTTTATATGATTCCAGCCAAGGTTTTCCTGGTTCAAACGCAACCAGCAGATCAATCTCATTAAACGATAAATTCAAACTGTCTAACGGGTGTTGAACAGGTAAACTTTTTATTCGTTTCAAGTCTTCTACTGCAGAGAGATAATGCTTAAGCCCCTGAAGACATTGATTCCCATCTTTATAACTGGCAATAAAATTACCCGATGAATCTACGAGAAAAAAGTCGTTGCTATCGATCCCTTCAAATTCAATATCGCTAATACGTTTTAAAATAACCGTTTCATAAACCGGAAATTGTGCAACTTTTTTAAGAAAATTCAGTTCGTTTACTTCATTATTGTCTGAAACGAAGCCAAATGCAATTACCACAAATTGACCAGAGGAAAGTCCTAGTTTTTGCAGTTTATTAAGAGATTGGATATCTTGCAACGTTTTCTGCGTTTTATATTGATCTTCTTGTGTGTTAGCAACAATCTTGCCGTTAACAATATCAGGAATCACCAAATTATTATACAGGACGATCAATTTATCTTTGAAAAAAGTGGAATTCAATTTTTTCGCCGGGTAGATTTGCTCATTTGGCAACTCTGCAATGTTAATCTTACAATAGGAATCCAACTCTGACGATTCGACAGGTTTTATTACTTGTGCGCTTGCAAATGGCATAGCAAGGAGCAATCCCCAGGCAAAAAACAATAAGGAAAGTTGTTTCATGGTCGGTGTAACGATATAAGGTTAATGGTTGATATATGAACAATGATTTTAGAAATGGCGCTAACAAAAAGCAAAACTCTGAAACAATTAAGGAAAATAAACAAAGCTGTAGGAAATACCATTATTGCATTTTTGTAATAAAATTTTAACATTTTTGATATTTAAGTCAATAGGGAGCTTTTATAATTGGGAAGGCAGGGGTATGCTCAAATTTTTCTTGCGAAGAAAGACAAGATGAGAAGCTGAACCGCGTCCTGAATGGACGCAACCCATGCAACCGTGGGCTGAAGCCCACGGAATAAACGCGATATACTCCCCTTATCGCTTTATCTGCATTTCCTCCCGTGACTCCAACGGAGGCGAGGGAAGAAATGGATGGATTAGCAGTAATACTATCTGATTTTGCTGACATGTCCGCGTCAGCAATGGTTAAAGAGCAGGGCAGGGGACGGAGAAAGAAAGGAGGTTCGTTCTAACTTATTGCTTTTTGTTATTTTTGTTTAGCCAGACGAGCAGAGCGCCCCAGACGACGCTTAGGACGGTTCCCGCTCCGATGGAGTACAGCGCCCAGAGCGTAAAGTTCTCGTTAGCCATGGGGAATACCACCATGGATGCTATGAGCCAGAAAAACCCGGTAAGCGCTTCGATTATCGGGTACATGGGCGAAATCGGTTCGTGACAATCCTTGCATTTGCCCCGGAGAATCATCCAGCCCAAAACAGGGATATTATGCCATGGTCGGATTTTCGCCCCGCATTTGGGACAGTGCGACGCTGGAAACGCGATGTTCATGCCGCGCGGGATTCGGTACGCCAAAACGTTGAGAAAACTTCCCACGATCGACCCGATGCATCCGATCCAGAACAGAAAGAATACGTACAGTTCAAACGGAATAATATTATCAAACGGCATGGGATTTTAGGGAATAGGGAGTAGGGAATAGGGAGTAGTAAGTTCGAACGGGATTAATACTGATTCCTCTATTATTGACTTCTGCGCTTATAGCGATTTTTGGCTTTCGACAAGGCGGAGGACAGCTCTTTCGCTTCGTCGTCTTTGGATGGCTGCGGCTGCGCTGGCTGTTTGCTCTCGGTCTGTTTCTCCGGGATGTTGTCGGTCTTGAACGACTTCTCTTTTCCCGTCGTCGGGACGTCAGCGCCTTGGTCAGACGTTGCATCTGGTTTGTTTGCGTCCGGCGCGGAGGCTACAGGTTTGCCGGATTTGATTCTGGAAACGAGTCTGTAAACCATAGCCGCAGCGCCGTGACACGCAGAGCCGATGAACCCGGTTCGTCGTTCCAGCGTTTCGAGCAAAAAGAACAGAACCGCGCCTGCCAGCAGGAACGGGAAAATGGGCGTCAGCTGGCGCGTTGGCGGAATGTCTTTCCAGAACGTCGCCATGTCAAGCCGCTCCGTCCCGCCGGTTAACGCCGCCAGTCGACGAAGCGTCGATTCCCCGTTTCGAGCGTCGCCGCCGCCGGAGAAGTTGTATTCCGGAGAGTACATTCGACACGCTGGCGAAAGCGTAACAGTTCTGTTGGGGACGTCGGTTGGCTTTTCGTCTTTGCTGCCAGCAGACAGTGCAGACGGGTCAAACGAAACCGATGCCAGAATGCGTTCCTCGCCCTGAATTGGAACGTCAACGCCCAGCGTCGAGCCGTCGAGACGCTTCATCTCGACAGGCTCGTCTTCCTGAACGATTCCCGACCCCGGAACGGAACGGACAATCGAAACAGACGGTTTGTGATTGAGAAAAGCGTCCGACCACGAAGCAGCCGCGTCGTCGCCAGAATCTTCCGGCATGTACAGCCGAATCTGACAAACTCCGTTGACGACATTTTGAGTTAGCAACAGTTCCGGCGGCAAGACGGAATCCGCCCCTGCTGCCCAGCGAACCAGCGACGTCATAAAGGCGTTGTAGTTTTCCCACGCGCCGAAATCGCCGGTGTATTTGCCGTCTGCCTGACCGGTAAAGCACGCGCTTCGCCCCAAGCCAACGTAACGGGTCGCGACGATGGGGGCTTTGTAATCGTCTTTTGAAATCGCTTCCTGCTGGGCTTCCGGACGAAGATACGTTAGGTTGTATCCTCCCACCGCAGGCGCAGCGCCGAACCGCTCTGCTGTAACAGTTTCCAGCAGCGGGGTAAAATCGACGTCAACCGGGTCGTCGAGGAACGAATTCCGGGTGAACGTGAACGTATCCTGAGTAAACAGACGCGGGAGTTCTTCCGCCTTGTTGGTGAAGTAGCACGCGCCTTGTCCTCGTTTGGCAACGTCCTTGAGAAAATCGGCGTCACAGTCCGCTTCTGTCCCCAGCGCGATAACGCTGCAGGTAATCCCGGACTTTGTGCATTTATCCAGCAGTTCCGTATATTTCCCTGGCTCTTCGGCATCGGCGGCGTCGGCAAAGAGAACGATGTGCTTTGTCTTCGCTTCCGCTTTGGAAAGCATTTTAACGGCGGCGAGAAGCCCTTGGTAGACGAAAATTCCGCCGCCCTCGGAACGGATCGTACGAATCTTTTTCTGGAGTTCAGCGCGATGTTCGACGCTTTGCAAATCGGCGACAACGTGCGGCGCGGTGTCAACCGCCAAGACGCCCAGCTGGTCTTGTCCGGACAGAATTTCCAGCGACTGCGCCACGCCCAGGTTGGCAAGATCCATTTTCGTTTTGCCGCCGCCGACTTCCATGGTCATAGACCCGGATCTGTCCAGAACGGCGACCAGCGCCAACGACAATTTGCGGTGTTCTTTTCGCAGTTCCATGCTCACCGGCATAATCGGCTCGACAGGGGAACGGAAATAGCCGCCCAACCCAAACGACTTTTTACCGCCGGTCATGAACAGCCCGCCGCCGGAACGCTCCACCCAGGCGCGCATCGTTTCCAGCCCCTGTGACGTTACGCTGGACGCCTCAACGTTTTCCAGAATTACAGCGCTGTACTGTCCCAGCGTTTCCAGATCGACGGTAATTTCAGACGGGTCTTTGGACTCGACTTGCAGTTTTCCCGCCTGGAGGGCTTTGCCCAATCCTGAATTCCCGCCGGCGCACAGATGCAGAATCGGCTTGGATTTCCGCACCCCGACAATGGTTTTGGCGGAATTGTTTTCTTTGATTGCGTCCGCCCCCGGCGTTGAAATTTCTACTGTGTAATTTATCGCCGCGGCATTGCCGATTTGGTCGGCGGTTGCCTTGTCGCGAAACGTCAGAGAGTTTCGCCCGGCGGTGCAGGTTTTCACGCCGGACGCAATGAGCGTCTGACCGCGATAGAGTTTATAGTTGACGTCTCCCGCTTTGGGGAGGTTTGCCCAGGCTGTTATCATAAACGCCTGACCCGGCTCAACGGAGTCGGGAACGTCCAGACGTTCAATCCATGCGTCTGCCAGCTTGGGACGTTCAATAATTCGATAATCAATCGGAACGGACGACGTCTGATTGGCGATTTCCAGAAGAGGGTCAACGCCGGTGTAACGCCCGTCCGTTAAAAGCAGAATTCGCCCGCCGGTTTGCGGGGGAATTAAAGACCGAGCTGCGGAAATCGCTTCCAAAAGTTCTGACCCGTCCTGCCCGACAGGGCGCGTCCATTCCTGAAACTGAACCGTAGACGCCGGCTGCGGCGGCAACTCCACCGCTGCCTTCTGCCCAAAGGAAACGACCGCCAGTTTGTCTTTCGGACGCGCCGATCGGGCGAGCAAATCGATTATTTCCTTTTGACGAGCCGACGCGTCGGACGGCATCGAAAGGCTCCTGTCCGCGACGACGACCGTCGTTCCCCCTTCGTACTGACGATAAATCGCCAACTGCGCCAGCGACAAAATTACCAGCGTCAAAAACGCAGCGCGAAACAGCCCCGCCGTTCTGGACGAATACGGCGCCAGAACAAACAGCGCTATTGCTGGGATTGTCAGCAGAAGCCAAATGGGGGAAATGAACATTTCAGGACGCGATGTTACGTAACAAATTACTGTTTCTTTTCAGTCTGATCCTCCGGCTGCTTTTCCGGCTGAGGTTCTTCCGGAGCGGGCTGTTCTTCCGCCTGCGGAGCAGGAGCAGGTTCTTCTTGAGCCGGCGCGGGTTCTTCAGACGCCGGCTTTTCTTCTGCCTCCGGCGCAGGCGCTTGCTCAGCTTCAGGCGCGGGTTCAGACTTTTCTTCCGCTTGCGGAGCGGGAGCCTGTTCTTCCGGAGCCGGAGCTTCTTCGATGTCCTCTAATACGATATCGTCAACAGCGGCTTTCGGTTCTTCCGGTTTCGGTTCCTCAGTCTTTGCTTCCTCCGCCTTCGGCTCCTCAACCTTTGGTTCTTCTGTCGCCGGCGTTTCTGCTTTCGGTTCCTCTTTCTCAATCTCCGGAAGATCTTCTAATTCCGGGCTTTCGTAGGCGTCCAAGTCGAGTTCCGGCGGATTGGGATTGTCTTCGGACGGCTGCTGCGTTTGTGCGTCGTGGTCGTGGTCATGGTCAGCGTCTTCCGCGGCGTGTTCGTGAGCGTGATCATGCTCGCCGACCTCGCCGCATTCGGGACATACCAGTTCAGACTTCTTCGCGATAACGTCTTTTCGGGAAATATGAATCTTTTTGTATTCCTCGTCGTCGATAATATAATACCAGTCCGCAAAGCGTTTGTTGAGTTTCTCGACTCGCTTTTTAGCGGCGGCGACAGCGGCTTCGTACTGTTTGGTTTTCTTCTCGTTAGCCGCTTTGACGTCTTCGATTTTTTGAGTCATCTCAGCAACGGCAGCGGCGTCGGGAGAGTTCTCGTTGGGAGCGTCTGGAAGCGATTCCAACTCCGGCTTTTTAATCCCGTCCGGGTTGAACTGAACCATGACAAACAGATATCGGTTGACTGCGGATTCGTCCTGATTGGATCGGACATTGTCGGCAATCGCGCCGAATCGCAGCACGTATTCGACGCCGTTACCCATGTTGACGGTAATGTCGCCGTCGGTCGACAGGAGCGTAATTTTCTGCTGTCCGTCCGGATCGGGAATCGGGAGCAGGCAAAAGCCCTTGGCGATCAAATCCGCCTGGGTTTCAACGTCAACTTTGACAGAGCCGGTTTGCTTGAGCGATTTGCTGAACGCGTCGGACTTCCGGCGGACGTCTACAATTTTCAGGTCGTCGAGAGCCTGCGCCAGCCGCCCAATCCGGGCGACGTCCAGCCCTTCGTCGTCGCGCATTTCCAAACGCTTAATCTTGCCGTTTTTATCGGAAATGGTCATCTCTTCCAGCGACCACGACGGGTCAGCCTGGTCGTCGAAGGCGAATTTCATCATGCCGTTGTCGCGAAGGTACGGCTCGCCGTTTTGAATCTTCAAAGCCAAATCGTTGACGGTAATCGATTTGATGTCCCAGACGTCAATCTGTAACAGGTCTTTTTCAATCCAGTCGCCGAAGTTGGTCGAGAACTTGTCCGTATAGACTTTCGTCGTGAAAATCGGGTTCTGCCCCACGCGGCGAACGTACCGCTGATCTTTGGTATTTTTGACTTTGTCGCCGATAATCAGCCCCAGCAGGACGTCTCCGTGAGCGTTGCGGAGAACGACTTTCGTTCCCACGCCGCGCGAGCCGGGCGGCAAGTCCTTTTCGTCCGGGTCGACCACGCCGTACGTTTCCTGATCCCCGCTGTCGGAAGACACCTGATTGAGAATTTCCAGCCCCATAACGTCGCTTGCCGCTTCGATCAACTGCGTTTGAGCGTCGGTGGGATAGTTGTCGTGTGACGGAATGCTCCATCGGTCGTTGACCTGTTTGACCTGAAACGAGCTTTTTTCAGACGTCTGGGAATTGTACTTGACGATTTCCAACGACGTGGCGTCGTTCGGGTTTTTGAAGTCCGGGAACAGCTGCGCTCCCAAGCCGCTGTCGGCGCTTTGAGCGGTCCGAATCGGACGATTGACATACCAGCTGGCGCCAGCCGCCGCGACAGCCAGAATAACGAACAGCAATGTTTTCTTGAATTCTTTCATTTTAATATCTTATCTGATTATTTGATTTGGCAACGTTGATTACGACTTGAAACGAGCGAGCGTCAGTTCTTTGTAACAGACGTTTTGCGGCGCCGCTTTTTGCTGACGCCCTCGTATTCGTCCAGACGCCGTTTGATATAAACTCCGATCGCGATAATCAGCGGCAGAATCGGCGGCAGAATCACCGCCAGCAGCTTGCACTTGTCCTGCGCCCGGTTGATTTCCGTTCGCAGTTCCGTTTCCAGACGCTGAGTCTGCTGTTCCTTGTCGCGTTCAAATTGTTGCTTTTGCGCTTCAAATCGTTTGTTCAAATCGGCGGAGAAGAGTTCCACTCGCTGCAAAACCTCCTGCTGATCCAAACCCTGTTCCCGAATCTGTCGGTTGAGTTTTTGCGTTTCCTCCTCAATGCGCTTTTTCTGGTTCTCGACGTTTTTGTCGTACTGCGCCTGCAACGCCGCGACGTCTTTTTCTTTCTTTTCCCGCGCCTGACGAGTGAGCTTGTTAATCAGCGTCAGCGTTCGATGTTCCGGTCGATGAGAGCGAATCCGGCAGAACGACTCGTCGCCGGCGACAAGGTCAATCACGTTGAGCACAAACGCGACGTTGTCGAACTTGAAATCCTCGTCCAGAACCTCGTTGCGGAGGCTGAAAAAGGCGTCGTGAATCAGGTCGAGGTCTGCCGTCAAAATCACGTTGACGTTGTCCCGGACAGCCGGCTTTTTCTCTGCGGGTTTGTCGGCAGCGTCTTTGTCTGACTTGTCAGCCGCAGCGGCTTCAGCGACGGGGCGTTTCCAGTTCTTCCCTTTAATCCAGGCGGAGACGATCAAATCGCCGTGTGACGGGTTGGGCTTTGCGTTGAGATCGATGCCCGCGCGAGATCCCATGCGGTTAATCTTGAACAGCTTTTCTCCGGGCACGAATCCCGCTTTCGGACCGGTGCGGAGCAGAAAACTCTGTTCCAGATTGCGCCCGGTTTCGCCGGCGTTCTTTTTGACGTTGTCCATCAGGGCAATCGAGCCGGGGAACGGCAGAAGAACTCTCTGCAGCCATTGCGTCGCCGCCGTAGAGCCGTTAAACGGCTGCGGTTCGCCTGCGCCCTGATCGATGAAAATAAAGTAGGCGGGAATCTCCGAGAATCGCGGAATGGGATTGTACGCCTGATAGACGCACCCGTTGCCGTCAAACTCAACGCCGAGCAAATCCCACAGCTGAGTTATATCTCCCTTGGGCGGCGCCTGCTGCTGCATCATCATCGCCAGCATCGGGTTGCCCTGCGGGAACCGCGGTTCGGACGTGCCGGGAATCGTATCGGCGGCGAAGTACGAAAGCGGGTCTTCAAAAATCGCCGTTGGCGTCCCCGCTTCAACCGCTTCGATGAAATTCTTCATTTCGTCCGGTCCCAGCGACGACGGCTGAACGCACAGCAGAGCGTCCCAGTCTGCCGGATTGATTTTCTCTTTGGGGTCGACGGACTCGACGTTATACGTCAGTTTTAATTCCTCAATGATTTTCCAGTCGGGAGACGGGCGCATGGCTGCGAAATCAATTCCGCTGAAAAGCTGAACGTCCGTCTGAACGACGCCGATTCGCTTGCGCTGTTTTTTCGACACCGTCGCCAGCGCGCGTGACAGCTCGTAGTCAACCGACATGCCAGGATCAATATACGGAATAATCACCTGTTCTACGCCGGAAGAAAAGACCGCCGCCAAATAGATGTCCTCAGTCGTCATAATAGACCGCGAGATTTCCGCCACCCGTTTGGGGCGAATTCCGTACTGCTTTTCCGCTAGGAGCGCCTCGTCGGTCAGCGGCTTGATGTAATGAATATTGACGTCGAACCGCTTGCCGCCGCGGGAGCTGATTTCATGAAGCAGACGCTCCATCTGTCCTTTGGACTGCACGTACCGCTGTGGGACGTCTGGCGAAATGTACGCGTCGATTTTAACCGGACGCGTCGGCTCGATGGAATCGATGAGCCGTTTGGTTTCCGGCGCCATCGAATTGAGCCGTTCTTCCGTCAAGTCCAGCTGAAGGTCGTAACTCTTGAACAGCCCCGCCATCCCAACGACAATAACAAACAGACAGACGGCGCGGACGATGTAATGAATCCAACGTTCCCGGGCGTTGGCGCCGTCAGCCCAATGGCGACGGGAAATGAGAATCATGCAGACATACAGCGCCGCGGCAGCGCAGCCGACGAAAAATATCGTCGAGGACAGGGAGAACAGCCCGCGTCCAAACGGCGCGAATTGACCCGAATAGCTCCAGTCGGCAAACAGACGCCCCCAGTTCTGGGAAAACAGGTTTGAACTCCAAACGGCAAACGTCAGCGGCGCGTTAAACGCCACGCCGAAAATATACGCCATGGTCAGGTTGGATGTAACAAACGAAGCCGCCATCCCGATAGCGCACATCGTTACGCCCAAAAGCCAGTACCCGATAAACGTCGCGATAAACAGCCCCAAGTCCGGATTGCCCAGCCATTCCAATTCGCACAGCAGGCAAATCGCCGCGAACAGCAGCGAGACGGAATAAATCCCAATCGCCGCCAAAAACTTCCCGACGGTGATGTCGAAGTCCCGCGCCGGAAGCGTCAGGAGCAGCTCGTCCGTTCCCCGCTGACGTTCTTCCGCCCAAACGCTCATCGTAATAGCGGGAATGAACAGGAGCATAATAAACGGATAAATCTTGTTGAGCTGTCCCAGGTTGGCGAGGTTCATATTGAAAAACTCCGCCGGCCAGAACGCGGAAAACGCGCATAAAAGCACGAATACGCAAATAAACACGTATCCGGTTGGACTGGAAAAGTAAGCGAAAAAGTTTCGCTTGAATACGGCTTGAGCTGCGTGGAAATTCATGGTTATATAAGTTGCGAGTTGCGAGTGGGATATTTTTAACACGAAATACACGAAATACACGAAATACACGAAATAAGCGAAAGTTACGAAAAATTTTTAGAATAAAAAATAATCGTAATTAAAAAAACTTTTAATAATTCTTTCGTGTTTTTTCGTTCTATTCGTGTTTTTCGTGTTTAAAAAAACTGCTTTCTAAATGTCTACATCGTTAGTCTGCTGAACTGTTCTTCCAGCGTCTTTCCGTCTTTGGTCAGTTCGTCGACGGAGCCGTCGAAAACGAGGCGTCCTTCGTTGATAAACAAGACCCGGTTTGCCATGGCGGTTACTTCCTGCAAAATGTGAGTTGACAGCAGAATCGTCTTGGTTTCGCCTAAAAGTTTGATGGTTTCGCGGACGTCGTGAATCTGGTTCGGGTCAAGCCCGGCGGTCGGCTCGTCCATGATCAGAACGTCCGGCTCGTGCAGCAGAGTCTGCGCCATGCCGACGCGCTGTCGATACCCGCGGGAGAGTTTCCCGATCGGCTTTCCGATAACCTCGCCCAGCTTGCACAGTTCGATTACCTTTTCCATCTGACGCTTTAGGACTTTGGCGTCCATGCCGCGGGCGCGCCCGAAAAACGTCAGCAAAGATCGCGGGGTCATGTCGTAGTACAGCGGCCCGTTTTCCGGGAGATAGCCCAATCGCTTCGCCCCTTCAACGCGCTGCGCAGACATGTCAAAACCGGCGATTTTCGCCGTCCCGGACGACGGGGAGACGTACCCGGTCAGCATTTTCATAGTCGTGCTTTTTCCCGCCCCGTTTGGACCGAGAAAGGCGACGACTTCGCCTCGGCGTATGGAAAAACTCACGTCAGCCGCCGCCGCGAAATCTCCGTAGTATTTCGACAGCTTATCGGCTTGAATCATTAAGTCGGACATGGCTTATTTAGTTAGGAATTAGGAGTGAGGAGTGAGGAGTTAAGAGGAATAATACGTATTCCTGTTCCTCATTTATTATATATTATACTCATTCAAAAGATTCTTGCAAGGGCGCTTAGCCGAGCGCTTTGCGTCGTGGAGTGCGGCGGCTTGACGCCGCCTTGTCCAACGACCCGAAAACAATCTTGGTTCAGCCCGGATCGCGGCAGTCCTCTGCCGCCGAAGAAAATTTAACCACAAAGAAACAATCGGCGAACGCTTTGCGGCGGAAGCCTCCATAAATCACTATAACGCGGCAACACAACTGACCCTCTGGATCGCGGCTGTGTCAGCCGCCAATGAATTAAATCACAAAGAAAAATTGCGTCCATTTCATAATTTTCTCCGCCCGCTCTTGAATCAAACTAACTTATACGCTATAATTCAAATCGTTCAATTATTACCCCTCAGATAAGAAACCATGGATTTCAATAAACAAGACGTAGAACGTTTTGAAAAGATGTTCCAAGACGGGAAATTTGATTTTTCCGATTATCCAAAATCGAAATTTTTTTGCGGCGCCAATATTCTCCATTACGCCGCTAAGAAAGGCGATTTGGATCGCGTTAAAACGTTGCTGGAACACGGCGCAGACGTCAACGAAACTGATGATAATGGAGTTCCTGTCATGCATTACGCCGCCCAAAGCGGGAATCTGGAACTGGTTAAATGGTTGATAGATTTGGGACTTGACGTCAACGTCAAAGACCAATGGGGAACAACGGTTTTGCATTGCGCCGCTCAAAGCGGGAATCTGGAACTGGTTAAATGGTTGATTCAACAGGGATTAGACATTCACGCAAAGGATACTAACGGGATTACAATTCTTCATACAGCCGCTGAAAGCGATTCTTTAGAACTGGTTAGATGGCTGGTTGAACAGGGGGCAGACGTTAACGCCAAAGACTTGGATGGGAGGTCTGCATTGATTTATGCCGCCTGGCTCGGCAATTTGAAAATCGTTCAATTTCTGATTGAACGCGGCGCGGATCTTTTCGCAAAAAACGGGAAGGTCTTTTTTTATGCAGTCAGCAGCGGCAATCTGGAGCTGGTTGAACAGCTGATTCAACAGGGCTTGGACGTTAATGCAAAAAATGAATATGGGGCTACTGCCTTGTATGACGCTGTTAATGTCGGCTGCAATTCTTTTGAAATGACGCGTTTTCTGGTAGAGCAAGGCGCGGATGTCAATATCAAAGACAATGACGGGCGGACTCCCCTTCACATTGCAGCATGTAACAATTCTTTTAAACCGATTCAATACCTTGTTGAACAGGGATTGGACGTCAATGCAAAAACCAAAGACGGAAGAACCGTTTTACATGCATCTATCGGCAGTTGCGATCTGGAAGTAGTTCAATGGCTGGCTGCTCATGGCGCGGACGTTAAAGCAAAAGACAATGACGGTTGGACAGCCCTTCATATTGCCGCTCAATGGGGGGCTGCAGAACAAGTTAAATGGCTGGTAGAACAGGGATTGGACATCAATGCAAAAACTAATGATTTTAAATTGAGCGTTCTGGATTGCGCCAAAAAAAGCGGCAATAGGGAACTGATTCAGTGGCTCGAAGAACAGAGAGCTAAGTAATGTGAAATTGTGTGTGACGCTTTCTTAAGCGAACGATAGCTCGCGATTTTTTTCTTCGGCGGCTGATACAGCCGCGATCCAGCAGGTCAGAGGGGCTGTTCTGCGAAAAAGGTTTTTGGAGGCTTCCGCCGCAAGCGCTCATACGCACAACGTTTCCGTCCTATTTCAACGTATAGCTTGTCTACTATTGACTTTTATTCTAATTCGGGTTTAATAACTAATATGGAAACAGAAAACAACAAACCAACAGCCGAAAATGACAAAGCTAATAACGAAAGCAGACCGTCCGTCTGGAAACGGTTTATGACAATATACACGTGTCTGTTGCCGATTGTTGTCTTGATTGTTATAGTCTGTTATTTTCTTAGCAACGCTTGTGTAACATTTGAGTCTATTGATGCTTTGGCGGTTGTATTGTATTTGTTATCTGTTTTTGTCAGCGTTTTTTTAATTCCATTTATTCTTATTATTCTTATTGGAATTTTAATATATGATCACTTTAAACAAAAAAGCGCCGTCAATAAAAGTATTGTAAATTCCAGAAAGTATTCTCAGAAATCAACGCTTAGTCGCGTTTGCAATCAATTCCATGATAGTTTTATTGGTGAGTTTGTTCATATTTATCTTTATTTTGTAATGATAGGAATAATTCCCCAAGTAAATATAATATTATTGAATTTACAAGGAATTGACATACACAGCAGCTTTTTAGTGAAAGGATATGCTTGTTTACTTATTTATCCTTGGATTGTTACCTATGTCATTCTAGCTATTGTCATTTATGTTCTAATACATCGGCTTGTACTTCAAAACAGAAAATATAAACGTCAAAAAGACAGAAGAAAGGAAGCGCTGGAAAGAATAAGAAAAAATCGTCAAGATAACCCGCCGGTTCCACCGAAAAAAACCTGCTAAAACCTTTTGCGTAGCCGAAAACGTCTCCGGATCGCGAGCGATAGCTCGCCTTTTTCTTTTGCGGACTTACGTCCGCGATCCGGAAGGGTTTCTGGCTGCGAAAGAGGGGGAACGGCGGGGCAGAGAGGCTTCCGACTCGCTCTGTCGAGTTATCTTCCAGACATTTCAGGCGTTTGATTATTCAATAACAGAGTTATCAGATGAGGCAGCGAGATTACATTCTGTTCATTAAATTCGCAGTCGTCCATGGAAACGATATAGACGACCGCATTCTCCTGATTGGGCTTGTCCGAAAGTTTCATCAGATATTTTACATAGCCGAAATCATAATCGCCGTCTGAAATCTGCCAGTACTTGTCGCCGTTTTCCGGGTCAATGAGATAGTTATTCTGAATATCGAAAAAGTAACTCGCCCCCTGCGTTTCGGTTTTGTTTGGAATGCCGTTGAGTACCGTATACGTTCCAGAAAACGTTCGCGAGTCGTCGTGAAAGACAAGCAGCCCGTTGGTCAGCGAGAGGAACTTTTTGTAATCTTCCGGAAAGAAGACGCCCTCTTGCCGCTCGAATTGTTCAATCGTCTCTTCGTCCAGCGGCTTGAACGATTTAATGCGGGTTATATCCGTCGGCTGAAATTGAATGGAGAAAACGTCGGCGAAAGCCTGCGCCAGATTCCGGTTATCCGCTTGAAAACGATGGCTGGTAAGCTCGTTGACAGAGCAAACGAGCGACTGTCGAACCGAGTCCTTGTCTGCGGCTTGCCATACAGAGAGTTTCATGTAATCGCTGGACGGTTTATCAAACATGAACGCCAGAAAAGCGACCAGTCCAAAAGAATCAATTCCAAAAGAAAACCGCATTTCCTCGCCGTCTGACGTTGTAAAAGAAAACTCTGGAGCGATAAAATTGCCGTCTAATTCCGAGTCCAAAGATATCGGAGGTCCGATTTGCAAAACGTAACCGGTAAACGTTTTCATTTCCTTGGCAGAAATCCGCCTGTTTTCCCCTAACGCGATTCGCTGATACTGTTTCCCGTCCAGATTGAAATTAGCGCCGGGAAACTCGTATCCGAGAACAGAAAACAGCTCGTCTATTATCTGACGTTCGCCGGGAAACAGCGCGGGCGTTACTTTCCATTGGAACGTTAACCGGTTGTACAAAGAGCGAAAGAATCGGGAAAACATAATCGGTTGGAATGCAAAAGGGGGAATGTAACAAACGCTGGCAAACAACAGCCAGTTTTTCGTTATTATACCCAACTCAAAACGAATTGTCAAGGAAAAAGTCCAATAATCAGAGAAAATTTTCCTTGACGGATTTGCCGTTGATGTTTTTTGCGGACTTACGTCCGCGATCCGGAAGCGTTTTCGGCTGCGAAATAGATTTTTAGCGGGACAGAGAGGCTTCGGCGGGCGAAGACGCCCGCGAACCAGCGGGTCAAGCGGGCTTTCCGCGTTCAGGAGATCTTTGGATGCTTCCGCCGCAAGCGTCTCTACGCACAACGTTTCCCCGTCTTTCAACGTATAACTTGTCTACTATTGACTTTTATTCTAATTCGGGTTTAATAACTAATATGGAAACTGAAAACAACAAACCTACAGCCGAAAACGACAACATCGCGAGCAGCCCGTCCGTCTGGGAACGGTTTATGACAATATACACGTGTCTGTTGCCGATTGTTGTATTGGTATTTGAGGTCTGCCATTTAATTACTCATTATCGTAACCTTCATCGCATATGTCTTTGTTATGGAGTAGAAATAAACTGGTCTCTGAGTTATATGCCATGTTCTTTATATACAATATCTGTTTTAATCAGTATTTATTTAATTCCACTCATTCTAATTGGAATTTTAATTTATGAGTACTTTGAACAAAAAAGAACCAAAAACAAAAGTATAGTAAATTCCAGAGAAAATTCTCGGAAAATAACGCTTAGTCGCGTTTGCAATCAATTTCATGACAGTTTTATTGGTGAGTTTGTTCATATTTATCTTTATTTTGTAATGTTAGGAATATTCCCTCTGATATACGATATATGGATAGAGGGTCTTCAAGGATTTCCTTTTTTAGGCTTCTTTATTACTGAATGTTGTATTTTGTATTGTGTTTTGTTTTTCTTTATTCCTTGTATTGATCCCTATGTAATCCTTTTAATCTTCCTTTATGTTCTAATTCGTCGGCTTAGTATATATTATGCGCGTCGAATCAGAATATATAAACGTCAAAAAGACAAGAGAAAAGAGACGCTGGAAAGAATAAGAAAAAATCGCCAAGATAACCCGCCGCTTCCGCCGGAAGAGTAGACGAGCCGGGGGAGAGCCGCAGAAAAAACGTATTATCGCCGATTGATTCTTTGTGTTCTTTGTGGTTAAAAATTATCTTCGGCGGCTGACACAGCCGCGATCCAGCGGGTCGGAGCGGCTGCCGCGTTCTCGAGGTTTTTGGAGGCTTCCGCCGCAAAGCGCAGGCGAGCCGGGGGGGAATAGCCGCAGGAAAAATAAAGCTGGGAGATAGCTGGGAACTTCTGGGATAGCCCTGGGAAAGGATTATATCTTCCCAGAAAAATCCCAGAATCTTCCCGGAAAACTCCCAGAATTCTCCCAGCTTTTGTGCAGGTCTTTGGACAAGGCGGCGCCTATGGGCGCCGCACTCCCCGCGCAAGCGCTCACCATAGACGAACGCTTGCGCCAATTGCTAATTACTCATTACTAATTACTCATTAGCCTTGACGATCGTCTTTTCTTCGACTTCTTTCTTCGCCTGGGCGACGAATTCGTCGAAGGTCATGGCGCCCAGGTCGCCGCGGACTCGGCAGCGGACGGACAGGTTGTTGGCGTCCGCCTCTTTCTGACCGATAATGAGCATGTACGGAATCTTTTCCATCTGGGCTTTGCGAATCTTCGCGCCGATCTTTTCCGGGTCGTAGTCGCCTGTTACACGAAGTCCCGCCTGACGCAGATTCTCTTCCAGCTGTTTGCCGTACTCTTCAAACTTCTGGCTGACGACCAGAATTCGAACCTGTTCCGGAGCCAGCCACAGCGGGAACGCGCCGGCGAAATGCTCGATCAGGATTCCGAAGAACCGTTCAAACGAGCCGAACGGGGCCCGGTGAATCATAACCGGACGGTGCGGCTGGTTATCGGCGCCGATGTATTCCAGATTGAATCGCTGTTCCGACGGCAGGTTGTAGTCCAGCTGAACCGTGCCCAGCTGCCACTGACGACCGATGCAGTCTGTTACAATAAAGTCCGCTTTGGGACCGTAGAACGCGGCTTCGCCCTGAGCGATTGACAAGTCCGGCAGGTTCATCGACTCGCAGACTTTCTTCAGCGCCGCTTCCGCCTTGTCCCAGTTTGCCGGGTCGCCAACGTACTTGTCCGACGCCGGGTCGCGGAACGACAGACGAACTTTGTAATCGGTAAATCCCATCGTCTTGAGAACGAACACGGTCATTTCCAGACATCGGCGGAATTCGTCTTCCACCTGATCTTCCGTGCAGAAAATATGAGCGTCGTCCTGAGTAAACCCACGAACGCGGGTCAAGCCGGAAAGCTCGCCGGACTGCTCGTATCGATGTACGTTCCCGAACTCTGCCAACCGCAGCGGCAGTTCTTTATAAGACCGCGGACGGTTCTGATAAACCATAATGTGGTGCGGGCAGTTCATCGGACGAAGCAGATACAGGTCGTCTTCGTCTACCGCGATGGGCGGGAACTGGCTGTCGGCGTAATAGGGATAATGCCCGGAAGTCTTGTACAGACCGACTCGCCCGACAACCGGGGTGTTGACCAGCTGATACCCGCGCTTTTCCAGTTCGCCAACGAGGAAGTTTTCCAGAATTCGGCGGACTTTCGCGCCCTTGGGCAGCCAGAGAATCAGACCGGGGCCGACGTTCTGGTCGATGGTAAACAGTTCAAGCTGTTTGCCCAGTACGCGGTGATCGCGCTTTTTCGCCTCTTCCAGACGGGTGATGTACTCGGCGAGTTCTTTCTTGTCGAAAAACGCCGTGCCGTACAGACGGGTCAGCTGCTGATTGTTGGCATCGCCTTTCCAGTACGCGCCGGCAACCGACATGAGCTTGAACGACGCGCAGAACCCGGCGCTGGGAACGTGCGGGCCGCGGCACAGGTCGACGAATTCTCCCTGACGATAGAACGAAACGACGTCCTTGTCGGACAGCGTCGTTTGCAGATGTTCCACCTTGAGTTTCTGTCCCATGCCTTCGAGAAGTTTAATCGCTTCGTCGCGGGACATTTCAATGCGCTCAAACGGCTCGTCTTCCTTGACGATTTTCGCCATTTCCTTTTCGATAGCCTCGAAATCCGCCTCGGAAATCGGCTTCGGCATGGCGAAATCATAATAGAACCCGTTTTCGACCGTCGGACCGAACGCCAGCTCAACGTCTTTGTACAGACGCATGACCGCGCGCGCCATAATATGAGCGCAGGAATGGCGCATAATCGCCAACGCTTCCGGGTCTTTTTTAGTAATCAGACGAATTGACGTTTCGCCGTCCTCCGGGAGAACAAAGTCCGTACCGACGAGCATGTCGTCAACGTAAGCCGCCACTGTCGCTTTAGCCAAACCGGGACCAATTTTCAAAGCAACGTCCTTGACCTGGACAGGGGTGGAAAACTCCAGTTTATCGCCGCTGGGGAGATTTACAGTAAGCATAACAGCCTTTCATATAATAGAATGTAATAAAAACGTCCTGGGATACAAAACCAGAACCGCAATATATATTATATCGGGATTGGAAAAATCTTAAAGGGGGAGTGAGTTAGGAGTTAGGAGTGAGGGCGGCGAGGCGCCGCTCCCAATCCGCGCTGCCGCGCGTTTGCCAATACGTTGGTCGCTTGCGTCAATTACGCATTACGAATTACGCATTACGCATTTCAGAAATCATACCAGATTCCAAACCCGATCTGTTTTTCGTAGATGTTGTAGAACTGGTAATGGTCGCTGTATCCGTTGAGATAAAACAGTCCCATTCGGAAAATGTGACTGTTGTCGTTTCGCCACTGCCAGCCCGCTTCCAGAGTAAACGAGCCGCTGAAGTCGATTTCGTCTCTTAAGCGTCCGCACGCAGCAAAGAACGGCGCGCCTTCCGGTCCAGTGTACATGGGGCTGTACTCTACCCCGAACATGAATTGCCACGGTTCGGAGATGTCGCGGCTAACGGCGTATTCCATGTGGAAATAGAATCGCCATGCCGGATTCGGACGGAACCCAACGCCAGCCATGAGGCAGTCGCGGGAATAATTGTACCGGTGAAGGGAATTGTGATTCACCATGTACTCGTCGCCCAGGTGCGAACTGATATGATAGTATCCGAACATGTACTCCCAGCGGCCGCTTCGATATACCAGCGGGAAGGCGAATCGATAATCGCAGGAAAACAAGTCCCGCGCGCGGTTGAGTCCCAGGCGGGGAAACGCGCAGGCGTCCATTTCCAGTTCCAAACCTTCCGGATAAAGCGGATCCCGGGAGCCGAATCGAAGCAGGCTCACTCGCGCCCCGATAGAGCAGTCCCAATAGCTCATGTCGTCCGGCTGCATGGAATCGACAAAATGAATCCCCAGCCGCGGCTCTCGCCCGCAAGCCATGTACGACTTATAAATGATATTGCTCGGCAAGAGCTGAAGCGTCCATTCGTCCGGGCAGCTGTACCGCATATCGCAGCTTCGCACCGGAACGATGTCTTTCAAAACCTCGCCCCAGTATGGTCGGCAGTAGTTGGAACTGTACCGGACGTCATAGCCCTCTGTGGCGGGAATGACGCGCGAACGATTCGGACGCTGACCGTTCAAAAACTGATAGTATTCCTCCGGCGGATATTGATAGGCGTTTTGCCCGCGAAATTCCGTTTGAAAAATCGAGTCGTCAGCGCTGGCCGTATCTTGTTCGCCGCTGAGGCAAAATGACGACAAGCAAATAACGTCCTTGTCCGCGTTCTCCGCCATCAAAACGGAGCAGGGCAGCAGTAATAATATAGTCGTAAATAGAGCGTATTTGGGCATACGATCCTCCCTGATTTAATAACTGTTATGATTTCTCAATTATTTGAGTTTATAGAATATTAGCTTTTTTTAGATATTTTGTGAAGAGCAATTTGGAGAGAAATATAAAAAGTATCCTTCATAACAAAAAGCGGGAACTCCACTCACGGAGTTCCCGCAATTCGATATTGAGAGGAGCGCGAAGCGCAACTCCTCACTCCTCACTCCTAATTCCTAACTCCGCTTACGCAGATATAGCAAGATAACGCCAAGCGCCAGCAGCGCCCAAGTCGACGGTTCTGGAACGCCGGTTCCGGGATCCGCTCCAGCAGCGACGAGGTACAAGCCGTCGGCTCTGCCTTCCAGACCGAACAAGCCGCCGAAGTCGTCCTTCAGCCAGGAAGTGAAGTCGCCGGTCTGGAACCCTTCGTCGGATACCAGCTGATACGCGCTGTCGGGCGCTGCCCAGGCTTCGGCGTCGTTATTGAGGAACGACAGTTCAATCGTTCCATCGGCAGCGGTGAACGCGTTGTCGGCTCCGAGAACGAACAACTTGTCAAATGTACCATCGTCAAACGAATCGAATTCAAACAGAGCCGTACCGTCAACAGTTACGTTGCCAGTAACGCTGAGCGTTCCAACGGAGTTGCCGGGCGAAAGAACGCCTTCTGCGCCGATAATCATGTCGCCGGTATACTCGCCTTTGAAATCCAGCTCGCCGGCTTCGACGGTAAACAGAGACGTCGCAAACGAGTCAGCGTAACCTTCGTTATTGATCTTCAAAACGCCAGTGCCGGTTTTCAGAACGGAACCCGTTCCGGAAACCGCGTTGGCGGATGTAATCGCAACCGTCTTTTCAGCGCCGTCTGCAACGTTGTATTCCAGCGTTCCGTTTTCGCCAATTACAACCGCGCCTGTTCCCAGCGTACCTTTTCCAGAAAGAACGATTTTTCCGTCTTCGATGGTCGTTCCGCCAGCGTATATGTTAGCATTGGACAGCGTCAGCGTTCCGTCTGTATTTTTAATCAAACTAATTCTGGTATGAGCGGCGCCTGAACCTCCGATAACGCCGGCGAAGTCGCCCGCGCCTACGGTCAGCGTCGCGAATTTTCCGTTCGTATTAACAGACCCGGAAGCGCGGACAACCGACCCTGCAACGCCGTTGAGCGTTCCAATTACGAGGTTGGAAACAACTGCGCTGCTGTTTTGATGAATCAGCCCTAAATTAGCTCCGTCCGCCAAACTGATCGTAGCGTTGGGAAGGTTGACGTCTGACGCGGAGTCGCCGGAAATCGTGTACCCAATATGCATCGACTGATTGGCGGCAACAGAAATCGTGCCGCTGTACGCCTGCGGTTCGCTGGACGCCAGGTCGAATCGGCTTGTTGCCGTTACGGAAATCGGTCCGGAGCCGGTCAGATTATTGACGTAATGAAGCCCGTAGTTGGGTCCGTTGAGCGTCAGCTGAGACGTTTCGGGTATATCCAAATCGCCCGCGCCGATGCAGCCGTTGCCGGTCGTCAGTTTCAGGTTGACTTTATTGAGAATGAATTTTCCCGTGTATCCAGCATAACCTCTGGACAGTTCAACAACTGCGTTGGAGACGCCGTTGCCGAGGATGGTCAGATTTCCCGGGCCTGTTATAACGGAATTGATTTGCAGCGTTCGAGTACTGCCGTCGTCGATGTCAATTGTCGAATCGCTGGCGACGGTCAGATTTCCGGCAAGAGCAAAGGTCTTAGATCCTTCTCCATGATGGAGATAGCCGTTGTCGAGAATCAAATCGTTTACAGTCGCGTTGGATTTGAAAATCATACGAGAGCCGGACGCCATAACCAGCGTTCCGTCGAACGGAGTTGTTGTGGTTTCAAGCCAGTAACTGGTGTTCATGCCCGTTGGGTCGGGGCTTGTAACATAGCAGATGTCGCCGGTCGTTGGGGTTCCAGCAGCGCCGGTTTTGTCAATCCATTTGCCGTCGGCTAACCATTGCGCTCGACCAGCAGCCCACGTATAGTCGGCGGTGTTGGGCGAGATTTCCTGCAGTTCCATCCCGTTGAACATGGTATATGGTTTAGACGTTCTCTCTGCCAGCATGGAAACCGACGTGGTCGCAGGCTTGAAGGTTTGTTCAAAAGACCAGGTGGACGACGTTCCGAACGTTAAATTGTGCGTATAGGAGAATATCTCGTCGCCGTTGGCGTCCGTCATTGTCCAAATGCCTCCGCACTGATCCTGAGTGGGGTCATACGAATAAACCTTCATGCGGTAAATCGCGTTTGCGGTTAAATTGTCAAGCGACACCGTAAAGGGAGTTTTACTTCCGGAGAAGACGAAGTCGTTGTACATGTCAATATCAACGGCGTTATTCGCGATTTTTCTCGTTCTGGAATTGAGGACGTTTTCGGAAGAAACCGTCAGCGTTATGCCGGACGGCGCAGTAACCGTGGCTGTAGTGGACGTGTTCGTGTTGTCAACAAAAAGCTCGGTCGAGCGCGGCGATGTAACTCGGCTTTCCGTCCCGTCTTTATGGTTAGAGTTGACGTCAAACTTTGTATATCCAGAACCCGCTTCGTACGCTTCGGAAAGATCAAAACCGTTAAGAACGACCAACCCGTTGGAAATGCCGCCCGTCAGAACGACCGTGTCTGCCGTTGCAGTAAACGTGTACGTCAAATGCGTGTTGTCGTCTGTAATTTTGTGTCCGGATTGCGTGTTTGTAACAGTTCCAATGTTAACCGCTTCGCCTTCGCCCTGCGTCAAAGACCACGTTGACGCGGCAGACGCTCCGCTGCCGGTGTCGTGAGAGTAAACGTTGAGCACATACTCTTTGCCGACTGTCAAACCGGTAATCGTTGACGTAACCGTCTTTCCAGCGGCGTTTTCAAAGATGAAGTCGTTAGTCAGAGCGTCGCAAGAGCTGTTGCTGCGATTTCTGTTATTTTTGGTCGTTTCGCGAGTCGTTGTTACAGTAATCCCATTTTCCGGCGAAACGTAAACGGTGCTTGTCAGCGTGTCGTCGGCAAAATTGGATCCATTGTACCCGGTCATCGTTCCGGACCCCGCGGAGTTAAAATCTATGCTGACAAACGGAACGTAGTCTGCAAACGCGGAAACGGTCAACGCTGTAACAACCAGCGCCGCAAAAAAGCGGGAAAGAAATACAACAGGTTTATTCATGATTTTGAATTTATGTATATAAAAATGGTGTTGAATCTATATATTGTCTATTTTCACTCTTTCTATATTATAGCATAGAATTGCCCACTTTCAATAAAAATTTTCCGTTTTGACCAAAAATTTACAAAAATAATCAAAAAAGACAATTTTGGAGTGCGACGGCTTGACGTCGCTTTTACAAGATTTAAGCTGAGAACTACTGAAAATGTATTTCGTGCCAATAGCGTATGAACAACAATTAAATTATAATTGTAATAAACGTTAATTCTACTGGACTGTTTTTAGAAATTTGCTATAATTATTGTTGTTTTATATAACTTCTTTGCATTATCCCATATCAACGCGAGTAGACTTTTTCGATATTCCCAGCGTTTTCGGTAATGTAAATGACGACTAGCTTTCGTACTACAAAGTACTTAGATTATGATTGCTGATAATAACGTTAATTGGCCTCACGCTCCATTACACAAGTTATCCAAACTTGGGACTTATTTTATTACTGCTGGAACTTATCAAAAGCAACATTTTTTTAAAGAACCTCATAGACTTGACGTCATGCAAAGAGGTTTGTTATCGTTAGCATTCAAATATGGTTGGCAACTTGAAGCATGGGCAATTTTTTCTAACCATTACCACTTTGTTGCACATAGCACGAATAACAATTCTTCAATAGTCCAATTGATTAACGAATATCATACAAAACTTGCAATCTGGATTAATCAGCTGGACAATGCTCCTGGTCGGCAAGTATGGTGGAATTATTGGGATGTCAATCTAACCTATGAAAAATCATATTTCGCCCGTTTGAAGTATACACATACAAACCCTGTTCATCATAAAATTGTAGCCATCGCTAATCAGTATCCATGGTGTTCAGCTGCTTGGTTTGAACGCACCGCAACCCCTTCACAAGTTAAAACCATATATGGATTTAAAATCGACAAAGTAAACGTAATAGACGATTTTTAAAGATTAAACGAATAGCGACGGTTTGACGTCGCTTATAAAAGATTTAAGCTGAGCGCTACTGAAAATATATTTCGTGCAAATAGCTTATAAACTATGATAAAATTACTGTTAGTAGTATTCAAGACGTTATTGGCACGAATTAGCGTTTATCGAGTTTTACGGCGTTTTTGGTAATGAAAGCGACGTCAAGCCGTCGCACTCCAAATTACGTCAAATCCGCAGTCATGCAGCAGTTGCCCGGCTGGGTGTGAGCGGGTTTGTCCCAGGCGTCTAAAATGAACGCGATGTCGTTGTCCCAGCGCCAGCCCAAAAGAGAATAAAAGGCGTCGAGCGAGTGCGGAGCGTGCAGAATGGCTATTGGATACCCGGCGTCAATCGCCTGCATCATAGCCGCGGTGAGAATTTCCATGCCGTATCGATGCCGGCGGTAGGATTCAGCAACGCTGACCCCCTGAATGCCGGCGCCGACTTGCGCCTGCGCCAGTACGGCGGGATCAGTGGGAAACCGCCCGTCGGGGCATTGTTCTTTGGTGAGATATCGACGTTTGACGATTGCGGTATGGGCGATAAGAAGCCCGTTTACCCGTCCGATAACGGTATATTCCGGCTTCTGACCGTACCATGTTCTGGTGCGGTCGTTAATCGCCTGTCGCCAGGAAAAGCAGTCGTACAGATGCTGACCGATTTCCTGGCTCAATTCAGGCTCGATTGCCGATTCCTCGTAAACTTCGATTGCTAAGTCCGGTCTAGCCATTGACCAATTCTTTGAACAGTTTAATCAGCTTCCAGGTAACGTCGCCCGGCTTGCCGGTTCCGATCTGACGCATGTCCAGCTTGACAACCGGGATAAGTTCCGCGGCGGACCCGGTCAGGAAGCACTCGTCAGCCGAGTAGATGTCGTGTCGGGTAAACGCGGTTTCCTGAACTTCGATACCGGCTTTTTTCGCCAGTTCGATAACAGTTTGACGCGTAATTCCGCCCAAAATTCCCGCGACCAGCGGCGGGGTAATCAAAACGCCGTCTTTGACGATGAAGATGTTGTCGCCGGTGCATTCGGCAACTTCTCCGTTTTGATTGAGCAGGAGCGCTTCGTCGCAGCCAGCCTGAATGCCCTCAATTTTCGCCATGATGTTGTTGAGGTAGTTGAGCGATTTGACGCGCGGGCTGAGCATGGCGGGAGAGGTGCGAATCGTCGCCGCCGTTACCATTTCCAGACCGTTCTGATACAGTTCGTCCGGATACAGAGCGATGGAGTCTGTAATGATGATAATGCTGGGGTTGGAGCACTTGCGGGGGTCAAGCCCAAGCGTTCCGCTGCCGCGGGTAACGACCAGGCGGATGTACCCGTTTTGAATCTGGTTGAGAGCGAGGGTGTCGTTGGTCGCCTTGCACATCTCTTCCTGAGTCATGGGAATTTCAATCCAGATGGATCGGGCGGACTCGTAAAGACGCTTGATGTGGTCTTCCAGCCGAAACACTTTCCCGTTGTATGAGCGCATTCCTTCGAAAACGCCGTCGCCGTACAGCAAACCGTGATCGAACACGCTTACTACAGCTTTATCTTTGTCGTAAAACTTTCCGTTGACGTAAACTTGTAACATGGCTTTATCCTTCAATAAAAACAAACCGAAACTCGGATTTAACTTACGAAAAATGTTTTTTCTGGAAATCCATACCTGAGAAGCCATTAGCTATTAGCTGCTAGCTTGGCCATTCGAAGTTCTCAGCTTTTAACGATTAACGTTGGAAGCTATAAAAAGCTAGAAGCTAGGGGCTAGTAGCTATTTCAAACGTAAGGCGTGTATTTACCAGATATTTCTATTTTATTGTATCCATTTGAGGAGAAAAGAAAAGCCCCCCCGGGGGAACTGGCGGAAACTATTGATGAGCGCTTTGCGTCCGGGAGTGCGGCGCCCCCAGGCGCCGCCTTGTCCAATGACCTGCTAAAAAACTGCGACGCAGCCGAAAACGCCCCCGGGTCGCGGACGAAGTCCGCCGAAGAATATTAAGCCGCAAAGTCCGCAAAGTTCGCAAAGTAATATTTCTCGCGCCCTCCCTTGAATTAAACTAACTAATACGTATAATGCGTTGTTCAAAAATTATGTTTGCAGTCATCTGCTGATGAGGAAAACTATGAAAATTGGTAAAACATACAAAAAGAGTATTGAATCGAGGTTGCCGAACGCTAGAATTGATGATGCTTTGGATTCCTATTTGCATCCTCATTTTCTTTATTTTGCTGGTCATGCAGACATTCGAGATGAAATTCTGAAACTGCTTCAGAAATCGTCCGTGAACGTCAGCTTGAAAGACTTTGCTCAAAGCGCCGCCTTGAGTTTGGCTTCCAAAATGCAAGAATCCAAAACGAGGACAAAAACTCGAAAAGCGTTTCGCTAACTAATTCGGAATGCGGAATGCGAAATTGACGCATAGCGGGACACTCTCGGAGTTCGAGAGCGGAAATCTCGCTTTTTTAAGCAAGCGACAACTCGCGTTTTTCTTCGGCGGCTGACACAGCCGCGATCCAGCGGGGCTGAGGAATTCTCCGCGTTCTCGTGTTTTTTGGAAGCTTCCGCCGCAAAGCGACCAACGAAAAAGTTTCTGGTAAATGGTAAAGCGGGATTTCCTCCCGCTTGAAGCGTAATTACGTTCGCTGCGCTCACTCCATTACCGCCTTCCATTAACCAATCGGCGAAAATCCGTCTAATCCGTAAAATCCGTGAACGGACTGACTTGGCAACAGCCAGCGGGGAGCGCTTGCGTCAACTCCTCACTCCTCACTCCTAATTCCTAACTCTTCAAGCCCTTGACGTATTAAGATATAAATGCTATACTAATCGCATCCATGAATATTTATCCGCTGGGCGGTTCTCTGACGTATCCGATTGTAATCGCGTCCGCATTGTTCGGACTGCTGATCTGGGGGACGCTTTGCGATAAAAAGCTGTCGGTGGCGAAAAAGTGGATTCTCTTCTCGCTCCGGGCGGTTACGATTCTGCTGTTGTTCTGGATTCTGCTGCGTCCGTCGGCTGTTACAACGACAATCGCGCGGGACGCGTCGTCCGTTATCGTGCTTCTGGACGAAACCCGTTCGATGAGCGTTCCAGACGCCAACGATGCAAAACAGTCTCGATTCGACGCGGCGAAAGCCGTCTTGACGTCCAATCAGGACGCGGTCAACAGCCTGAAAAAAGAGCTTGATTTGAAGTTCTACTCTTTCGATTCCGGAATCCGGCCTGTTACGTCGCCGGACGGGAAGACGCTGGCGTTTTCTGACCAGCCGCTGGGCGAGCAGACCGCGCTGGGAAAAGTCCTCGACGACCTGATTCGTCAGGAGGCGGGAAAGCGAATTTTAGGCGTCTTTCTGCTCACCGACGGCGCGCAGCGTCTGCCGGCGCAAAATGCCTCGCAGGAATTGGCGGCTCTCCCGCAGACGGCGGCGCAGACGTACAAGCGGCTGGGAATTCCGATTTTTCCGCTGTGTTTCGGTCAGCCGGTGGGAAATACTAAAATCAAAGACGTCTCGATTGTAAACCTGAACGTCCCGCCGCGCGTGTTCCTGAAAAGCGCAGCCCAGATTGAAGTGCAGATTCGCGTCGACGGGCTGACAAACGTCGATATTCCCGTTCGGCTTCTGTTTGAAACGTCGCCGGGCAAGATGGAAGAGATTGCTCAAACGGTTGTCCGCGCTGAGACGTCCGGGCAGGTCTTGCCGGTATCGTTCGTCTACGAGCCGAAATCAAACGGCGAGTTCAAAGTCGCTGTTGACGTTCCCGCTGTTACAGACGAACAGAGCAAAGCCAACAACTCCATGGACGGCTTTATTCAAGTCGTCGATGGGGGCTTGAAAATCCTGTACATTGAAGGCGCGATACGACCGGAACAGAAGTTCATCTGCCGCGCGTTTGAGGATTCCCCCTACGCTCAAACGGACGTAATTCGCATCAACCGGCTGGGAACCAATGCGGATACGCTGCTGGAAACGCTCGAACAGGGCGAGTATGACGTTGTTATCCTGGGCGACGTTCACGCGTCGGTACTTCCGGAAGACGTCCAAAACAAAATCGTAGAGCTGGTTCGATCGGGAACGGGTCTGTTTTTAATGGGCGGGTTCAACGCCTACGGGCCGGGCGGATACGCCTTGGCGCCGCTCAACGCGGTTATTCCCGTTGTCATGGACAAGTTTGAACGTCAAAACCCAACGGACGCGCCCGCCTCGGATTTGCATATCGATAAACCGATTCGCCTGACGCTGACAGGGCAGGGGAAAATCAGTCCGATTTTAGCGCTGCGCGATTCCAACCCGCTGGGCGTCTGGAAACAGCTTCCCGCTCTGGACGGCGCGAATAAATGGCTTGACGTCAAGCCGGGCGTCGACGTTTTGGCGACAAGCGACGGCAAAGACCCCGCCCCGATTCTCGTTTCGACGCAAGTCGGGAAAGGGCGCGTTCTGGCGTTCGCCGCCGATTCCACCTGGCGATGGCCGCTGGCGGGATTCGGCGCGGAACATCAGCGATTTTGGGTGCAGTCCGTCTTCTGGCTGGCGCAAAAAGACAAGGTCAAAGACGCCCGCGTTGAAATCAAAGTCGATAAACAGCGCGTTCCCTGCGGCGGGGAGTTCGTCTTTACCGCCAACGCGTTCGACTCCGACGGGAATCCGCTGGAAGCGTCGTGTTTTAAGATTCTGGTGAAAAAGCCGGACGGCAAAAAAGTCCCCGTTCCCGTTGTGAAAAACGGCGACCAAATCGAGGGGACGTTCAAAGACCTCGACCTGCCGGGCGACTACCAGTACGCCGCTGTCGCCGTTCAAAACGACGAAAATCTCGGCATGGTTCAGGGGCGCGTTCAGGCGTTCAAACAGGACGTCGAGCTGGACGATCCCGCCGCCGACCCGGAAACGCTCAAACAGATAGCCGCTCTGACTGCTGGGGAACTGCTCGCTCCCGACCAGCTCCCGGACGAACTAAGCAAGATGGCGCAGATGGCGAAGACGCTGGAAATCCGGACGGAGTCGCCGCATTCCCTCTGGGATTCGTTCTGGATTCTGCTGCTGCTGATTCAATTCATGAGCATCGAATGGGGCTTGAGAAAGCTCTGGACGAACGTTTGAACAATGCGTAATTCGTAATGCGGAATTACGCAAGCGGCGGCGCTAAGGTTGTTAGCGGGTCAGTCCGCACACGGATTATACGGATTAAACGGATATTCACCGATTGGTTTACGATGTTCTTACTTTATTTTCTCCCATTACTAAAGTTTTTTGGAAAGGGGAGTTTGAGGGGAAGAACCTTTTTTTCAAAAAAGGTTTTCCCCTCTTAATTAAACTTGAAAAAACTTCTCTAAAAGGGAGCCAGCTTGCTGGCGACCGAAAGTTTTTTCAAGTTCGGCGGCAGGGGACTGCCGCGATCCGGGTTGCACGGGACAAATAAAAAACCTCGCGTGAAATCAGCGCGAGGTTATGGGGTTATACGATACGTAAATGCTCAAAAGGCAGGGGTTACTCTAGCAAGAGGCTTTGTCGTCTTTCTTTTCTGCACAGCAATTGCAGCCAGACTTTTGAACTTCAAAAGTGCGACGTTCCTTGAATTCCTCTTTTTTACCTTTATTCCAACTGTGAACCGGGCGGAAATAACCAACAACCCGAGACCAGACTTCACATCTTTCACCACAAACCGACATTGCAATCTCCTTAAAAAATGGGAAAAATTTTATAGTTCAAACCCCGCTCTACCCTGGCTGACTTTGAACCTGAATTTGACCTCCAGAACGTCTGCCGCAGCTTTCGTTCTTTTGGAATCCGTTCCAATAACGATTTTATTATACCACAATATTTCGTCATTGTCAATCAAAAACTGTACAATATCTAGTATTTTTCTCGAAAAAAGTTCCGGTTTTTCTAATTAGATAAAATAGAGGGAATAGGGAGTGGGGAGTAGGGAATAGATGAAAGGCGGTATCAGAGCGACCAACGGGAGCGGTTTTTGGCAAACGCGCGGAAGCGCGGATCGGGAGCGGCGCCTCGCCGCCTAATTGTCTCAGCGGTACGTTGCCTGCGCGGCAAGGCGTTCCAATTCCGGCAAGTCGGATTCGGAAACGACAAGGCGTTCGATTGCAGTCGCTTTTCCGGTGATGTGGTCAAATTCGACAATCGCGCCGTGAATTTGAGGGTTCCCTAAGGCGATTTCATATTTGGTGGGCTTGAACGTGTAGACGGCTTCGCGGACGCAGTCGATTTTTCGCCCGATGACGCTTTCCATGGGACCGGTCATGCCGACGTCGGTCTGGAACGCCGTCCCGCCGGGGAAAATCTGCTCGTCTGCCGTGGCGACATGGGTATGGGTCCCCAAAACGGCGGTAACGCGCCCGTCGAGGTATCGGCCCATGAGCTGTTTGTCGCTGGTCGCCTCCGCATGGAAGTCAACGAGAATAATTTTGACATCCGGCGGCAAGAGCTTGAGAATTTTGTCTGCCGCATGGAACGGGCAGTCGACCGGGCTCATAAACACGCGCCCCTGCAGGCTGATAACCGCAGCGCGGCGACCGAGCGGGAGGTCGACCAGAGCGTACGTCTTTCCCGGGGCTTCCGGCGGATAGTTAGCGGGCTTGACGATGTTGTCGTTTTGTTCCAGAATCGGGATGATTTCTTTCCGTTTATATATATGATCTCCCATCGTCAAGACGTCAGCGCCCGCCTGAACGATTTCTTTGTACGTTTCAGGCGTCAAACCGGTGCCAGCCGCAGCGTTTTCTGAATTGACAGAGATCAAATCCAGCTGGTATTTAATACGCAGCCCTTTCAGACTGCGCTGAAGCATGGTTCGTCCTGGTTTGCCGACAACGTCGCCGATATGGAGTAATTTCATAACAGAATCTTTCTAACTCGAAGTTATTTGTCCGCTCTTCTCTTTCGTTTGAGTTCTCGTTCGAGTTCTTTTCTTTGCTTAGCGCGTTCCGCCGGGGTGAGCCGTTTTCCGGTGCTGCCCTTTTGTTTGGAGAGACGCGCCTGCGGATTGGTTGTCATCTGACGCGTCAGTTCCTGCATCGCCTGCATCTTTCCGCCCATGCCCAAGCCAGACATCTTTTTCATAATCGACGCCATCGCGCCGAACTGCTTGCAGATTTCGCTGACTTCGTTCACGCCCACGCCGGCGCCGGCGGCGATGCGCCGTTTGCGGCTGTTGTCAATCAAATCCGGATTGGAGCGTTCTTTTTTGGTCATGGAATCGATAATTCCGCCGAGCTTTTTCATCTCGCTTTCGGCAACGTCCATGTCCATCATCTGCTTGAGGGCGCCCATGCCGGGAATCATGCCTAAAATCTTGCCCAGCGGACCGAGCCGGCGGGTTTGATTCATCATTCGGCGGAAGTCGTCGAAGGTAAACTCGCCCTTCTTCATGCGCTCTTCCTGCTGACGCAGTTCGTCCTGGTCGAATTCACGCTGAGCCGTTTCGACCAGGGTGAGGATGTCGCCCATGCCGAGAATTCGCCCTGCCATTCGGTCAGGATGGAATTCTTCCAGAGCGTCCATCTGCTCGCCGACGCCCATGAACTTAATCGGCGCGCCGGAAATGTGTTTCATCGACAGAGCCGCGCCGCCGCGGGCGTCGCCGTCCAACTTGGTAAGAATTACCCCGTTGAGAGCCAGCGCGTCGTTAAACGCCTTGGCGCTGACGACCGCGTCTTGACCGGTCATGGAGTCCACGACGAGATAAACCTGATCCGGATTGCATTGCGATTCGATCTTTTTCAACTCGTCCATGAGCGCTTCGTCAATGTGAAGACGCCCGGCGGTGTCGAGGATAAGAACGTCGCAGTCGGACTTTTCCGCTTCCTTGACGGCGTCGTTGCAGACCTTAACCGGGTTCTTTTCTCCCTCTTCCGCATAGACCGGAATGCCGATCTGTTCGCCCAGAACCTGAAGCTGTCGAACGGCGGCGGGACGCTGAAGGTCGGCGGCAACCAGCATCGGCTTGCGGCCGCGGATTTTCAGCTTTCGCGCCAGCTTGCCGGTGGTCGTCGTTTTACCAGACCCCTGCAAACCGCACATCATAATAACGGACACGCCCGAACGCTTCAGATGGAGGTCGTTGTCGACCGGCCCCATAAACTGGATAAGTTCTTCGTGAACGATTTTTACCAGCTGGTCAGACGGACGCAGGCTTTTGAGGACCTTTTCGCCCAACGCCTTTTCCTGAACGCGAGCCATAAACGCCTTGACGGCTTCGTAACCGGCGTCCGCTTCCAGAAGCGCGTTCTGGATCATCGTCAGACCCTCTTTCATATTGGATTCGGTCAAAACCGCTTTGCCGGAAAGATGTCGAAACGCTTCGCCGAGTTTATTTTGCAGGGATTCAAACATGGTTGTATCTGGTATGGTTATACAATTGTGAATACAAATAGCCCGATAGAATGCTACAGTATTATAATATAGGAATCTGTAATTTTGAAAAGGGGGAGGGAGGAAAGAGGCAGTAGGCAGTAGGGAGTAGGCAGTAGGGAATAGGGATATTTTCTCGCAACTCACAACTCGCAACTCGCAACTCGCAACTCGCAACTCGCAACTTCTGAAACGCTCTCGATGGGTATTTTTCGTAATTTTCCTATTTTTGGGGAAAATTTTTAAAAATTTTCTGTTTTGTTCGTTGACGTTGTCAATTTATAGGTTATAATGTAATCTAGGTAGAATTCTATAAATAGAATTACATAAAATCAATTTTAAATATTTTTACGGGAGACTTTACCATGCCTAAACAATTAACGTTGCTTGGCGGACTTTTGGCGGCTGTATTGTTCAGCGTTGCGGCTGTTCAGGCAGAAGACATGGATTATTACTGGACTGGCGCTGCCAGCAACACCTATTGGGCAACAGGAAACTGGAACGTGGACTCTCCAATCGGTCCTGTTGCAACATCTGGATTGGACGATACATCCAATTCCATCACAGCTTATATCATCGACAGCAAAGGCGGAACAATCAATTTGGACTTCTCCCGTCTTGGCAACGCGGTTAAGACCGTAAACGTCGGCGGAACTGAGACTCCCGCTTCGATTTCCCGAACCGGCGGATCTCTTGCGATTGAGGCGAACAAAACCCTCAACGTTATGTCGAATGGAACGTTCAGCATTACTCAGGCTTTAACGATTGACGCCAACGGCGCGCTGACCGTCAACGGCGGAACGGTTTCTGACACCGGCTCCGGACTGTTCATCAACGGCGATTTGAATGTTGCCAGCGGAACGTTCACGTTCAACAACGGCAGCAATCAGATTCAAACCAACGGCGCGATTAACGTTACCGGAGGAACGTTCAACGTTTCATCCGCCAATTCGATCCGAATCGGAAACGCTGCCGACGCATCGCTTAATGTTACAAACGGCGAAGTTATCATAGACGCTCCTGCATATATTGGCGTTTCTGCCAATACCGGAACAATCAATCAGTCCGGCGGAAGCGTAACGTTCAACTGGCCTTTGGATTTTGGCTGGGGCAACGGAGCCGTTGGAGAATACAATCTTACCGGCGGAACGCTCACAACCACGTCCGACGCTGGTTTGTGGACAGGCAACCCCTCTGGAATCAGCACGTTTACCGTCGATGGCGGAACCGCGAATTTCAATAAGTCTGGCGAATCCTTTACCGTCGGCTTGGGCGGAACCAACGAACTGGCGAACGTCTTTACGCTCAGTTCCGGAACGGTTAACGCAGCAGACGTATTTGCCGTTAAATACGGCGGCGTTCTCAACGTTGCCGGCGGCAATTTCAACGCTCAAACCGTTACGATTGACGGCAGAAGCTCGTTCAATATGACAGACGGAATTGCTACTGTTAAATCTTTCGATATGAACGGTGGAACGTTCATTCAGGAAGGCGGAATCCTCAACGGAACCAACTCGCTTGTCGGTTCTTATACTCTCGGTTCAAACGCAACGCTTGTTCCAGAAGGAACGTTTGCCGTAAGCGGTACAGCAACTCTCAATGGAACAGTTGACCTGACCAATTACACTAACTATGTTGGAAAGTACGGCGAAACCCTCTATCTGGTTACAGCGACCACCGTTGCTGGTACGCCGAGCATTGCCAACGCTCCGGCTGACTGGACTGTTGCCACGTCTGCAAACGCCCTTACTGCAACTTTTAACGGCGGCGAAGGAAACTACTACTGGACAGGCGCTACCAACAACACGTATTACACTGGTACAAACTGGGAAGTCAACGGCGTTCCCTATACGGAAACGTATCTTGACAGCACTTCAAGCCCGTCGTTCACCAAAAACGCTTATATTTTGACCACAGACGGAACCGTTACCATTGACTATAGCACCCTGGGCGTTGCGTCCTTGACAGTCGGCAACGGCGTTGGCGGTTCAACCGGAACGGCAACCCTGAATCGCGGCGGCGGTCTGGACGTTTTAACCATCATGACGGTTAACAAAGGCGCTGATGTTACAGTCGGCGGAGCCGTTAACGTTTCTGGACGCAACAACGTTCCCGGAAGCTTGACCATCAACGGCGGTACGTTCAACGCCAACAACACTACGACGATTTCCAGCGAACTTGCCATTCCAGCCGGCGTTTATAACGCGGCGGGCGCTGTTACCATCAATAACGGCGGAACCCTTTCCATCGACGGTGGAAAGTTCAACTACACAGCAGGCGGCAACTTTGTCAACAACGGTACGATTAACCTTGACAGCGGAGAATTTGTCGTCAATCCCGGCAGCGGCTCTTTCCGAGTCGGCGGCGCTAACAACGATGCTGTTATGAACATCACCGGCGGAGATGCGACATTTGGCTCTCCTGTCTATGTTGCCACGTCTTCCAACGGAACGATTGCCCAGTCAGGCGGAACCGCGACTTTTGACGACGTTTTGGAATTAGGCTGGGGCAACTATAGTGGAACGTACAATCTGACTGGCGGAACGGTCGACACCAATGCAGCCGCCGGTTTATGGAACGCTAACGATAAAGGACCCAGCGAATTCATCGTCAACGGCGGTACCGCTAACTTCAATCAGTCTGGCGAATCCTTTACCATTGGCTTGGGCGGAACTAACGAACTGGCTAACGTCTTCAACCTGATTTCCGGCGAAGTCAATGCGGCTGACACGTTCGCAGTGAAATACGGCGGAACCCTCAATGTCGACGGCGACGGCGTTCTCAACGCCAAGGCGATTACTATCGACACCAATGGCGTTCTCGACCTGTCTTCCGGCACGATTAACATCGGAGCAGGCGGAATCACGTCCACCGACGACGCGTATTCCATCAACCTTTCCGGCGGTACGTTCGGAACCAACGGCGCGAGCTGGGCTTCCGCTTTGGACGCTGTCATTGAAGACGGCGCGACTGTTACATTCGCTCCGGAAGCAGGCGAAACGATTGAATGGGCTGGAAACCTGGACGGCGACGTCAGAGTAGCAGGCGAAGGTACGTTCAACCTGGTTGGAACCATTGACGGCGACGTCTACGTTGAAAGCGGCGCTCATCTTGCCGGCGACGCCGACCTCAACAACCTGTTTCTGAATGTCAATCTGGACGAACTGAATGAACCGATTGTTATCAACAACAATATTAATGGTAACGTTGAAATTGAGTTCTTAACAGAAGATTTCACGCAATACCTCGACAATCCGGTTACATTCCTTCAAAGCGACTCTCCAGCATTTTCTTTGGCGGAATACACATTCCCTGCCATTGACGAAGGATACATGTGGACTACAGATTTCGATCCAACTAACAACATGTACTTGGTTGGCGTTACCGAAGCCCCTGCTGCAGGCGTTCCGGAACCGTCGACCTGGGCGCTGTTGATCATCGGCGCCGCTGGACTGCTTTACTGGCGAAAGAAATAATATAGGCGAGCCGGGGTGCGTAAGCCCCCGGGTGTGAGCGAAGCGAACATAATGCGAGAGTGAAGCGTTAGCGAAACTCTCGCTTTTTTTATGTAGAAACTAAATGTTAGTCGCTTGAAATAGTCCCGAAGGGACTAAACTCTTTGTAACCGGCGGGCGGCGAGGCGCCGCTCCCAATCCGCGCTGCCGCGCGAAACGTATTAGAATCGCTCCCGTTGGTCGCTAGAAATAGTCCCGAAGGGACTAAACTCTTTGTAACCGGCGGTTTCAACCGCCGGCTGGGGAAAAGATAAATAGGATATCGACAAATACACATTTCCTCCCGCGCCCCGTTGGGGCGCGGGAGGAAATGTGGCTAAAGCGATTAGGGAGGATATCGCGATTATTCCGGGGGCTAAAGCCACCCGGTTACAAGAGTTGCGTCCTTCCAGGACGCGTTTCATCTTCTCAACTTTATCTTTTCTCAAGAGAAATTTACATAGCGCTCCAATTTCCACAGCTTTTCCCCGCATAATCATTTTATTTTTTCTTAAATTTTTTCAAATATTTTTCTAAAGTTCTTCAAAAATACCAAATTACAGGTTATAATATATCATACGTAGAATTATTATTTGGTATTATATACCTTTGTAGATATACATATTTGGAGATAACCCCCAATGGCTAAACGAACGTTTGCAATCGTTGCTGTTTTCGCAGCCTTGCTTTCCGTCACACTTTCCGTTCAGGCGGAGAATTACGATTATTACTGGACGGGCGCAAGCGACAGTTATTACCTCACTACAGGAAACTGGAACGTTGGTTCTCCTAGTGGTCAACAGGCTACTGTCGGTCTTAACTCAACGGGAAACAACATTACCGCTTATATGTACAATACCAATGGCGTAATTACTTTGCACAACAACAATCTTGGTACATCCGTTTACAGCTTGAACATCGGTAAAGAAAGCGGAACAGAAATCGCATCTCTCTTTTATGATCATAATAGTACTACTTATGATTTCACCATTACTAATGGCAAAACTCTTTCGATCTATGACGGTGGAACGTTTACGTTTGCTGGCGCCAAACGATTTGTGAATAACGGAACTGTTAATCTTAACCGTGGAGCTAGTTTTATTGTTACAGAAGCTGAGCTTGTAATAGTTGATGGGGCTAATAGCGTTCTTAATATTAAAGATGGCAGTACTTTAACGGTAACTCCAACTACATATATTGGAACAGGTAATGATGGAGCTACCGTCAACCAGACCGGCGGCGAAGCTACGTATAATGGAAGATTAGCGTTAGGCTGGGGAGATCACTCGGGGTATTATAATCTTTCTGGCGGAACTTTAACTACTACAGGAGAAGCTGGTTTATGGGGAGGTAATGGATCTGGTATAAGCGAATTTACTGTAAGCGGCGGAACAGCTAACTTCAATAAAACAGGTAATTCTTTTGAAATAGGTTTAGGTGGAAGCAATGCATTAGCAAACAAATTTACTCTTCAAGGTACTGGGATTGTTAATGTTGCAGATACATTTGCTGTTAAAAACTCAGGTATTCTCAGTATTGAAGGCGGAACTTTTAACGCGCCGACCATTACTGTCGATAACACAACAAGCTCAATCAATATGACAGGAGGCGCTCTCAATGCAACCTCCATTAATATGAACGGCAAAACGTTTACTCAAAGCGGCGGTACTCTAACGCCTAAAACCAACAGCGGCTTGACAATTTCCGGAGGTTATACCTTGGATTCCGGCGCAACGCTTAAGCCGAACGGACCTGTTACCGTTAACGGAACTGCTACGCTTAATGGAACGATTGACATGACAGGGATTTTTGCAGCGCCAAATCAAACGCTAACTTTATTGAGCGCTACAACTTTATCTGATCCTACCCCGTCAATTTCAACCAATTGGAAAGCCACTAATGCTAATAATACTCTTACAGCTACATTTACTGAAGCTACAGACGCCAAATATTATTTACAAGTAGCTCCAGTAGAAGGTGGCGTTTCCTATAATACGGCTTCAAACTGGAAATATTATACTACTGATGGAACCACCATAACCCAACACTCAGTTGGCGGCTCTTATATTGCTATTGAGGGTTCTACTAAAGATTGTTATATTCTTCCGTACGTTGGAGATAATAATCAAGTTCAAGATATTGTTGTAAAAATCGACAATGGCATTTTAGGCGTTAAGTCTTTAACGGTTGGTAATGGAATTGGCGGATCTACAGGAACAGTTACGTTAAATCGCGGATCCACTGCAGGCTTGAAAATTGATACCGTTATGACCGTTAATAAAGGCGCAACTGTCAATACTACGAGCAGTACTCATCTTACTGTGACTAATAGCTTAACTCTAAATGGCGGAGAATTCAACGCTGCTGGCGCTACATCTGTCTATCAGAACAAAAACATTACTATCAATAGTGGAACCTATAATGCGTCAGGAGAGACATTCATCTATTATAATGGAAATTTAACCATTGATGGCGGAACCTTTGCGTATAGCAGTTCAAGTAGACTTCATGGTTATGGAACGATTACTTTGAATAGCGGTTCATTTACCGTTGGATCGTCGACAGAAGTTTTAATTGGAGAATGGGCCAATGATAACGCCGACGCTTTTACAAGTCGAACCACTGGAGAACTCAACATTAATGGAGGTACTTTGACTGTTGATTCTCCTATCTATATTTCTACGGGTTATGATGGCACGGTCAATCAGACTGCCGGAACTGCCACATTCAACAACAAATTTTATATAGGTTGGGGTATTAACAAAGGAAAATACAATCTTTCCGGCGGAACGATGACAACAACTGGCGTAGCAGGTTTGTGGAATCAAAACGACAGCGGTGTTAGTACGTTTAATGTAACAGGCGGACAAGCGAATTTCAATACTTTCGTTATTGGTTTAACAACAGATTCCACTAAGGATTATGAATTGGCAAACGTTTTCAATTTGAATTCTGGAGAAGTCAATACTACAGAAACGTTTACCATTAGAAAAACGGGCACTCTGAACGTTGCCAAAAACGGCGAGACCGGCGGCGACGGCGTATTCAACGCCAACTCCATTGAGATCAATAACAAAGGCAAACTTAATATGTCGTCTGGAACGATCAACCTGGGATCAGGCGGAATTACGTCCTCTGGCGGCACATACACAATTACTCTTTCCGGTGGTACGTTCGGAACCTATAATGCCAACTGGCGTTCTGATTTGGACGCGACTATTTCTTCCAACACTGTTACATTCGATCCGGATCCAGGAAGATCGATTACCTGGGGCGGAACGCTTTCCGGCGATGGAGGAATTACAAAGACCGGCGAAGGTTCTTTGACGATTATTGCTGGAGCCAGCGGAAATACCTATACCGGCGGCACAACGGTTTCCGCTGGTACGCTGTACCTTCAGGGTACTAACAATGGTAAGAGCTCTGTCGGAACAGGCGACCTGACCATTAACAGCGGCGCAATCGTCGAAGCCCAGTCGGCCAACGTTCTCGGACACACTTCCGCTGCCAATATCCCTCACGTCATTATCAATGGCGGTTCGTTGACTCCTAAACAATATTTACACATGAAATCCCTTGAGATTAATAGCGGAACTGTCAATAGTCATGGGAGTTCAGGAGACGGATTGGATTTTAGCGACCGAAATGGAACTATTACTTCTACAGGCGCTTCCTCAATCGCTTCTGCAATTACCAATAGTTCAACATTAACTATTAATGTTACAAATGGCGAGCTTACTCTTTCCGGCTCCTCTATTAACAACAAAACGGAAACCAGCAAAACAATTATTCAGCAAGGAACGGTGAAACTAACCGGCTCATTTACCTCAGGCAAACGGTTTACCGGTACAATCACCATTGCTGAAAACGCGACATTGAATTGCGCGTATCATGATTCTCTTGGTTATGACAGCGATACTACCAAAATCAATATTTATGGTTTGATGGACAACTCTGTACAGAACGAAACGCTCAACAACACGGAGCTTCACATGTACGGCGGTACGGCACAATCATCCAGCGGAGGAACTTTCGATATCTTGAATTCGGGCGTGAAGTTTTATTCGTACCCTAAAGACGAATTGCAAACAACTACCACCGTTTCAACAATCTCGTCTGATCTGCGTCTTCGTCATGGCAATACGCTTGCAATTGATACAGCCGCTAATTCGCATTTGAAATTGACTGGCGAAATTACGGGATTATATAGTGGTACAGAAAACACTTGTTCTATTACCAAACTTGGCGCTGGTACGCTGACGCTTTCCGGCGCTAACACCTATAAAGGAGAAACGATTGTTAACGTCGGCGTTCTCGAACTGACAGGCGACGCCGTTGTCGCTAACGGTCCGGTAACTGTAGATCCAACCGGAACTTTGGTATACGAAGTTGGCAAAGACATTGGAGGTCAACCGATTACGAAAAAGCTGTCAATATCCGAAACCAACAAGATTTACAGTACAGGAACTGTTAAGAAAACCGGCGACGGAATTCTGCAGCTTTACTCTGCGGCGCAAGGTTTGATTGACATTGAAAGTCTGGTTGTTTCCTCCGGTCAGGTTGATTTGAAAGGATACATGACCGGCGGAATTACAGTTGACGCTAACGCGGTCTTCTCGCCGGGCAACTCGGTTGGCGAAGCCACCTTCGGCGGCGACTATATTCTCTATGAGGGCGCGACGCTGTTGATTGAAATGGACAATACTGGCATCGACAAGCTTACCGCCAGTTCATTCGACTTGAGTGACGGTCTGATTCAGTTTGAGAATAACGGAATTCCTGGTGGTTCTCGGTATGATATTCTTCATGCTACAGGCAATACAGTATTTAGCTTAGATGATGATTATTTGCAAGATTTGAAGAATTCGCTTCCAGAGTTCATGACCCTGTCTGTTGAAGACAACGGTAAAACCGTCAGACTGTTGATTGACCGCAATGCCGTTCCGGAACCGTCGACCTGGGCGCTGCTGGCGCTTGGCGCCGCTGGAATGCTGTACTGGCGAAAAAGAAAGAACAATAAATAATTAGTAATTAGTAATGAGTAATTAGTAATTACGCAATCGAGATACAATATCGTATCGCGGGAGGGACGCATTAGCGGAACTCCCGCTTTTTTCTTATCGTTTGGATGTACACGGATTATGTTCTTACGGGTACGCCCAATCTTGGGTTGCGAAAAGGGATAAAACTGAGACGATGCCCTGCGTCCTGAAAGGACGCCATTTCTATAACCGTCGACTTTAGTCTACGGATGGCGAAACTCTCTTTATCCCTCCTATCGAGTCAGTCACATTTCTTCCCCTTCCGGCTCCTACGGAGCCGGAAGGGGAAGAAATGGATATTTGTTGATTTTTTATTTTGCTATTCTTTAAGTCCGTGGGTTAAAACCCACGGCTATTAAAAGTGAACCGCTAAAGCGGTTCTAGCGGATGCGCTTCGCGCTAATTAATAATTATCCCTACTCTTAGCGCATTCCCTCTAACCCGTCTTCGATTTCAGAATTCTCGTTTCTTTTTTGTCAAAATAGAGAAACTTACTGGACAGTCTATCGTACTAAATACTAAAACAGTTTGGCATCCTTTTTGGGAAAAAGATCAGAAGAGAAAATGTTTTGCTCGTCTTTCTGACGTTTTGAACAGATAAATTGTCTTAACGGTTTTAGAGTCGCTGGCCTGTTTTCGTGAAAATTCTGAAAAAATTTCAAAAATTTTCAGAAAAACGGTTGCAAAAACTCAATTATTTGGTATGATATAAATACAGCTTGAGATGTTTCTCAAGTCAGAAGCAAATTGACGGCGTCGACCAACGGACGGCTTGCCGGTTTGTTTCCTTTTAATTGTATTTAATTACTAGTTGGAATAGAGCTTTTGTTCTAATTGTGGAAAACCCGCAGACGCTTTTTCCCGGAGGATGTCGAATTCGTATTTGGGATTAATTTTCTGAGATTTTCGTCCTGAAATTAATTGTTGAATTGAATTTTTCCTCAAACCAATAACAGTCAACATGTTTTCATTTTCCCTTGCTGCAGTAACAGTTCTGACCGCTTTCGGCGCAATAGCCGTATTATGGGCGCAGACCTCGTACGCAGCCAGGCGACGCTCAGAAGGCGCTTGTCGAAAATTGTCTTCTGGCTCCTGGTTGAGTAAGATTACCTCTCAACCCGAAAAGAAACCGCCGCTGACTGTTCGAGAAAGGCTTCTTCGGTTGATGATGATTTTTGAACGCACTGTTGTTAATCGTTTCTCGTTTACAAAGCTGTCTTCTTTTATGCTGTACAGTCGCCATGACGCACAAAGCAGTACGCGAACAGGTCTTTTAACTGCTTACCTGTATTACTTTGGGGCTCGGTCTGGCGGTTCGCCGGTATTGAAAACAATTCTGGCGATGTTGTGTACTGCAAGGGGCGTTTTCTCCCCAGGAAAGAAGCTGCTTAATCTCGCTGTTGAACCCGTCCGGGTTCGAGACGAGCGCAACAGGCAAATATAATATCGTCTTATATTTTGTCGTTTTCACAATAGGTTCAAAGTTCAATATTCCAGCGTAAATTTATTTTACGAGGATTATTTTGAATACTATACTGCTCTCAATGGCTGCAACGGAAATTGCCGTAACAGCATCCGTGGCGTTTATCGTCGGGGTTGTTTTGGCTGTCGTTGTAGTTCGAATTCTGGATAACGTCCGCAAGAAAGACGCTGCCACCGAGGCAAAGCGCATTGTTTCTGCGGCGGAAGAAGACGCTCAAAGACAAATCAAGGCGGCGGAGCTGGAAGCGAAGGAAATTCGTCTGACGGCTCAAGCCGAAAAGGAAGAAGAATTCCAGGCTCTCCGCGAGGACATCAAAGAGCGTGAACGAAGCGTTTTAAAACGGGAAAAGGTTCTCGATCAGACTGCTGAAAATCTGACCCAGCAGGAAAAACTTATCGAAAGCACGAAACGCAAGCTGACGGAAAAGATCGGAGACGTCCAGCTCAAACGAGACGAGTTGAACAAACTCATCGAAGTGGAACGTCAAACGCTGCACGAAGTCAGCGGGTTGAACAAACAGGAGGCGACAGACCGTCTGTTGTCGATTCTGGACAGACAGCTTCAAACGGAAACCGGGGCTTTGATTCTCAAGCACGAAAAGAAGCTCAAGGAAGAGTGCGAAGAAATGTCTCGAGAAATCCTGCTGACAAGTCTTCAGCGTTACGCGGCGGCTCATACGGCAGACGCCACCACCAGCACCGTCGACATCCCGTCAGACGAAATGAAGGGGCGCATTATCGGCCGCGAAGGCCGCAACATCCGCGCCTTTGAAAAGGCGACAGGCGTAGACGTCATCATCGACGACACGCCGGGCGTCGTTATCGTCAGCGCGTTTGACAACTTCCGCCGTGAAGTCGCTCGTCTGGCGTTGGGCAAGCTCATCGCCGATGGAAGAATTCACCCGTCGCGAATTGAGGAAATTGTCGAATCGACCAAAATTCAGCTGGAAAAGTACATCCAAAAGCTGGGCGAACAGGCGGCGCAGGAATGCGACGTTCAGGGCTTGCACAGCCGACTGATTCAGCTTCTCGGGCGTCTTCATTTCAGAACGTCGTACAGCCAAAACCTTCTGCGGCATTCGGTTGAAGTCGCGTTCATTGCCGGCATGCTGGCAGAAGAACTCGGGTATGACGAACGCCTGGCGCGTCGATGCGGTTTGATGCACGACATCGGAAAAGCCGTCGACCACGAACAGGAAGGCGGACATCCCAAAATCGGCGCGGACCTGCTCAAACGATACGGCGAGCCGAAAGAAGTCATTCAGGCGGCGGCGGGACATCACGACGACATCCACGTCAGCAACCCGTACACGGTTCTCGTTGCGGCGGCGGACGCTGCCAGCGCGTCGCGTCCTGGCGCTCGTCGAGACACCCCGGAACGCTACTACAAGCGCATGGAAGAACTCGAGTCAATCGCCTGCGAATTCCCCGGCGTCGAACACGCGTTTGCTATTCAGGCGGGGCGAGAACTCCGCGCTATGGTTTCTTCCAAAGACGTAACAGACGAAACCGCAGCGAAGATCTGCCGCGACATCGCTCACGCCTTTGAACAGCGTTTGACGTATCCCGGCGAAATCAAAATTACCGTTATTCGAGAAACCCGCTTTACGGAAACGGCGAAATGAGGCAAGAGGCAGTAGGCAAGAGGCAATAGTATATTGTTTATTCCTACTGCCTACTGCCTACTGCCTACTGCCTACTGCCTACATGTTCAATCTGTTTTCTCCTAAAGACGACAGCCCGCCGCGAACGTTTGCCATTGGCGACGTTCACGGTTATTTTAAGCCGCTGAAAACGATATTCAAGGTTATCGCTCCGAAAAAACGCGATACCATCGTTATGCTGGGCGACTATATCGACCGCGGTCCGGATTCCAAAAAAGTTCTCAAGTTTCTTCAGAAACAGAGTTCGAAATGCAATCTGATTAAGCTGCTGGGCAACCACGAAGACATGCTCTATCAGATTCTCACCGACGACCTGGCGGCGCTGTGCAATACAGAAGACTGGCTTTCCTGGGGCGGTCAGCAGACGTTGGATTCCTTTGGCGTTCAGCGCCCGTACGAGCTGCCCAGGTGGGTTTTGGAATTCCTCAAGGAATGTCTGCCGTATTATGAAACCGCCGACAGCATTTTCGCTCACGCGGGATTCAAGCCGGACGTTCCCATGGAAGAACAGGAACACGACGTTCTGATTTGGGACAAGGTGTTTTCCACCTTCGACTATCCGAAACACGTTTCCGGGAAAAAGGGTTTTGTCGGTCACACCGCTCAAAAGAACGGCAAACTGCTGATTAAAGACGCCTTTACGTGCATCGACACGTGCTGCTATTGCGGCAATTGGCTCACCGCCATCAACGTCGATACCGGCGAACTCATTCAGGCGAATCCGGACGGGTCAATTCATCAGAATTAGCAATTATCAATGAGCAATTAGCAATTACACGAAGCGTTGCGCCGAGATTAATTTATTAAACTTACTTTGGTATCTCGTTCCGATTATTCGCCTATCGGCGAAGCGGGCGAGGACGCCCGCGGTCGGCGGGGACGCCGACCCTCCGAAGAACTATCCACCTACTCTAAGATGACGTCAAAAAAGAAAATCCTTGTCGCGCTTTCCGGCGGAGTCGATTCCAGCGTTGCAGTTGTTCTGCTGCAGCGTCAGGGATACGAAGTCGGCGCGGCGCATCTTCGTCACGGAGTAGAAAAGTATCTGCCGGATAATTTCAGTCAGACTAATTTCGATAAAGACGAAAACGACGCCCGGGAGATTGCGAAGATTCTGGGAATTCCATTTTATGTTTTGGACGTCTCCGAAGCGTTTAAGAGCATAACCGACAACTTCGTTTCGGAGTATCTTCGGTGCCGAACGCCCAACCCGTGTCTGCGGTGCAACCGTCTGATTAAATTTGGAGCTCTGTACGACTTCGCGATGGAAAAGGGTTACGACAAACTCGCGACGGGGCATTACGCCCGGATTCGCCCGGTCTCGCCGGAAGAAAACGGGATTTTCAAGGCGTCCGACCCCAACAAAGACCAGTCGTACGTTCTGTTCGACGTCAAACGCGATCGGCTGTCGAACATCGTCTTCCCGTTGGGCGAGTACTCCAAGCCGCAAATTCGCGCGATGGCGGCGGAGTTTGGCTTGCCCAGCGCGACAAAGTCAGATTCGCAGGACATCTGCTTTTTGCCGGACGGCAACCACGCCCGATTTCTCGCGCCGTTCAAAATCGACTCTGCCGGGAACCCGCTGGACACGTCTGGAAACATTGTAACAGTCGAGGGCAAAGTCGTCGGGAAACACGATGGCTGGGAGAAGTACACAATCGGTCAGCGCAAAGGGCTGGGCGTTTCGATGAACGCTCGCTATTTTGTCGTGGCGTTGCGCCCGGAGACAAAAGAAGTCGTTCTGGGAACTCACGATCAGCTGGGAAGAAGAACGCTGACCGCGTCTGAATCCAATTGGCTTACAGACGTCCCGGAATACTTCTGCTGCCAGGTTAAGATTCGCTATCGATTTACCGCCGTCAGCGCAACCGTCCATTTGCTGGACGGGAACCGGTTTGAAGTCCAGACGGACGCTCCCGTTTACGGCGTCGCGCCCGGTCAGGCGTGCGTCTGTTACGACGGCGAACGCCTGCTAGGCGGCGGCTGGATCGACTAGCTGATTTTTTTTGTTATCAATCTTTGCCTTTGTAGAATTTCTTGACTCGTTTGAGACAGTCAATTCCGGACATGGACAGGACGTCGTTGAGGCATTTCATCGCCAGGTGGTCTTCTGGAAGAATTGCGTGGTTGCGTTTGACGGACGTAATGCACATATCCATTCCCAGCGGGATGGTAATCGTCAAAAAGGCGCTTTCCAACGCGCTTTTAATCGCCATGCCGTCAGGTCGTTTGGACGGCAGCATAACGGTGAAGTTGCTCAAACCGCCGGAGAAATGTACGCCTTTGAGGGATTCGTCCGCCTGAATGAGCTTCATGGCGTCGACAAGGCGGCGGAAGTTGTCTTCCATGTCAGAACCGATCGGGGCGATGCCGGGGTCGATAATGCAGTCGTCTATGGTAGAGCCGGGGCAGGATTCCAGAAACTGCTCGACGAGTTTTTTCGCCGCGTTGTACGTCTCTTCCGCCGTATGGCACGGGGCGCCGGCGCCGTCAACGAGCTGTTCGCTGGAAAGCAGAATCGGACGGAACGGCTGAATCGAATACAGCTTGAACATTTCCGTTCGCATCGGGGAGACGGAATTGAGAATTGGCTTCAGTCCATTCGCCTTGGCCGGGTCGTAGGTTTTCAAGCCCGCTTCCGCCTGAGCGTAGTCTGGAGAATCGATAGACAGCGGTTTGCTGGAAACGGTTTGAATCTCAGCAATCATCTTCGCCAGCAGGTCGGCGGGACGCGGTCCAACGTTGACGTCCAAATACGCGGCGCCGGCGACGTCTTGCATCTTTGCCAGTTCGAGCAAACCGGCGATGTCGCCGTTGTCGTACATTTGTTGAGTGGAGGGAACGGAGTTGTTAATCGATTCTGCAATTACGGAAAATCCAGGTATCATAGATAATCAAATGGTTAGTATAAAAAGGAAAAACAGGTCAGAAAGACGACGCGGCGTTCCATGAAACGGGTATTCAAACCTGACCTGCGGGAAACTTTGTACTGATAAAAACCAAAACTACTGAAACACTTCTTTATAGAATTTTTCAATAATGTTTTTGAACACGCTGCGCTCTTCCGGAGTAATGAGCGCAAGGAGTTTGTTGACCTGAACGGTCATTTCCTGATGAATGACGTCGAAAATCTGTTGACCGGTCGCTGAGATTCTGATGCATACGGCGCGGCGGTCGTTAGGATTGATTTCTCTTTCCAGAAAACCGCGCTGCACCATGGATTCTACCAGCACCGACGCTGCGGGAACGGTTATTCCCATCCGCGCAGCCAAATCTTTCAGATTGACGCCGATTGGGTGAAGTTTTGTCATTGTGATAACGGCAAAGAGCGTTTTTTGTTGTCTGACGGACAACGACTCTAAAAGCGCAACGTTCTTTTTGGCAGACGTTGCCAATCCCTTTTGGGACAGTTTGTCAACAATCTCAAAAAGGAGCATGAATGTTTCGTCAAGAGGTTCTTTTCCCATGGCGGCGATTCCTAAAGTAATAGACGATTAATAATTTCAAAATTAAAATATATACGATATAATAACAGTTAATAGGGATTTTGTCAATGGATAAGGCGTCAAAAATCCTATTTATTTCGAAATTTATCGCCAATCTCTCTTTTCAAAAGACGCTTTTTTTAATATAATAGCTAAAATATGACGATTATATAGACGAAAAGGATTATATCGTTTATTGGGTTTGTGTCGATTTTTGGGGCAAACTCAGATGAACTAATCAATTCGAGTCGATTTTCCTGATTACATATAATGATAACGTCTGAAAATCAAGTCGAGTTTATTGATAGGATCGTCAAACCATTTTAGTCATATAGATTATTTTTACCAAACAGGATGATGAGTATATTAAATTCTTTTATTCAACGGTTGTTTTTAATGACCGCGATTTTGTCAGCGCTTGTTATTATTGAATCGGCTTGCTTTGCACAGGACGAACTTCCGCCTGTTCCGAGCTTTACGCCTCAAAGCGTTCCGTCGATGGATTCTACTTCGCGTTCGGATCTGGACAGCCCCCCGGTGCAGATTCCTGCGCCTAATTCGGTTTCCGTTCCAAGCGCTCCAAGCGATCTCAGCCCCCAGGCGTTGGCAAATCGCCATTTTCAGGAAAATTTGAAAAAACCGTTTGTCGGTCAGATTCGCGGACTGTGGCCGCCGTCCTTTGACGATTCACGACCTGCTAGCTCTCAGGTTGCGTATGCCGATAATCCAGCTCCCAACGTCGAGCCGTCTGATCCTGGCTTGCCGCCGCTGCCCAACGAGCCGGAAACGGCGTCTGTCAATCCACCGGTCGCTCAGATTATGCCTATCCGAGTTCCAGGACCTGGGCAAAATGTGCCGCGTCAGCCAATGAATTCCTATCCGCAGGTTCCTTCGGTTCCCAATCCGAATCCCAGTATTCCGCCGGTTCCGCCAGTTCCTCAGAATCAGCCGTATTCTTCCCCGGTAATCGCGCCAGTTCAGCCTCCTCAGGCTTCTGTGTCGTCGGTTCCTCCGCAGGCAGCTCCGGTTCAAGCTCAGAATCCGGGATACATGTTCAGAGGCGGAAGCATTTGCCCGTTGAATATTCGACCGACTCAGCCGGGAGAACATCCCATGGCTCCGCTTGTTCCATGGGCAAACGAAGGACTTCAGGCGTTTAACGCTAAAATTAAAGACTATTCCTGCGTCATGATTAAACGCGAAAGAATTAACGGTCAGCTTCAGGATTCCAGCACGTTGTTTATGAAAATCCGGGAACAGCCGTTTAGTATTTATGTAAAATATCTCAAACCGGACAGAAGAGCCGGTGTTGAAGCTCTATATCGCAAGGGCTATCATAACGACCAGCTTTTAGGGCACGACGTCGGATTCAAGGCGATGGCTGGCTCTTTGTGGCTTGATCCGAACGGACGACTGGCGATGGCTGGTCAGAAGTATCCTATTACCGACGGCGGCATTCCGAACCTGGTTCGTAAAATGATTGAAACGGTTCAATTGGATATGAAGAACGACCCGCAGGGCAAAGAGACGTTTGTTAAATTCGTCGAAAACGGCGTGAGTATCGACGGTCGTCCGTGCATCCGCATAGACGTCATGCATCCTGTCCAGCGATCTTGCTATCGATTCCACCGGGCGGAAATTTACATCGATAAAGAATGGGGCGTCCCGGTTCGATACGCCGCCTGGATGTGGCCTGCCTATCAAGGTGGAAAACCCGTTCTGGACGAAGAATTCACCTATACAAAACTGCAGTTCAATCGCGGCTTTACCGATTGGGACTTCAACGAAAAGAACAGAGAATACAAGTTTTAATTAGCAATTGACAATTAGCAATTAGCAATTACAGCGAGTACGTCGCGCCGTCCTCGCTGTGTTGTTTTTCTTGTACGGGCGAAGCCATCGCGATCCAGCAGGACAAAGCGACTGACACGTTCTCAGAATTATTGGTTGTTCCTGTATCTATTGGCAGGCGAGGACGCCTGCGGTCGACGAGGACGTCGACCTTCCGAAAAGAATTCGCCGCCGCTTGCGTCAATTGCTAATTGCTCATTGATAATTGCTAATTCCTCCCTTCTCCCCCCTTGAACAATTTTTAGAATCGTGTATATTATAGCGAAAATTATTTTCGGGGCGCAGGCGCCGGAAGTTCTTTTTGGGGCTATAGCTCAGTTGGGAGAGCATTGCCTTTGCAAGGCAGGGGTCGTCGGTTCGAGTCCGTCTAGCTCCATTTTAACGTTGTGTAGACGTTAAATTTTATTTGGTTTTAGCATGAATGAGGTAAATTCAATGCCCAAAATGAAAACGCACAAGGGAACGAAGAAACGCTTCCGCCTGTCCGCTAACGGCAAGGCGATGCATCGTTTCGCTGGTACGAGCCACCTGGCAAGCCGCATGTCGAAAAAACGCCGTCGTCAGCTGCGCGGCACGACTCCGGTTGCCGACAACACCGCGAAGAAGATTCGCGCTCTGTTGGGCGACTACTCTGCCTAGTTTTGTTTCCGTCTGGTTGTCCCTTCGCAGTCGGCGAATTATTGCGAACGGACAAATTGTAAAGAACATTTTTTAACGGGTCGGGCAGGATAAACGTTTTATTCCGCCGCCGGGAGTAAAAGGCCTCGATTCGTAACCCTGTAACGCAACAGGAGATTTTAACCATGAGAACTACCAAAGGTTCAGCTCGCAACCATGCAAAGCGCCGTTTGTTCCGTAAGGCAAAGGGTTTTGTAGGAGGTCGCAGAAAACTGCTCCGAACTGTCAAAGAGACCTTGATTCGCGCTGGCGTTTACGCCTTCCGCGATCGTAAAGTTCGGAAACGTACAATGCGCGCTCTGTGGATTGCCCGTATCAACGCCGCCGTTCGTGAAAACGGCATGACCTACAGCCGCTTTATCGAAGCCCTGAAGAAAGCCAACATCACTCTTAACCGCAAGAGTCTGGCTGAAATGGCTGTCAACGATCCCGCCGGGTTCACCGCCGTCGTCGAAGCCGTTAAATGAGATTTTAACTCTCTGACTAACAAAACATTACGCAAAGCCCTCCTAAAAAGAGGGCTTTGTTTTTTTTCGGAGTCGCCGCTTAATGGAAGGCGGTAATGGAGTTCGCCAACGGCGAACGGAATTACGCATTCGCCGGAACGGCGAAGTTTCTCTGTCCCGTGCACGTACTTGGTTGAGCCCGGTTCGCGGGCGTTCCGCCCGCCGAAGAAAAGCGAGCTTTGCTCGCGATCCGTGATGATTTTCAGGCTGCGAAAAAGAGGTTTTCAGCAGGACTTTTTTCCTGATGCGGGCGAGACGCCCGCGAACCGGATGTTCCGGCTGGCTATCCACGTTCCATGATTTCTGGTACATCGCAAGCGGCTGACTGCAAGCGGGTTTGTTTCGTACGCCCGGGAACTGACGTTCCCGGCTCGCCTTGTTTTTTAAAACTTCGCGAACATCCTCCGCTCCTCCGCAACTCCGCGTGAGATTTCCCCGGGGGCTTACGCACCCCGGCTCGCCGCTTACATCGCGTCAAACTGCAGAACGCGAACTTCTCGGGGCGCCAGTTTGAACGTGATCGAGTCGCCCTGTTTGTACGTCTTGTTCAGACCGCTTTGAGAGCCGACGACTGCTTTGACGGAGTACGTCTTGCCGGCGTTGGGAATCATGCCAATCGAGCGGTCGAGGGTAACGACGATTTCTTTCTCTTCGCCGCGGTTGGGGTTGTGAACCGACAGGTATCCTTTCTTGCCGTCCCAGCCGGAATAGCCGTAAGGGACGCCCGATGCGGGTTTATCCCCGAACATACGCGCTCTCGCAAAGCAGGGATGAATCTCGTCCGCCCATTTCAAGCCCTCTGCCAAGACGTTCCAGTCGGATTCGTTCAGAACGCTCGGGCGGAGGTACATTTCGACGAATCCCGTTCCGCGGGTCAGGTGCATGAACAGGTATTCCCGAAACGTCTCTTCCGGCTCGCCGCTGGTATTCTTTTTCGGTTCGTGATTGAACAGCGCGTTGAGCGGGAACTGGACTTTGTCGGTAAAGACGATTTCGTGATAGATGTTGTCCCGATAGGTCAGCTCGCCCGTCCGGTCAGAGCCGCCAGCCGCGTCGCCGGCGTTGATCATCCAAATCGTGTCGACGTATCCCAGCCACCACGGGCTAAGCCACGCGCCGTTGGAAATGACAATATAGACGTCCGGATTGACCTGGCGCATGTGGGAGAAAATCTGCATCAGCCGTTCCGTTCCCGCGACCATGTAATACTCTTTCAGCTCGTTGTACTTCGCGTCGTTCAGACGGCGGTCGTTACAGGAGAACCCTTTCGTGTCCAGCTGAGGCATGGCGGGACAGCCGCGCCCGGCAAGCTCGAATTCCCGGATGTTGAGATGTCCGAAAAGCCCGTCGAGCTTGAAGAAGCAGACGCCCTGCCGGGTCAGCTCGACCATGCGCTTTTCCAAATCCGCAGTGTATTTCGGACCGCACAGCGATATGTAATTGCTCATCGCTTCATAACCCGCTTCGCGATAAAGATGAACCATGCCGCCGCAGTTGAACACGCAGCCGGGGCTGAGCCACAGTCCCAGATGCGAGTTGACGTCTTTCATGTCCTTCAGCGACGAGGCGAAATCCGGGTCGAACTTCCCGTTGACCGGCCAGGCTTGCTGAAAGATTCTGGGGCTGTTGTCCTGCCAGCCGTCGTCGATTACGTAAGCGGACAGCGGCTTGACGCCCCGTTTGACGCAAAGTTCCTCGTTGATGGTGTTGACGCTCGTTTTGAACGAGTTCCGGTTGACGCCTCTGCCCAGGTCGAACCAGCAGTTGTACTGCGTCTGTAGCCGGAAAGCGTGAGCGCGAATCGTATCGATGTATTGCTGAAAGCAGTCTGCGACGAATTTTGGGTCGTCCGCCACGCCGCAGACTGACCAGTGCGACACATACGTCTGACCGCCTGCGAGTTCCTTTCCCCACAAGTACCCGCACTGCAAGACGCTGCTTTCAACCGTGTTATGCGCCGCTGGGAACTCGACGCCCCAGAACGTCCCGGTTTGCGTCGTGTACAGCGGCTGACCCAGATTCGGACGCCAGTTACTCGGCCCGTTAGCGGTCATGGCGTTGCACGTGTAAATCTGCAAAGCGTCCGGCGCGGGAACGGAATCGACTTCGATGTATTCCAGCGTAATCGGCTTTTCCGATTGGATTTCCAGCCGCTTGCGGAGAAAGAAGTCCGCCTCTTTGAGTTCGTATCGAACAGTAACGGTCAAGCCCTTGTCCTTGTTTATCAGCGTGAACGCCGCGCCCGACCCCGCTGCGCCGTCCAGCTTGTACTGCTCTGCTTTCGTACAGATAAAATCGGACGTCGAGAGAACTTCGTCGCCCTCGACAAACTGCGTCCCTTTCGAGATGCGGAGCTTGAACTCCGCCGCGCTTTCCGGACTCCACGACGTCTTTGCACGGAGGTTCTCGATTATGGTTGTTCGCAAAACGCCGTCGGAAACCGTCAACGTCCGGCTTAAAAACGCGTTGGAGAGCGTAACCGACTGGCTCTCCGCCGCTTGGCTGAAATTCAAAGCAAAAATCGCTGTTATTGCAGCTGCAAGGAAGGTAAATCGTTTCATGAGCGTAGATTGGGATTAGGGGATTATTGGGGGGATTGAAAATTGATATATCAGGATTATAATAGATTTATAAAAGAGATGCAAGAGCGGGGGGGAGCCTAATCGCTTCAGTTCCTTTTCCTCCCGTCCCCCTTGCGGGGAACGAAAGGAAAAGGTTATTTGGCGATATTTCGTTTTGGTTTGTTCTCTGTTCCGTGGGTTAAAACCCACGGCTATTAAAAGTGAACCGCTAACGCGGTTCTGATGCGGGCGAAGACGCCCGCGAACCAGTTGTTCAAGCTGGCTTTCCGTGTTCAACGATTTTTGGAGGCTGCCGCCGCAAAGCGACCAACGGGAGCGGATATTGGCAAACGCGCGGTAGCGCGGACTGGGAGCGGCGAGGCGCCGCTCCTCCCTCATCCCTCCTCCCTCCTCCCTCCTAACTCAAAATCCCTTCGCCTTGCATATAATATATTTTCCCCTCGCCCCCCCTTGAAGTTGCAATAAAATATGGTAAAATCCGTAAAATTAAATTGTTTGCGAATTCAGCGGTTTCTCGATCTGATGTAGACGATTCGAGACGCGATGAAGTTCACGCGCGGGGAAATGCCGGACGGCTTACACTCCAAACCACCTGAATTCATGGTTCATTTTTAAGGAAATACTTTACAATGATTGAAAAAGCTAAAAAGCAGGAAATCATCAACAAGTTCAAGCGATCAGACAACGACAGCGGATCCTGCGAAGTTCAGATCGCCATCCTCAGCGAACGAATCAACACGCTGACCGAACACATGCGCTCCCACAAAAAGGATTACTCCACCCGCCGCGGTTTGCTGGCTATGGTTAGTCGCCGCCGCCGTCTGTTGGACTATCTGAAGAAGACGGAACCCCAACGCTACATCGACATCATTCAGGCGTTAGGCATTCGTAAGTAAAACAAGCGTAAAAGTCTATCGGATTTTATCCGGTAGACTTTTTTGCGTATCGGGCGAGCGGGTTCGAAGCCGCGCGAGCAAACGGACGAGGTTATGTTTCCGAAAGAAGCTCTTTTCGGCGTTGCCCGCTTCCTGGTGGGAACCGACCCTGTCGGGTCGTTCGCCTTGCGGAAACAAGAGGGAGGGAAGAGAGTCAGTTTTTTATGTCGGCAGGTTGTTGGAGGTTGAAAAATATGAGCCGTTAGCTATTAGCTGTTAGCTATTAGCTTGGGCGCTAGAAGTTCTTAGCGTTAACTTTTCAAGCTGGAAGCTAAAAACATAAAGCTAGAAGCTAGAGGCTAGAAGCTAAAAGCTTTCTCACAACGATTTTCTCTTGACGGATTATCTGGGAGTAATTATCAGACCGCTAAACGTACAATCGGTATTTTCGTATATTTAGAAGTTTTTTAGGAAAAGATTTTTTAGTAGTTAGATTTTAGAAAGTTTTAAAGGCTAGTAAATGAAACAAAGAGTAGAAAAACAAATCGGAAAAGAGATCCTCTGGTTTGAAACCGGAGAGTTGGCAAAGCAGGCGGCTGGCGCGTGCTTGTGTGGATATGGCGATTCGAGCGTTATTGCAACCGTTACGATTGCTGACGCCAAAGAAGGGCAGGATTTCTTCCCCCTGACGTGCGACTATCGCGAACGTTCAGCTGCGGCTGGCAAGTTTCCCGGCGGATTTATCAAGCGTGAAGGCAAGCCGAGTTTGAAAGAAACCCTTACCGCTCGCCTCATGGACCGCCCAATTCGCCCCCTCTTCCCGGACGGATACTGCAACGAAATCCAGATTCAGTCGTTCGCGTTGTCGTCTGACCGTCAGCACGACACCGACGTTTTGGCGATGAACGGTTCCTCGATGGCTCTATGCCTGTCGCCGGCTCCGTTTATCGGACCGATCAGCGCGGTTCGTTTGGCTCGTATCAACGGCGAACTGGTTCCCTTCCCGTCTCAGGAAGAACTGGAAGAAAGCGACCTCGACCTGGTTATTTCCGGGTCGGACGAGTCGATTGTCATGATCGAAGGTTTCGCTCGCGAAATGCCGGAAGCGGAAATGCTCGAATGCGTTCTGACGGCTCACAAGTACATCAAGGAAATCAACGCTCTGCAAAGAGAGATGATTGACCTCGTCAAGCCGGTTAAGGCGGAATACACGCCCGTTCCGGACTGCACTGAAGTTTACGAAAAGATCAAGGCGGACTTCTACGACAAACTGGCGGAAGTCAAGCACATGGCAGGCAAACTGGCGCGCGCCGCGGCTGTTGACGAAGTCAAGGAAGCGGCAAAAGCCGTTGTCATTCCGGATCCGGAAGCGGAAGACGCCGTTCCGGAACTCGTATTCAATCTGGCGTGGGAAAAGCTGGAACAGCGCGTTGTTCGCGACTTCGTTCTGGCTGGCAAACGCATTGACGGCCGCGGTCTGGAAGACATCCGCCCGCTGGAATGCCGCGTTGGCGTTCTGCCCCGCGTTCACGGCTCAGCCGTCTTTCAGCGCGGCGAAACCCAGGCTCTCATCACCGTTACTCTCGGCACCGCTCGAGACGATCAGCGCGTTGACGGTCTGTTTGAAGAGTATTCCAAAAAGTTTATGCTGGACTACAACTTCCCGCCGTTTGCCGTTGGCGAATGCAAGCCTCTGCGCGGTCCTGGACGCCGCGAATACGGTCACGGCGCGCTGGCAGAACGATCCGTTCGCCCCGTCGTTCCGGACAACGAAGTCTTCCCGTACACGATTCGCGTTATTTCCGACATCATGGAAAGCAACGGTTCCAGCTCCATGGCGTCCGTATGCGGCGCGACGCTGGGCTTGATGGACGCAGGCGTTCCGATTTCCAACCCGGTTGCCGGCATTTCCATCGGCTTGGTGAAAGAGTCGAACGACAACTGGCAGCTCATGACCGACATCATCGGCGACGAAGACCACTTCTGCGACATGGACTTCAAGATCGCCGGCACGCAAAACGGCATTACCGGCATTCAGCTTGACCTCAAGATTGACGGCATTACGCCTGAAATGATCGAAGCGACGCTGGCTCAGGCGCGCCGCGGCAGAATCCAGATTCTCCGCACCATGCTGCGCTCAATTCACCGCCCGCGCAAAGAAATCTCGAAGTGGGCGCCTCGTCTGCTCAAAACGACCATCGACCCCTCCAAGATCGGTCTGCTGATCGGCCCTGGCGGCAAGACGATTCGCGGAATTCAGGAACTCACCGGCGCGTCTATCGACATCGACGAAGACGGAACCGTTACCATCGCGTCCGACAGCATGGAATCGGCAGAAGCCGCTCTGGGACAGGTTGAAGCCCTCACCGCCAAGATTGAAATCGGCCGCGTCTACAACGGCAAGGTTATCAGCATCAAAGACTTCGGCGCGTTCGTAGAAATCGTTCCCGGCCGCGACGGTCTGGTTCACGTTTCCGAACTGTCCGACGGTTACGTCAACTCGGTTGCGGACGTCTGCAAGATTGGTCAGATGATGAAAGTCAAGGTCATTGGCGTTGACGATCACGACCGAATCAAGCTCAGCCGCAAGGCGGTTCTCCTGGACGAACGCCGCGCTGCGGAACAGGCTGAAGAGGAAGAAGAAACGGAAGAATAATCGGCGAACCGGGAACGCGTTACCGATTGATTAATTAAAAATAGCGGGAGGAAACTCCCGCTTTTTTCTTTTGCGGACTTCGTCCGCGACCCGGAAACGTTTTCGGTTGCGTCACAGATATTGAGCGTGTCATTGGACAAGGCGGCGTCATGCCGCCGCAGTCCCCGATTTATCTTACGCTCGTTCTAAGCGCTTCTGCTTTTTGAATGTACTGAGACGATTCCTGTTTCTTGCCCAGATAGTTGAGCATCATGGACAGGTTTCGATAGGGAATTTCCAGCGAACGCTGACTGGCAAGTCCTTCGTCTGTCGCCTGTTCCAGACAGAAGATTCCGTTTTCTGTCAGGGTAATCGCCTGATTCTGCTTGCCGAGTTCCCAGTAGGAAACGCCTATGCTGACCAGCGTTTCGCCTAAACGTCCCAGTTCAACTTTAGGAAGAGCGTCAGCGACTTCCTCGAAAATCGGCAGGGATTTCGAGTACCATTTAATCGCTTGCTGATGGTCTTTGTGGGAAATGGCGTAAATCGCTCCGATGCGGAAGTACAGGCGTCCTTGAATGTACAGGTCGCCGGCGGAGACTTTTCCAGCCGTCTTGTTGGCGTAGGCGGAAGCCCCTTCCAGACATTCGACGGCTTTCTGCCCGTATTTGAGGGTCATTTCGTCGTCTTTTCTCGCTTGGAATATCTGAACGGCGTCGTAAAGGGACATGCCAATATTCCACATCAAATGTTCTTTTTCATTTGGCGAGTCCAGAATCGCCAGGAGACGATCTCCGTTCTCAACTAACATTTCCGCCCATGGCGCAGGATTGATTTCTTTTCCGACCCCGGCAATGGCGGACAGGGCTTTTGAAGCGATGCGAATTCTTGACTGGTAAGTCTGACGATCGGAATAATGAGCGATTGTAACGAGCTGTTCGTTGTACTTGTTCGCCTGATTGAGCCATCGAATAACGGAGGACGCCTTTTGATTCCAGTTTCCCCATGCGATGTCGCGGGCGGCTCCCAGGTGGGCGTCAACGAGCGTTTCCAGAGCGGCTTGAGCTATTTCAGCCTCCGGGTTGGCAAGCTGCTGCTGAGCTATGACAATGGCTTTGGAGTGGAGGTCAATAGCCGCTTTGAAATTGGGATTCTGCTTGTTGGCTTCCAGATCGCCTTTGATTCTCCAGGCTTCCGCAACCAGATGCGGGCTGGGGTTGTCTTTGCTTTCCGCCAGTTCAATGGCTTTGTCCGCCGCCTTGTCAGCGAGGTCTGCCAGTCCAGCGTCGTAACGCGCTGACGACAGCGTTACATAATAACGAGCTTCGTTATTGTTCAAAAAGACGGCTTTTTCCAAATGCTCGATAGCGGAATTCTGTTCGCCAATGGATTCCAGAACGCGACCGTAAAGCCAGTGGGCTTCGGCGCTTCGCGGTTCTTTATTCAAGACGAATTCCAAATCGGCTTTTGACGCAGTTGGATTGTCTTTCAGAGTCGCTTCAGCGCGAAGGACAAACGGCGCCGTGTTGACGGGTTCGAGAATGAGTCGTGAAATCGTCTTTTGATTATCCGAATTTTGGGCGTAAACAAACGACGCGCCTCGTTCCGGGTACGCCTGACCAACGGGCGTTCCGTCTTTCTGACGAACTACAATCGGTTTGATTCCGGAAAGCTTGTATTGAGCTTCAAGGTCTTCAATCGTTTCCGGTTCTTCAAACTGAATGAGAATAGTCGTCAGTTTCTCGTTTTCAAATATTACCTGGACTTCCGAAGCGACGTTTTTAATCGGTCGGAAATACTGATAAACGGACGTGGATTTGTTTTCCATCTTGTTGTTTGGCTCTCCCCATCGGGTCAGAGCGCTTTGGATGGTTGTTTCGCCCGGAATGAGCGATTCGAATTCCAGAACGTGAATTTCTACGTTGTTAACGGTTTCCACCTTTGACTTCGCCGCGGCGGCAAAGGGATTATAGTTGAACTTATCGACGCCTGTTGGCAGATTCAGATCGCTTTCTTCGTAGTCGTTCGCGTTTGCAATCGCGCTGTCAGCGGCGGGTTCTGAATCGGCTTCCTTTTTCAAACCGTCATTGACAAGATCCAACATTCGCGTGTCGTCTTTGGGCGTTTGCGCCAGTTCAACATCAGTTTCTTTGATTTCAGATTCTACTATTTCAGGACCTGCGATTTCATCGTCTTCCAAAATGGGCGATAAAGGCACGTCCGGCTCAGGAATGGATTCCAACGTTCCCAATTCCAATCCCGCAGGCTCGTCCAGCGACGCAGCGGCTTCTTTTTTATCTTCGTCCTCAAACATATTCTGCGGTTCTGGCAGCGTTGAGAACCGTCGAGATGCAGGCGCCTGCGTACTGGGTTTAGTCAATTGCGTTTTAGGCGGATCAAACTGCACCGGCTGGGTGTCCAGAATCGAAACCTTTTTACGAGAAACGGAATTCCACCCGTCAGAAGTCGTTTCTTTTGGAGAAACGACTACTTCGGAAGCCTTGGGAATAGTTATATCGACAGGCTTCTGAATAACAGGGGTCTGTTTCACGACTTTTTCCGGCTTGACAAGATTGAGCGATTTTTCAGTCTTCGGAACTGTATTTACTTTTGGCGCGGAATCAGACTCCGATACCCGATTTGTTGTAACAGACGGATCGTCTTGAGCCTTTGTTTCCGGCTGAGTCTGCGCCTTGTTTTGACTGTTCAGAGTTGAAATGGGAACCATTTTTATCGGCGCGGCGTCTTCTGTAGATTGCGTCTCCGCCGCGTTGTTTGTCGGAATTCCCAGCTGAACAGGCGTGTCCGTATTGAGAATGGAATAGGTTGCCAGCTGAAGCTTGCAGTCCTGAATGACTTTCTCAAAGTTGGAATCGTCCGCTCGCGTTGCGCTGACGGTTGCAGTTGTGAAAATCAGCAGTGCGAAGAAAACGTTTAAATAAATACGTCGCATGGAATTACCTTCCCTGAAATGAATATAGTATAGTTTTTTTGGCAATATAACCATCAGGATTGATACAATCGGTATAATCCGTCTGTTTGATAAAATCGTCAGAAAAGATGAAAAAATATAACCTAATTTTGCAGGAAAGGTCTTTTTTCTGGAATTTTGCCGGGATTTTTCCAGAATTTTTTGGAATTCCCCGGCTGGAAAGATTTCTATTAAGGAGTATAATAAAAAAAGACATAGGGATTAGTTGCGAGTTGCGAGTTGCGAGAAGAAATAATCATACTACTTCCTACTGCCTATTGCCTACTGCCTACAATGTACGATTCCTTATTACTATTGACTTACGGCGGACCGGAAACGGTCGAGCAGATTCGCCCATTTATCGAAAAAGTATTGGGAGAGCATGCAACGCCCTCCCGAATTGAGGCGTCTGTCGCCCGATATGAACAGCTGGGCGGGGTTAGTCCGATTAACGAGCAGAGCAGGGCGCTGCTGGTTCGGCTTGTTAATAAGATGATGACAGCGGAGAATCCCGTTCCGGTTTACTGGGCGACGCTGTATTCCAACCCGTCGGTCGAGGAAATCGTCGCTCAAATGGCGTTCGACGACCGGAAGAACGCGGCGGTGTTCATTCCAACCCCGCTGGAATCGGAGTACATGAACGGCAAGTTCCAAAAGGCGATTGACGCCGCCGTAGCCGCACTCGGGACGGAGCGCAAACCTGCTTTTACGTTTTTGCCGTCGTACGCCTCGCGAGAGGAGTTTATCCGCTGCGGAGCGTCTACGGTTCTCAAAGGCTTAAAGTTTTTAGAGAATCAGGGCGAAAAAAATATAAAAGTAATGCTCAGCGCTCACTCGTTGCCCGTAACTTGGGCTGAGACTTCAAGTTACGACGCGAGGTTTGGGGAATTGATCGAACGGATTTCCAAACAAATCGGTTTGACAGACGTAATTAAAGTATGGCAAAGCAAGCCGACCGGCGCGCCGGGAGAGTGGCTTGGTCCAGACCCGGTCGAGGCGATTGAAAGCCTCGCGAAGAACAGTCCGGATTGTGCGGTTTTACTCGTTCCGCTGGGATTTTCGCTCGATAATATGGAAATTGCCTACGACCTGGATTTTCTGGCGGCTCAGACGTGCGAAAAGCTGGACGTGAACTTTTTCCGCGCTCCAACGGCGTCTGCCGAGCCGGAATTTGTCGAGATGATAATAAATTTACTTTCAGGAGAGTAGCGAGTTGCGAGTTGCGAGTTGCGAGAATAAAAATCAGAACGCGGTCGCGGCTGTTTACAAAATGTACGCAGCTTTCGGATAATCCTAAAAGTTTTTAGACTGTATAATCAACATTTAATCCAATGAAAACAATTGCAATCGGATCGGGAAAAGGCGGAGTCGGAAAAAGCTCTGTTTCAGCGTTAATCGCTCTGGCGTTAAAGCGGCAGGGACTGTCCGTCGGGCTTCTCGACGCCGATATTTTCGGTCCGTCGATACCCCACATTTTAGGCGTCGTTGACAATGCGGTGAGCGAGAACGACCTCATTCAGCCGATTTACGTTAACGGAATCGCGACGCTTTCCGTTGGGAACATGTGCCCAACAGACGCAGCGATTATCTGGCGCGGTCCGCTTGTTCACAGCGTTCTGGATCAGATGCTTAACCATACCAACTGGGTTGACCCGTCTGGGAAAAAGCTGGACTATCTCATTATCGACCTCCCCCCCGGAACAGGCGACGTCCCGATTTCCCTCAATCAGCTTACCACGCTCAACGGACAGGTTATTGTCTGCACGCCGCAAAAAACCGCGTTGATTGACGCTGTTCGCGCTGTCGACATGGTCAAAAAGATTGAAAAGCCGATGTTGGGGCTGATAGAAAACATGAGCTATTTCCTCTGCGACGGCTGCGGCAAAAAACATGACATTTTCGGGTCTGGCGGCGTCAAACAGTACGCTCAAGCGAACGGACTCCCGTTTTTGGGCGAAGTTCCGTTCTCGCCTGAAATTCGAAAATACGAGGATTCAGGATCGTTGTTTGATCTTGAAAGCAATTCTGATATAATGGGTATTTTTGATCAGATTGCAGTTAACCTGTTGGAACAGGTCAAAGCGAATCCTGTTATGCCAAAGTTGAACATGATGTAGAATTCAGTTAGGAGTGAGACGTTAGGAGAAACGTCTCCGGGGGGCGGGTATTACCCGCCAAAAAACAAACAACATTTGATTATCGCGGACAATGTCCGCTCCCCAGAAACAACTCCTCACTCCTCCTTCCTAACTCCTAACTAACACACCCCTCCCCCTTCCCATCCCTACCCCTACCTACGATGAGTTATCTCCTGATTGATATTGGAAACAGCGCTGCCAAATTGGATTTTGTTGTTGGAACGGAACAAGAGTTCCTGACCCTTCCCAGAAGCGTTGCAGACTGGGAAAAACCGCTTCAGAATTGGTTTGATTCTGTAATTGGTTTGACGTCGAACTGGTCTCAATGTCAGGTGCATGTATCGTCGGTTTGTCCGGAATTGTGGGAACGGCTCCGCCCGCTTATTAAACCGTCGCTGAGCTTGAAGTTTTGGAATGACGCCGACGTTCCAATCGAAGTTGAGGTTGACGATAAAAAAGCCGTTGGATCAGACCGCTTGTTTGCCGCTCTGTACGCCGCGAATGCCAAAACCCCAAATCGTTCTGCATTGGTCAGCAACATAGGTACGGCGCAGACTGTAGACGTTGTTTCGCCAGATGGAAAGTATCTTGGAGGGCAGATTATTCCCGGCATTCATATAGCGTTGGAAGCTCTTCATAACAAGACGGCTTTTTTGCCTGAAATCAATCATATTCCTGAAGATATCCAGGCGACTGCTTGTGGTAAAAATACGCGTCAGGCGATGGAATTTGGCGCAATCAATATGGCGTGCGGCATTCTCGAACGCATGAAACGTCTGGTTAAAGAGGAATACAATTCCACTCCGGTTATTTTTGTTTCTGGCGGAGCGGGCGACGTCGTTTGCAATAACATGGGAATCAAAGCCATTTACGTAGAAAACATGACGCTGCAAGGCATGCTTGTCGCCGCGAAAAAATTCGATCAGAACAGAGATTGAGCTCTGTTGAACAAATCAGGAGAACGAAGAATCACGGGATGCTTCCTTGTGCGTTTTTCGTTCTCATTTGCATTTTTAGTTTTTTATTTCGATTCTCTTGTTAAAAGTCTTGTTCTCCCCCTTGACATAAATATCTCAATAGATAAAATTATACGCAATTAAGTTAGAATCGCTGAAATAGGGATTATTATTAAAAAGTCTTTCTTTCAGTATTGTATTATTCATTTTACCATTTTTTTAGGAGAATCAGACTCATGAAGTCAACCTGGATGTTTGCCTTATTGGCAACGTTAGGATTGGCGTTTGGTTCCCAGTTGCTCGCCCAAGAGGCAGCTCCTGCGGAAGCCGCGCCGGAATCCACTGTAGCCGCTCCGGCTGAAGAAGCCCCGGCTGTTGAAGAAGCTGCTCCGGTAGCTGAAGAAGCCCCCGCCGCTCCCGCTGAAGAAACCCCTGTTACCCCGGCAGAAGACGTTCCCGCCGCTCCTGCCGAAGAAGCCGCTCCTGTTGAAGAAGCCGCTCCTGCTGAAGAAGCCGCTCCGGTAACCGAAGAAGCCGCTCCCGCTGAAGAAGCCGCTCCTGCTGAAGAAGCCGCTCCGGTAACCGAAGAAGCCGCTCCTGCTGCTGAAGAAGCCGCTGCCGAAGAAGAAACCGTTAAAGTTCGTGAAGAATTCAACGGAACCTACGGCAAATACTGGCTCATTGCCCTGGCTGGCGCTATTGCCGCTCTTTGCTTTGCCCGCGCGTTCTACGTCAAAATGAAAGCCGCTGACGAAGGAAACGAAGAAATGGTTTCCATCGCCGCCGCCGTTCGTGAAGGCGCTGACGCCTATCTGTGGCAGCAGTACCGCGTTGTCGGTATTACATTCGTGTTCATTTTCGCCTTCCTCGCCTATCTGGCTTGGGGTCTTGGCGTTCAAAATAAGATCGTCCCGTTTGCCTTCCTTACCGGCGGTTTCTTCTCCGGCTTGGCTGGCTGGTGCGGCATGAAAACCGCGACATGGGCGTCCTCTCGCACCGCCGCTGGCGCTATGAAGTCCTTGAATCAGGGTCTTCAGGTTGCCTTCCGTTCCGGCGCTGTTATGGGGCTGACCGTTGTCGGTTTGGGCTTGATTGACATTGTTCTTTGGTTTGGCGCTCTGTACTGGATTTTCCCGCAGTACGGCTGGACCATGTCCTTGACCGAAATCACGGTTGTTATGCTGTGCTTCGGAATGGGCGCTTCCACCCAGGCTTTGTTCGCTCGTGTTGGCGGCGGTATCTACACCAAAGCCGCTGACGTCGGAGCTGACCTCGTCGGTAAAGTTGAAGCCGGCATTCCGGAAGACGACAAGCGCAACCCCGCCACCATTGCTGACAACGTTGGCGACAACGTTGGCGACGTCGCTGGCATGGGCGCTGACCTTTACGAATCCTACTGCGGTTCTATTCTGTCCTCCGCCGCGTTGGGCGTTGCCGCCTTCGCCGCGATGGGCGGTTCCATGGAACTTCAGATGAACGCTCTGTTCCTCCCGATCCTTCTGGCTGCTGTCGGTATCGCTCTGTCGATTTTCGGCATCTTCCTGGTTCGCACCGAAGAAAACGCCGATCAGGGTACGTTGCTGAAGGCTTTGGGCAAGGGCGTTAATGTCCCGTCAATCTTCATTGCTTTAGCTTCAATTTTCCTTGGCTACTACATGATGAAGGGCACCCAGGCTGAATACATCGGCTTCTCCGTTGTCGTTGGTCTGTTCGCCGGCATCTTCATTGGCAAGTGGACTGAATACTGCACGTCTTACGAATTCAAACCGACCAAGGACATTGCTGAACAAGGCAAGACTGGTCCGGCTACCGTTATTATCGCTGGTATTGCAGAAGGTATGTACAGCACCTGGATGCCGGTCGTTATCGTTGGCGTTGCCACGATTCTGGCGTTCGCCTGCGCGACCAAGGGCGTTTTCAACGACGTCAAATTGTTCGCTTTGGGTCTGTACGGCGTCGGCATCGCCGCCGTCGGTATGCTTTCTACGCTGGGCGTTACTCTGGCAACCGACGCTTACGGCCCGATTGCTGACAACGCTGGCGGAAACGCCGAAATGTCCGAACTCCCGCCGGAAGTTCGTCAGCGCACTGACGCTCTGGACTCCCTCGGAAACACCACTGCCGCTACTGGCAAGGGATTCGCTATTGGTTCTGCCGCTCTGACCGCTCTGGCTCTTCTGGCTGCCTACGTCGAAGAAGTCCGCGTTGGTTTTGAACGTTGGGGAACGACCGCTGTCAAACAGCTGGAAAACAACGAAGCCACTGCTGAACAGGCTGGTTTCTACAAGGTTTCTGACAAGTTCGTCGTTTACTACGCTGGTAAAACCGCGACTGACGAAGCTCGCAAAGCCGCTACTTCCGAATGGTTCCCGGAAACCTACCTCGTCATGCCGGATCAGGCTTCCAACCCGCGCGAAGACTCCCCGATTTACAAGGGTTCCGAAATCACATGGAAGCAATCTAACGAAGCCTGGAAGGCTCTGGATACGAAGAAAGGTCCCGTTCTGATTGACGATGCTGCCGCTGAAGTCATTCCGTTCGTTCCGGCAACCATTGGAGAACCTGCTGATATGGTTTCCGTCAAAAAGGCCAACATGATGGACTGGATGAACTTCTACTCCTGCAACCTGCTCAACCCGAAAGTACTCGTCGGCGCGTTCATGGGCGCTATGGCGGTCTTCGTATTCGGCGCTTTGACGATGCTCGCCGTCGGCCGCGCCGCTAACGGCATGGTTCTGGAAGTTCGCCGTCAGTTCCGCGAAATCCCGGGCATTATGGAATACAAAGCCAAGCCGGACTACAAACGCCCGGTTGCCATTTCAACTCAGGCTGCTCAGAAGGAAATGATCATGCCGGCTATGCTCGGTTTGGCTCTGCCTCTGGTTGTCGGATTCTTCCTTGGCGTTACCGGCGTTATCGGCTTGCTGGTCGGCGCTCTGACCTCTGGCTTCTGCGTTGCCGTTTACATGGCCAACGCTGGCGGTGCGTGGGACAACGCGAAGAAATTCGTTGAAACCGGCGCTCTGGGAGAAGGCATGGGCAAGAAGTCTGACGTTCACAAAGCGACCGTTGTCGGCGACACCGTTGGCGACCCCTTCAAAGACACCACTGGTCCGTCTTTGAACATCATCATCAAGTTGATGTCTATGGTCTCCGTTGTTGCCGCTGGTTTGATCGTCAAATACAGCCTCGAAGCGATGGGCATTTTCTAATGACCTGAAAACGCAAATTTAAAAGCGGACGGAAGAGTGATCTTCCGCCCGCTTTTTTTAATTAGTAATGAGTAATTAGTGATTAGTAATTAGGCGAGCCGGGGTGCGTTAGCCCCCGGAATAGAACCGCGCAGCGGTTCTAGCTGAAGCGCTTCGCGCTATATTCTATTTTTTACCTATAAACAATTATAATAATAAATCTCTGTTAAATATAAATATTTTTCTCCCGTTCTTCGAACAAAACGCTCTAAATATCGTAAAAGAAATAAAATACTTTTCAAAATATTAAAGATTTTTTAGGGCAGAGTCTTTATAATTTGAGAATTTATGCTATACTACATAAGATAGGTAATATTTTAGTAGCGTCTTAGATGTACTAATTTGTATTAAGAAAATGAGTGATATATCCAGTTTAGATAACAAAAAGCCCGTTCGCGGGGGAGACGGTTCCTATACGGGGCTGTGTTTGACTGCAACGGTTTTCCTGGGTCTTGCCACGATTGGGGCGTTTGCCGGATCGTGCGTAATAAAAGGCATTTCCGGTACGACGCTGGCGGCGTTGACGCTTGTTTTTGCGTTGGCGACCATAACCGCGTGGCTTTCGTCTCACGCCGCCCGATTGCGGTATCGTCTGGTTGAAGCGCAGTCGTGGCGACCTCCGCAATGGGGAAGAGCGGAATCGAACGCAGATTTGGAAAACCCATATATCATTGAGTTTGAGCAGGGGCGTTCGATTCATTTCTGGCTTTTGGGGTTGATTCCAACCGCGATTGTAACGCTGGCGGGGGTTTATCTGTTCTTTGAACTCAACAAGGGAACGGGTGAGTTTTTTGCTTACGAAACGCCTCAGGCGACTCTGTTGGGAATTTTCGGGTTCATTTTTAGCTGTATCTGGCTGATCTTCGCTCATTCTTTTGAAGCCGCATCTTCAGACGATTTGCCGGAAGCTTCCGGGCTTTCCGGTGCGATGAGAGAGCTTCAGATTCTCTGCCTTGTTACCGGCGTGATGTTTATCGCAAAGTCGTGGATCGGCTCTGGAGAAGCGTGGTTTACGCGCGTTCTGATTATTTGGGCGATTGCCGTTGGAGTAGAACTGTTCGCTCGACTGCTGATGGGCTGGCTCAACCGTTCGAAGAATCCAACTCAGTTTACGTCGCCTGTCGATTTAACGTCGCGAAGTTTGATATTTGTTTTGGGCAACCCGATTTCCGGTTTGTTCAATACGCTAGAAAAGAAATACGGCATTTCTTTCCGTTCGTCGTGGGCGATTCGATTTGTTGCTCGGGCGACGGTTCCCGCTCTGCTGATGGTCTTTTTGTTGTCGTGGGCGCTGACGTCGATGAGCGTTGTCCGCCTGGGAGAAATGGGCGTCCGGCTCAATTGCGGTAAAATCACGGGAGAACCGCTCACGCCGGGTCTGTACTTCAAACTGCCGTGGCCGCTGGGAGAGATAAAAACGTACCCGGTCAAACAGGCGGTTCGTCTTCCGATTGGGTTTGCTCACGACGAAGACGCCGAGCATTCTGGAGACGAATTGCACGCCTATTTATGGACGGAGACGCACGGAGAGGAATTTGATCTCCTGTTGGGCGCAGGGCATGAAACGATTGTCGTCAACGCGATGGTCGTCTATAAAATCCGGGAAGACAAAGAAGGATTTATGAAATACGTCTTTTCGTGCCAAAACCCCAAAGACGCCATTGAATCGTACGGCTATCGGGCGCTGATGGAAATGACCCGATCCAAAACCATCAAGCAGGTTCTTGAAATTGACCGCAACGCGTTTGCTATGGGAATCAAAGACCGCTTGACTTCGTTCTGTGACAAAAACGACCTCGGCGTTGAAATTATCGACGTCTGTCTGCTTAACCTTCATCCGCCGGTAGACGTAGCCGAAGATTATCTGGGCGTCATTTCCGCCAAAATCAACGTCAAGGCGAACATGATTAAAGAAGAAGGACAGCGCGACGTCAAACTGCTTCAGGCGCAGATGGAATCCTATGCAGAAGTCGTTTCGGCGAAAATCGAGGCGAACAAACGCATTTCCGCCGCTCAGGAACGCTCGTCCGAATTCCTCGCCGTTGGAGAAGCCTATAAAGAATCGCCGCAGGCGTTTAAGAACCGATACTGGCTCAATACGATTGAGCAGTCATTGGCGAATAAACGCATTGTTTTAATTGACAAAAATCTGCCTTTGTACTGGGATATGAGTCAGCAGCCGGAAGCGAAAAAGCCGTCTGCCATGCCCGGACTGATTCAGGCGGAATGAAATACAGTTAGGAGTTAGGAATGAGGAGTGAGGAGCTTTTTCTGGGGAGCGGACATTGTCCGCGATAATCAAATGTTGTTTGTTTTTTGGCGGGTAATACCCACCCCCCGGAGGCGTTTCTCGCAACTCACAACTCGCAACTCAATAATTCAATTACTCAACATAACATTTTCAACCAACCATGTCCACAGAAAATACTGTAACAACGTCAAACGTTACCCCTTTGAGGTCTTACATTTTACGAATTGCCATCGGCGTGTTTTTGGTCGCTCTGCTTTTGGCGTACGGCATGTCGTTCCAGGTTTCAGAAGGAACGCAAACGGTCGTAACGCGATTTGACCGCCCGATTCGCACGGTTAAAGACGCAGGGCTATACTGGAAGCTTCCGTGGCCCATTGAAAAGGCTCATTCCATCGACATGAGAAAGCGCATTTTCAACACGCCGCACGCGTCCATGCTGACAAAAGAACAGTACAGCATCCAGCTTCTGACGTACGTCGTATGGAAAGTTGACGATCCGCTGTTGTATTTGGAATCGCTCAGTCGTGAAGATACATTCCGTGAACAATCGAAATCCATGGATTTAAATCATGCGCTTATTGAGTCCGCTCAAAAGGCGTTGGAAGGCGTCGTCGTTGACAGCGAAAACCGATTCGTCGGGAACTACTCGCTTTCGTCTCTCGTTTCGACAAACGAAAACGAGATTTGCGCCGAAGAGATCGAGGAGAACATCCTTCGCGAAATCAAAGGCTCCATTCGCAAAGATTACGGCATCGACGTGTTACAGGTGGGTATCAAGAGAATGTCCGTTCCGGAAACCAACATGAAAACGATTTTGGATTCCATGCGGGCGGAACGCGTCAAGCTGGCAAGCGAACTGAAGGCGAAGGGCGACAAAGACGCCGACAAGATTAAAAAAGACGCTGACCTGAAGGCGGAAGAGCTTCAAACCGCCGGACGCATGGAAGCCGGCAAGATTATCGGCGAGGCGGAACAGGAAGCGACCCGAATCGACGCCAAGGCGAACAGCTTCGCCCCGGAATTCTATTCCTTCTGGCGATCCATGCAGACGCTTCGCAACACCCTTAACGGCAACGCGACGATTGTCCTTCGCAACGACAACGAGTTCTTCAAGATGCTCTTTGAAGAACCGAACAAAGGCGAAGCCCCGGCAAACATTACCGCGCCGGTTCAGCCAGTTCCGGCTCCCGTTCAGCCGGCGCCTGCTCCGTAACGAACTAACAGCATTCCCCTTGAAATTGTAACAGTACATTTAATCATATCCTAATCATGGCTCAAAAGAAAACATCCAAAGCCGTTTACGCCGGGCTGGACGCCGGGATGAAACTATTCAAATGGATAGTTTTATTGCTGGTGATTCTGTTCTGGTTTTCAGGAATAACGTCGGTGAAGCCGGGCAACGTTGGCATGCTCATGCGGTTTGGCAAACTTCAGGGCGAGGGCGACGGACGAATCATGAAGCCGGGCTTGGCGCTTGCGCTCCCGTATCCGATTGACGAAGTCATTCAGACGCCGGAATTGAAAATCGAGCAGCTGGAAATCAACGAGATTTTCAAGCCGTTGTCGGACGATATGGGGTCGCTGGACAGCATTGACCCGCTTCTGGAAGGCTACGCTCTGACGGGCGACATGAACGTCATTCAAACCAAAATCGTCGTCAAGTACAAGGTTTCCGACCCGATCGCGTTCCGTCTCGGCGTTGACAATCCCGAGGCGTTTTTACACGATCTCGTTCTGACGGCGTTCACGCAAACGGCGGCGAACTGGACTATTGACGACCTGCTTCGACAGCGTCAGGGCGAAGAAGAAGCCGCGACCGCTGAAACCGAGCAGGCTAAACCGACCACGATTAACAAGCACAGTCATAAACACCATCATCATCACGCTCACGGGCATGATCACGATCATGACCATGACGGGCACGACCACGATCACGAAGAAGCTCTTTGCGAAGTTGACCATTCCGCCCTCGAACAGCAGGTTCGATTTGAGGCGATGAATCGCGTCAACGAGCTTGACCTGGGCGTTGAAATCGTTTCCGTTGAGTTCCGGGAAATTCACCCGCCGCGGCACGTCAATCAGGCGTTTGAGAACGTTCGCAACGCCAGAACTCAAATTGAGGAACAGCGTTACAAAGCGGAAAAGTACGCCAGTCAGGTTGTTCCCGCTGCGGAAAAAGCCAGCAACGCGATGATTCAGGACGCCAAAGCGTATAAGGAAAAACTGCTGGCTCAAACAAAGGCGATGTACAACCGCTTTGAACCGGTTTATCAGGAATACCAAAACAACAAAGACGTCGTTCGTCAGCGCGTTTATTTGGAAACGTTAGAAGAAGTTTTCGACAACGTCGGACAGCTGCGATTCCTCCCGCCGGAAACGAAAGTCGTTCTCCCGGACGAGGGAGGAAAATAGGAGAACTCACAACTCCTCCCTCCTAATTCCTCACTCCTAACTCAAACAACAAAAGTTAATACATTCACATAGGAACTAGAATATGTCAACCGTATCCCCTACGCAGGAAAATTCGGCTGTGAATAATCCGTTATCCAAACGGGTTCGAGAATTAGAGGCTCCGCTGACCGTTCAGGAGCGGGCGAAGATTGTCGTTCAGCTTGGATCCGCCATGCTGGCAGGCGGTCTGCTGTGCGTCGGTCTGTGGCAGAAATACTACGGCTCGGCAGGCATGCGCGACGTCGCCGACTTTGTTATCATGCTGGCGTCGCTGATTGTCTCGCTGCCGATTTTCTACATCGCCGCCAAAGGGCTTTTCAGCCGAAGCGCGACCAACACCGTTATGACGGAACAGCTGGTTGCCCTGGCGACGCTGGCAGCCATGGCAAACCACGATTTCTTAACCGCGACGCTCATTCCGATTATTATGAACCTCGGGCGGTTCCTGGAAGAACGTTCGATTTTGGGCGCCCAGTCCGCCATTGAGGGTTTGCGACGGCTTCATTCCCGTTCCGCGACGATTCTTCTGGAAGACGGCACGGAAAAGGAAATCCCGACCAACGACCTGAAAGTCGGCGACGTCTGCGTCGTTCATCCCGGCGACGTCATTCCCGGCGACGGCGACGTTATCAGCGGGGAATCGACGGTTGACCAGTCCTCCATTACCGGCGAATCTCTCCCGGTTGACATGAAAAAGGGCAGTTCCGTTTTTGCTGGCACCGTCAACCTGACGGGCATCATGCAGATCAAAGTTACCAAGACGGGCGACCTGACTGCGTTGGGACGCGTTGTCGAACTGCTTCGCGGAGCGGAACAGTCCAAAACGCCGATTATGAAGCTGATCGAAAAGTACGCGGTGTATTACGTTCCGGTTATTTTGGCTGTAGCGGGCATCGTCCTGTTTTTGTATCGCGACATCGGCAGAGCCGTTGCGGTTCTGGTTGTCGGCTGCCCTGGCGCGTTGATTCTGGCGGGCCCAACTGCCATGGTTGCCGCTCTTGCCGCCGCCAGCCGGTTGGGAATTCTCATTAAAAACACCCGCTTTCTGGAACAGATGGCGGATATCGACACGTGCATTCTCGACAAGACGGGAACTGTTACACTCGGCGCGCTTCAGCTGACGGATATCCGCCCGACTAACGAAGACGTTGCCAAGGAATGGGACAACGACAAGCTGCTCTTTGAGGGTTTCCGACTCGCTGTCGCCAGCCGGCACCCGGCGTCCCGCGCTATTGCCGCCGCGGCAGACGCGAAGGGAATGAAAGTCAAAATCGAGTCCGGACGCCTGAGTGAAATCTCCGGCAAAGGCGTTTTGCTGGAAGAATCGACCGAGACGTGGTATCTGGGTCGTTACGAATGGCTTCGCGACGAAGGGTTTCAGCTCCCGCCCGCTCCCGATTTCCTCGGCTCCTTGGTTTGGCTGGGCAGAAAAGTTCAAATCAACGAAACGCAGACTCTGGTTGAAGCTCTGTGCTGCTTTATGCTGGCAGACCGCCCGCGTCCGGAAGCGCGTCAGGCTCTGGCTCAGCTGAGAAAACTCGGCATTGACCGCGAGATCATGCTTACCGGCGACCGGCGTCAGGTGGCAGCCCAAATCGGCGGCGACCTGGGCATGGACAAGATCATCGCCGAAGTTCTTCCGGAACAGAAGCTGGAAGTGGTTGCGTCCGAAAAAGCCAAGGGGCGAATCGTCATGATGGTCGGCGACGGCGTCAACGACGCGCCTGCTTTGGCGTCTGGAAACGTCGGCGTCGCCTTGGGCGCTGTCGCGTCGGACATCGCTTTGCAAAGCGCGGACGTCGCTCTGCTGACAAACGACTTGCGCCGCTTGCCGCAAACTGTCGACCTGGCGCGCAGAACTCAGTGGACGATTCATACCAACATCCTTTTAGGAGCCGGCATTTCGATTCTCTTTGTAACGCTGGCGTCAATGGGATATATCAACGCCTTGATGGGCGCGATTCTTCACAACGTTGGAGAACTGTTCGTTTTGGCGAACTCCGCCAGACTGCTTCAGTTTGGAATTAACGACGAATGAGAGTAAAATTCTATCGGAATGCGAGAGTGAAACTCTCGCTTTCTTTTAGCGAGCGACAGCTCGCTTTTTTCTTTTAAACGGTTCTAGCGTTTTCGACGTAGAAACTATTTTCGTTGTTCTCGTCGTTTTATTAAAGATAATATAAAGTGGCGATAAGCGACCAACGGGAGCGTTTATAAAACGTCTCGCGCGGTAGCGCGGACTGGGAGCGGCGCCTCGCCGCCGGGAGCTGCGCTCCCGCACTCCGAAAAAAATCTCCTTCCTCTCTCAATATTTTCTTGACTTTTTATAATCGTGTTGTATAATATATTTGTAGTATTATAGGTTTATGTCAGTCGGAAACTGTATTTGAAAGGGCGGGTTCCCGTTTCTCGTTTCTGACTGGGTACGCGTATACATTTTGTTTTAGAGCGGATACAAAGGAATTCTGATGAAAGTAATGGTTACCGGCGGGGCCGGGTATATTGGTTCTGTGGCGACGGAAATGCTGGTTGAGTCCGGCTACGACGTTGTTGTTTTCGACAACCTGTTTCAGGGACATCGCGCGGCGGTTCATCCGGGAGCGACGTTTATTCAGGGCGACTTGGCGTTCAGAACGCATATTGACGCCGCCTTTAAGGCGCACCCGGATATCGAAGCGGTGATGCACTTCGCCGCCTATTCGTTGGTGGGCGAATCCATGCAGAACCCGTTTAAGTACCTGGATTGCAACGTCACCAACGCGCTGCGGCTGCTGGAAAGCATGGACGACCACGGCGTCCGAAAGTTCATTTTGTCGTCAACCGCCAATCTGTTCGACGCTCCGGAAACTATCCCGATTACCGAAAAAGAGCGCATCGTGCCCGGCAGCCCGTACGGGGAATCCAAGTCGATTATCGAACGGTTCCTGCATTGGCTGGACAAAACCGGCAAGATTAAATACTGCGCTTTGCGGTACTTCAACGCGGCGGGGGCGTCTGAATCCCGCGGGGAAGACCATCACCCGGAAACCCACCTCATTCCGCTGGTTTTGCAAGTCGCGTTAGGTCAGCGCGACCGTCTCAAGATTTTCGGCGACGATTACGACACGCCGGATGGAACGTGCGTTAGAGATTACATCCACATCAAAGACCTCGCTCAGGCGCACATTCTCGCCCTGAACGATCTGGATAAGGGAAGCCGAAAATACAACCTCGGCAACGGCGCCGGCTATTCCGTCAAACAGGTGATTGAAGCCGCTCGACAGATTACCGGACATCCAATTCCCGCCGACGTCGTCGACCGCCGCCCCGGCGACCCTGCGACGCTCATTGCCGGGTCGGAAACGATTCGCAAAGAACTCGGCTGGGAACCAAAGTATCCCAGTATCGAAGCGATTGTCGAAACCGCCTGGAAATGGCACAAGAGTCATCCACATGGATACGGTGAATAGTTAGGAGTTAGGAATGAGGAGTGAGGAGTTATTTCTGGGGAGCGGACATTGTCCGCGATAATCAAATGTTGTTTGTTTTTTGGCGGGTAATACCCGCCCCCCGGAGACGTAACTCGCAACTCTCAACTTTAAAAGATGTCGCAATCTTCCCCGCTGGTAACTGTCGGAGTTTGTACGTATAAGCGTCCTGAAGGCATTGCAAAGTGCCTTCGGAGCCTTATTGACCAGCAGACGTCCATTCCGTTTGATATCGTTGTAACGGAAAACGACGCCTCGCAGGGATCAAAGGCGGTTATCGAACAGATTGCGGACGAGGCGAAGGAAAAGGGAATCGAGATTCGCTATTATTGCGAACCGGAGCCGAACATCGCTATTGCGCGCAACCGCTGTGTGACGGAATGTCGCGGGGAGTTTCTCGCCTTTATCGACGACGACGAATGGGCGCAGCCCGATTGGCTGGAAAAGCTGGTTGAAGTCCAGGGGGAATATAACGCCGACGTGGTCTACGGGACAGTAATTCAGGAATACGAACCCGGTTTTCCAGAGTACCTGAAAGGGATTCGCGATTATCAGGGCATGTTCCAAGAGGGACAAAAGCTGGAATCGGCGGCTACGAATTCCACGCTGTATCGAATGGCGTTGTTAAAGCAGAGAGAAGCGCCCTTTAATCCGGAGTTTGGAAAAACAGGCGGCGAAGATTCCGATTTGGCGTTCTTTTTATTTCAAAAATTGAACGCGCTGATAATCAAAACGTTCAAAGCCGCCGTTGTTGAATTGCAGCCAGCTTCCCGCGGTACGTGTCGATATTACTGGAAACGCAGTTACAGAGAATCGTATATAGCGGCAAAACTGTTTAATCAGTATTACTTTCGGATGGCAGGGTTGAAAGTCAACGGAATTCATTTTTTTACCGCGTTGAAAGGGCTTTTGATAAACTGCGTCAAACTGATTGTAATGCCTCGTCGGGCTTTTGCCGGAATCGGTATTAATATTGCCTCGATGGCAGGAATTATCGCCTTTTACCTGGGGAGGAAAAACGCAAATCACAGTTCCTGAAGTTCTGTTTTTGGGAGCGCTAATTGCGTTTTCAAACAGAGACTGTCGAATCCTTCTCGCCTAAATTACTTTATAAACAACGTACATCGTGAAAAGTATCCTCAAACGCATCTATCGACTTTTGTTCGGCAAGATTTACGCCGACATGGAATCCCGATTGCAGTATCTGGAAGACAAAGTTTTGATTTTGCAGTCCGGGCTGTGGGACGAGGAGTATTATATTCGTCAGTCCGGCTGGGGACGCCGCGGAGACGACACGCCGCTGGATCATTACATGCGGGAAGGGTGGAAGAAGGGGTTCAATCCGTCTGAACGCTTTGACGGCGCCGCATATATGGAACGGCGCCCGGACTTGCCCATCAATCCGCTGTCGCATTATTTGCGATACGGCCGCTATCCGCTGGCGAACGTTTATAAACCGTCTGAAAAGACGATTGCCGACTTCCGCGAGGCGCAAAGCAAGCGTCAGGCGAAAAAAGTCGTCTATACGTGCATTACCAACCGTTACGACGACCTGTCTCAGATCGCGTGTTTTCATTACACCGATTTCGATTGGGATTACGTCTGCTTTACGGACGACGAGGAGCTTATCGCTCAGCAGCAGTTCGGAATCTGGGACATTCGCCCTCTGGTGTTTACGGATTTGGACGTCATTCGCAACGCCCGGCGGCATAAAATCCTGGCGCATTGTTTTTTTCCGGAATACGAAGAAAGCCTTTATCTGGACGCAAACGTCAACATTTTAACGCCGTGGCTGTTCGAGGAAATAAAGCGGAGAAAGACGGATTTTCTTGTCCCTACTCATTTTGCTTTGGACTGTTTGTATAAAGAGTACGACCACGTAATGCAGTATGGAATGATTGATCCTGTCTTGGGACAGGAGCAGATGGAAAAATACCGTCATGAAGGCTTTCCCGCCAACTACGGCTTGAACGAGACGAATATTCTGTACCGCCGTCATAACGACCCCGCAATCGTTCAACTCATGGACGACTGGGCAAACGAAATCGTTCATTTCACCCAGCGGGATCAGCTGAGCTTGTCGTACGTCATGTGGAAACATCAACGCAAAATCGCAGACTATTCCATTTCCAACGCCCGCATTGACGAAAAGAACTTCTGCGTCTTTGATCATTGCGGACGAAAAAAGGAATAATAATTTGATTTACAGAATCGCGTTACACCCAGTCCGAGGGTAAAAATACGCTTCCGCAGCCCAGGAGTTTGGAAATCTTGTTGATTATTTTCTTTTTAAGATTGTACTCCTCGGCTGGGATGATTATCTTGTTAGGAAAATCGAGCGATTGCAGCGGCAGATTTGTGATGTTTTGCAGCGCCTGAAAATCGTTTGCTGCAATGGACTCTGCAATAACTTTTTTAAGGAAAAAGCTCTGTAACTCTTTAACCTTGTCGTTGTATTTATAGTTATAAACTTTATTGACTTCGTCAAAAAACTTGTAGTGCTTGTCTCCGTATTTTACGTAAAAGTTGGATTGCCAAATCCCGCCCGGCTGGCGTCGATAGGCGCTCATAACGTCGTTGAGCATGTGTATTTTCCCAAAGTTTGCATGGAGATGAAGCAAATACCAGTCATACGGCAGAATGCCGTTAGGCAGGTTTTCCAAGGCAAAATGCTTGGGAATCGCCCAACGATAAACCAGAGACGCCGTTGTTGTAAAGTTTTTTTCAAACAGATCGTCAATCGTGAAATCGGTTCTCCCTTTGCAATACTCGTCTGACGGGTACGTCCAGCTGTTTTCCGGAGCTTCGTCAAAGAAAACTTTTGCTTTGTGAAAGCAAATTGTATAGTCTGGATGCGAATCGAGGAAATCAACCTGTTTTTGCAGCTTCAAAGGATCCGTCCAGTAATCGTCGCCTTCGCAGAATGCCACGTATTCGCTCTGAATGCGTGATAAATTAAATAAGCTGACATTAACCTTTTTAGACCATTGGTTTTCCGTCTGGTATACCGGTTTGATAATATCCGGGTATTTTGCTTCATACTCGCGAATAATATCCGCCGTTCCATCTGTCGAGGCATCGTCATGAATCAGAACGACAAACGGAAAATCGGTCTGTTGCATAACAAACCCGTCCAACGCCTGACGAATGAATTTGGCGTGGTTGAAGGCGAGACAACAGATAGATAGTTTGTATTTAGTCATGCTGTTAAACTATCCTAAACTCAACCCCCCATCTATTATAAGCGTTGTACCAGTAACCCATGTAGAAGCGTCTGACAGAAGATATATAACCCCATTAGCAACATCCTCCGGTTGACCATATCTCTTTAAAGGATACTTCTTCATATCTTCCTGATATTGCTCTGAGGTAATTATATCTGATTTAATGAGCGGGGTCCATACCATACCAGGCATTACGGTATTAATACGAATTTTTTTAATTGCAAACTCATTGGCGCAATATCTCATCATTGAATTTAGGGCAGCCTTGGTTGCGCCATACATGCCATTTCCGAAATCGGAACGATTAGCAGATACAGATGAAATAATAACAATCGAACCGCCATCTGTTATTTTTTTCTTTTTATAAAGAATCCGCAACAATTCAATTGTTGAGAAGAAATTAGTCTCGAATATTTGTTTGAATTTTTCTGGAGTGCAAAATTGAAATGGCTTAGTATTTGCAATGCCAGCGCACAATACCAGACCGTCGATCTTTTCAAGTTGTGAAACAAGATTTTCTAACTCAGTTTGAATCAGCAAATCGGCAGTTACTTGTACATGGTTTTGTTGACCACTTCTAACGAGATTGCTAAAAGTTTGATTTAGACGCTCCGCATTGCGTCCTGAAATAATCATCTCCGCTCCCATGCGAGAGCAGGAAATTGCGGTTTCCTGCCCTATGCCAGAAGACGCGCCTGTAACAAGAATCTTTTTTCCTTCAAGAGAAAAAGGATTGAATGTCATGATTCCACCTCAACTAAATCTGAAATCGTCAGTTTTTTAGTTTCAAATGCAACCGTACCCCAAGACAAACCAACGCCGTATCCACAAGCAATAAAATTCGTCTTTTGATTTGCAACCTTATTAGCAAGCTGGGTTGTAATAGTAATTGGGATTGAAGCGCTTGACGTATTACCGAACTCATATAAGCTGTACGGAAATTTTTCTTCTGGCGCCTTAAGACGTTTGCGAATGGTTTCTAGCATTTTCAAATTTGCTTGATGCAACACAAAGTAATCAATCGAATCCAGGGACAAGTCAAAATGCTCGGCTAATTTCTTAATAGATTTTGGCACAACGGAAATGCCAAAGGAAAAAACATCCATGCCTTTCATTCGGGCTTGCAGCTGATTGTAAGTTTTTCCTTCAAACTCTGTTTCATTAAATGAATCTGGAGAAACCTGATTTCTACAGCCCCCATCTGGTATGATGATTGCATCATAGCCGCTTCCATCGGTGCCGAAATGAAACCTGAATCCTTCTTCGCCTTCTGCATATTCCAAAGCAGTTACAGTTCCGGCATGTCCAAAAAGAGGATCTGTTTTTGTGTAATCCATGGATTTTATCAAGCCGCGAGCGTCTCCTGCTAATAACAGGAGTTTCTTCATCGTTCCATTTTGTAATAGAGAAGCCGCTACGCTAAGACCGTATGTCCAGCCCGAACAACCGAGAGATATGTCTAATGCATAACATTCCCTATTTAACTGCAATCTATCTTGAAGAATACAAGCTGTCGCTGGAATAATATAATCAGGCGTTTGAGTTACCATGATTATTCCATCGATATCAGCTTTTTTCCAGCCAAGATCTGAGATTAAACGTTCCGTGGCATGATAGCACAGATCTGAAGTTGTTAAACCTAAATCAACGCGTCTGTAACGCACGCCAGTGGTTGCGACAAAATCTTGGACGTCATAGTTAGCTGAAATGTTTGTAACATCATTAATGTTATCAATGATGCGTTTTGACACCCCTGTCGAAATACCAGCAATCTTAACATTTTTAATATGTAGGAATGACATTATTGTTTTTGCTCTACAGAATTAAAGAGATCCTGGATGGTTTCAACTTCCATAATATCGTTTCCTTTCAAAAGGACGCCGTATTCTTCATCGACCATGGCGATTACTGAAAGCGCTACAAGCGAGTTCCAGCCTTTAATGTCTCGAATTTTGGTAGAAGGCAAAAGCTTTTCAGTGTTTTCTTCAAACAGATCTGACACATTGTCAATAAATTCATTGATTTCCATTTTGTGAAATCCTTTCAAAAAAGTTAATAGTCCACGCGTTTTGCTGGCGAACCAAAAACCGTAGTATTTGGCTTAACATTTCGCAGGACTACGGAAGCCGCGCCAACAATTGCATCTTTTCCAACTGTTCGATGCGGAACAATGTAGCTATGAGGATGGAGAACTACTCGATCTTGAATATTTACTCCGCCTCCACAAAAACTAAAACAACCGACATGGCAAAACTGACCAACAGTCACATCGTGACCTAGAATCGCAAAATCAAGGATAACTGAATAATCTCTGATTATAACTTCGGTAGATATTGAAGCTTCACCGAATATAATACAGCCCTTACCAATTTGAATGTGTGATAAAGGAGAAATCCTTACCATATTATGGATTAATGTGTATGGAATGCCGCCATTATTCAGCGCAATATTGGCATATTTTTCTCTGGCTTGCGGATTCCCCAAAGCAACAACAAAAACGTCGTCTTCTTTGAAGGAATATGTTTCAACTGGCCCCAGAATCGGAGGGTATTCTCCCATTCCATTAAGCACGTTTGAATCGTCGTCCAAGAAGCCCTTAACAACAAATTCTGTTCCATAGCCTTTACAAAAACAACTCATTGTATAAACTTCTCTGCCGAAGCCGCGTGCGCCAATGATAATCAATTGCTTCATAATAAACTCACTAGTAATGTATCGGAAATTCTAAAATCGTTTCACGCTTTTTTAGCTGAAAACAAAAAACTTCCAGATATCTTATCCAGTTTAACTTATAAACAGAATTTGTTATTTTTATTATAACTGTTTCAGTATTTTAGTCAAGTAGATAAACATGATATTTTTTGAAAAAATCAGCGTCTTGTATTAGTCCATAATACAGCGGCAGACACGCAATTCGAAGGGAGACGTCTTCCGAAACGGGGCATGATTGTAGGTGATACAACAGATGGAAAGTTTGATTGTCTGCATGCGGTTAAAAATATGAAATAATTATTGTTTAATATATAAAATAGCGCTCAATAAAATCCGCTGTCTTATATTTTAATATTATATCTGATCAACATCAATATTGCCAAATGATTAAACATTGCATCCCAGAAAGATAAACGATCTTTTTTCAAAAACCGTTTTGCATATAGTTTTAAAAAACTTGTCCGAATATCATTGGGGAAATCTGGATATATTAAAGACAATTGCGAAAAATCATTATATTTTATAGATTCTCTAAATAAAAAAACAACTATATTACGCGCTCTTTTATCGAATAGAGCATGTTTTTTATATTCAAATAATACATCGCAAGCCTTATAAAAATTAATGTATTGTTTTGCGTACTTTAGCATATAGTCTTTTTGCCAGATGCCATTATCGTGCCGACGATAAACGCCCATTACATCGTTAAGAAAACCGATTTTACCATGTCGAGCGTGGATTAAATGTAAAAACCAATCGCCTGGCAAAATCCCATTCGGAAATATATCAACAGTTTCTGGCGACCATCGATATACGACAGAATTTGTTTGAATAAAATTTCTTTTTATGATGTCATTGACAGTAAGCGTTGTTTTATAAAAGCGTTTTCTCGGCGTTGGATATATATCATCGCCATGTTGGCGATTAGAAAGTTCCCAATGTACGCTAACAGGATGAAAACAAATGGAATAATCGGGATGAGCGTCGAGAAAATCGACCTGTTTTTGCAGTTTGAGCGGGTCTGTCCAGTAATCGTCGCCCTCGCACATCGCCATGTATTCGCTTTGAATGCGAGGAAAGATAAAGGTTTTGCTAATAGAAATTCCTTTAGAAAACTGATTTTCTGTTTGGTAAATCGGTTTGATAATATCCGGATACTTTGCTTCGTATTCGCGAATAATATCCGCAGTTCCGTCTGTCGAGGCGTCGTCATGGATCAGAACCTCAAACGGAAAGTTCGTCTTCTGCATAACAAACCCGTCCAACGCCTGACGAATATATTTGGCGTGGTTATACGTTATACAGGAAATTGACAGCTTGGGATTATTCATTTTGAATATGTTAATCCGATTTGATAAATTATTTCGAATGGTATTCCGTCACGCATAAACGTGAGGCTATGGTTTCGAAAGCGCCTGTTCAGGAGTAAACGAATCGGTTAGTCTTTCCGGTTTTACAGGAGAGGGTTAGCTCTAATTACAGTATTGTATTTTGTTTTTAACAATTCATGAAAGTTGATTTGCAGGCGCTTCTAAATAACAGGATTGTAATCGCCCCATAGCAGTTTGAATGGATTTTCTTCCATCATTTGTTTAAAGTACAGTAAAGTGTCTTCGCAGCTGCATTGAGGTTGATAATTCAATTCATTTCGAGTTTTGGAAATGTCATGAATAAATTCGGGAGCGTTGTTCTTTTCAGGACAATATATAATTTTGGATTTGTGCTGAGGCGGAGAAAAGACGTCGGCAATTGTTTGAATCTGTTTTTCCAATGTTATCGGATTGCCGCAGCCGACATTATAAACGCCGCCATTGAGCTGTGATTTCAAACAGCATTCGACCAATTGAACAAAGTCTTTGACGCCGACAAATTCTCTCAACCGTTGAGGATCTCCCCATATTTCCAGATCGCTGCCGTTTAACGCTTTATCAATTAATAAACGATATGCAACCCACTTTTTGATTCCGTCAACATAGTAAAAAGGGTTAGGATGAAATCCATAAATAGTGGGCAATCTGAGAACAAACCGTCGGATTGCGTATTCATGGAAAAAGTGTTCAATCATATCCACTGCGGTATTTTTACAAATGGAATAGATTGCGTGATCTCCAGTAAGTGGAAACTTTTTATTGAAGTCTGACGGAACTGGCGTTTTTCCCCATAAATGAACGGAATCTGCATGAGAATGGGAAAAAACAATTCGGGAAACATTCTTTTTCACACAAAAGTTTAATACATTCAACGTACCTGTGATAATGGTGTCGATGTATAATTGCGGCTTATATCCAACCATCGTAGCCGGCATTGCGCCAGCATAATGAATAACGGCGTCAATATCCTGGATGGCGTCCAGTTGTGAAAAAGCCAAAGGGTTTGAAATGTCTACCGAATAATAAGGGATTCCCAGAGAACTGAAAAAACCGTTATCAGACGCCCTTTTGCCAACTGCGACAAAATCGTATTTATCGCGAAGAAGATAAGATGTATAGCCTCCGAGTAATCCTGTCGCTCCGAAAATGACAACTTTGCCCATTTAAGCTCCCTTTTAGATTAACGTATAGTTTTGTAATAAAGAACAAACGCTTTCACGATTGTTAAACATCAGAACGTCAATAATTGACAGCCCGTCAATAAAGGGCTTTTTAAATTGCTGGTATTCAAATGGAATCGTTTTCAAAAAAAACAAATCAATATTGTGCAATTTAAAATCTTCTTTATCGTATAACGATTGACCGCCAATGGCATTTATATAGGCGCTGGCTTGTAAGCGCTTGCAAATATTGACGACTCTGTCTTTACCACGTGATTCTGGAACGCCTTGCAGTTCCGATGAACGATATATCTTTGTGTTAATATTCAAATAGGAAACAATTTCATGAATGCTGTTGGAAATAAAATCTGCTAAATTGACTCCCGGAAAATCACATATTTTTTTGATTAGATTAAATGTTTGATTATAAAAAGGAGCTTTATAATAACTATTTTGAATTGTTTTTAAAAACTTGTTGAAATTGTCGTCAATTGAGATTTCATTGATTTTGCGGTTAGGACTTGCATGACTCAATGAAATAGTAAACAAATGCTTTGTATTGTTAATCAGAATGTTATTTCTGTTAATCCAGCCCCCTTTAATGAAATTAACGTCGTCATAAATAACATACTCGTCAACAGCAGACAATAATTGCCAGTAACCGATATACGGCATGAAATACGGCTGCATGATTCCAATTGTATGCATGATGGTTACTGATTCTTTTTGAATGTTAACTTACAATAATAAACTAATACTTGAAATGGTTATTAATCAGTTGCCGCATACAACACGGTTTCAAAAATACAATCTGAGTGATGTTTCATATAAAATTTGTATTCAGGAACCAGATTGTGCAAATATTGCGGAATTTGAATAAAATCTTCATGTTTGTGATAAACGCATACGGCAAGCTGGGGTTTCCAACGTTGGATGGTTTTTGCAGAACCCTTAAGGCATTCCAATTCAGCGCCTTCGATATCGAGTTTTAGAAAATCCACTCGTTTTATAACTCCCTCGTCGACTAAATCGTCAATTGATTTAGAAGCAACTTTGAGATCGTATTTTTCCGGCGGAGTTGACAAAACGCGAGTGCCAGGGCCGTTATCAATTACGTATAGCTCCAGTGAAGAATTGCTCCACAAAGGATGAGGAATAATCTCAATCCGTGACGCTAATTCGGAATTGAGTTCAAGGTTCTTATTGAAAATCTGCAAGTTCTCTGGCAGGAATTCAAAGGAATACACTTTGCCATTTTCTTTAACCGTGTATGCAAAGTCTATTGCGGTATTGCCATAACAGGCGCCGCCGTCAACAACATAATCGCCTTCCTTAATTCGAACTTTATCAAAATATTCGTATTGAGGCGATTTCCAATCCATATATACCGATTCTCTTGTTGTATAAACACGGTAATTCTTTCCGATTTTATTTAAATCGTAGATGCAAAGCTCCCACCAAAAATAAGGAATCTTTGAACAATTCTCAACCTTCAGAGTATCAACTACATCAATTGAGTTATAAAAACTCTTTTTACCTTGGGGCATTTGAACCTTACGCGGTCCCCAGAGACGCAGAGCTATTACATCAACAAAGGTTTGTTTGGAAAACTCATCGGATAATAAATCGTATGTTTGAGCGTGAGCGTCCAAGTCAATCTTTGCTAACGCCTTGTTAATAACTTTGTTTTGATAAAATGGACAACAATCAATAAGCGTTTTTTTTATGAAAATATTAACGGCGCGAACGCATTTGATAATTTGTCTTTTTGAATAGCGAGCGCTGTTTACCAATAATGATAAAAAGGTTATCGGCTCTTCATTGAGAGAAAGCGGCGGATCTATTACAAGAGAGGGATTGAATTTGTCAACACACTCCTTGAGCTTTTTTTTAAGCAATTCCTCAAACTCATTATTCATTATAATTCCTCATTAAATTTGATATTTGAACAATTGTTTGATTATCCATTCCGAAAAACAGCGGCAGACACGCTATCCGGTTGGAGACGTCTTCCGAAACGGGGCATGGATAGTATTTATTCAGGTACGGCAGTTTATTCAAAGTTGGATAAAAATATCGACGAATAAAGATATTTTCAGACTCCAACGTTTCTTTTACCTGTAACAACTCCTTTTCCGACTTGAAAACAACCGGATAATAGGAGTAGTTGTATTCTAATCCTTCCGGCAAAACGGGGCGTTGGACTTTTCCTTGAAGGAGCGAATCGTACAGTTCTACGCTTTTCTTTCTGTCTGCAATGATTTCTTTAACGTGGGGCAGATTGCAAAGTCCCATCGCCGCCTGAAGTTCCGACGCTTTGGCGTTTATGCCCAAACAGTAGTGATCGTCTCCGTTATGACCAAATCGCTTGGCGAGATCCGCTCGTTTGTGAACCGCCTCGTCGCGGCAAATAACTGCGCCGCCTTCAATCGTATGGAAAAGTTTTGTCGCGTGGAAAGAGCACGTCGAAACGTCCCCGCAGCTGAGAAGCGATTTCCCTTTATAGACGCAGCCGAAAGCGTGGGCGGCGTCGTAAATGACGGGAATGCCGTGCTTGTTCCCGATGTCGGCAATGGCTTCAGTATTACAGGGAATCCCAAACACGTGAACCGCCAGAATTGCCTTGGTTTTGGGCGTAATGGCGGATTCAATCAGTTCCGGATTGATGCAAAAGCTGTTCGGCTCAATATCGACGTAAACCGGCGTGCAGCGTTCCCAAAGAATGGCGGACGTCGTCGCAACGTAGGAAAACGGCGTCGTGATGATTTCCCCCTCGGTAATGCCCAGAGCGCGCAAAGCGAGCTGAATCGCGACCGTCCCGTTGGTAACGAACTGAAGATACGGAACGTTTAAGTAATCTTTTAATTCCTTTTCGAGTTTTTGCAAACAGGGACCGTTGTTAGTAAATACCGACGTTTCCAGTATTTTACTAACGTATTGCTGATATTCCTCGGCTGGCGGGGAATAACTTCGAGTTACGTTGATCCGGTCTGCCATAATTGCGCTGTTTTTTGATTAATTTAATAATCGGCTTTGTTATTATATATATTATACCACGATTTTTAGTTTTTTCAAAATGCTGATATTGAAATTTGCTCAAATCGCCCGGAACGGTCAGATTATACCAATTTTAACGATAGTATCGATTATTCGGTCAGTTGACAGCGGGAAGATTTTTTATCGATATTATTGAGTTGCTATCTTGAAAAATCGCGGATTTGATGTATATTTAAAGAAAGGGATTATTAGATTCACGCTAACTTGGCAGTTTATCGAATTATGACAACCGTATCCGTTGCGCTGTGTACGTACAATGGCGAGCGGTTCCTGAAGGAACAGCTCGACAGCATTGCTATGCAGTCGCGGGCGCCGGACGAGGTGATTATTGGCGACGACTGCTCTTCCGACAAGACGATTGAGATTGTTCATCATTGGATGAAAACCGTTCCCTTTTCCGTTCGGCTTATTCAAAACGAGCATAATCTGGGATACGAAAAGAATTTTGCCAATATCATGCTCAACGCGACGGGGGATATTATTTTCCCTTGTGATCAGGACGACGTTTGGCTTCCAGACAAGCTGAAAGTCATGGAAGCGTATTTCCAGAGTCATCCGGAAGTTGGCGTGGCGTATTGCCGCCGATCGCTCATTGATCAGAACGGGAATCCCATTTCAGAGCGGTTAACAGAACTGTTCGGCATCTATCATCCGCTTGATTCCAGTTATTTTTATGCGGATTTCTGCAAGGATTTCCCAGACTGCGCCGGGTGCATGTCAGCAATACGAAAGAATCTGATTGACCAGCTGTTTCCGTTTCCGGAATTGTGGGCGCACGACACCTGGATTTTTACGATGGCTCCTATGTACACGCAAATGAAAACGCTGCCGGATGTTTTAATGCTCTTTCGCCGGCATGGGAACAACGCGTCTGCGCTGGGAAAAGAAGCGGATTGGGCGAACGGGCGCGATGTGTACTATCTCACGTCTGTTGGTCAGTACAGAGCGCATACGCCGTATCGGGAAGACATGATCAAGCGTCTTTCCCAGCTGCCGCCGTCGCCGTATCGAGACGGGTATTTGAAGTACCTCAAAGGGCAAGACAAGCATTTCGGGAACCGCTGTAAAATCGAAGACCATTTCTGGACGAATCTCCATACGCTTGTTTGGGAAGTCCTGTCAGGGCGATATTTCCAGCACAAACAGCCGTTGAAGTGCATGCTCTTTGACGTCAAAGAGGGGATACTGAATTCGTTCAAGTAGTTTCTGGGGAGGACGTTTCTGGGAAGCGGACATTGTCCGCGATAAGGCGGGTAATACCCGCCCCCCGTAAGAATAATCTGTTACATTTTAATATCAAATAAATACCATGACTAAAAAAGCCATATCGTTAATGTCCGGAGGGTTCGACAGCATTTTAGCGTCGCGAATCATGCAAGAGCAGGGGTTTGAAGTCGAAGGACTGAATATTCGCACGCCGTTTGTCGACACGTCAGATAAGGCGCAGCAGGCGGCGGACGACCTCGGAATTCAGCTGACCGTGCTCAACGTCAGCGAGGATTACATCGATATCATTCGTCATCCGCAGTACGGATACGGCAAGGCGTGCAACCCGTGTCTGGACTGCCATCTGTACATGTGCCGCATGGCGGGAAAGTACATGCAGGAAACCGGGGCGGACTGCGTTGTAACAGGCGAAGTCGTCGGTCAGCGGCCCAAAAGTCAGCGGCGGCATCATCAGGAGCTTATCGAGTACAAGTCCGGAATCAAAGGACGCCTCCTGCGCCCGATTTCCGCAAAGCTCTTGCCGGAGACAGACGTCGAGCGTTCCGGTCTGGTTGACCGCGACAAACTCTATGGAATTGAAGGGCGCGGGCGCGGCCCGTTAATCGACCTGGCTCATCAGTTGGGAATAACTCGCATCCCCAACGCCGGACCGGGCTGCTGTCTGACGGAGAAGTCGTTTGCCAGCCGCGTTTGGGATTGTAACAAGCATTGTCCCAACGCTCAAATGTGGGAATACGAGCTGCTGTGCGTTTCCCGACAGGTTCGCGTCGACGACTCGTTCAAGGCGGCTGTCGCCCGAAACGAGGCGGAGTGCGATACTATCCTGAGAATGTTCAACGAGCATAAAGCTGACCGTCCGGACGTCATGTACGCAGAGCCTGACAATTTCGTTGGGGCGTCGGCCCTGTCAATCGGCAGAACGGACGAACTGGCGAAACGTCAGCTGGCAAGTCTGATCGTTCGATTCAGCAAGAACGCCGCAATTCCTGATCCGACGATTAAACTTTGCCGTCAGGACGAAACGGAAATCGTTCCGGGCGTTCGCGACGAAGCGATTGACAATATCAAGGTCTTGTAAGACTGCTTTTATCAATAGAATCAACTCAATAAAAAACGGACTGACGTCAAAACGACGTCAATCCGCTCCATTCTTCCGAGAGGAAATATTTTTTGAAGATCAGACCTTTTTCGCGATCATCGAAACGTCCTGTCCGCCGAATCCGAAGTTGTTGGACAGAATATAATCGCATTTGACTTCTCGAGCGACGTTGGGAACGTAGTCCAAATCCAGCAGCGGGTCGGGTTCTTCGTAGTTGATGGTTGGCGGAACGATGCTGTCTCGCATAGCCAGCAGGCAGTAAATCAGTTCAGTTGCGCCGGCGGCGGCGATAAGGTGCCCAATCATGCTTTTTGTGCTGGACATGGGAACCTTGTAGGCGTCTTCGCCAAAGACTGCTTTGATGGCAATCGTTTCGACCTGATCGTTGATGTGCGTGCTGGTGCCGTGAGCGTTGATGTAGTCAATCATCTTCGGTTCAATGCCAGCGTCTTTGAACGCCATATTCAAAGCCGCGATAGCGCCGCGTCCGTCTGGGTGAATGTCGGTAATTCGGTAAGCGTCGCAAGTGGTGCCGTATCCGATAAGTTCGCCGTAAATCTTGGCTCCGCGGGCTTTGGCGCGTTCGTACTCTTCCAGAACCAACATTCCGGAACCTTCGCCCAAGACAAACCCGTCGCGATTATTTTCAAACGGACGGCTGGCTTGCTGCGGATGTTCGTTGTTGGTGCTTAAAGCGGTAAGCAGATTGAATCCGGAAACGCCAAAGGGATGAATCATGCTGTGAGTTCCGCCAGCGAGCATGATGTCCGCCTCGTCGCGGCGAATCATATCGACTGCTTCTCCGACGGCTTGAAGACTGGCAGCGCAGGCGGTTAAGCAGTTCGCGTTGGGTCCTTCGGCTCCGAAATGCGCTGCCAGGTGAGCGCTGGGCATGTTCGGTTCCTGTTCCATTTCTTCGACTGGATCGAGGATAGCCACCCCCGCCTCGACAAACGCTTTCATGTCGACAGTTCCATCGTCTTTGAGGCATTTAGCCATCATGTACGTGAACTTGTCGAAATTCTGCTGCCCTTCGCCGCTGCCGGTGTAGACGCCAAAACGCAATGGGTCGATAGGAGTGTCCTGAATTCCGGAATCTTTAACGGCTTTGATTCCAGCGCCCATGGCAAACTGGGTGTGCAAGCCGTGCCCAATCCAATCTTTGGGATCTAATCCGACGTCGGATAAATCCCAGTTTTTGACTTCCGCCGCAATTTTTGTGGGGAAACGGCTGGCGTCAAATCGGGTAATATAATCTACGCCGGACTTTCCTGCCAAGAGGTTTTTCCATACTGTTTCGACTTCCGTTCCTAACGGAGTTACCAAACCGATGCCGGTTACAACAACGCGTCTTTTCATTTGCAGCTAATTAGTCTAAATTTTTGAATTCTTCCGGTTCCGCCAAAGGCGTAACGCCGTCCGCTTCAACGCCAATGGAATAGACCTTCCAATTGACCATCAAATTTCGATAGTCCTGGGTGGTAAACTGTTTTTTATCTGAATAGGAATCGTCCAGAATTGCATGCATCATTTCGACTTCTGCATACAGGACTTCCTCGCCGTTAGGCTTGCGAATATACGCGTTTGCGGTTGAGACGGTTCCGTTTTCATCAATGCGCTCGACCTTGGCTTTATAAACCAGAGTGTCGCCTGGAAACGCCAGACAATGGAAAACAGCCTTGTTGATTTTAGCCAAAACAACTTTCTGTTTGTATTTGTAATACTCACAAATCAGCAGTCCGGACGTTTGAGCTATACCTTCCAATACCAGCGAATGCGGCATTACCGGATAAAAGGGTAAATGATCGTGCATGTGATCTTCTGCCAAAGTGATGCACTTAATTGCCTGAGCTTGAACGCCCGACTGAAAAACTTCGAATTTATCCAGCCAATACCAACGCATTTTTGAAATAAATTGCTTTTTGTCAGTAAAAAATAACAAAGGTTAGACGTCAGGGGTTAGGACATAATCGCCCAAACTGATGAAATACTTGAATTTTCAACAGTTGTAGTTTAACCTCTGACGGCTAACACGGAATAGCTTAATTAGTTGACTTTGGAAGCTACAAAGCGAACCATATCGCCAACGGTAAGAATGTTGCCGAATTCCTGAATCTTCGGGTTTTCAGCGAATTTGTCCAGATCAGCAAACGGCATGCGCTTTTTCAGTTCAGCCAAGCCAGCTTCATTGAGTTTGCCGTCAATGACAAAGTCAGCGTTGGTCAAAATGTCCTGCGGGAAGAGTTCTTCGCGCGGAATCTTGATGTCAAAAGCTTTTTCCAGACGGAAAACAATGTCAAGGAAGTCAATAGACTCCGCTCCGAGGTCGGCAACCAAAGTTGCGTCTTCCGTAACTTCATCTTCGTCTAAGCCAAGAGCTTCGACCAAAGTTTCCTGAATGGTCTTGAAAATTTCTTCTTCAGAGGGCATTGTAAATCTCCAATCTTAACAGTTAAATTATGCTGTCTGCGCTAACTACGATACAATGTCAACGCAAGTCAGCATGATATAAAACGCCGAATATAAATAATATTGTATCTATATATCGGCAAGATTACTATTTATTATTTAACGTATTCTGGGTAAGCAGAATATACATTTTTTTATAATCGGCAATAATTTGCTTTTGCTTGAAAGCCCATTGGGGGTTGCTAACATCCAAATCGGAACTTTCCATGGTCAAACGAGCTGAGATAATTGAATTGCCATTCAGGCTTCCCTGAATTGCCAGTTTTGTCAAATTTCCTTCGCGTTTGAGGATTTTTCCTTCCAGTTCGAGCTTTTCCCCGGGCTGAATGAAATGACCGTATTTGACGTTGCGAGCTTCCTTCATCGTAATAATTGGGTGAGCAAAGTCGTCAGTTACGCGGATAAGCCAGGCGGACAGTTGAATCATCGCTTCGAGCATCAAAACGCCAGGCATAACGGGAAACCCGGGAAAATGATCATGAAGATACTCTTCAGAAAACGTCAGGTTTTTGACAGCCTTAATGCTTTGACCGGGAGTAATTTCCGTGATCTGGTCTATTAGTACAAATTTCATAGTCGGTATATATGGGTAAACAACGCAAATCTATAAATATGGAATAAGTATACTCATCTTTTTAAATTAATCAATACGGATTCTCTTGTTTTTGGACGTATTTTTTTTAATAATTTCCCCTTTTTTTAGATTTAGGGAGTTCATTTTTTGAAAAAACAATGTAAAATTATATTAAAGTAATAAAGAATTTGTTTTTAACAGAATTTACATAAAATAATATGCCTGAATTTGATCCTTACTCTGAGTGGCTGGACATTCCTTTGAATCAGCGTCCTATTAATTATTACAAATTCCTTGGTTTGATTCCCCCGGTTTCTGACCCTGCGGAAATTGACGCGGCATGTAAACGCCGCCGTCAACAGCTTCAAAAAGAAATCCTGGGCGAACACGGCGCGGAAGCGCAGACGCTGCTCAATGAACTGAAGATTATTTCTGATACGCTGCTAAATCCGGTTCGGAAAGAAGCTTACGATCAGAAATTGTTCAAAAAGGGCGTCTTAAGCGACGTCAAACTGGAACCGGGTTATAAAATCGGACCGTATGAGCTTTTAAAGCTCAGAGATAACTCCGCTGCTGGGGCGATGTGGCAGGCGGTCAACACGCTTTCCGGAAAAAAATGTTTGATAAAGGTCTTGCCGCAGCGCTTGGCGCAGCGTTCGCAAATTGCCAAACGTTTTCTGCGAGAGATTCAGCTTTCCTCCCAGCTCCATCACGATAATATCGTCTGCGCGTCTGATTCAGACGGTCAGGGGGATCCGCTTTATTACGTCATTCCATGTGAAGCGTTAACCAGTCTGGAAACGTATGTCCGTCAAAACGGCTTGCTGACGGTGGACAAAGCTCTGGATTTTGTGTGTCAGGCGGCGCAGGGTTTGGAGTATTTGCATTGGAAAGGCATTTACCACAGAAACGTTCGTCCTGACGTTCTGTTTTTGGATGAAAACAACGTTGTTAAAGTAGGCGGCCTATTAACAGCAAAGGCAGAGAACAATCTTCTTCTCGAGGGAGATTTCGATGAACAGCTTACTCAGGATGGACAGATGCTGGGCGCTGCCGATTACATGGCTCCGGAACAGGCGACAAACGCGTCTGCCGTAGACGCTCGCTGCGACGTATATTCTTTGGGCTGTACGATGTTTTGGCTGCTTACCGGACGTCCGGTGTTTAACGTCAAAAATTCGAATTTGGCGGAAAAGATTATGGCGCACAGAAAGGCGCCCATTCCGCGATTGTCGCAATTTCGTTCGGGGATTCCGCAGGCTCTTGACGCTGTCTTTCAAAAAATGCTCGCGAAAAATCCGGACGATCGCTATAAGAGCATGAAGGAAGTCATTGACGCGATTCAAGGCGCCCGGAAAGGTTCTTCTGGAAGCGTTAAAATACCGGGTTGGCTTTGGGCGATTATTGGAATTGCAATTGGCGCGGCGATTACAGCGGCGGTATTGCTGTTCCGATAGCGTTAAATGATATTTCATTCCTGTTTACTTAAAAATCCTTTTGTAATATGGGGTTGATCAGCAATATACGAAACTGGTGGGATTCTCAAGTTGACAGAATAATGGCGTGGCTTTGGAGAAACGTCGACGTCAAGAGGCTCAATTTGGATTTTATCAGGGAGCGCGAGAACTTTATTCCGATCCGATACGAGGTTTTGCTGGACGAAATCCTGAAGCGATCGACGTTGTCGGATCAGGAAAAAGATGAAATCCGATTTTTGGGTCAAATGTTTGAAGAGCATTACCATCTGGATTATCATCATAAGTTTCTCGCTCTCAAAGACGCTTTTGCGCCTTTCAATCCGGATAAAGAAACCGTCTACGAACAGGAGTTTACAGAAGAAGATAAAGTTCAGAAGCGCAAGATTCTCATTGACGGCATAAGTGAATTTCTTGAGAAAAGCAATTATTGCCTCATGAGTCAGGAAGAGTTCAATAAATGTCTGACGCTTCAACCATTTGGCGGACTGTCCGTTCAGGTTGATACAAGTCATTTTGAGGAGTTTCACGTTTATTTTCGCGGCGTTCGCGAAGTGGAAGTTACGGATACGTTTCTTTGGATTTTCAAGCGCAAGCGCAAGACGATACAGTTTTGTCGGATTTTTGTATTGGCGAAATACAAAACCAATCCAACGGACGAAGAAGTCAAGGAGATGAAAGCCAGAGGCGAAAAGCCGGTTTACATTCCAGAAGAGCAGGCGGGAAGCATTATTGCCAAACAGTTCCGCGACGTTCCCATTGAACATCTGAAGATTGTCGCTCCTGAAGTTAAACTGCTCTTGCCGTTGTTTGACAAGTTCAAAGTGGGGGGGACATTTTTTGCCGGATTAGGGACTGCCGTTCTTAAACTTATTTATGCGGCAGCCTTTAGTTTGGTCGTGTTTGTCGTTCTTCTGTTTGGGATTATCCTTGCATTTCTTAAAGGAATTTTTGGCTTTTTCAATTCCAAAAACAAGTGTATGAAAAAGTTTTCCGAAAGCCTGTACCATAAAAGTCTTTCCAATAACGTTGCCGCGGTAAACATGTTATTGGATCAGGCGGAAACGCAAGAGGTCAAAGAGGCTCTATTGGCGTACTATATTCTTTACGTTCATCGCGATCGTCACTTGACGATGAAGGAAATGGACGATTACGCTGAAGCGGAATTGAAAAACGCTTTTAATTTTGACATCGACTTTGAAGAAGACGACGCTTTGGATAAATTGATTCAAAAACAGCTTGTTACCGTTATTCCGGGCGACAGCGAAGAAACAACCCGATATCAGGTTTTGTATCCGATTAAAGCCGCGTTGCAGCAGTTGGACTCAATTTGGGACAATTATCATACGGTTGAATAGGCATTAGGCAATAGATAGCAAGGAGGAAGCTATACTATTGCCTACTTGTCTTTTTATTCCCAATTCCCAGCGGACGCGGTTTCTCTTGTATAATTTGTCGGCGATGCTTCTTTTTTCAAAAAAGCGGGGTGCGGGTGCATGTGAATGTTGTCGATCCCAATTGATCGAACAGCCAGATAAAAGCTGACGCTTTCCTGATTCGTCCAGTTAAACTGGATATTCAGTCCGAACGGCTCGATGCGGTCGACGGACCATTCAGTGATGGATTTCTGTTCGCAATCGCGAAGCCAGTGGCTTCTGTACGCTTTGATAAACCGGAGCGCTTCCGAGAGTTCTTCTTCTCCGTTGATTTCAATGGTTACGCTTCGGCACGGGTTTTCTTTATCAATAATATTTTCATATCTCTTCGGCAACGGATGGGTTTCGTCGTGCTGCGCTTCCAGAACTTCCATATACAGACGTCCTGTTTCCATAGCCGCCTTGTGAAGTTGATTGACGTCGTCCGGCGAGTTGGCGAGGAAATCGAGCAGTTCGTTAAATCGAGTTTCCAGTCGATATTCTCGAGGATTTTTGGTTTGGCTTTGGAGGACTTTAGCGATTCCTTTTAATCCGTAGAGAATCAACTCCTGTTGGTTGACGACGTCTTCGCCCTCTCGTATTCGTCGAAGGGGAATGGAGTATAATTCCGCCTGAGCCAGAAGCAAATCGGAGTCGTCCACCGGCGTTACGTCCCACGGACCGGTAAGCGCGTATGGTTCAGTACGGGTTTGAGCGCAGCCGATTTCGTAGAGCGTTTTTGCCAATCCGCGAACGCCAGTTGCCTGATGAATCAAACTTTGTATGCTTTGAACGTCGTGATTGACGCCGGTCATGGTGGCGATGAGTGCGTTTTGAATAAAATCGTTGACGTCGCCGTCAAATGCGCCCAGCTCGTTGGCGTGAGCGGCGTAGACGCTGATTCCCAGGGTTATTCTGACGAGAAAATCCTGTAAATTAGCGCATGGACTGGTTTTTCCACATTCTCCTTTAACGACGCATCCACAGCCTCCGGCGGCGTCTTTGCATTGATAACAAAACATGAGTTGCGCTTCGTAATTAATGGTTACTTCAAAATGAAGAGGAATTTAATAATTAGCAATTGTCAATTATAAATTATGCTTCGCGATTAACGACGCTTTCTTGATGCGCTGGCGTCAATCGGTAATTGCAAATTGCTAATTGCTAATTTTCAAAAAACTCCTCTTGATTAAATCTGAAAAATTTGCTACAAGACTGAGAAGCTGGGATAATCAGTCCCGTAGTAAACACAGGATATTGTATCCTGTCAGGCTAGAGCGCATAAAAGGCGTTTTATACAGACGACTTTAAAAACATGTATGTTTGAGAGTTGTTTTACGCCAAATGAGCGTAATTTTCCCCAATAATCATTTATGAAATCAACGGCGCTTTCTAACGTTTTCAAAACGACAGCGATTGCAGCTCTGACTTTGAGCGCGTTGACGCTCTCCGGGTGTCAGACGTCTCGTCAGGCGCAGCAGGAGCTTGAACAGGAAAATATCGCGTTAGAACGTCGAATTCAGGAAAATTACGCCTTTATGCAGCATCAGCAGCGGAGAATAAACGCGTTGGAAGCGCAGCTTCCAGCCGGTAAAGCCGGTAAAGCCGGTAAAGGCGCTCCGAGTTCCAAGTCCTCATATCGCCCAGCGCCATCTTCATCGCCGGCTCCGTTAAATTCCACTCGACATTCGTGGGTTAATCCTGACACTGGACAGGTAGACGATGAGCCGGAAGCGCAGCCCGCGGATTGGGATGATTCTCCGTTGGATCAGCTGAACGTTGACCCGAACGGCGAACCGGACATTTCCGTTCCAAACGCGCCGTCTCAAAACGTGCCGAAAAATCTTTTTAGAAACGGCGACGGTTCCCAGACGTCCCTTCAGCCCGCTCTGCCGGAGCTGAGCTCGCTGCCGACGGTAAACGTTTCTGACCTTGCCGAGATTTCGCTTGACCCGGAACAGATCGGTCCGCTTCAGATTGATTTTGACAATCAGGAAGAAGGATTGCGAATGGTGCTCAACTGTCGAACGAAACAGGGCGAATTTGCCGTTGCCGTTGGACAGGTAACGATTGTGGCTCTCGATCCGACTTTGCCGGGCGAACAGGCTCGCGTCGCTCGCTGGGACATTACGCCCGCTCAGGTGGAAAAGCAAATCAAACAGGCGCCGCAGCCGGACGGAATTCTTTTTGAATTGGCGTGGCCCAAGGAAAAGCCCCAAGGCAAGGCTCTTGACGTCTTTGTTCGATTGGAAGACGGGCAGGGCGCTCGACTTCAAACTCGCCAGCAGGTTCAGATGGACGGCATTTTATACGCTCTGTGGACGCCGCCGCAGGAAGAAGCTCTGCCGACGGACGATTCCGTTGACGCTCCAGTAGAACAGCGCGTCGCGGAAGCTTTGCCGCAGATTGAGTCCGATTCTGAACCGGTCGGAGAAGTTCAGCAGGGAGAAATCTCAAAAAGCGTGATCGTTGTCGCCTCGCCGCAGGTGGAAGCTCTGCGTGACAGAACGAGAACGGAAATCCAGCCGACCATGGTTTTGACAGATCCGAAGGCTAGTCCGGAAGTCGCTAATCCTGCGCTGACGGCGTCGACAGCCGTTCCCGGCATGCCGATTGGTCAGAACGCGGCCGCAGCCGCTCCCGCCGCAACAGCAAATCCGACGGCGTCTGCAAATCCTGCTGCGCCTGCAAATCCTGCTGCTCCGGCGGTAAAGCCGGCAAGTCAATCTGCGCGCCCGACGTGGTCGCCGTACCGATAAATTAGGCGAGCCGGGGAGCGTCAGTCCTCGGTTTACATTCTAAAAAGCAAATCTGATTACAAAAGCTTTTCTACAGATAATTGACGTCCTCCGCTCCCCAGCGCTTGCAACATTTTTAAAATCTGTTACATTTTAGAATTGTCAACAATATTAACAAGGAGATAAAACGATGTACATTGTCAAAAACCTAAACTATAATATCCGAAACGGCGTTTTCGAAACAAACAGCAGCTCTATACACAGCTTTGTTCTGCGTAAAAAGAAAAGTTCCGTTCAGACTCATCTTAAAGCCGGAGAACGTCCTTATATTCCAGTTGCATTGGGTATATATGAGCACAAATTTGATATTTTACGAACTGAATATGACAAACTGTCGTATTTGTTAACGTATGTCAAATCCGTGGAGATATTGTTTAAGCACGTAGATGATGGACGTTACAATTCCGACGATGATGGTAATCTTCCTCCCGTGCCATTTGAAACTTTTGCTGCTACGGATGGGTATCAATTACTCAATGAGGTTATCCAAAAGCGATTTGACAGATACCTTCTCCCGGTAAATACTGGCAATTCGTATATTGAACCTAACGCAGTTTGCGGCGATTCGCTTGTGGATGCGCTTTGGTTTTATTTTGGAGGATACGATGTGGAAGATATAATATTCGATCCCCGAATTGAGATTTGGCTTGGAGATTGGGATCCCGATGAAATCTTTTTTGTTTCAAAAGAACGGTTAAACCGCAAATGGAAATATATTAGAGATGCAAAAGGGTTTCAGAGAAAAGGATATCATTATTTTGAGGAAGAATAAGGACAATTAAGAAACAAAATGACGTACATTGTTAAAGGATTGAACTATCGGATTCGAAGCGGAGTTTTTGAAACCAACAGCAGCTCTGCGCACTGCTTTGTACTTCGCAAAACAGGCGATATTAGAAGACCACGCCGTCTTCTCCCGGACGACACCCCGTTTATTCCGGTTAAGCTGCGATCGTATGGAACGCATTTTCAAGTTCTTAATACGGAATATGATAAAATGTCTTATCTTTTAACGTATGTTAAAACAAGAGAATTGGGCCTCATTTATGAAGAAGGCGCTTCTATAAATGATTTCATGAAAACGGAAGGCTATCGTATATTGAATGAGATTACAGTTAGACGTTTTTCACGCATTCTTTATCCAACCCAAATAATAAATGGATGCATCGATGCTTTGTCAATAGATGTTGATACTAAAACGCTTGCTGGAATGCTTCAAAATCGCGGCGGCTTTTCAGCAGAAGAGGTTATTTTTAATCCTAAAATTGAAATTTGGACGGGAGACGATAGCCGTTCATGGGTGTGTTACGAGGAAAACGCCGATTTTTATGAAGTGTTTAAGTCTCTTAAAGGAGGCGGTTGGTTTTATGTTGAAAAATAGTTTCAGCTTTTGAAACTATAAACAGGAAAATGATATGGCGGTATTAGCAAAATATACTAACGGAAATTATCGCGTTCTGATTCTTGACGACGGAACCAAGATTCGGGTCAATAACGGAGAACCCTTTGCTCCGACTCGTTTTGAGTCAGTCGATATTAAAATTACGAATCAATGTTTGCATAATTGCCCTTATTGTCACGAGGCGTCTTCGCCAACGGGCGATCATGCAGACTTTGATAAATACAGGTCTTTTCTGGATTCCATTCATCCCTATACCGAGCTTGCTATTGGCGGCGGCAACCCGCTTTTGCACCCGGATTTAGATTCTTTTCTTGAGTATTGCAAGGAGCGACAATTCATTCCGTCGATGACGGTCAATTGGCGGGATTTAATCCAGCAGAACGATAGAATTCAAAAGCTTACCCGGGAAAAGCTGATTTATGGGGTTGGCGTGTCCATGCCAACCCCGAACGATCGCATTTCCTCAGATGAAGAAGAAATACTCAAGAACGCTCTTGCCGAGCTTCCAACGGCGGTATGTCATTTGATTCTGGGAATTCATACTCTTGATTATATCAAGGCGCTTGCCCGGCGATTATATTCTCCGCAGTTTCTCATCCTGGGATACAAACCCATCAGGAGAGGTTTGGAATTTAAACAGCGCAGGGATAGAGTCATTCAGAAAAACATCGAAGATGTGAAGTTCTTTTTTCAGGACGAGTTTGATTTTATATCCGAGGAGCTGAATTTTGAAAGCGTCGTTTTTGACAACCTCGCTTTGGAACAGCTTGAACTGCTGGAGTGGTTTCGTTCCAAGTCTCCTGAAAACTATATGGGAGACGAAGGACAGTTTACCATGTTCGTTGACCTGGTTCAAGGAGAATATGCGATCTCGTCAACCTCCATGGAACGGTTTCCCATTGGCAGTTTAACCGCAGACGAAATCTTTGAGAACGTCAGAGGAGGGAACCGTTAAAACGCAGAGGATTCAATTCGGCGTCTTATTCCATGGACGATTCTTCAGCGTTTAATTCAGCCTGTTTTTTGGAAAGTTCCAACTCATGGAAATACTCCAATCGGACAGGCTTGTAGTTATTTCTGACAACGCCCACGTTATAAGAATGTTCCAGGCTTTCTTCTAATGACTGATGCGTATTGTGGATGTGTCCGTAGAGATGAATTGCGCCTTTAAGCTTCCCGTGGAAATCCGCTATCGGGTAATGGAACATGACGTAACGGACGTGGTTTTCTTTGAGTTCAAAATAGTCGTAAATACCAGCGAACAGCTTTCTGTTGAAATCCTCGTCGTCCAAAAATCTTTTGTCGTGATTCCCAATAACAAGGATTTTCTTGCCGTTGAGCTGCTTGAGGATTTCGTTTGTCTTTTTTCCTCCGTACCAGCTAAAATCGCCAAGAATATATACAGTGTCTTTTCTCGAGACGGTTTCATTCCAGAGGGCAATTAATGTCCTGTCCATTTCCTCGACGTCCTGGAATGGTCTGTTGTCGAACTTGATGACGTTCTCGTGTCCCAAATGAAGGTCTGAAGTAACGAAAATCATAATCTTGAACGGTTTCCTGAAATTCTGCTTGTTACTTGTTTAACTCCGCTCCGATTCCCTCAATGAGCTGCTCTCTAAGCGAGGCGGGAATTTTGCGGTTTTGATGTATGTTGGCGTCGGAGAATTCGACAAGTTCCTGCGCCCAGCGCTGAGCGTCCTGACGGCGTTTTTTGAGCAGTGTTTTAGTAATCAACGCTTGATGCTCTTCAACGCCGTTTTCAGAAACTTTCAACTCGCTTAACGCTTTGCGGGACAATTCTTCCTGACTTGGCGTCAGAACGGGAGACGTCATATCCAGCAGAGCCAGGTACGCTCGGGCGACGTAGTCCGCCTGATGTAACACGCAGGCGCGGTTGAGCGCCGCGTACGCGTCGTTTTCGTGTGACCAGTCGCCGGATTCCCGACCGTATTTATACAGACGGATTCCGTATTCTCTCCACAAAACGCTCGATCGGGGATTGCGTTCTATGGCTTCATGGAACATTTTGACGCACTGGTCAAAATATTCTTTGTTTTTTGTTCTTGTCCATTGAGTCCAATTCCATTGCGCCAGGTCAAACCGGGGCTGAAACGCGATAGAGTCTGCTTTGACGGACTGCTCCAAATCTGCAAGCTGAGATTCCGACGTTGTATCTTGCAAAGACGCCATTCTCGCTTTGGCGGACTCCGTTGTCGGATAGAATCCGGTAACGTAGCACAGAGCAAAGAGGACGCCCAGTCCCGCAACGGTCAGATACGAAGCGAAGTTGGAACTTGCCTGTGAGGCTTGCGATTCCTGCTGATCTGTAAAAGTCTGGTTGACAATCAAAGCGGTCAGCGTCCAGAAAACTGCGGCGATTGTCGTGTACGCGATTCCCCCGGACAGCATTAACGCTGTGAGAAGCCCAATCAGAGCCAACGTCAGCGTTACCGACGAGAATTTCGTCTGACCAATTCCGGGAACAATCAACAGCGGGGCTGCGACGGACGCGCAAAGCAGAACGACAATCGGTCCTGGCGTCTGTCCCATGGCGAGAAATCCCAGACAAAATCCGATTACTGCGCTTGCCAGACTGATCGCAATACTCAATTTAAGCGACAGCGGGGGAACGTCGGCGCTGGAATTGTCGGGATCTGCAACGAGTTTGTATCCCAGCAAGCCCAGCAGAAACCAGAAAATCAGCGCGGCGGGAATGCCGGAGACCGCGGCGATTTCCAGCAGAAAGTTGTGCGGGTCGGCGACGGCTTCCCCGGCTGTGGCGGGCATGAACTGAGTATAGTAATTCTGAAAATTCCCGGCGCCAACGCCCAGCCACGGGTTATGCCAAATCATCTGCAATGCGGAATCCCAGTATTCAAAACGGTATTCCAGCGTCAGCATCGCGGAATCCAAAACTGATGGTTTCCAGATGAGAAGAATCGTTCCGGCGAAAGTCGACAGTATGACAAAAGTAATGGTTATGAGCCATTTTGCTTTGGCGTAACCGGGAACGCGGGCGAATCCGTAAACAGCGCCGCAAAACAGTGCGAAAGCTATTCCCATCATGGCGGCTCGAGCGTGTGTCAGCGCAACGGCAAAGGCGACAAAGCCCATCGCGGCGACAAGTCCCCATCCGGTGCGGCGGTTCCAGTTCTTTGCCCATGCGGCGGCAAGGAGAACAAAGCAGGGCGTTAAAAACGCCGCCAGAGAATTCGTCAAAGAAAAACTTGCCGACGGTTCAAAGGCAAAAAAGCGATCTTCAAAGCTCCGGCGAGCAGGCGAGTCCTCCGCCGGGTCAATTCCAAGTTGTTGAAGATAAGCGGCAGGGTTTGCCTGATAGACGGCTTTGTCAGCCGGGTATTCGACGTAACGCTGATAAATCGCCCAGACGGAAAGGACGACCGCGCCGCACATGAGCGAAGATAACAGGATTCGTTTTCGTTCCGGCGTTACAACGATTTGTCGAACGAGCAGGTAAATCAGAGCGTAAAACGCAGTCGACCAAAGACAGTTAAACGCCGCGCGCTGGTCGCCGTGAATCACGCCCAGCGCTCCGCTTAAAAAGTACAGGCAGAAAAACGCCGCAACGAGCAGGTCTGCGCTGACAAGGCGTCCAAACGTCCCCTTTTTAAAATAAAACCAGCAGCCCGCCCCGACAACGCCGAAAAGCCCCCACAGATAATCGAAGGCGAATCCGCTCGGGTCGCACGTCCAGAACAGGCGAGACGTCAGCCAAACGGTCAGAAGAATTATCGGCCAGTCCCGCGAGGTTTTGTCAGCGTCGTTCATAAAAGTTTATTCTCCGATGAGGGTTAAAACTAACGTGCGGCTTCCGCCGTAATTGCGATGTTCGCACAGATACACGCCCTGCCAGACGCCTAACGCCAGGCGTCCGTTTGTAACGGGAATCGTTACGCTGGCGCCCATGAGCGACGCCTTGCCGTGAGCCGGCATGTCGTCTCGCCCCTCTTCCTGATGAGCATACGGAAACGTCTCCGGCGCCCAGGATTCGAGCAGAGCGTCCAAGTCCCGGCGAACGTCAGGGTCTGCGTTTTCGTTGATTGTCAGCGACGCGGACGTATGCTGAATAAATACCGACAGCAGCCCCGCCTGAACGGTCGACAGTTCCGGCAGCTGTTCGACGATTTTATGCGTTATCAAATGACACCCGCGAGGATAAGCCGGCAGCTGGATTGTTTTCTGAATAACAGTCATGAAAAGGGAAATTATATGAAGTAGTTTTTAAGCCGTGGAGCAGAGCAGGGCGTTTTCAGAACGTTCTTAATCCGCTATAAAAAATGAGGGTATAAGAATCTTATCCCTCATTTGTTTAACAGGTTTTCTGTCAATTTGAAAATCAAACGCAAAGCGTTACGCGATTACCAACCCATAACCATGTTGGATTCGATAATTTTGCGCGCTTTTTCCAGGTCGACGCCGGTTTCCTGCATGTACAGACGAATGGCGTGGACTTTGTCTCCGGACGCTTTTGCCAAACACTCGCGAGCGGTGTTGTTCGGATCCATGCGGGTGTTGAGCAACCCCAGAGCCGCTTTGGAAATAACCCACAAATCGCGCGGACGGCGGCTGCAGCGCAACGCCTCTTCATCTGGATAATGCTCTTTCATGAGAGCTTTTGCTTCTTCTTCCGTTTGTGCCCACGCGATGAGGATGTGTCCTTCAGTTTCGATTTCAAATAAAGCCATGAACTCCTCCAATATTATGGTAAAGTATGGTGAAAGGACGCTCTGACGAAAATCGTTTCGCCAGCGCTGTCCATGAAATTTCATGTTTCCAACTATTGTTTATTATACCATAATGGAAATTAAATGGTAGCGCTAGGGGACAAAAAGAGGAAAATTTTTTCTATCCTTCTCCGTAAAGGTGATAAGAATGCAGGGAATAGAAAATAGGGAATATAAAGTATTTTGGGAAAATGCGGCGCTTCCGCGTCCTTACCGCTTGTTTTTCAAGAACATACGTAACGATAAAACAAAATCCGGGAACCGAAGCTCCCGGATTTTCTATAATTTCTGATTTATCAGAATGGCGGATATATCAGACAACGCCGTGCGCCAGCATGGAGTCGGCGACTTTGACGAAACCAGCGATGTTCGCGCCAGCCATGAGGTTGCCCTTCTGTCCGTAGGCTTCCGCGGCGGCGGTGCACTGATCGTAAATGCTGTTCATGATTCCGTGCAGTTTGGCGTCGACTTCGTCGAACGTCCAGTGCAGTCTCATGGAGTTCTGGGACATTTCCAAAGCGGAAGTGGCAACGCCGCCCGCGTTGGCAGCCTTGGCGGGACCGAACGGAATGCCAGCGTCAAGGAACGTGGAGATGGCTTCCGGTGTTGACGGCATGTTGGCGCCTTCAGCAACGAATTTCGCGCCGTTGCGAACGAGAATGGCAGCGGATTCGCCGTCGATTTCGTTTTGAGTAGCGCACGGCAGAGCGATGTCGGCTGGTACCGTCCAGATTCCCTTGCAGCCTTCGGTATAAGAGGCTTCCGGATGAACGTCGAGGTATTCCTTGATTCGTCCGCGGCGAACTTCCTTGATTTCCTTGATCGCAGCGAGGTCAATGCCGTTTTCGTCAACGATGTATCCGTTGGAGTCGGACATGGCGACGACTTTTCCGCCGAGCGAGGTCGCTTTCTGGTTGGCGTAAATGGCAACATTGCCGGAACCGGAAATAAGAACGCGCTTGCCGTTCCAGTCCGTTCCTGCGTCCTGAAGCATGCGGGTGGTATAGTAAACCAGGCCGTAACCGGTGGCTTCTGTACGAGCCAGCGAACCGCCCCACTGCAAGCCTTTGCCGGTCAGAACGCCGGTGAACGTGTTGGTCAGGCGTTTGTACTGTCCGAACATGTATCCGATTTCTCGGGCGCCGGTGCCGATGTCGCCAGCGGGAACGTCCGTATCCGGTCCAATGTGGCGGAACAGTTCCGTCATGAAGGACTGGCAGAAGGACATGACTTCGCGATTGGACTTGCCTTTCGGGTCAAAGTCAGAACCGCCTTTACCGCCGCCAATCGGGGTCGTGGTCAGAGCGTTTTTGAAGATCTGTTCAAAGCCCAGGAACTTGATAATTCCGAGGTAAACGGAGGGGTGAAGACGAATGCCGCCTTTGTACGGGCCGATGGCGGAATTGAACTGAACGCGGAAACCGCGGTTGATCTGGACTTCGCCTTTGTCGTCAACCCACGGAACGCGGAAGATGATCTGACGTTCCGGTTCAACCAAACGTTCGACGATCTTTTCTTTGATCAGTTCCGGGCGTTTGTCCAAAACCGGGGCGACGCACATCAAAACTTCTTTGACGGCCTGATGGAATTCGGGTTCTCCCGGGTTGCGGGCGATTACTTTTGCCAATACGTCATCTGAATACTGCGACATGAAAACTACCTTTCGTAAAAATAAAGTGATGAACAACAAATCGTCTTTTGTTCAAAGGCGGTTTTAGACATTCGTTTTTTCCGTTTCCAAACGAAACAGCCCAAATTTTACTCCACAATTAAATTATTTCAATAGTTTACCCCCTGAAATCGATAAAAAATGACCGATTTCTTCCGGCAATTTTGCCGGAACGGGATTTTTCTGAAAAAATCCCAAAAAGTCCCTTGCAAAATGAGCGCTCATCCGTAATAATTGGCAGAGTGTGAGAGAAGCTGTTAGCTATAAGCTGCTAGCTGTTAGCCTGGATGTTTCCAGTTCATAACGTTAAAGTCAAAAAAATAATAGCTAGAAGCTAGCGGCTAGGAGCTAGAAGCTCAACAATAGGTGTGAAGTTACCGATAGAACCATTTGACCTCAAAGGAGAAAAAACTATGCGTCAAAGAGTTTTCCATTGTTTGTTTGCTCTGGCTGTCGTTCTGGCAACGGCGATTTCAGCGTTCGCCCAGGATGCGCCTAAGCCGGAAGCTGAACCGGCTGAGAAACCCGCTGCCGAGAAGAAAGAAACGCCTCGGGCGGAAGTCGTGTTTGTTCTCGATTCCACCGGGTCTATGTCCGGTCTGATTGAAGGCGCGAAACAGAAAATCTGGTCGATTGCCAATTCGATTATCTCTCAGGACCCCGCTCCGGAAATCAAAATCGGTTTGATTTCCTATCGCGACCGGGGCGACGAATACGTTACACAAATCATGGACTTGACCGATGATATCGACGCGGTCTACGCAAAGCTGCAGTCCTTTAGAGCGGCTGGCGGCGGCGACACGCCGGAATCCGTTAACCAGGCTCTCAATGAAGCTGTTACAAAGATGTCGTGGTCGCCGGCTGACCAGAACGTCTACCGGGTTATTTTCCTCGTCGGCGACTGCCCGCCTCACATGGATTACAAGGACGACGTCAAATATCCGGAAACGTGCAAACTCGCCATGGAAAAGTTTATCATAATCAATACGGTTCAGTGCGGAAATTATGATGAAACGACGCCCATCTGGCAGGAAATCGCCAAAAAGAGCGAAGGACAGTTTGTTCAAATCGCCCAGTCCGGCGGAATGATTGTCATTCGCACGCCGTACGACGACGAAATCGCACAGCTGACCAAAGAGCTTTCCTCGACGGTTATTCCGTACGGTTCGATGGAAACGCAAGCCGCCGTTCTCGGCAAGCTCCGACGAGCGGAAAGCGCTGACGTCGTGTCCAACGCCTCTCGCGCCGCGTTCAACGTTAAGTCCAAAGGACGCGCCGTTCAGGGCAAAGGCGATCTCGTTCAGTCGCTGGCGGACGACGACATCGCTCTTGAAGCTGTCGAAGAAGCGTATCTGCCGGAAGACATGAAGGGGCTTTCCAAAGAAGAGCTTGAAAAAGTCGTCAAGGAAAAGACCGCCAAACGAGCGGAATTGAACGCGAAGATTCTCGACCTGTCGAAAAAACGCGATACGTGGTTGGCGGAGAACGCCAAGAAGATCGAGGCGGAACGCAAAGCGCGCATTGCCGCCGACAGAGCTGATGGCGCCAAGTTTAGAGGACGTATGGCTAAGCCGGCGATGGTCGGAGGCGCTCGTATGGAAATGCTCCGAGAAATGGCTCCTGCCGCTGCAGCTCCCATGCCGGCATACGAAATGGCTGCTCCCGCTGCTGAAATGGCTGCGCCAGCTATGGAACCCGCAATGGAAGAAGACTCCGCGTCCTTTGACGATTCCGTCTCCGATATTATCTCCAACCAGATGAAGAAGAAAGAGAAGTAAATTAGCAATTAGCAATTTTCAATTAGCAATTAGCGCAAAGCGATCGGCGAGCCGGGTACGCAAGTCTCCGGCTCGCCGATTGAATATAGATATGCGTTTTTGACACAAAAGGCGCCCGGAGGCGGGCGCTTCATCAACTTGAAAAAACTTTCGGTCGCCAGCAAGCTGGCTCCCTTTTAGGGAAGTTTTTTCAAGTTGAAATAATATGAGGGGAAAACCTTTTTTGAAAAAAAGGTTCTTCCCCTCAAACTCCCCTTTCCAAAAAACTTTAGTAAGGGGAGAAAATACAGTAGAAGCAACAATTAACCAATCGGCGAATATCCGTTTAATCCGTAAAATCCGTGTGCGGACTGACCCTCTAATAACCATTGGGGAGCGGCGCCTCGCTGCTGCTCATTTCCCCAACTGCTGTTTCGCGGCAGTGAGCGTATTCTGTAACAGCATGGCGATTGTCAGCGGGCCGACGCCGCCGGGAACCGGGGTAATCGCCGACGCTTTGTCTTTAACCGCGTCAAAGTCGACGTCGCCGACAAGCCCGCTTTCCGTTCTGTTGATTCCAACGTCGATGACAACCGCGCCGTCGCCAACCATGTCAGCGGTAACGAACTTTGGCTTTCCGATGGCGACAATGAGAATCTCCGCCGCCCGGGTTACGTCCGCCAGGTTGCTCGTTCTGCTGTGACAGACCGTAACGGTGGCGTCAACGCCCTTTTGCATCAGCAAAGCTGCCATCGGTTTGCCGACAATGTCGCTTCTGCCGAGTACGACCGCGTTTTTCCCTTTGGTTTCGATATTGTTTCGGCGAATGAGTTCCATAATTCCCGCAGGCGTGCAGGGCAGGAATCGGGGACGCCCCTGAAGAATCCGCCCGACGTTTTCCGGATGAAACGCGTCGACGTCTTTGTCGGGAGAAATGCGATCCAGAATCGCCGTTTCGTTGAGACCCTTGGGCAGCGGCAGCTGGCAGAGGATGCCGGAAATTTCCGGGTCTGCGTTGAGCTTGTCAATAAGAGCTTCGAGTTCTTCCTGAGTCGTTTCAGCAGGGAGTTTGTGCAGCACGCTTTTAATTCCCGCTTTTTGACACGCGATTTCTTTGTTGCGAACGTAGACCTGGCTTGCCGGGTCGTCGCCGACGAGAATCGCCGCCAGACACGGAGTAACGCCGGTTTGCTGAATAAACTGCGCCGTTTCCTGCGCTGTTTCTGAACGAAGGGTTGCCGCAAGGGCTTTGCCGTCTAAAATCATGAGTGGTATGTGATTAGTGGTTAGTGGTAAGTAGTTAGTGGTAAGTATAAATGGATTGGAGCAATAGTCAATATATACTACGGCCTATTGCCTAATTATCGCGTTTACACGAAAAGGACAGCGCGTCGAACGGTGGATTTGTTGTAATTTTGAATTGTCTTTTCAATTTTATCTTCTTTCCATTCAATGTTGCGCTGCTGAAGGAATTTCTTGCATTCGCCTGAAAGGACAGACCCGGATTTTGAACCGACATACAGACATTCCAGACCGCCAGCGATGACGTTGGCAAGATCTTCCGGTTCTGGCGGCGTGGTCTGTTTCCAGGACTTCTCTTTGCCGTCAGGACGAATAAAGAACGAAGGCTTCCAATCTTTCTTTTTTCCCTGAATGGAACCGTCTGAGTTCAATTTCAATTCCGGGTACTCCGGCAGAATGTTTTTTTCTGGGATAAAGGGAGAATTGTTGCCTTCAGTTTCCATTCTGGCAAGAGCGAGGGCGCCAAAGACGACAGCGTCGTCGCCCAGGCTGGAGAAGACGACTTCCCGTTTTTGTTTGGACGCGATGAGATGATCGTCTTCAATTTCTTTTTGAATAATCGGCATAAGGAACCAGCCGCAGGCTTCCATCAGTCCGCCGCCGAGAATAATCGTTTCCGGGTCGATAAGATGTCGAACCGAACGGCAGACGCGCCCGATAACAACAGCGGCTTTTGTAACGATTCGAGTAACCAGAGGGTCTTTGGATTTTAGCGCCGTATTGAGCATCCCGGATTTAATTGCTCCGCCCTTTTGCTCCATCAATTCGGAAATACATGACTTTTCCCCTTTGTCCAAAGCGGCGCGAATATCGCGTTCAATAGCCAGACGTCCGGCGAGGGCTTCAAAACAGCCGTGATTCCCGCAGCCGCATACCGGACCGTCGTCCAGAACGTGCATGTGACCAATCTCGCCAGCGGCGTCGCACGCTCCGGTAAGAAGGTTCCCGTTGATAACGATTCCGCTGCCGATTCCCGTGCCAACGCAGATGTTGATAATTGACTTGGAACCGTGTCCAGAACCGATCCAGGATTCTCCCAGAGCGCCGAGGTTGCCGTCGTTGCCGATTGAAATCGGAACGCCAAGCCTTTTGTTCAGAGTCGAGGCAAGATCGGTGTTGCCCAGGTTCATGTTAGGCGTGCCAACAACAAAGCCTTTTGAGTTAACTACGCCTGGCACAGCAATGCCGATTCTGACGATCTCCTTGAGACTCTTTTTTTCTTCCGCCAACACCTTGTTGACAGCGTTAACAATTGCTTGAATCGTATCGTCCTTTGTTCCGTTCCGAGGAGTTGCTTCTCGAGCCGACGCAACAACTACGCCGCATTCTTTGCATAACGACGCCTGAATCTTGGTGCCGCCAACATCTATGCCGATGTACCAGTTAGTTTTTTGTTTAGTCATGTTGTGGTAAGTGGTTGATGGTTAAATAAATGGATTGAAAGGCGGTAACGAAGCGACCAACGGGAGCGCAGTTACGCAGTTCACCGAAGGTGAACCTTTTTGTTCGCCTGACGGCGAATGCGTAATTCCGTTCGCTAACGCTCACTCCATTACCGCCTTCCATTTTTAATCCCTTTTCCCTGCTTTTGGCGCCGTTCGTTTTTGAACGGCTTTAACTCTGTCTGAAACCTCTTTCCAGGCGCGAACGTTGTTTTTCTTTGCCCAGCTGGAATAGTTGCGGAAGAGTTCCTGAGCGACTGAACCGTAATCGCCAACGAGGTTGTTCGATTCCGCCCGGTCGACTTCCAGGTCGTACAGTTCCCATACTCGCTGATCTTCCCCGGCGGGATTGTACTGCGCTACCAGCTTCCATTTTCCGGATCGAATGGCAATGTTGCCTTTGTATTCCCAAAACAGAGGGGGATGCTCTCTGGTTTTCATTTGGAAGACGCCTTTGAGGCTTATGCCGGGCAGAGGCGGGGCATTGTATCCGTTGACGCTTTGAGGATAGGCAACTTCAATTATATCCAAAATTGTAGGAATGATGTCTGTAACGTGAGCAACCTGGTGCGTTACGCGGCCGGGCGTAACCATTCTCGGATAGGCAATAATGCATGGCGACGCCAGGCTGCCTTCGTACGTGTCTTCTGCGTAGCCGCGATAGGGCGTGTTGCTGACGTTTGCCCAGGGAACGCCGTAGGACTGATACGTCTTTTCCGTTCCCGGCGCAATGCGCGGATTGTTGCCCGACAAAATCGGCTGACCGGATCTCGTTGTGGGCGACATGTACTGAGAACCCTTGAAACCTTCCGGCAATTCCGTTGCGTTTGCTCCAGACGAGGAAAGGAATATAATCAGCGTATCGGAACCTTTGCTGGCTATCTGAACGGATTTCAGAATCTCGCCGACGGCTCGGTCCATGGCTTGAACCTGAGCGGCGTAGACGTCCATGCGTAGCGACTGCCAGCGAGCGTAAGGTCCCATTTTCCCCCAGTCCGGAACGTCTTTATCTCGAGGCGATAACTTGGTCGTTGAATTTATGGTGTGCATGGCAAGCATGCGTTGATAGCGGCTTTGACGAACCTGATCCCATCCGATAGCGTAACTCCCGTTCAGGTTTCTCAATTCTGAAGTGGGAATCTGAAGAGGCATGAACGGGCCTGGCAAACTGACGTACAGGAAAAACGGTTTCCCCGACTTGGACGCTTCGTTGAGAAAATCTCCCGCATAGCGGGCGATTGCGTCCATGTAATAAAACCCCTGTCCAATAGCGGGGAAAGGTTTGTCTCCCATTTTAAGGGTGGCGGGATTAAACTGATTGTCTGACAGAGAAGTGGTGCCGTAGAAGAAATCAAAACCGCGGTTTGTAGGCCAGTTGAATGATTGACCGCTTTTGCTGTCGTGGTCGATGGATAGCCCCCAGCGTCCGACCATTATGGTTTTATATCCAGCTTTGACTTTAAGAATTTCTGCCAGCGTTGGAGTGTCAATATTGATTGTCCCGCGATAGCCGGGCATTCCCAGGTTGACGAGCTTGTACCCCAGTCCGGCGTTGTGCGGATATTGCCCTGTCATCAGCGACGCCCGCGTTGACGTGGCGGAACCGCTGTTATAAAACTGCGTAAAGCGAACGCCCTGAGAGGCGATTTTATCAATGGCGGGCGTTTTGATTTCCGAGCCGTAACAGCCCAGGTCGGATATGCCCAGCGCGTCGGCGCAAAATATTACAATGTTGGGCATTCCCTTTGTTCCGCTCTGATAAGTCAAAGGACGGTTGACGCTCTGTCCGAAGGACGCTGGCGCTTCTGAAATAAAGACAATTGCCAAAAGCAATAAAGCGATTTTGTTCTTCATGGTTACGACTCCGTTGAATAATCCTGCAACGTTCTTCTATCGATTATTTATATTATAATCTAAAATGAAAAAACTTTCCAGAGGGGGCGGAGGAGGAATTCAGAATTTGGGTGTACGCAAATTTTTCTTGAGAAGATAGATAAAGTGATGAGAAAACGGAACAGCGTCCCGGCAGGACTTCAGCGGACTTTCGTCCGCTGAAGCCGCTTTCTCGACGTATTATTCCAGACGTTTTTGCAGACGCTTCTTCCCTCGAACAAGTCAATTGGGCGCCAGTATCAACGCATCACTCAACAGATTCGTTAAGTCTTTTCAGAGCGTCAATCGCCTCTTGAACACCTTGTTGAGCCGCTTTGCGATACCATTTTACCGCTTCGGTCATATCTTTTGGAACGCCGTTGCCGTGTTCATAACAATCACCAAGAACAAATTGTCCTGAGTGATTTCCTTGTTCAGCCGCTTTGCGATACCATCTTATTGCTTCGGTCATATCTTTTGGAACGCCTTCGCCTCTAAAGTAACAGACGCCAAGATTATATTGTGCATTTGCATTTCCTTGTTCAGCCGCTTTTCTGAACCATTTTATCGCTTCGGTCCTATCTTTTTGAACGCCCTCGCCATTTGCATAACAGGCTCCAAGACTACATTGTGCACGGGCATTTCCTTGTTCAGCCGCTTTGCGACACCATTTTACCGCTTCGGTCATATCTTTTGGAACGCCCACGCCGTTTTTATAACACGAACCAAGATAAAATTGTGCATCTGCAAATCCTTGTTCAGCCGCTTTGCGAAACCATTTTATCGCTTCGGTCATATCTTTGGGAACGGCCTCGCCTCTAAAGTAACAGACGCCAAGATTATATTGTGCATTTACATTTCCTTGTTCAGCCGCTTTGCGATACCATCTTACCGCTTCGGTCATATCTTTTGGAACGCCTTCGCCATTATTATAACACGCACCAAGATAAAATTGTGCATCTGCAAATCCTTGTTCAGCCGCTTTGCGAAACCATTTTACCGCTTCGGTCATATCTTTTGGAACGCCCTCACCGTTTGCATAACACACGCCAAGATTGCACTGTGCAATGGTATTTCCTTGTTCAGCCGATTTGCGAAACCATTTTACCGCTTCGGTCATATCTTTTGGAACGCCTTCGCCATTATTATAACACGCACCAAGATTACATTGTGCATCTGTATCACCTTGTTCAGCCGCTTTGCGAAACCATTTTACCGCTTCGGTTATATCTTTTGGAACGCCCTCGCCGTTTGCATAACAGATGCCAAGATTACGTTGTGCATCTGCATCACCTTGTTCAGCCGCTTTGCGAAACCATTTTACCGCTTCTGCCTTATCTTCTGATACGCCAAAACCATAACTATAGCACACGCCAAGTTGACAAAACGCAACCGTATTTCCCAGATTAGCTGCATTGCGATACCAGTTTACCGCTTTACAAAACCATTTATCCGCTTCGGTTTTATCTTCTGAAACGCCGGCGCCCCAATAATAACACTCAGCAAGTTTGTATTGCGCAAAAGGAAATCCTTGTTCTGCCGCTTTGCGATACCATTTTACCGCTTCTGTCATATCTTTGGGAACGCCCTTCCCGTACTCGTAACACATGCCAAGATTAACTTGTGCACGGGCATTTCCTTGTTCAGCCGCTTTTCTGAACCATTTTATCGCTTCTGTCCTATCTTTTTGAACGCCCTCGCCATTTGCGTATAATCTACCAAGATCACATTGCGCCCTCGCATGTCCTTGCAAAGCCGCTTTGCGGCGCCATTTTACCGATTCTGCTTTATTTTCTGGAACGCCATTGCCATAATAATAGCAATTAGAAAGATGAGATTGAGCATCTGCATTTCCCGATTCCGCAGCATGTTGAAGCAACGCCAGCGCTCTGACTTTATCTTCCGGCGCTCCGTCTCCGTTGTCGTATCGTTTTGACAATTCCAAAGCGGCTTCTGCATCCCCCGCTTTTCCTTTTTTCTGCAAATTTTTAATTTCCTGACTGACCAGCTGGAAAACATAGCGCTCTCCTCGACCGGGCGTTTCTAACAGACGGGAATCCGGCGACGTAATTTTTTGAAACCCCGTTCCTTTGAAGACTTTTAATTCAGCGCTCCAGTCAGATGAGCCGTCATCAGTAAACAATACGCCGCAAACGCTGGCAAGGCGCCCGCCTTTGATGTCAAAAACCGGCGTGTTATTGTTGTTCTGCTCGCAAACCTTTTCGTTAATTGCCTCTAACGCTTTTTGCAGCGTAATGGGATTGTTTTTCATCCAGCGGATTTTCCATTCTTTAACGTCGTTCCCCGCGAGAATCGCAACGGTAAAATAGTTTGTATCAGCAGTCGATTTCTGAATCGCGTCTTCAATGCGATCCTGGGATGTGGATAACGAACGAATGTTCAACGGACTGTCTTCCAAACGAATTACCGGGCGATTGTTCGCCAGAATCTGTTTTCCTCTTTCGTTTAGCGTCATCTCAAACTGGAAGGGGATCGGCTTTCCCGTTGCGGCAATTGAACCTCCTTCGTCCATCAACCGCGCTTTACCAATTTGAACGTTTCCACAGTAAACAGGGATTATATTGGCTGAATTTGAACTAAAGTTTAAGCGCGTTTTGGAATGGTTGACAAAATCAATCGTAATGATAAGCCGTTGGTCAGAACAGTATTCCTCAAATGCGGATTTCAAAACCTGATTGACATATATCTTTTCAGGATTTGACCATTGAAGCGCGTTATAATTCTTGTTTTGAGAGTAATCGAATTCGCCTTCTAAATAAAAGCAGGAACTGACTTTTGATCCAAACAGCCCGAAGCGAGTAAGCGGATTAGGACGCTTGACAACGCTTTTATCCTCTGCGCCGATATTAATATACCAATCCAATAATACAACATGGAACATTGTACTGTATTTCGGTTCCGTTCTCTTGTATGCAGGATCGGTTCCGCAGAGATACCGCTTCATGGGGGGAAGGTCGGGATCAATTGACCACACAACCTGAATGGAGTTAATTGACCATGTCAGAGGCGGATTCATGACAATGTCGTCGCAATTGATTATCGTCTTTTCTGATATCGTAAAGTCTGTAACCGATCCGCTAAAAAAGGGAGTTTGAATTTCATTTTCAGCTTTTAGAACATCCGATTTTGTATGAGCCGTTGTCCATTTACAAACTTCCATCAACGTGAGATTCCCGTCATGGTCAGAATCCGCCTCGCCAGAGAGGGCGGCTGCAAAGTTTTTTGTGAAGTAGCCGTTTCCGCCGTTGGGTTCCTCGTAGCTTTTTTCGCCCTCGGCGCAGCTCTGGAAAAGAGCAATTCCTGACGGCGGAGCAGGAACGACCTGCAATCCCTTGGCGTCGCGAGAAGATGCGGGGTCGTTTCGACACGCGTCTACAACCACCCATTTGAATTTGGCTTTACAATTGGCAACGTCGTTCATCACTTTCGTAATTGAGACGCCCGTTCCTTCCAGATCTCCCATATCGACGTCTGGGGGACAAAAAAAGACGCCGTTCCCGTTCTGGGCGCCGTGTCCTGAAAACGCAATCAATACAAGATCAGAAGAGTTGGCGGAAGCAAGAAGTTCAGACAGCTTTTGCTCGATTTTCTTTTTGGTTGGCAAATTTCGAAAAGCTCCGCCGGTTACAAGCATCTGGATATCATTTTCTTCAAAGTCAATTTTCATCAACGCCTCTTTGAGGGTTTTCATATCGTTGACGCAGCATTTGAGCGATTGAACGCTCTCGTAGTCGTCCACGCCTACCAGCAGAGCCAGCTTGCGAGCCTCGGTCGTTTGAGCTAAACAAACCAATAAAACGAATGTCAATAGGAGAAAACAGCGGCGCATAATTATTGCGGTATATAAAGGATAAAAAGTTAGTAGTCAGCAGTTGTTAAGACGCTATGCGTCTTGAGCGTTAAACGTATGCTACAATATACTCCACGAAGAATAAATCTGCAAGCGCCTGACAGGCTGAGAAATCCCAAAAAACAGAAAATTTTATCATATTAGATAAAATAGGTTCTTCCGGAATCGCTCTGAATAAACGGTTTTTCAAAATTTATCTGACATTTTTACTGTCGCATATTGATTTTTTCTTTAATTTGTGCATAATAGAAAATGGAGCGTCAGAAACAAGTCGGTTATTATCGCCTTTGGACGCTTAATAAATAATCAAAAGACTTTTACACGTTACACAACTATGGGAATTCGTTTTTATTGTCCAAACGGTCATAAACTTCACGTTAAAGAATTTCAGGCGGGACGTCGAGGCGTTTGCCCCTATTGCGGCGTAGACGTTGACATTCCTCTGACCAGCACGCGCGAGTCGAGCAAGGGGAAAGAGTCGAGCAAAGGGAAAACCGCGCTTAAACATGAGGACGCAGACGGCGTCAACCTCAACGCGATTGCTCCAGACGCCGCTCCGGACGCGGTTGCGGGCGCAAGTTTTACGTCTGCCAGACAAGACCGGGAAATCGAGCTTTCCTCTCCGCGCGAGCAGCCGATTATTGCGCCGGAACCAACGTATCAGACCAAACCCAAAACCGACCCGTTTGCAGAAGCTCCAAACGCTTTGTGGTACGTTCGACCGTCAACGGGAGGTCAGTACGGGCCGGCGACGGCAGAGATTATGAAATCCTGGCTGGACGAAGGACGCATCAACGAAAGTTCGTACGTCTGGCGAGAAGGCTGGGAAGACTGGAAAAACGCCGCGGACGTCTTTGAACAGATCACGCCCAATAAAATTGACCTGCATTTGTCCGGCGTTATTAACAAACAAAAGCTCAAAACGGAATCCTCTGTCAAGTCGCATAACGCAGTAGAGCAGACTGTCAGCCCCGCGGCTGTAATAAACGATTTGCGTGAGCAAAGAGAGTCTGTTTCTGCAAGCGGCGCTTCCGCCAAAACGCCGTCAAAACCGTTCTGGAAAGATTTTAAACTCCTTGCCGTTATCGGCGAAGGACTTGTTATTATCGGTTTGATTATCGCGTTAATTTTGAAGTAACCCTTACCCTCCTGCCCCCCGTTATCCTGCCATGAAACTGTCCATTGTCATTCCCGTTTTGAACGAAGAAGAAAGCCTCGAAAAACTGTTACAGGAAATCTCCGAAGTCGCCCAGGCGAACGAGTACAACGACCTGGAAATTGTTTTTGTCGACGACGGCTCGACGGATGCGTCGTGGTCTGTCATTGAGAAAATGGCGAAGGAAGACAGCCGCGTCCGAGGGATTCGGTTCCGACGCAATTTTGGGAAAGCGGCGGCTCTTCAGGCGGGATTCTGCGAAGTTACCGGCGACATTGTTATTACCATGGACGCCGACCTTCAGGACGACCCGCACGAAATCCCCAATTTCCTGGCGAAAATGGACGAGGGGTTCGACTGCGTCAGCGGCTGGAAAAAGGTTCGGCACGACCCATGGCACAAGGTCTACCCGTCCCGCGTGTTTAACGCCATGGTCAGCAGCCTGACAGGCGTCGTTCTTCACGACCACAACTGCGGCATGAAGTCTTATCGCCGCAGCATCTTTGACGAGGTTACCCTCTATGGAGAAATGCATCGATTCGTGCCGGTACTGGCAGGGTCTCGTGGATACAAAGTCAGCGAGATTGTCATCAACCATCGCGCCCGGGAATTCGGGAAATCGAAGTACGGATTCACCCGCATTTTCAAGGGCTTTATGGACTTGCTGACGGTTAAATTTGTAACGTCTTACGGTCAGCGTCCTCTGCACGTATTGGGCAACATCGGCATGGGAGCCTTCTGTCTGGGCGGATTGGGCGTGTTCGTCATGGCTCTGCTGTGGATTCTAACCCGCTGCAGCGACAAAATTGCCCACTATTGCGGCGGCGTGTTCCACGTTTCAGACCATTCCGCATTTGTCCTGTTCTCTGCGTTGTTTATTATCGTCGGCGCACAGTTCCTCTGCGTCGGCTTGCTGGCGGAACTTCTTACCGCGTTCAACCAAAAACCGGGAACGAACTACAGCATTAAAGAAAGAGTTTGAGTTAAACTTGAAATATCTTTGAGTTAGGAGTGAGGAGTGAGGAGTGAGGAGTGCGTAGCCGCACGGGCGAGAGGACGAGGTTATGCCTCCGAAAAAGCCTGTTTCGGCGCTACCCGCTTCCAATCGGGAACCGACCCTGTCGGCGCAAAGCGCTCCTCAATGGTTGTGTGTACACAAATCACACTCGGCTTGCTAACCTCTTTGAACGGACTGACTTTGAAATAACGTTACGAACCAATTTGCTGGATTAACCTGCTATTTTATACTCAATTACAATGTCAAACGAAAAATCTATTCTGGAGGAATTCCGCTGTATTTTAAACAATTATATTCCTGACAACTTTAAAACCAACAGCGCTAAAGGTTTTTTTGAGGCTGCTCAAAGCGGTAATCTTGATCAAATTAAAGAACTTCTAAAGCAGGGCAAAGACGATGTCAATATAAGAAATTGCACATGTAAGATAATTGAACATGCCGTCTACAGACATAATCTGGAAATAATCCAATGGATCATGGAACAGGGTGTCGACGTCAACGCAAAAGACGAAAAAGGTTGGACCGTCTTGCATTCTGCCGCCTTTGTTGGGGAAATGGAATTGGCTCGATTTTTCGTTGAACAGGGCGCTGACGTCAATGCAAAAAACAATGAAGGTTGGGCAGTAATACACTCTGCCGCCTGGAGCGGGAGTCTGAAACTGGTTCAATGGCTCGTTGAACAGGGCGCTGACATCAACGCAAAAGACAATACCGGTTGGATGGCCTTTGATTCTGCCGCCCGGAGCGGGAGTCTGGGATTAGTGCAATGGTTCGTTGAACAAGGCGCTGACCCCAACGCAAAAGACAATACCGATTGGATGGTCATACATTCCGCCGCACGAAGCGGGAGTCTGGAACTGGTTCAATGGCTCGTTGAACAGGGCGCAGACATCCATGCAAGAGACAAGACCGGTTGGACGGTTTTACACTCTGCTGCTCGTAGCGGGAGTCTTGAATTGGTTCAATGGCTCATTGGACAGGGCGCAGACCCCAACGCAAAAGACAATACCGGTTGGACGGTCTTTGATTCTGCCGATGACAGCAGGGATTATGAACTGCTTCAATGGTTTCTCAACTATTACTCAATAAAATAAATATCCCATTGATATGTTGGCAATAAAACGCAGACAGTTGCACTCGCCGGGGGTACGCAATTTTTTCTTGCGAAGATAAGTGAGATGAGAAGCTGAATCGCGTCCTGAAAGGACGCAACCCTTGTAACCGTGGGCTTCAGCCCACGGACGAATGACGTAAAATAAAATCATCGACAAATTCTCTTTTCTATCCCCCCGCGCCTTTAGGCGCGGGGGGATAGAAAAGAGGTTGACTCGATTAAAGAGAATCTTTTTAATCGTTTTTCCGTGGGTTAAAACCACGGCTACTAATATTGAACCGCTACGCGGTTCTAGGTGAAGCGCTTCGCGCCTATTGCCTCCGTGGGTTAAAACCCACGGCTATTAAAATTGAACCGCTACGCGGTTCTAGGTGAAGCGCTTCGCGCCTATTGCCTCCGTGGGTTAAAACCCACGGCTATTAAAATTGAACCGCTACGCGGTTCTAGCGGATGCGCTTCGCGCCTATTGCCTACTCTCCCCCTTCACTTTTTTTTACAAAAGGGTAGAATGCCGATAGATTTAAATCAGTAAGTTTTTAGCGGTTTGGAGAAAGCGTTTTCCCGCCGCAGCTTGCGCTATTGCTAACCCATTATATTTGAAGGATTTATTATGCCTAGTTGCGTATTAGCCTATTCCGGCGGATTGGACACCTCCGTTTTGGTTGGGTGGTTGATCGAAGAAGGTTATGAAGTTCACGCTGTCTACGTTGATTTGGGACAGCCGTGCGAAGACCGTCAGGCGTTGATTGACAAAGCGTTGAAAATCGGGGCGAAAACCGCTCGCGTTGTCGACGTCAAAGAAGAATGCGCTCGCGATTTTGCCGTTCCGATGATTCAATGGCAGGCGAAATACGAAGGCATTTATCTGCTCGGAACGTCCATTGCCCGTCCGATCATTTCCAAGAAATGTCTGGAAGTGGCGAAGGAAGTCGGCGCGACCGTTTTCGTTCACGGCGCGACCGGAAAAGGCAACGACCAGTGCCGATTCCAGCTGGCGGCGGAAGCCCTCGACCCGACCGTTAAGATCATGGCTCCGTGGAGAATGGAAAAGTTCCGCAACCGGTTCCCCGGCCGTTCGGAAATGATCGCCTTCTGCGAAGAACGCAACATCCCGGTCAAGGCGTCCAAGTCCAAGCCGTATTCCAGCGACGAAAACTGCTTCCATATTTCCTACGAAGCCGGCAAGCTGGAAGACCTGTCGATCAACGGCGTTGAACTGGTTGACTTCGGCATGGGCGTTTCCCCGCAGGAAGCGCCGGACAAGGTCGAGAACATCGTCATCGGGTTCGAGGCGGGCGTTCCGGTTTCGCTCAATGGAGAAAAGCTGACGCCGTACGAGATGATTCATCACCTCAACATTATCGGCGGACGCAACGGCATCGGACGTATCGACATGATTGAAAACCGCTTTGTCGGCATGAAGTCCCGCGGCGTTTACGAGTCCCCCGGCATGACGATTCTCTACGACGCTCACCGTCAGATGGAATCGCTGTGCGTTGACCGCGACCTGACTCACCTGCGCGACCGTCTCGCTCCGGAAGTGGCGGAAATGATTTACTACGGATTCTGGTATCACGCCAAGATGGACGCTCTGCTGGCGTTTATCAAGGATATGCAGAAGCACGTAACCGGCGAAGTTGGCTTGCAGCTCTACAAGGGCAACATCATGATCAACAGCCGCAAGAGCCCGTTCAGTCTGTACGACGAAGGCATCGCCACGATGGAAGGGTCAGACGCCTACAACCAGACGGACGCCGAAGGATTTATTCGCATCATGGGCTTGCCCGGCCGCGTTCAGGCGAAAGTTACGCCTCGTATATAATTAGGAATTAGGAATTGGCGCAAAGCGCTACTCTTAATTTTTCCCCCCTTACTAAAGTTTTTTGGAAAGGGGAGTTTGAGGGGAAGAACCTTTTTTTCAAAAAAGGTTTTCCCCTCATTTCATTTAACTTGAAAAAACTTCTATAATAGGGAGCCAGCTTGCTGGCGACCGAAAGTTTTTTCAAGTTAGGTGGCGAGGCGCCGCTTTATTTATTTGTACTCAAGAAACAAATCAACCGTCATAACGCCGAAAAGACCAGTTCTTTTGGTATTATGACGGTTTTTTGTGTATAAATCAGAGGCAGCGTTCAAAAATGTTGAAAAATTTTTTAAAAATGTATTGCAAATTCTGAATTTATGTTATAATGAACAATAAGGTAAATTATATAAATATCGTTCGCGGTTGAAATATACCCAAATTATCGATTGGAATATAAAATAATGAAACGTACAATTGCAAGTTTGCTGTTTTTGATTGTTTTGTCGTTTGCTGTTACAGCGTCCGCAGACGTTATCGAGTATTTTAACGACTTCAGCGTTGGAAAGGTGAAAACTGGAACTCAGGCGAAATGGTCTCAGACCACGGATTTGCGGCCTTGGTATTCCAATTTGCGCTATTATAAATCCGGCGGCAACGACAATCTTCGTTTTGACGAGAAGAATTATATCAAGCAGGCTAGCGGTACCGGTTCCGGTACGATGCAGATGGACGCTTCCAGGTTCTTGTCGACTGCAACCGCTTACGACTTGACAGCCGGCGATCTGGTTTACGAATGCTGGTATGCCTGCGACTGGAACGGCGTTAATCCTGGCGGCTTTCATCACGGCATTGCGATTAACAATAAACAAATGACGTTCATTTACCATCCAGGATATAACAACGGCGCTTTTCGAATTGAAAATAGAATCAGCAATCAAAATATTGGATTTACTCCGCCGATTGGAAGCGATTCCAATTTCACGATGATGAAATTGACCATTCATCGAGACGAGCAGGCTGGCAACTACGTTTTTACAACGCAGTTCGGTTTGGCGAATTCCGGCGATCGTCCCGGTGAATATACGTATTCCCATACTTACACCTGCCCGCTTGCAACCTTCGACGATGTTGGTGGAATTAAATCTATTGGACCTTATAACTACAAAGAAAACAACGCCGTTCTTACCAACCTTCGTCTGGTCGCTCCGTTCTCATCCGAAGCGTTTGCGAAAGCAGAGGATCATTCGATAGCTATGGAAACCGTCATTTCTACAGCTCAGCCAGTTCACTGGTACAAATTTGACGACCCGTCCACCACTGTTATTGCAGATTACGGTTCCAGTCCCGTTGAAGGAGCTGGAGCTTCCAGAAACGTTGACTTGTCGGCGATTTCAGAACTGCATCAGGTCGCGGATTTCAGCGGGACCTATTCCAAGGTTGATCTGACGGGGACTTCCAACATCCCAGGCGACTGGACGGCGGAATTTTACATCAATCCTCACAATATTTCAGGTCGTCAGTCGTTGGTTTCCGGCGATAACGGTTCATTGCGCTGGATTATGAACAGCGGTAAACCCGGGTTTACAAAATGGGGCGCGTACGACGCGGAATTCAAAGGTCCGGATGGCGTCAGCGCATTTAGTTATGATCTTTCGCAAGTTGTTGACCAATGGATTCACGTCGCTTACGTCAGACAGGGCAATGATTTGTTCCTTTATATTGACGGCGAACTGGTAGGCAAAAATGCTTCAAACCAACCTGCTATTGATATGCCCATTTCGCGAACGATTGGTTCCAATGGCGACGGCGAAGCGTTTGCCGGCATCATTGACGATATCGCGTTGTATTCTACCGCTATGACGGCAGATCAGGTTTGGACGCACGCCTTCCCTGAATCGATATGGTATTATAACGTCAACACGAATGATATGTCCGCTGAGAATTGGACTATTGACGGTACGGATAAGAGGGGCGCCTGGTTTATCAAAAATGGCGCGTCGAATACAGAAACGTATGACAAGCCGGTAATTCTGGACGCAGATGGAACATTCGAAATCGGCGCGGATAAGAACTTGATTCTGTCTGGCGGCGTTTCCGGCTCTGGTTCATTGGAAAAAATCGGCGCTGGTAAGCTCACGCTTTCCGGCGACAATGACTATACTGCCGGTATGAAGGTTACAGAAGGTACGCTTGCTCTGACTGGCGACGCGCTCAAGGCGAACAATCCCATTGAAATTGCCAGCGGCGCGACGTTGGAATACTACGTTCCTGAGGGTGAACAACAGCTGACGTTCTCAGACGGCGCAACCGTTTCTGGCGCAAACGTTATTAAGACGGGCGAGGGCAAACTGAAAGTTTTGGCAACTGGCAATCAGTTCCAATCGGATCTTTTCACGGTTGAAGCGGGCGAACTGGACTTTAAAGGTCAGTTCACCGGCGATCTCGTGATTAATGAAGACGGGGTTTTCTCGCCCGGCAATTCTGTTGGTCACGTTGATATTGACGGCGACTTCACGCTTAACGGTGGAACGCTGTTGATTGAAATGGACGAATCCGGCTTCGACACCATGACTGCCAATTCATTTGACTTGGATAACGGTATTATTTCCTTTACGTTGACTGACGATATTCCGTGGGGAGCATCGTACGATCTTCTTACTGCGACAAGCGGCGAACAATTCGAAGAAGGTATTATTGATCGAATTCTGAATGGTCAAACGCTTCCGGAATACTTTAGTCTGGCTCTCGCTGGGGATGGCAGTATTGTCAGAATGGACATTGACCGCAACGCCGTCCCGGAACCGTCGACCTGGGCGCTGATGATTCTCGGCGCCGCTGGACTGCTGTACTGGCGAAAGAGAAAGTAATTTTCGGGGAATGCGGCGCCCTTAGGCGCCGCCTTGTCCTAAGACTTACGAAAAAGCTGGGAGTACTCTGGGAATTTTCTGGGAGGATTCTGGGAATTGCTGGGTAACCCTAATTCCCTCCCAGCGCTCTCCCAGAAGTTCCCAGCCCTCTCCCAGCTAATTCCCAGCTATCTCTTACTTCCTCTCCGAATTTTTTCTAAAAAATATAAAAATTTTCAAAAAACGTTCTTGAAAATTCTAATTTTATGGTATAATGGAAAATAAGGTAAATTATATAAATACCGTTCGCGGCTGAAATATGCCCATATTATCGATTGGAATATAAAATAATGAAACGTTCAATTACAAGTTTGCTGTTTTTGATTGGTTTATCGTTTGCCGTTACGACGTACGCTGAAGTTGTTACGTATTTTAACGACTTTAGTACTGGGAAAATTGGTTCTGGAACTTATCGCGTAGACGACGGCAGCGCAACTTATGGAACGAGTTTGGCTCCGTTCTATTCCAATTTGCGGTATTATGAAAACGGCGGCAGCAACCTTCGTTTTACTTTGGGAGAAGGACGCATCTTATTGGCTAACGCTAACGGCTGTTATGGAACGCTGCAGATGGACGCTTCCAACTTCTTGTCGTCGGCGACGAATTTCGATCTGACAGCGGGCGACCTTGTTTACGAGTGTTTCTACACTTGTAGTTGGAATAGCGCCAGCCCTGGCAATTTTCATCATGGCATTTCGATTAACAATAATCAAGTAACGTTCATTTATCATCCTGGATTTAACACCGGCGCTTTTCGTATTGAAGGCGCTTTCGGTAAAATCAGCAATCAGAACATTGGGTTTACCCCGGTAATTGGCAACACAAACGCGTATACGATGATGAAATTGACCATTCATCGAGACGACGACGCTGGCAACTACGTTTTTACAACGGAATTCGGTCAGGCAACCAGGACGGACGACGGTTGGGAAACTAACGGATATACCTATCAGTATGATTATACCTGTTCGATAGCTACAGTTGACGCAGCTGGCGGAATTCAATCGATTGGTCCTTACGGTTACCACGGCAACAATACCGACATTACCAACCTTCGTCTGGAAGCGCCGTTTTCAGACGACGCGGTTGCGAAAGCGCAGGATTATGGCGTTGCTCAATTTTACACGATTGCCGCGGATAAGCCAGTTCACTGGTACAAGTTTAATGACCCGTCAACCAACGTCATCAAAGACTACGGTTCCAATCCCGTTGACGGAACTGCCAGAAACGTTGACATGTCGGCGGTATCTGAACTGCGTATGGTAGCGGATTTCAGCGGCAACTATTCCAAGGTTGATCTTACCGGGATGCAAAACATCACCGGCGACTGGACGGCGGAATTTTATATCAATCCTCACAACATTACCGGTCGTCAGGCTTTGACCTCCGGCGATAACGGTTCGCTTCGCTGGATTATGAACAATGGCAAACCCGGGTTTACAAAATGGGGCGCTTACGACGCGGAATTCAAAGATCTGGACGGTAGCTCGTTTAGCTATGATCTTTCAGAATTGCTCGACGAATGGATTCACGTCGCATACGTCAGAGAGGGCGTCGACATGTTTCTCTTTATTAACGGCGAACTGGTCGGCAGAAATGATCCTGTTCGTAATCCTGGTATTGATTTGCCCATATCGCGAACGATTGGTTCCAATGGCGACGGCGAGGCGTTTGCCGGCATGATTGACGAAATTGCGTTTTATTCTTACGCCTTGACTGCCGAACAGATTTGGGCGCACGCTCATCCGTCAATTCCGGAACCGTCGACCTGGGCGCTGATGATTCTCGGCGCTGCCGGTTTGTTGTACTGGCGGAAGAGAAAGAGCAATAAATAATTTCGGGGCGCGCTTGCGTCGGGGAGTGCGGCGGCTTGACGCCGCCTTAACCAAAGCCCCGCTGAATAACAGCGACGATGCCAAAAATCTTTTCGGATCGCGAGCAAAGCTCGCGATTTTTCTTTTGCGGCAGAGGACTGCCGCGATCCGGACTGAACGAAGTTTATCGCGAGACGTTGGACAAGGCGGCGCCTAGGGGCGCCGCACTCCCCGACCTTCGGCTCGTCGCACTCTTCTGGATGATTCTCTTCTCTATTTTCCCCCCGGGCGTCTTGACGTCAGGCAAAAAGGGGGTATAATATCTATAAAGGAATTAGCAATTAGTTAATCGCAACGCAGCGTTGCGCTTGCGAAATTGCTAATTGCTAATTGCTAATTACTAATTTAATATGCACCATGAAAAAACTTTACAGCGGTAACGAAGCCATCGCTCGCGGCGCGTACGAAGCGGGCGTCAAAGTTGCGTCCGGATACCCGGGCACGCCATCGACGGAAATTCTCGAGAACATCGTTAAATATAAGGACGACATCTACTGCGAATGGGCGCCAAACGAAAAGGTTGCTTTTGAAGGCGCGGTCGGCGCGTCGCTGACTCACGTCAGAACGATCTGCACGCAAAAGCTGGTTGGATTAAACGTCGCCGCAGACCCGTTTATGTCGTTTACCTACATGGGAGCGGAAGGCGGATTTATCTGCGTCGTTGCAGACGATCCCGGCATGCACTCTTCCCAAAACGAGCAGGACTCGCGTCATTACGCCCGATTTGCCAAGATTCCGGTTTTGGAGCCGACGAACTCTCAGGAATGTAAAGACTGCGTTCTTTACGGCATGGAACTGTCGGAAAAGTACCGAACGCCGGTTATGCTCCGCACGACAACCCGCGTCGCGCACTCTCGCGGCCTGGTTGAAGAAGGCGAACGTATTGAGACGGGCGCTCCGCATTTCGATAAAATCCCGATGAAGTACAGCCTCCTGCCGGTTCGAGCGCGTCAGCTGCACATCGACGTCGAAAAGCGTCTTGTCGACTTGATGAAAGAGGCGTCCGCCTCTCCGTTTAACAGAATCGAATGGGCGGAAAACGGCGACCGCAAGCTCGGCATTATCGCCTGCGGCATCGCGTACGAGTACGTTAAAGAAGTCTGGCCGGAAACGTCCGTTTTGAAGCTGGGATTCTCGTTCCCATTCCCGGACGACCTGCTGAGGGAATTCGCCAACGGCGTTGAAGAAGTTCTCGTTGTCGAGGAACTGGACAGCTTCGTCGAAGAACATTTGCGTTCTCTGGACGGCTTGACCTGCAAAAAGATTTACGGAAAAGACATCGTCCCGGTTTGCGGCGAACTGTTCACCGAGAACCTTTGGAAAGTCCGCCAGAAGCTGGACGGTACGGTTCAGGAACTTCCGTCTCGCGACGTTGACGTCAAGTCGCTGCCCGCGCGTCCGCCGGTTCTTTGTGCCGGATGCCCGCACCGGGGGATCTTCTTCCCGCTGTCGAAAATGGACGTCGTCATTACCGGCGACATCGGCTGTTACACGCTCGGAATGCTGCCTCCGCTCAACGCGATGGATACGGTTTTGTGCATGGGCGGCGGCATTTCAGTCGCTCACGGAATCGCAAAAGCGGGAGAGAAAAAGCCCGTCGTCGGCATCGTTGGAGACTCGACTTTCTTCCATTCCGGCATGACGAGCCTGAGCAACATCATCTACAACAATTCCAACGTTACGATTATCGTTCTCGACAACCGCATCACCGCCATGACGGGACATCAGGACAACCCCGGCACCGGCGTCACGCTCATGGGCGAACAGACCGTTGCCGCCGACATCGAATCCATCGGCCGCGCGCTGGGAATGAAAAACGTTGTAACGTTAGACCCGTTTGATCAAAAGACGGTTGTCGAAACGCTCAAGATGGCGACACAGTCTCCGGAACCGTGGCTGATTATTTCCCGAAGCCCCTGCCTGCTCAAGACGCGCAAACCGCAGGGCCCCGTCCGCGTTATCGACCCGGACAAATGCAAGAAATGCGGCTCGTGCCTCAAACTCGGCTGCCCGGCAATCGAGTCCACCGGCAAAGGAACCGTCCCGTCCGTCAACCCGAACCTCTGCTCCGGCTGCTCGCTGTGCGATCAGACGTGCAAGTTTAATGCAATTAGTAAATAGCTATTAGCCTCTAGCTCCTAGCTACTAGCTTTTTGTTCCTGGCTTCCGGCTTTAAAACTGACGGCTAAGAACAACGAACCCACAAGCTAAGAGCTAACAGCTAACGGCTAGAAGCTCCTTTATTCACCCCTTAACCCCCAAACTATTATGAAAGCTCAAGCTATTAGCCAGTTTGTTAAACTCTACGGTCGTGAACCGAAATGGGTTGTTTCCGCGCCTGGCCGCGTGAATCTTATTGGAGAGCATACCGACTACAACGACGGCTTTGTTTTCCCAATGGCAATTGAACGCCGCACGGTAATTGCCGCTGCGCCAGCTGAACCGTCTGACGGTTTGGGCGAAAGCGAGGCGAAAATCTGGAGCAACGCTAATGATCAGATCGGCGTTGTCTCCGTTGCTCCCGGCGTTGCGCCTGTTGAAGTTGCGCCAAACGAAGAACTCCCGTGGACAGCTTACATTCAGGGAACGCTCACGCTCTGCGCTGAAGCTGGATTCCCCGCTCAGCCGTTTGTTGCCGTGATCGCTTCTGACGTCCCACTCGGCGGCGGTCTGTCGTCCTCTGCGGCTCTGGAAGTTTCTGTCGCCACGCTTTGCGAAGTCATTTCCGGCAAGACAATGGATCCGGTTAAGAAATGTCTGCTGTGCCAAAAGGCGGAACACGAATACGCTTTTATGCCCTGTGGAATTATGGATCAGTTCATTTCCAACCTCGGTCAGCCGGATCACGCGATGCTGCTCGACTGCCGTTCCTGCGTCCCGGAAATGGTGCCGCTGACCGACCCGGCGGTTTCGATTCTGGTTATCGACTCCAAAGTCAAACATAAATTGACTGGGTCTGAATATCCGGATCGCCGCAGGGCATGCAAAGAGGCGGCGGAGATACTGGGCGTCAAAGCTCTTCGAGACGCGACGATGGACATGCTCAACGCCGCCAAAGACAAACTCACGCCAACGCAGTACATTCGCGCCAAGCACGTTATTACGGAAGACGCTCGCACCGTTGAGGCGGCAGCTGCCTGCAAAGCTAACGACTGGGTCAAGATGGGCAAGCTGATGTATGAATCGCATTTGTCAATGCGGTGCGAATTCCAGATTACCTGTACAGAACTGGATTATCTGATTGACCTTGCGTATACAAAAGGCGTCGATGGCGGCGTTTACGGCGCGAGAATGACCGGCGGCGGATTTGGCGGCTGCGTCGTTGTTTTGGTTAAAACCGACGCTGTCGAAGACCTGAAGGCGTACTTCTTCAACGAATACAAAGCCAAAACGAAAATCGATGCGCCTATTTTCGTTTCGCGACCCGGTAAAGGCTCCGCGATTGAAAGCTGAGCGATTGAGGGCGGCAGTTAACGTTCGAGAGGCGCTTTGCGTAATTCCTAATTCCGCATTCCGAATTTCCCCAACTCCTCCATCCTCACTCCTCATTCCTAACTCACTCGACTCCGTCAGGAATTGGCAAAAAATCCGTCCGCTCCCCCCCTTGCTTTATTTTCGGGAATGGATATAATAACCGCATAATTTTGAAAGCGCTGGCAAATCTTCCGTTTTGTCAGAGCTTTCAGATGCCTCCTTAGCTCAGTTGGTAGAGCAGTTGACTCTTAATCAACGGGTCACAGGTTCGAGCCCTGCAGGAGGTACTTGAGTCCTTGCAACGTCTTGCAAGGACTTTTTTTCTGTATACGACTCTAAGAGTTAGCTCAAAATAGACATTGGACAAGGCTGAAATAACGGGAAAGCGTTCGGCTTTAATTCCTAGTGAAGATTGCCATAAATTGTTGCAATGCCAAAAAGCAGGAATTCTACAAGGAAAATGATCAGAAGAACGCTTGGTTTAGTTTCCTCCGGGGTATCGTTGGCGGTATCCGTTTCCGGTTCTTCCGTATCCTTTTTGTTTTTGTTGGGAAAACTGAAGACTCCGCTGAGGAAAGCTTGTACAAACAGAGATAAAAGACCAAGGTCGTCGCCTACATGATAATCAATGAATTGATTATAACTGACCGCAATTACCATAAACAAAGAGAAAGCGTAGGCAATAAACCATACTATTTTAACCGTGTAGTCCCAATCTTGTTGATCCGCTGGCGATAGCTTAAATAACATCATTTTATTACCTCCAATTTATATAAACGAAAAAGACTCAAAAAAGTAACAGCGTTTTTTCAGAATTTGGGAAATGAACCTCCGATTGTTTCTTTGCGTTTTTTGCGGCTAAATAACTTCGGCGGCAGAGGACTGCCGCGATCCGGGCTCAACAGAGGTTGTCGGCGCGTAATTCTAATTGAAAACGGATCGTTTCCAATTCCTAATTCTCCCCGTTGAAATTATTTTATATATCGCTATAATATAATAAAAAGGTGGTAAGTCGTAAGTAGTAAGTTGTAAGGGCGCAAGCGATACTCCCAGTTGCTACTTACCACTTTCCACTAACCACTAACCACTTAACTACATTCCCAACATGCTAGATCGAAAATTCATTCTGGAAAACGCCGAAGCAGTCGCTCAAAACTGCGTCAATCGTAAAGTCAACGTCGATATCCCCCGCTTTGTCGAGCTGGAAACGCAGCGCAAAGCCATGCAGCAGGAAATTGAATCCCTCAACGCTCAGGCGAATGCCACGTCCAAGTCGATTGGAAAAGCCAAAGACGCCGCGGAACGCGACGCGCTGAAAGAACAGGGTCGACAGCTTCGCGAAAGCGTAGCCGCCAAGACTGTTGAACTGGACGCTTTAACGGCGGAACTGGACGCGATTCACCGCGCTATTCCCAACATGTCTCATCCAGACGCCCCGATTGGAGAAGACGACAAGTCCAATCTGGAAGTCGGACGCGGCGCGACGCCTGTTCCCACGTTTGATTTCCCCGTTCTGGATCACGTTCAGCTGGCGGAAAAGTGGGACATGATCGACTTCGAGGGCGGCGCTCGCGTTGCTGGCGCAGGCTTCTATTTCCTCAAAAACGACGCCGTTCTGCTTGACCTGGCTCTGCAGCGATTCGCTATCGGCATTCTTCTGGATGAAGGGTTCACGCCGATGGTAACGCCCGACCTGGCGCGCAACGACGTCTTGCAGGGAACCGGCTTCTGCCCGCGCGGTCCGGAGACGCAAATTTATTCTATCGACAACACCGACCTGTCGCTTATCGCCACGGCGGAAATCACCCTCGGCGGCATGATGGCAAATCAAACGGTCGATTCGACCCAACTGCCGATTAAATGCTGCGGCATCAGCCACTGTTTCCGTACAGAAGCGGGCGCCGCGGGAAAGGCCTCGCGCGGGCTGTATCGCGTCCATCAGTTTACCAAGGTGGAAATGTTCGCCTTTACGCTGCCGGAAGAATCCGAACAGATGCTCTTTACGCTTCGCGGCATTGAAGAGCGCATTTTCAACGAACTGAAAATCCCGTTCCGCATTGTCGATACCTCGACCGGCGACCTGGGCGGCCCCGCCTATCGCAAGTTTGACCTGGAAGCCTGGATGCCCGGCAGAAACGACTGGGGCGAAGTTACCAGCACGTCCAACTGCACCGACTATCAGGCGCGCCGCCTCAACGCCCGCTATAAGATCAAAGGAGAAAAGGGATCGCACCTGCTCCATACGCTCAACGGAACCGCCATCGCCCTGTCCCGCGGCATCCTCGCCGTCATGGAAAACTACCAGCAGGCGGACGGCTCCATTCGCGTCCCGGACGTTCTCAAGCCGTTCATCGGCAAGGACGTACTCGGTCCGAAAAACTAGGGCGGGAATCACGTTTGAAATGAAAGGCGGTAACGAAGCGACCAGCGGGAGCGGAGTTACGCAGTTCGCCGAAGGCGAACCAAAATAGTTGCCCCGTTCGCCTGACGGCGAATGCGTAATTCCGTTCGCTAACGCTTACTCCATTACCGCCTTCCATAGCTAATTGCCATTTTTAACTCCCCTTCAATACTGCCATGGACAAATACCAATCCCTGTTTGACGCGGACGATGCTCCAAAGAGAGACGACAAGAAGAATGAGCAATTAGCAATGAGCAATGAGCAATTGACTCAAGAAGAACCGACGCCGGAACCAACGCCGGAACCGGAACCAACGCCCGAGCCAACGCCGGAGCCGGAACCCGAAACAGACCCCTCTCGCAACTCGCAACTCGCAACTCGCAACTCAGACTATCCCGCCGAACCCATCCCCGCCCTCGCCAACAAGACCGTCTGGGTTTTAGATTCACACGCGATTCTGTATCAGGTCTTTCATGCGATTCCGGAAATGACGACGCCGGACGGTCAGGCGATTAACGCCGTCTACGGCATGACGCGGGATTTGCTGGCGTTGATGGAAACGCATCGACCGGACTATCTTCTGGCGGCGTTTGACCTGCCGGCGCCGACGGTGCGTCACAAGCGGTACGACCAGTACAAGGCAACCCGCAAGGAAATGCCGGTGGACTTGCAGTCGCAGATTGCCAAGTCTCACGAGCTGCTCGACGCCTGCGCCATTCCCGGCTTGCAGTTTGAGGGGTACGAGGCGGACGACATCCTCGCGACGGTCGCTCAAACGGTCGAACTGGCGGGCGGTCAGTGCGTCCTTGTAACAGCCGACAAAGACAGCCGTCAGCTGCTCTCCGACAAGGTTCAGATATATCTGATTCGGAAAAACAAGTTCTATACGGAAGCGGATTTGATGGCTGACTGGGGCGTTACGCCTCAACAGGCGATTGACTTTCAGGCAATGGTCGGCGACGCGTCCGACAACGTGCCGGGCATTCCCAAAATCGGGCCGAAAACGGCGACCGCTCTGCTGCAGCAGTTTGGGACGCTGGAGGAAATGCTAAAGCATACCGACCAGATCAAGGCGAAGGGAACTCGAAAGAACGTTGAGGAAAACGTCGAAAACGCCCGGCTGAGCAAGGAGCTTGTAACGCTCCATACCAACGTCCCGATTAACATTCCGTGGACGGCGGCGCAGTGCCGCGGACCGAAAGAGTCGGATATTATCGCTCTGATGAAAAAATGGGGGTTCCGTTCTCTTATCGGCAAGGCGGCGAAGGTCTGTGAATCGTATCGCGACATGGAATATTACGAGTCCGTTGCGCCCGACCCCAACGCCGACGAATACGACGACGCTCAGGCGGATTTCGCCGACCTGTCACAACTCGTCCCTTCGGAACAGAAGGTTCAGATTCAAACGCAGCTGATTGACTCTCCCGCTGTTCTGGACGCCCTGGCAGATCAGCTTTCCAAAGCCCCGATGATTGCCTTGGCGGCGTTCGGCGACGCGCCGGGCGTCAATTCAGACGTTCCCGCCAGAGAGCAGACGCTTATCGGGCTGGCGCTGGCGACGACCGAAAACGTCGGGTATTATCTGCCCTTCAACGCCGCGCAAACGCAACTGTTGGAACAGAACGCTGCAGTTTTGGACATGGACGCTGCCCTCAAACGGCTCCAGCCGATTCTGGAAAGCGCGGACAAACTCTTTGTCGGACACGATATTAAACGAATCCGGACGCTGCTGCGAAACCAAGGCGTCCAGCTGCAGGGAACGACGTTTGACGTCATGATTGCCGACGCTCTCGCCGCGCCGGGCGAGTTGTCACACGCGCTGACGTCGCTGGCTCAGCGGTGGTTTGAGTACGTCCCGATTGACCTGAGCGAAAAGCTCGTCGTTCGCGAGGCGAAATCCAGACGGATTCTTGCCCTCAACGAGCTGTCGGTGGAAACCGTCGCGCCGTACGCTGTCGAACAGGCGGTTTTGCCGATTATCGCCTATCGGTTCCTGCTGCCGGAACTGGAAAACGTCAACCAACTCAAGCTGGCGCAGGAGCTGGAATTCCCGCTCGAACGCGTCCTTGCCGACATGGAATACACGGGCGTCAAGGTGAGTCTGGACACGCTTGCGGCTCTGTCCAAAACGTACACGGACAAGCTGTCTGTATTGCAATCGGAAATCTATCAGCTTGCCGGCGAAGAGTTCAATATCGATTCCCCGCGTCAGGTGCAGACGATTCTTTTCGACAAACTTGGTCTTCCCAAACAGAGACGAACGCAGACCGGGTCCAGCGTCGACGCCGACGTCCTCCAGACGCTTTCCGAACGACACCCGATCGCCGCGAAGATTCTGGAATACCGCACTCTGGCGAAGCTCAAAAGCACGTATACAGACGCGCTGCCGGAACTCGTCTACCCCAAAACGCAGCGAATTCACTGCTCATTCAATCAGACTGTAACAGCCACCGGGCGCCTGTCGTCGACGCACCCCAACCTGCAGAACATTCCCATTCGCGGGAAAGAAGGGCGGGAGATTCGCCGCGCGTTCGCGCCCGGATTTGAGGGCTGGAAACTGCTCGACGCAGACTACTCGCAGATTGAACTCCGCGTTCTGGCGCACGTCTGCCAGGACAAAGCGCTCATTCAGGCGTTTCAGGACGGGCTGGACATTCACGCTCAGGTGGCGGCGGAAATTCTCGGCATTCCTCTGGAAGAAGTAACGTCTGAACAGCGCTCCAGCGCCAAAGCCGTCAACTTCGGAATTATTTACGGACAGAGCAGTTTCGGGCTGGCGAAATCGCTGGGCATCCCGCAGCCGGAAGCCGCCGCGTTTATCGACGCCTACTTCGCCCGATTCCCCGCCATTCACGATTTTCTCGACTCGACGCTCTATTCCGCGTCGCAAAACGGCTACGTGGAAACCCTCTGGGGACGCCGCCGGTATCTGGAAGGCGTCCGCAACGCCCATACCGGACAGCTCAACGCGACCGAACGCATGGCGATTAACACCGTTATTCAGGGCACCGCCGCCGACATTATCAAAGCCGCCATGATTTCCGTCTTTGACAAACTCAACGCGGGGGGATACAAGTCCAAACTGCTCATCCAGATTCACGACGAACTGCTGCTGGAATGCCCGCCGGAAGAAGTCGAGGACGTCAAAACCCTGCTCGTTTCGACGATGGAAAACGTCTTCCCGATGCGCGTCCCGCTCAAAGTCGACGCCAACGTCGGCGACAACTGGGCGGAAGCGCACTGAAAAAGAACCGGGTATTTTGTATCCGGTTAAATTACAACGACTTACAACAGTCGCTTCGTCTAAATCTTGTCTAAATCTTGTCTAAATCTTGTCTAAATCTTGTCTAAATCTTGTCTAAATCTTGTCTAAATCTTGTCTAAATCTTGTCTAAATCTCGACTAAATCTCGACTAAATCTCGACTATTCAACGGGTGGACACAAAACCCAGTAGGCTTTTTTAGGTTTTTCCGAGTAACGTTTTTCAATTTTTTTATCGAGTCTTAGTTTTTGAATTAAATTTTTGATTTTATTTTCTTTTTGTTCAGAGGATAGAACGTCTGGCAATTTAGATAAGAGTAATTTTCTAATATCTTCTCTTGTTGCCTGATGATATTGTTTCAGATACTCAACAATCATATCCGAAAAATACTGGTCGTTAAAACCTCTATTCTTTATATACTCAGCTTGAGCTCCCAAAGATTCAGCAACCTTTGACGTGATAATCAAATTAGGTTTCTTTCCTTCAATGAGCTTATGCTTACGAAGCAATCGAATTTCCTCGTTTGTAAGCTCTTTTCCTTTTTGAACCCGATCTAAGAGAAAAATTATATCCAAACTGATATCAGGAAAATCGAACAGTAATTGTGTATAATCTATGTTCAAGATTTTTCCATATATGGTTACAACAACCTGATCTTTAAGAATATCATAGTCCGGCAGGGGAAAATACTTTTTTCGCTGAATGTTAAAAACTCGGCGTATTCCCATACTTGCCGTATCAATCATCCCCATGTTCATCATTGTTTCAGCTAACAACTGATTTCTGTAAAATGGAGGAGCATAACTCGGATTCAATACGTTTCTGATAGTTTGTGGAATGAATGTTCCTGGATTGGTAAATACTAATCGATCTTCGTACTCATCAATATAGATTCGCGCACCTCGGGTGTAGTCCTGATGAGCCAGACAATTGTTAAACAATTCATAGAACAAAGGCTGATCATATTGAAGCGTTTCAATCGGAAACAGGCTTTGCTGATTTGGCATATAACGGTAGGTAAGATTTTGTATTTTTTGAAAAACTTTATCAATAACGTTAATAAACGGTATCTCAAAAATTTCATATCCTCTGTTTTGTCCGTTTGCGCCAAAAAGACGCCACATAACAGACGGCGGGCGATCCAGTAAATGCGAATGTTCCGGATTCCCAAGAAGTACCATTGCCGCCCGACTTATTTGACCGTCTCTTATCAATCGTAACTTTGTCAAAAAAGTTTCATCATCCATGGAATCAACTTCCTGTTTGATATGAGACTTATTGATTTTTTCTTTATATAGTTTTCTGGCAATCTGTATAGCCGAGGAGTCCAAATGTTTAATACTGCTTCCGGGAATCAACGCTTTCGACCAGTCTTTAAGCGCCTGATTGCGAATTCGATCAATCTTTTCCATAGAAAGAGAAACGAGATTTTCTCCTTCACGGGCATAATACTGACCTTTCCAACCGGTAGGAACCGCAGTGATTGCTGCCGGGATTTTAAACATCAAAACTCTTTTGGATTCGCCATCACATTCCTGAAACCTTTCGAATATTTCAATAAATGAGATATTGCCAGTTGTATGTTTTGCAATTTCGTATTTTAGATTGTTCAAATCATCAGGATTATTTCGATACTCCGTTCCAACAACCTGACGTGAATCGTTTACGCCAAAAATAAGCCAGCCACACTGCTGATTTTTCAGGTTTGCCTCATTGCTAAGAGCAGAAAAATATTTGCCGATCTTATCAAAATCATACGAATTGGACGCAGTTTTGAATTCAACTAATTCATTCTCGTCATGTTTGAGTAGCGATTCTAAAATTTCATCTATATCTGACATAGTAAATATCAATCTCTCGACAATGATGGCTTATTTGGCAACTGCAAATCTGTATAATGTATTGACAACTAAAGGATTCTTATTATAATACAGAAAGTCTTTGTATTAAAAATGTCCCATACTGGAATCATTATACATCTTCCTAAAGGAATCTGCAATAGCCATGTGGACTAAGAAATCCCTAAAATCGTTTTTTATTTTATAATACTGTAGAAATAAATTTTCCTTAACTGATTAAATTAGACCGCCAATTATGAACACATTCCAGAAAATCCCGACCCGATGGAAATACGCGATCGCTATGCTGACGATTGTTCTCTGCGAAGCCGCGGCGTTCTATTTGCTCTACAACGGCTACGAAAGCGTCCGGGAGAATATAATTCGAGAGTATCACGCCGACCCGTTTCCGTGGTTTCTTCCATCGTGGTTCGTTTGCGTTATTGACGGGCTTATCGCCTCCGTCTGGATTTTTACAGGCTATCGTTTACTGTCCGTCTATTTATCAAAGAAGACGGACGCGCCCGCGACGCCCATTCAAATCGGGGAACTTCTGCCGTGCATTCCCTACGCGTTCTTTGCCGCAATCCTGGCGATTGCATTTGTATTGTCTCTTTTCGATTTAATCGTTCGCTTTCCAGCTGTACTAATAATTCTGATAACATTCCTCGTCTTTGACGGGCTAACGCTGCTTGTCTGTTCCTGCATGAGCGTTTACTACGCCGCGTTGATTGTATACTATTGTCTACGCCGGACGCCCTCAAATCTGCTTTGCATGAACAACGTTTACGCCGTTTTCGTTGGAATTCTGATGGCTCTGCGCGGTCTGCATTTTTACATCGACCTGACGCATATCTGTTTATATTACTGAAGACGCGTCCAACGCTGGGAAATCGGCGACGCATGTTCTTACTAATACAGCGATTTCAACCACCGGGAGGAAAAGCGGCTAAAGCGATAGGGGGAGTATATCGCGTTTATTCTGTGGGCTGAAGCCCACGGTTACAAGGGTTGCGTCCTTTCAGGATGCGGATCAGCTTCTCATCTTATCTACCTTCTCAAGAAAAATTTGTGCGCACCCCAAAAATTTCCCGCAATATCTGTTACTTTTTAAAAGAAAAAACGTTATAATAATATAGAACCTTTGCAGTCAACGTTAAGGCTGTCAAAGGGTGGAACGGCGCTTGCTCTTGGAGTTCAAAGAATTGAGGCGTTATTATGGAAAACGACAAGCCAAAGTATCAAGTCATGGATGATAGCGATTGTATCTTTACAAGAGAGCAAGTGGAGAATTTTTTGGCGCAAATGAGAAAATATAGATTGCAGAATTTCCCTTTTTTAAATGATACTATGAGCGATCGTGAAATGGACGAGAAAATCAAAGAGTTTTGGGAAGCGAATCCTGAAGAGAAGCAGAAATTTGACGATGAATGTAAAAAGGCTATAGAACGTTTGCGTAATCTTTAGCTAACCAAAATTTCTGTTTTATAGATTGTTGTTTCACGGCGATTTCAATCGTCCAACCGTTTACAAAGTCGAAAAAGATTTTAAGGATACGGCGATTATTTCTCTTGAGATTGAAAGAATTGAGGCGTTATTATGGAAAACGACAAGCCAAAGTATCAGGTCATGGATGATAGCGAATGTATCTTTACAGAAGAGCAAGGTAAAATATTCTATGAAAATATGAGAAGGTGCAAATTGGCTTTGTTTCCTTTTTTGAATAATGATATGAGCGATCTTGAAATGGATGAGAAAATCAAAGAGTTCTGGGAAGCGAACCCTGAAGAAAAACAGAAATTTGATGATGCTTGTAATACCATAGAGAATATGATACGTAATCGTTCGTTTCGTAAACAGAATAACGATTGAAATTTTATAACAAATGTACGTTTAGTTTGAATCCGTCCACACAGAGCCGCTTTCCCAATCGGAACGGTTGTCCAAACAGACGACAGACAAAATGATACTTTTAATTTCCTAGGTTTTATTATGGTAACTTTAGAAGAAGCATATAAAATTGTTGAAACGCACATTCCTAAATGCGCTGTTCTCAAAGGTTGCTCAGAGTATCCTGATTTTTGGGCTTTTGGCATTCGTGGTAGAGAAACCGGTTGTCGCGCAATTTGTCGACCGTTTTCAGTTTCAAAAATAGATGGTCATTTTGACACTTTTTTCCCGGGAGACTTATCACCAGAATTTATGCTAAAATGTCGTGAGGTAACCTTGGAAGAACTTGAAAAAGTTATGAAACCTGAAGATTTTGCTTTAACAAAAAAATATAAAGAAAGGGATGATATGGAAATCGCCCTGCTGAGTGATGATTGACCCCGTAAAGAACGCTGATTTATCAAAATGTGGTTCATCTGACAAAGGGTATATGTAATATGCTTGCGCTCATTCGTTTTGTCTGAAGGAAAGAAAAAAGTCGAGGATAATACGTCGCAATAGCGACAGCGGACGTTAGTCCGCTAAGTCCCGGAGGGACGACATCTCTATAACCGGCGGTTTCAACCTCCGGGGAAGGAGACGGCAGCAAAACAGAAAATCGACAAATACCCCTTTTCTTCCTCTCCCTCACGCCTGGCGTGAGGGAGAAGAAGAAAAGGGACTGACTCGATTAAGGAATATCAGGGAGGGTTTCGCCGCCCGTAGACTAAAGTCGACGGTTATAGAAATGGCGTCCTTTCAGGACGCGGATCAGCTACTCATCTTGTTCTTTAACAAGAAACAAAAAAGCCTTGCGATTACACGCAAGGCGAAAATCTACACCTCACAAGATTCGAACCTGTAACCTTCGGTTCCGTAGACCGATGCTCTATCCAATTGAGCTAGAGGTGCATGTTTGTCGTTTGAACATCTTGTCGCTCAAACAACGTGATATAATATATTCTTTTTGCCGGTTTCGACAAGGGGGGGAGCCGGGATTTTTCAAAAATTTTTGGCTGGACGGGGAATAGAAAAAGATAATAACGATAAATTAAGCAACGCGGACTGGGTGCGGCGCCTCGCCGCCGCTTGAAAAAACTTTCGGTCGCCAGCAAGCTGGCTCCCTTTTAGGGAAGTTTTTTCAAGCGAAATAATATGAGGGGAAAACCTTTTTTGAAAAAAAGGTTCTTCCCCTCAAACTCCCCTTTCCAAAAAACTTTAGTAAGGGGAGAAAATCAATAAAAGACGACGAATAATCAATCGGTGAAAATCCGTTTAATCCGTCAAATCCGTGAACGGACTGAAGCAAAAAAAACGAATGTGCATCATCGCCTATTGCGCCGAGTCTGGCATGACGACCGGGAAGGTCTTTTTGACGTTGCGAACCGGGCCGGGGACGTCTTTCGGGCGGCGGTTGTAGAACGTGTCGTAGTACGGCGCGTTGGCGTCAATCCACGTTACCAAGGCGTCCCAGTCTTCCTCGTCCATCATAGATCGAACGTCTTTGCTGTGCATCGGCTCGTCAATCAGAACGCGCGTCAGGCGGGAGACGTTTGACCCGTAGGCGTACGGCTGCGAAATCGACCCGTTGCTGTGCTTGTTCGAGACGCAAACCATCGGCAAAACCTTTTCCGTCTTGCCGGTTTGAGGGTTGACCGTCGTCTGGACGCTGAGTTTATTGGCGTCGTTGGACGGGAAGAGGCTGTGGAACGACTGCAGGAACTGCGTCTGCGGGTTGCGAGTCCCTTCAAGGTTCAAATTGCCTAACATCTTCTCCGCGTTATGACAGTAAACGCAGTATTTGTCGAAAATGGGTTGAATGTGATCTTCGTAAGAAATGAGCGACTGGTTGCCCCATTTCGGCTCGACGGGAATGCTGGGCGAGCGTCTGAACGCCTTGGGAACGGAGCCGGGCTGAGCGGAAACGACGGTCGGGCGCGTTTCGTGACAGCCGATGCAGCCGCGGCGTTCGCCGGGTTCTAACGTAACCTGAGAGCGCATGCGGCGGATTTCCATCTTGTTTTCATCGAGAGCTTCAAAGTAGACGGACGTCTTAGCGGGAACGTAGAAGTTCGCGGAGCCGTCTTCTTCAACCGGGACGGTTCCCAAAACGCGAACCGGCGCCCAGGACCAGAATCCGTACGCCCGGCGTCCGGCGTCGCCAAAGACCCAGCGCATCGCGCCGATCTGGTCGTCCAGCGGCCAGCCGACGTGCTGAAGAATCCGGATGTACTTCACCTTGCCGCGTTCCGAGTCCGGCAGCCCTTTGCAGACGTCTTCAATGTAACAGACCGGGTACGCGTCTTTCTCTTTGTTCATTCGCCCGTCGGCAACGACAAACGGAACCGGGCGCTTTTTAATCGGCGTCGGGAAATCGCAGGACAAAAGCCGGTCGCGATGAATCAGCTCTTTATTCCCGTAGACGTCAATAAGGAAAATGGCGAACATTTGATCTCCGCCCAGCTTGCCGTCAAAATTGGGGACGTGGCTGGAATACGAAACCAAAAACGACGTCTCCGACAGCGGGTACGGACCGGAGAACCGCCCAACGTTGTCGACAACGCCGCCTTGCGGCACGGCGCGCGTCAGCGCGGGACCTTCTCCGGGAACGACGTAAGGCGTAACAGCCGCCATGTGGGATTCGTCGTTGGGACCGCCGAGGAGGTCAAAAATAACAATCTGACCGTACGCCAATGTATGATGTCCGGCTGCAACTGTTACATATTTGTTGGAGTTGGGAATGGAGCGGGTGTCGCGGAACCCGTACGGCGCTGCGATGTGCTGTTTGTACGCCGCTTCAGGATACGTTCCGTCTGGGCGAATCGTCCAGAAACTGTGCGTGTCGTAAAAATGCCGTTCCTGATATTCCCAATGCGTGTACCCGATCAAGCCGTTGTCCAGCGCGTGGGGATAGCGGTCGATGTCTTTGTTGTCGCTGATCATTCGCACGTCGGATCCGTCCGGATTGCAGCGGTACAGGTTGATGACAGTGTGATCCGCCTGGAAGTTGCCGCACATGCTGCTGCGCCCGGAGCGGTCAGAGGCGAAAATAATCGAGCCGTCCGGGGCGTACGTCGGTTCGAAGTCGCCCCAGTACGGGTCGTCGGTAATCTGGCGCAAGCCGGTTCCGTCGAGGTTGATTTCATACAGATGAAGCGGCGGCGTTGTTCTTCTCAAATCGAAGAAATAATGGGCGTCGTTTTGATGCGTCGGATGGGCAAGCGGCCAGACGGGCTGACAGGCGTAGCCGAAAACGATTTTGTCGGCGTCCCAGTTCAAGTCGGTTCCGTGAACGTGACCGGGGCCGAGCTGACCGTTGAGAATGTTTCGCACCGGATCGCCCGGCTTGAACCCGGTTTTGACGCACAAGTCCCCGCCGGGTTTGTGGCTGTGCGGGTACTGCGACCCCGTTATGTTGCGAAGCCCATGGTTGGAATACCGCTTCGTAAAGAGGATTTCCGAAAAGTCCAGCGCAGGGTTCGCCAACACGACTTTTCTGGTCTGCTTTCGGAATTCGCTGAACAGCTGACGAGCCCTAAACATGTTGTTACATTCTTCAACCGCCTTGTGAGCGTCCTGAGCGGCTTGCATGTCCTTTTGCGCCTGAATCTGCCGGTCGGAAACGGGCTGATCGAGGATTTCTTCGTAGATACCCTGCGTCCGATGAAGGTACTTGTCCGCCGAGGAATGCAGAGACGCCAACGATCGGTGAACCGAGTGCATGCAGCAAACTCGCCAGTAGTCCATTTCCGGATAACGTTCAACCGGGAACTGCAGCCAGGCGGAAAACCAGTTCGGCTTGTTTTCCATGTCCTCCGTCCAGACGGCGACGTTTTGGCTGTTTTGGTATCCGACGCGAATTTCAATCGCCCATTGAGCGTACATGACGGCAACCGGGTCGGGGCTGGACATCAGCTTTGCCGCCAGCTCGCACAGGGCGTCGTTCCATTTTTTGCTGGCGCAGGATTTCCAGATCAATTCTGCTATTATGGAATCCGCTAGCGGCTGCTTTTCGCTGGACTTGAGTTCGTACAGTTTCGTCAGTTCCGCCGCGCCGAGGTCAGGACGCGCCTGTAACGCTTTGGACTTCTGATTAATCCAGTCCACAGACGGCGGAGCGTTAAGAGAATTCAGCGAAATCACCGGCGTCTGCTGAGCGATCGCGGATTGAGAGTCCGTTCCCAAAATAAACGCTGAAACGGCAATAATAAGGCAGAAACGGATAAATTCAGTCAGATAATTCTTTTTCATATTGAATCAAACAGGGCAGGGGACAGGAGGAAATATAAAAAGGGGACGCGCATCTGCCGTCCCCATTTGTTTAACTCTGTTTTGCTTCTTTTACTGCGCGCGGTATGATTCTGAACCGGCTTTCAAAAACGCTGGTTGTCGCAACGCGGTCTTCCAAGTTCGGTCTGAAAATGGTCAGAATCAAAAACGGCAAATACCACGCCATATACAATCCGCCCTGGAACGGGTGGATAAGCTGCGCGCCCATCAAAATAGCGGCGGAACAGCTTAACAGCACGCCCAGGTTCTTTTGAGGCGGCCAGAATAACAGGCTTATACTCAGTCCGCAATAGGCGGCAAGAATCGGGATTCGATACGTTACATCTGAGGCGACAACGTCCCAGAATCCCTGCGGCCGCTGTAAAATCAGCCCAACAAATCCAACCATGTTGAGCAGATTGCTTTTACATACTTCCTGATTCTCCGAAAAGACGAGGATTGTCAGTCCCATAATCGCCATTGTCGCCAGCGTGGAAATGGCAAATCGGAACGCGCCGCGGCGCCAGTAGAAACTGACCCACAGCGGGATCAGGAACCACGGATAATACGCCAGCGTCGACGCCATGCCCAGCAGGAATCCGGAAACCCACGGTCGGCGGTAAAAGACCAACGACCAGATTAAAAACGCGGCGGGAATGATGTGATCCAATCGCGTTTGGAAATGGTAGCTGTACGGCATGAGAAGATACAGGACCGCCGCGGCGACGCCTGTATCGAAATTGCCAAAATGGAAATATCCAAAGGCAATAATTCCAGCAACGATTAAAATGTGCCCAAAAATCGCGATGATTTTTGTCCAGTAAACCTGGGATTCGTTGAAACTGAGCGCGGAAACGTTATTGACTTCCTCTGCCGGCGCGGGTTCTGGAACGGTTTCTTCGACGTCTACTTTTTCTTCAGATGATTTTTCTTCCGTTGCGTCAGGAGTTGGCTGGACTGGTTTGACGGTCGCGTTTTGAGCCAGCGGCGTCAGAGCAAACTCGTGAAACCACGGATACCCTGGACCGCGTTCCGTCAGATGAGTCGTTTCCGCTTCCGAGTTGTTCAACTGATTTATTCTTAAAGCGTCCTCCAGAGAAATTGGATGTTTCACGAAATGGTCAATTTCCGGAGAATTCTTTCGCAATTCAAGCGGAGAAAGCGAAATAGCAATCGATCCAGCAAGAAATATCAGCAATGCCAGGCATGAAAACCGCAAACCGCTGGAGTTAAGGTTAGGCTCCAACAGCGGACGGCGCACCATCAGACAGTCCAGCAGCAGACGGATTATATAAAACAACGTTACCAAAAAAAGGATAACGTATCCCGTTCGGACAAACCAGATCGACCCGCCTGGCAAGCTCCCGTGCATGATTAAAAGGATGCACGGACCGAAAAGAAGAATCGACAGTAAATCCATGTTTCGCACTGACAGCGCCCGGTAAAACTTAAAGTAAATACCGATTACCATCAGAGCCGACAGATAAAGCCACGTCGTCGGGCTAACGTCGTAATGGAAAAAAACATCTCCTGCGTTCATATATTTATAGGCAGAGCGATCTGCGCCGTAAAAAATTGTTTTGTTAAAATAGGATAAATGAGTTCGACGAATATCGAACTCTCAGACAGCAGAAAAAGCAAATCTACTATCTCTTATTATTAATTGTACTCTAAAAATATAATTTAGTCAAGTATTCCCCTAAAATTTCTCGGAAATTTTAGTCAAATTTCTGCGTCTCAGACGGATTATAAAAAATAGAGAAACCGCGCGAGAATACAAAAACCCGCCACGGGGGCGCGAAGCGTCAATTACGCATTCCGAATTCATAATTCCTAATTAATCTTCCTCCCCTATTGACTATTCTCATTTTGTTGGCAAAATATAATATTATTATAAAGCAAGCAAAGAGCTTGTTAGACTTAACCATATTATTTTTAAAAAGAAAGTTCGCGAAGATGGCTAAACAATGCGATTTCGGTTTGATGGGTCTGGCGGTTATGGGTCAGAACCTGGTTTTGAACATTGCGGATCACGGTTTTTCGGTTGCGGTTTTCAACCGAACGACCAGCAAGATTGACGATTTCCTGGCGTCCGACGCCGTGAAGGAAGTTTCCGGGGAAATCGTTGGCTGTTACAGCCTCGAGGAGCTGGTCGCCAGCGTCGCCCGACCTCGTAAAATCATGCTCATGATTAAATCCCCAGACGCCATTCCCGCCATGGAAACAAAGCTCTATCCGGAACTTTCCCCGGCAGAAGCGGTCATGGAAAAGCTGATTAAGCTCATGGAGCCGGGCGACATTATTATCGACGGCGGCAACACCCATTACACCGACACAGAACGCCGCACCAAGGCGATTGAGCCGACCGGGATTCTGTACATCGGAACTGGCGTTTCCGGCGGAGAAGAAGGCGCTCGCCGCGGTCCGTCCATGATGCCCGGCGGTTCTGAAGCCGCGTGGCCGGAAGTCAAAAAGATTTTCCAGGCGATTTCCGCCAAAGTCGGTCCTAATCACGACATCCCCTGCTGCGAATGGGTTGGCGCGCGCGGAGCGGGTCATTACGTCAAGATGGTTCACAACGGAATTGAATACGGCGACATGCAGCTCATCTGTGAGGCGTACTGGCTGCTCAAAAACGCGATCGGGCTGTCCAACGAGGAGATTCACGACGTTTTCGCCCAATGGATGGACGGCGAACTCAACTCGTACCTGATTGAAATCACCCGCGACATCTTCACCGTTAAAGACAAACTCACTGACAATTATCTGGTCGACATGATTCTCGACACCGCCGGGGCGAAAGGCACCGGAAAATGGATGTCTCAGCTGGCGCTCGACCTGGGCGTTCCCAGCACGCTTGTTACAGAAGCCGTTTACGCCCGAAGCCTGTCCGCCATGAAAGATGCCCGCGTTCGCGCCAGCAAAGTCCTGCCGGGTCCGAAAGGCTCGTACTCCGGCGACAAGCAGGAATTCATCGAATTCGTTCGCAAGGCTCTGTACGTTTCCAAGATTTGCTCGTACGCTCAAGGGTTCGTCCAGATGCAGGCGGCGGCAAAAGCCAACGACTGGACGCTCAACTACGGTCCCATCGCTATGCTCTGGCGCGGCGGATGCATTATTCGCGCTACGTTCCTGGAACGCATTAAAGAAGCGTTCGACAAGAACCCGGCTCTGGAAAACCTGCTTCTCGACCCGTATTTCAAGAGCATTGCGGAAGAATCGCAAATCGCATGGCGCAAAGTCGTCGCGACCGCTGTCGAGCTGGGAATTCCGTGCCCTGCCATTTCCGGCGCGTTAGCCTACTACGACGGATACCGCAGCGAACGTCTTCCTGCCAACCTGCTTCAGGCGCAGCGAGACTACTTCGGCGCTCACACCTATCGCCGCACTGACGGCGACGGCGTTACCGCTTGCCATACCGACTGGATTCGCGAAAAGAAAGACTAGTCAGAAGACAGGTTCTTTCTGTAAGTTCATACAGAAAGAAGAACCGTTAGCCATTAGCTGCTAGCTATTAGCTTGAGCTTTCGTAACTCTATGATGAGATTTTAAAGCCAGAAGCTAAAACAAAAGCTGGCAGCTAGAAGCTGTCTAGTCGCTAAACACTGCGCCGTTACCGAACGCGCCTGAATAAAAATAAAAAAGGTCTGTGATAAGCTAAACGCCAATCACAGACCTTTTGTTGTTAAGGAGACAAAAAAACGAAAAATTGACTTCGTTCCCGATTAAAAGAACTTAGAGCAATCCGTCCCATTCCGCTTCGATTCTCTTCTCAAGACGGCTCTTGATCTGACGAACGTTTTCGCCAGACAGATTGAGGGCTTCCGCCGCCGCTTTGGAAGTCATTCCTTTAACGGTAACCAGTTCGAACGCGTTGAGGTGCATTGGAGCAACCTTGTTCTTAAAGAACGCAATAAACTGACGGCAAAGAATTGCCTTTTCCTTTTTATTTTGTTCTCTTGTAATGTTCTGGACGTCAACCGGAGCAGCGTCAGCCTTTTTGGGCTGCTTCTTCTGGTTGTAGTCCTGAGCGCATGAATAGGTTAACCCGCGAAGCCAGGTACGGAATTTACCCGGTTCTCCCTTACGGAAACGACGAAACTGCGCTGACATTTCTGTCAACACGTTCTGGCAGACGGCGTCAGCGTCTTTGGCTGGAACTTTGAATTCCTTCAGCCAGAACAGTACCAGTTTCTTATACAGTTTTGTCAAACGATCCCAAGCAGCAGGATCATTTTTACGGCACAACTCATACAGGGTTGTGGAGGTCGTGGTATCAGTAGTTTTTCTTCTCATAATGTTACAAGTATAACATGTATTTTTTTGAAAAAAAGCCCCCCTATATAAAAATTTTCCAAAAATTTAAAAAATTTTAAATATTTGGACGAAAACACGCCTGTTTTTATGTCACGTTGGGGAAAAACGCCCGTTTAATTAATATAGTCTATCGTAAAAAACGAAAGGAAAAGGTTATTGGGCGATATCCTTTTTTATGTTACACATTTTACAGGGTTCACCCACGGCCAGAAATATTGGACCGCTAATGCGGTTCCATGCGGAGACGCTTTGCGGCCGATTGTTTCTTTGTGTTCTTTGTGGTTAAAAATTCTTCGGCGGACTTCGTCCGCGACCCAGTAAGGTTTTCGGCTGCGTCTCAGTATGAGTACAGGGCAAGCGACCAACGGGAGCGATTATTGGCAAGCGCGCGGCAGCGCGGATCGGCTCCCCCGCCATCGGGAGCAGGCGAGGACGCCTGCGCTTTGTGAAATTATGAATTACGCATTCTGCAAAACGCTTCAAGCGGCTTGCTCAAGCGTTTTTTGTTCACCCTATTGACTTTGATAACCGTTTCCGTTATAATCAAAACAGATTGACAAAAACAGGAAACGCAAAAGCGTGAATGAATCGAGAAAATGGCAGGGATAATGGAAACAAAAGAGATTAAAAAGAAAAAAGGCCGTAAAAGAAAACATCAGCGATTACTCTTTATAGCAGTTGTTATTGGGTTAGCGATTTTGATATACGGCGTTTTCGCAGTTGTTAAGGCTGTAAAAATTCGTCAAGCCCAAGAGGAAATGCGTCAAAAAGTCCTGGAATTTACTTCTGGACAAAAAGCGGGCGAACGTAAAGTTATAACCGTCAACGGCGTGAGGTTTGCATTCAGATGGTGTCCGGCTGGAACGTTTATGATGGGGCCGTCAAGTGAAGAAAATGGTCATGTTTGGGAAATGCCTCAACATGAAGTTACGCTGACAAAAGGGTTCTGGATGATGGAAACAGAGGTTACGCAGAAACAGTGGAAAGCGATCATGGGGAACAATCCAAGCTATTTTAATTCTGTCGATACTTTACCTGTTGATCGAGTTTCCTGGATCGACTGTCAGGACTTCTGCACTAAAACAGGGATGCAGCTTCCAACTGAAGCGCAGTGGGAATACGCCTGTCGGGCGGGCAGTACAACAGCATATTTCTGGGGGAATGAAGATGACAAATATATAGATTACTACCGTCCCAAGCCAGTTGCATATTATGCTCCCAATAATTGGGGATTATATGACATGAACGGTAATTCTTATGAATACTGTCAGGATTGGTACGGACCCTATCCTACTATAAGCGTTACGGATCCGGTTGGTCCATCGACTGGTACTCATCATATTATCCGCGGCGGAGGGTGGATTTGGTACGGCACGAGAAGAACGTGCCGATCGGCGTCTCGCAATTATGTATTGCCTGGTTCACGCTCCATTCAAGAGGGGTTCCGCTGCGTAATAGTTCCGTAATCTTGAGCGGGCAAGGCGTTCAATGTCGAAGTGCGAGAGCGCAGCTCTCGGCGGCGAGGCGCCGCTCCCAGTCCGCGCTGCCGCGCGATACGTATTATAATCGCTCCCGTTGGTCGCTTGCAACATCAGGAACTAAAAACGAATAAAACGCGAGCTGGCGCTCGCTTAAGAAAGCGAGAGTTCCGTTTACGCTCCCCTCTTGCACTCCGACACTCTTCTAACCTATTGCTTTTCTTTTTAGTTTCTGGTAGAATCATTTTCATGATGAAAAAACTACGATTATTCTGCCGGATGTTGGTTGTTGCCGCCGTCTTGACAAGCGCGGCGTTTGCTGAACGAGTTGAGCCGCTGGTTGACGTCTATTCCAGCGCGATTGAACCGGGAAAGACGTTGACGATTCCCGTTCCCGCTCAAACGATAAAACGGATTCTTCAAAGTCAAAGCGGCGACTGTCCACAGACTGACGGCGCGGCGACGCTGCGGCTGAAATTGTCGGTCGTCAATCCGAAAAGCTCGTGGACGCTTTTGGCATCGCCGAAAATTCGCTTGGAAAACGGCGCGAATAAATACGACGTCTTGCCGTTTACGCAGGGAAAGCCCAACCTCGGACCGATGGCGTCCGGGGCGGAACTGGAACTGACGTTTGAACTGGACGAAAAATTCGATTCCAATCAGGATTCCAAATTGGTCATTCCCAACGGGGTCTACAGCTGGAGCGCACCGACGGGCGAGTACGTCCTGAATGTCTTTTCCGGATTCAAACTGCAGGCGGAATTCACGGTTGACAAACTCAACCGTCTGTATAGAATCACCGCGAAAACGACGCCGGAAATGACGCGTTTTGTTTGGACTATCCCCGCTGACGACGCTCAGCAGACCGTTCAAATTGAGACGTCGCAAGGCAAGCTCAAGCGGCGGTTCCCGGAGTTTGCAGACGGTCGAAAGGAGTTTGACGTTCTTTTAGACGCCTACGTCGACGGGCAGCCGGAGCCGACTCGTGTAACAATTCACGTCAAAGGGAATGCGAACCCGATTCCCGTTCCGCTGGCGCCGGGCGAGCGTCTGGTGGGGCTGTGCTTCTATGGAAGCGACAAATGCATTGAGTACGTTGACGAGTTAATCGATCAGAAGTTGGGCAACCTTGCTGTGTTCTGGCCTGGCGCGCCGGTGCGTCCGAATCAGTCTGGCGTTACAGAACGCGACATTGTCGCCAAACTGGCGGATAACGGCGTGTATTCCATGACAATCTACAAGCGCGACAGCCGTCAGCAGGTTGAGGAATTAACCTCAGCGGCGAAGAACCGCTATTTTCTCAATAACAATATTGGCGAGTTCGCCAGTTTCCTGTATCAGGACGCCCGAAGCGCGCAGGCGTGCCATTACAATCAGTCGCTGGCGGACGTCATGCTTTGCCGCGACGCCTTGGTCGAGACGTACGTCGGCTGGGGAGCGAAGCTGTATCATTCAACCTACGATTACGTCTTTTCGACGTCCGGCTCCTCGCTGGCGAATTACGAGCTGGAAGGCGGCGTCGATTTTATGTGTTCGGAACTGTACGCCATCGGAGCCCAGAACCTGGCGTGGGCAAGCGCGGAGATGCGCGGCGCGGCGCGTAAATGGCAGCCGGAATTCTGGGGCGGATGGCTGGCGCACGAATGGCAGACGTGCGATTACCCGTTCCAGACGCCGCAGAAATTTCAGCTTCTCAAGGCGGGGTTGTATCAGCAGTACCTCATGGGAAGCCGGTTTATTGTGCTGGAATCCGGATCGCAATCAACGCAGGCGGGGCAGTACACCGCTCAATCCGACAAGAAGAATTTCGGGCACGACGACCCTGTCCCGGCGGAATACCGACGACAGATGAAGGATTTCTATGCGTTCGTCCAACAGGCGCCCAAGCGGCTGGACAGCCCGCAGACCCGCATTGCCGTTGCGATGGGAAACGGGGACTGTTACGTTGGAATGTACATGCACAGCGCCGTCTGGGCGCAGCACGAAGCCGCCGAGAAAGACCCGCGCTGGAAATACGGACCTCCGGAACGGCTCAGCCAGGCGGTTCAGCAGGTCTTCTTCCCCCTCGACCCGTCGGCGACAGCCCCATATAACAATCGATTTTTAGCGGGATCGCCCTACGGTCAAACGGACGTCGTCTTTCTGGACGAGTTTACCCGATTGAAGGACTTGACGCGGTACAAGCTGGTTGTCTGTACGGGCTGGAATACCATGACGCCGGGGATTATGCAGACGCTGTCTCAGTACGTCCGTCAGGGCGGAACCGTATTCCTCGTAACGCCGCAGCTGTCAACGCGAACTGACAGAGAATACGCTCAGTACGCGCTGTCCGACCTGATAGCAAACGGCGTTTTGAAGCCGCTAATCGATATGGAAATCGTTGAGCGTCAGGAGGCGTCGGGAACGGTGGAATCCGATTGGCTTACGGAGGGAAAAGAGCGTCTGGAAACGTCGATAGCGCGATTTAATCCAACGGAACTGTCGGCGGACTCGCAGCCGCTGGAAACGCTGGCGTCGATTGACGGCAAGCCGCTTTTGGTTCGTCAGCGGCAAGGGCAGGGCGCGGTCTATCTGCTCTTAACGTGGACGTATCCCGGCGAGGACGCGGCAAAGACGCTCTTGCAGTCGATTCTGAAAAAGCTGGGAAAAGAGTTCAGCGGGACGAAAGCCGGCGATATAGACGTTCTCTCGGATACGCTGCCGTCTGACACCCTGTGCTGGGCGGTTTACGAGGATTCCGTCGACCTGCTCAATCTGGACTGCAATCGAAGCCGAACTGTAACAATCGCCTTGCCTGGCGCGCTCGACAAGCCGATTACCGTAACTCTCGGTCCGACGGAGCTGAAGACGATTTCGAAATAGACGATGTTTTCGAAATAAACAAGGAGCAGAGATTTTCCCTGCTCCCTTATTTTTGCTTTTTGAGCCGATTAGTATACGCCTTTGTTTTTGGGGCGAGAAGACTCGGAACTGACCGTTCCTTCGTGATTTTTGGCGAACGGAGACGGCGGGATCGGGTGAGCGTCGTCGTGGCGGACGGCTTCCTCCTGCTGGAACGATTCAGCAAACGGGTCTTCGTAACGGGATTCCATCTCGAACGTATCGTCCGACTTCGCAGACGTCTGGTTATCGTTGTCAGAATTATTCAACGGCGGATCCAGATAGTCAACCGTATTGTACGAAGTGAAATATTCTTCCAGCTGATCGAGTCTTTCAATAATGCTTTTAGCTCGTTTAATCGTTTTTTCGAGTTGACTGCCAGGCGATTCTACAGGAGTTGGCTGACGCTGCTGGTCGTCTTCTTTTTCAATTCGCTCCCGTTCAGACGCCGGGGTTTGAAGCAATTCGTCCATCAAAGACTGGGCTTTGTCCAGTTCGTCAAAATTGACGGCGAACCGATCGATATTGTCTTCTTTTTTAGACGCCTTTGCAGACTCTTTGGCTTTGTTGTCCGTTTTAGCGGAGACCGATTTGGGCGTCATTCCCGGCTTTTTGGTTTGCGGTCCGAAAACCGCGTTGACAAACGGATCGGAATTGTAACGCTCTTCTTCTGTCATGAAGGATTGGTCATCAGGTTCTGGCGAAGATTCTTCGACGTCTCCCGCGGATTTCCAGTCGCCGTCTGTAGATTTCCAGTCTTTAGGATTGTCATCCAGAGAACCGAATTCAATACAGGATTCGTTACTCGAAGCGCTGTTAAAACTGTCCTGAGTCGGGTCTGGCAGAGACTGAATCTGAGCCCAGACGGACTGGATAAAGTCTGCGTTTACAACCAAACGTTTCTGCTCGACCGCGGTAAGATAAGCTTGATCGCACAGCTGGGAAACCAGACGCTGAACACCGCCGGTTGCAGTGTAAACGGCGTCACAGGCTTCAATGGAAAACTTCCGAATCCGGTCGACCGACTTCGGCGGAACTTTATCTTTGAACGCTTTAAGCCGCGCTGTAATATACGATTGAACCTCTTTTTTCGACCACGGATCCAGACAAACCCGGGTGGAAATGCGCTGCTGAAAACTTTCCAGACGCGGATGCGACAGGTTTTCTTCCAGCCGCAAATCGCCGCTGAGAACGACGGACAACCCGCTGACGCGGCGCGTTCTCCCGTTGCTTAACTGACGGATTTCTTCTAACGTTTCCTGGGGTAAATTGTGCGCTTCGTCAATAATCAAAGCCAGTCCTGCCGGATACCGTGCCGGGTCGGTAAGAATATCCAGAACGGAAAGGCGCATTTCGTTTTCATCCAAGCCCAGATACGGGCGTTCCAATTCAAACAGAATGGACTGATATAGAGCTTTGGGCGTGCAGCCGTTTGTGTTATTAATAGTAATGGCGTACATGTCGTTGACTAACGCGTTAGCCAGCAGCGTGCATAATAAAGATTTTCCAGTCCCGGTTGCGCCCAGAATAACAGCTGTTCCTTCGCGTCGCCTGACGCATCGGACAAGCGATTTTAACGCCGTTTCCGTTGCTCTGGTTGGATAGAATCCATCTTCAAAGCTGAAGTAGTGAAACGGGGTTTGACTGGTCAAAACGGTAGTTCGTTTAAACATATTAACGCCTTTCAAAAAATAAATTTCTTTTTCTCAATCGACATATTCGACTATATAACTTGAGAAACCATATAAAAAACATTCTGTAACAAAATGCGTTAGAAAGGTAAAATAGGAAGAGAATTCCGATAGCGTATATTCGAGAATTATTGGCCTCCAAAAAATTTTTTTAAAATTTTTAAAAAAATTTTTTGGGGGTAATTTGAGCAAGGATAAGTTTATCTATTTTATCATCTGATTTTTTGTATCAAGATATTGGGGGTATATAAACAAACTGTTGCAGGATATAGACGTCTTGTGGTAAATGGGAATTTGAAGGAGAAAGAGTAAAATGATATGGCTTCGTTCTGATAGGAAAAAAAACTGTTTTACGAAAAAAATTCGTATTGACGGAAATAGACTTTTAGGGTATCTTACAGCCAATGATTTTATTGATAGCACGGATGCAATCAATAAAATATAAAATTCAGGAAACGGAATGGTCTTTTTGATGTTCATTTTGAAATTGTCATCAGTTTGAAAACTCCTGTTGGGGCTTGAAAATCATAAAAGATATTCCACGACGTAATTTGTCTGATTTTAAAGAAGGAGCTTTATCTTCCCCCCCGGGGATTAGGACAGATTATACGCGCCGGCTAATATGGATGTTAGTGCGGCGCATTATTTTTTTCTTGTAGACGTTTGGCGTCGAAAAAAAGTTCCTCGGTAACTTTCTGGATGCGTTTATCTGTCAACGCGTTTTTTATGGGAACAAGAAAAGGTCGTATAACGTCTGTATTTATATAGAGGACGTCTAACGATTGTTAACGTTATAACGAAATCTTTCTCTCTCCCAGCTTGACATAATAATAATCTTGACTACAATATACATTTATAACAGTTAAGATATTGAAAGATATACGTTAATTTTATGAAAGGAAATAAAATATGCAAACAGGCAATAAATTTTTGACAATGTTGTTCGCTGCGGTTGCGGTTTTCTGGACTGGCGCTGCGTTGGCGAATGTAGAGGCGTACAATAACGCAGTCGAAGACGTTCGCGGCTATCTGGCGGGCATGAACCCGGAAATGGCGCGCGCTTCTTTGAAAGATGCAGTAAAACACGCCACAGATCGATACCAAAAGACGGAAATCGCCCGTCTGGACGAATGCATTAACCTCATTGAAGATTATCTCAGCGTGATGTCCAATTTCTGCGCCAACAACACGCTGGATGAAATCAAGCTGTCGGAGACAGAGTTCGTTAAGATCGTCGAAATGAACAAGGATCGTATTACCGTTCGTTCTCAGGGCGTCAATAAAACGTACATGATAAACCAGCTGTCGCCGAAGTTCGTTCGGATTCTGGTAGGGAAATCGTACAACGCCAATAAAGACATTCAGGCGGTTTTCGGGGCTTTTGAAGCCTTCCATCCTAAAGGAGACCGTTCGTTGGCGCGAAAACTGTGGTCGGCGTCGTCGTTAGATAAACAAATGCTGGAAGAACTGGATGTGCCCCGCGTTCCGCCAATCATTCAGCGTGGTCCGGACAAGCGCTTGCCTATTCCGACAGACGATGAAGTTGAGAAGGGCATGGAATTTGTCAACACAAAATTCGGCAAGTTTATCGAAAACGCCGATACGCCGCAGGCGAAAATCAAACTGTCCAATCAGCTTATTCAGATGGCTGCTAAAAACAAGGCTTTGACTCCCGGTCAGAAAATGGCGTGCTTCAAGGTGGCTGAACAGCAGGTTAAAGATATTCTCCAGATTTCGCCTCGATACGACGTTTTGGAACAGAAAGAAAAAGTTTTTAAGACCAGAACGTTCCGACAGCGATACGACCTTGTTGTCAACGCCAACGCAGACCCGTCAGATCCGGACGCATGCAGAGACATCGCCGCCGCTGCAGGAAAAATACTCTTTGACTGCGGAGAAACCAACCGTTTCGACGAAGCCAAGCAGATTATTCCTCTGGCGAAAACCGCCGCTCAAGTCAGCGGGAACTCGAAACTGTTCAAGTACGCCGACCAGGCGGAAAAATACCTCGAAGCCCAGGAAAAGAAAAACGCCGCGTCGGATTGAGGCTAGGCGACGTGTCGGAGTGCGAGAGCGAAACTCTCGCTTTGTCCAACGCCCTGCACATAAACTCTAACGAAATCGAAAATCTTTCTGTATCGCGGACGTGAGTCCGCAAAAGAATAGTACAGTTCTCTATTATACAAAGGAGGGATTATGGTGCACTCTACGCCTAATTTTGAGTTGCCTGTTAAACTGATGACGTTTAATGAAAAAGAGGAGTGGTGGGAATGCCCTTTGTTTGGGGTCGAGGATAAACCTGTTATCGTATGGCTGGAGCCTTCGTATGAAGAGAAGCGTATATATTTTAATGTATATATGAAGTACGATAATGAACGGAGGCAAAATATATCTAGGTTGGTATCTGCTGTTCTATTTCCACGAATGGAGGGAGCCATATCCGCTTGTATGACTTCGGATCATAACAGACTATTTTTTGATTTTGAGGGAAAAGTACGTGCGGAAGAAACGTTAGAAGAGGCTTTAACGTTTCCACTACTATTTTATGTAATGGATGCGCCTGCTTTATCGGCATGGACTATTCCGTACAGACCGAAACCGAAGAAGCAAGAAGAATTGACAGAAGGCGAGCGTATTGCAAGGGAAAAGCGAATGGAGGAAGCTTATGCGGAATGGCTTATGCAACAAGAACTTCAGAAAAAGCAACTTCAAGAACAAAAAGAACAAACAGAAAAAGAATGGGAGGAATGGGAGAAACGACAAGCTGAGGGAGACGATAAACAAGAAGATTAGCGTTGTTTTTTCTATTGTTTCGTGTTCTGTGGGTTAAAACCCACGGCTATTAAAATTGAACCGCTGACGCGGTTCGGATGCGGCAGAGGACTGCCGCGATCCGGGCTGAACGGAGATTTTTCGGCGGGGCGTTGGACAAGGCGGCGCCTAAGGGCGCCGCACTCCCCCGGCGCAAGCGCTCCCCCGAGAGTATCGCTTGCTTCAATTGCTAATTGCTCATTGATAATTGCTAATTCTTTCAACTCCTCACTCCTAATTCCTCACTTCTAACTTAAAAATCTCCCTCTCCCCGTCCTTGTCAAGAATTCTTATTAATGTATAATGTATAAAAATTATACTTAAAAAGAGGAATTATACCCCAATTACCCCTGAAAATCACCCAGCCAGAGCGCGTTTGCAATGGGAAAATCGGATTGTTTCCCGACTGCAAAACCGCTCGCAACCTCTGAGGTTCTACAACATGGATAAAATCAGATATCAGTGCATTACGTTCGACGACGTTCTTCTGGAACCGGCTTACAGTGAAATTGTGCCAGCCGACGTTGTCGTAAAAACCAATCTCACCAAGCGAATCCAGCTCAACATCCCGTTCATCAGCTCGCCCATGGACACGGTAACGGAATCCGCCATGGCAGTTGCCCTCGCTCGGGAAGGGGGAATTGGAATTATTCATAAAAATCTGTCAATAGAGGCGCAGTGCGCTGAGGTGGAGAAGGTAAAGCGTTCTGCCAACGGGATTATCGTCAATCCAGCTACGCTCCACGAGGACGCCACGGTCGAGCAGGCGCGCATTATGATGGAGTCCAGCAACGTCTCCGGCATTCCAATTGTAGACGAAAACGGCTGTCTGAAGGGGATTATCACCAAGCGAGACCTCCGCTTCCTGGAAGAGAAAGATATTCCGGTTAGTCAAGTTATGACGAAAAATAATCTGGTAACGGTTACGGGAAATGTAACCCTTGAGGAAGCTGAAAAAATTTTAATGAAAAAAAAGGTGGAGAAACTTCTTCTGATTGACGAAAAGAATAAATTGACGGGACTTATTACGATTAAAGACATTGACATGACCCGTTCCTACCCCAACGCCTGCAAAGATTCGCTGGGCAGATTGAGAGTGGGAGCCGCCGTTGGAGTCAACGATTTTGATCGAATTGAAGCCCTCCTTGAAAAAGGCGTAGACGTTTTGGTTGTTGACAGCGCTCACGGGCACAGCAGCAACGTCCTCAAAACGGTCGCTGAAATCAAGAAACGATGGGATATCGACGTCATAGCCGGCAACGTAGTTACGGAAGAAGCGACGGAAGATCTCATCAAAGCTGGCGCGGACTGCGTTAAAGTTGGAATCGGACCTGGTTCGATTTGTACGACGCGCGTAGTCTCCGGCGTTGGCGTCCCCCAGATCAGCGCGGTAATGCACTGCGCCCAAGCCGCCGACAAGGCAGGCGTTCCGATTATCGCCGACGGCGGCATTCGGTTCAGCGGCGACATTACCAAGGCAATCGCAGCGGGCGCGTCCTGCGTTATGTTGGGCGGCTTGCTGGCAGGGCTGGAAGAAAGCCCGGGAACCAAAATCATTTACCAGGGTCGTCAGTTCAAGACGTACCGCGGAATGGGTTCTCTGGGAGCCATGGTCAAGGGGTCAAGCGAACGCTATCGTCAGGGAAAAACCACCAAAGTAGAAAAACTCGTTCCAGAAGGCGTCGAAGGACGCGTCCCCTATAAGGGACCTCTGGGACCGTTCGTATACCAGTTGCTCGGAGGACTGAGAGCTGGTATGGGTTATTGCGGAACCAAAACCATTCAAGAATTGCGCACGGAAGCGAAATTCGTACAAGTTTCGCCTGCCAGTGTGCGGGAGAACCACCCCCATGACATCACCATTACACAAGAAGCTCCGAACTACTCTTCGGAGGACGTTTTCTAAGATTGCTTCGGTCGCCGACAATGGATTGTCGGTCTTGACCGCCCTCGCAGCGTCAGGCCTCGTTTTGACGAGCCTGACTGCTCCCGCCTTCGCCGATGGATGGCAAGGCAGACACGCTTATTCGACGCCCGTCGTAGCTCCGACGGCGTCCGCACCGCAGGCGGCTACTGTAAAGCAGAACGCTTCGAAAGAAAAAGTTCATCTGGTTGCTTATACCGCCAACAGCGACAATCTTCAGTGGGCAACGCCTGCTCAGCCTCAGAACATCGGCGTTAAAACGATTCGTCAAACCGTTCGTCGAACTGCCTCTTCTGCTCCTTCTCCTTCTGTCAATACGGTTGCTCAAACCAGCAGTCCGTACAGCGATCCGTTTGGAGACAGAACTCCGAGAACTCCTGACGGAAATCCGCCTGTAGAATTGGAATCCGTTCCCGGTTTTGACAGCGATTTGCCGGATGTCGGTTTGCCGGACGGCGCCACGATGCCGGAACTGGAATCTGTTCCGACAGCGCCAGCAGCTACCCCGGATGCCGCGTTGGATTCTGACGTTCCGATAACTCAGGATTTTGAAGACGCTGCGCCAGTTCCTCCCACGGTTGAAGACGCCGCTCCAGCCGCTCCGGTTCTGGAAGACGTTGGTCCGAGCGCGCCGAATTTTGATTCGGCTCCCGCGACTCCGACTAAACCGGCAACGCCCGCCGTTCCTCGCCGTTCAGTTGACAATTCCAACTTCGCACCGGCTTTGCCGACTGTCAAACCGCGCGATATCGAAGCTCCGTATATCAGCGCTGGCGAAGATCCGCGCAATCGAATGAGAGAAAACTGCCCTCCGCTCAGCAGCCTCAAGCCGATTTCCCAGATTACCAATGACATTGCCGCTCCGGAAGGCGAATTCCCCAACGAATGCACTCTCGGAGACGAACCGTTCGCCGGACGAAACTTCCAGCCGATTTGTTACTCCTGGGCTGCGCCTGGACTGGCAATCAACCCGCTGTACTTTGAAGAACCGGCTCTGGAACGATACGGACATTCCGCTTGCCCGATTATTCAGCCCGTCATCTCCGCCGGACACTTTGTCCTGACCGTTCCGGTTCTGCCGTGGCTGATGGCTATCGACCCACCGAACGAATGTCAGTACGTGTTAGGGTACTACAGACCGGGCGAATGCGCTCCGTACGTTATCGACCCGATTCCCTACAGCGTCCGAGCCGCTGTGGTTGAAGGAGGCGTCGCTACCGCTCTGATCTTCCTGATCCCGTAAGACAAAATAAAAAAGAGCGCTCTGTGGTTTGAGCGCTCCATTAAAACCGATTAGAAAAAAACATTCTGTTTGGTTTGGTTTCCGAGTCCCTGGCAGCGAAAGCTGTCAGGGACTTTTATTTGCTTTGTCTGAATTGACGTTATTCTGCATCTGTTGATTCGACGTTCGTTTGAACCTTCTGGAACGCAGAAGGATTCTTCGGCATGTGCTGCCACGCTTTCAAAAGGGCAAATCCGCCGACAGCGGCAATAACCGTCAAAACGATAGCCGGCGTTACCTTCCAGTACAGCCAGTAACCAGCAGCGAACAGCGTCGCGTAAATGGCAACGCAGCCCAGCAGCGAGCAGAGCAATCCCATCGGGACGGGCCATTTCTCTCCGGTGGTCGGAATCGGATTGCCTTCTTTTTCAGCAACTTCGTAGACGCGCTTCCAGCCAGGGCCGCCCGCCTGAGATTTCTCAGCGAATGCGCGCAGCGTTTCCTGATCGCAGGGCTTGGTCAGCAGCGTAACGGTAATCCAGCCGATCGTTACGATAACAACGCTCATAACCAGCTGATATCCAGGAACAAGCGAGAATTGCAGCGATGGCAGAATTTGAGTAACGCCGTCCTTCACAACAACGTTGCCGGCTTCGTCCAGCAACGGGAAGAACTTCTGGCACAGCGAAAGATGGAACATCTTGAAGTAAACGGCAACCGGGAAGGCGATGCTCATAGCGGCAATTTCCGACCAGGCGTTGATTCTCCACCAGAACCAGCGCAGCAGGAAGATAGCTCCCGTACCAGCGCCGATCATAACGATAATTTCAAATGCGGTCAGAGCCGATTTCAGGTTCAAGGCGACGAAGCTGGCGAGAACGATTTGAATCACAATCCAGATTCGACCGACCATAACCATGTTCTTCTCAGAGGCGCCTTTGTTGATGAATCGCTTGTAGAAGTCGTTGACCATGTACGAAGAACCGAGGTTAAGGTGAGTCGCAACGGTTGACATGTACGCGGCAAACAGAGAGGCAACAACCAAACCGAAAATACCGTGCGGAAGCAGGGTGATCATGGCAGGATACGCCATATCGTTTTTAATCAGTTCAGGAGAAAGCGTGCCGGAACTGAGAGTGGCTTGAATGTCCGCAACCGTCGGGAAGACAATCAAGGACGCCAACGCAACCAGAATCCACGGCCAGGGTCGAACGGCGTAATGGCAAATATTGAAGAAGAACGTCGCGCCGATGGCGTTGTTTTCGTCCTTCGCGGAAAGCATGTGCTGAGCGGTGTAGCTTCCTCCTCCGGGTTCAGCTCCAGGATACCATGCGCCCCACCACTGTACCAGCAACGGAATGAGCAAGACGGTAATCACGATGGACGGGTCTGACATGTCCGGCAAAACGGAGAGTTTATCAGCAACAGCCGGGTGAGTAAACAGAGGCTGAAGACCTCCAACGTGCTGGACGGCAACGACAGCCGCCGCGACCGCGCCGGTCATGGAGATGATAAACAGAACGAAGTCCGCCCACAAAACCGCGCCGAATCCGCCGGTGGCAGAGAAGATAACGGTAATCGTACCGGCGACAATAGCGGTAATCCAGTCTGGAACGCCGAGCGTAACGCCGAAAATCTTAAGGACAGCCAGCGTAACGTTTCCCATAATGAGGATGTTGACCAGCATGCCCAGGTAGACGGTTCGGAATCCGCGGACGAACGCGGCGCTTGCTCCGCTGTAACGCTTTTCGTAGAATTCCAGGTCGGTCATGACGCCCAGACGCCGCCACAAAGCTGCGTAGATAAACACGGTCGTCAAACCGGCGGGAAGGAACGCCCACCAGCACCAGTTCCCGCTAACGCCCTGTTCACGAACAAGCTGCGTTACCAGGTTGGGGGTGTCGGCGGCGAACGTCGTCGCTACCAAAGAAAAGCCCAAAAGCCACCATGGCATTGAGCGTCCAGAAAGGAAGAATTCCTGAGTGTTTTTGCTCGCTTTACGCATCGAGATGAACGTAATGGTCATAATCAGACCGATAAACGCTGCAATCAAAGTCCAGTCGAGCCAATTGAGCTTTTCCGACAAACCTTTGACGAAGTCGCAGTTAAACGGGCAGCCGTTTGCTAATAGTAAATCCATAGTAATTCAAAAGGGTAAGGGGTTGATGTTAGTAGCTATTAGCCTCTAGCTATTAGCTAGTAGCTAGAAGCTAAAAGCTCTTATACTCTACATTTGACGATAACCTTCCGGACGTGCTCCGGCTGGTCAACGTAAATCATGGAAGCGTGCAGGTCGTCGGGAGCGAAAATCGCCAGCTCTCCCGCGTTGACGATGACTTTATTGGGGGAGTCGACGTCTTCGGCGAAAAACGGCATCGTTTCCAGCTCAAACAGTTCGCAGTCGCCCTCGGCGTTATACGGCGTTTTAACCGCCAGCGTCGGAGTGTATTTGACCGCGCCCATGTATTCCCGACCGATAACGACGCAATGGATGTCAACGTACTTTTCGTGCTTTTCGATAACCGCTTCCCGCGGAGAATGGGACTCGTATTCCAACACGTTGATATAGAGTCTGTCTCCAGCGTCGTCGGTTTCGATTTTGGTAATGCCGTTGGAAAGAGCGGAGAAATCCGCCTGCTTGAGAAATTTCAAACCGTCTCGGACGGATTCCGGATACGCGCTGAAAACGTCGCTGTCCGGGTCGAGTTGTGCGAGGTTGTACTTCATGTTCAAAAACGATAGAAAAAAGTCTTTTGCGTTTTCTGTCGACTGAGAAGAAATTGTGTATTGATATATTTGTTCTCTATAATCCGTCAACAGATATTATATAGAGTATAACATATTCAAACGGTTTTGAATACCACCCCGGCGGGAATTAGACGTATCTTTTAAATAAAAATGATAAAGAATCGGATTTATAACCAAAAAACCGGCTTGTCGAGAGGGGAAAAACGGGGGGGTTGCTAGAATAATTCAATAATCGTAGCCCCCAGATTTATCTGGGGGACTTGATAAACGTTCCTCTCCAAAGCGCTCCCCCCCTATTCACTATCAGCCCCAGCTTCCTATAGGAAGCTGGGGCTGATAGTGAATAGGGATTTGTGCGTTATCTTAATATTGTTGTTTTATTTGATCCCACACCTAAAGGTGTGGGCTACGTTCAAATTGTCCGCGCGTTCTCTCAAATTACTGTATAGAAAGTTCCGAAAAATAGAACTATCTGGCGAGTAATGAAATTAAACCGCAAAGAACACAAAGAATCAATCGGCGAAAATCCGTTTCATCCGTCAAATCCGTGTACGGACTGACCCGCGCAAACGGTAGGAACCAACTTGCCAGACGAGCTATTTCTCTACCGCATACAGAATTACGTTCAAGCCGATTTTGGCGGCGTCCTGGACGCTGTAGCCCGGGCAGGAGGCGGACGAGTACTGTTCCAGAGCGCATGACAGGTCGATGGGCGAGAAGAAAATCGCGTAACGTCCGTTGACGCTTAAAGCTTCCATCTGAACCGGTTTTTTGACGACGGACGTTTTATCCGCGCCGGCGCCGGACTGGCTTTTCAGGCGGATTTCCACTTCTTTCAAATCGAAGCCGCCGAACTGGTTTGTCCAGACGGGATCGGAGCCGGGAATCGGTTTGAGCTTTTCGTCTGGATACATCAGCTCCACCTGACGGCGGAACGAGTTGGTAAACGCATCCGAGCCGCAAATCGAGTTGACGAACAAAACCCCGCCGCGATCCAGATACGCTTTCAAATTGGCGCGTTCGGTTTCCGTCAAGTTGAACGCCGTTCTGCCGTGCATGAACAGAATCGGGAACTCGTACAGCTTTGCGTCCGACAGGGCGATTTTCCGTTCTTCGACGCCAGTTCTTAACCCCAATTCTTTCGCTGCCGAATTGAGCAGATTCTGCAGAGCGCGCGGCGCGGACTGGCATCCGCCCGGGTGCCGCACGTTGGCGACGTACAGACGTCCGCGAACAGTCTTTTCGTAACTGGACGAGTCGCTTTGAGACGCTAAAACCAGATCTTTGGTTTTCAGTTCCCGGTTGGTGGCGTACGATGCGATGTTCAATCCCAGATTCAGTCCGCCCTCTATTATCTCCTGATTATCCGGTGAAATAGTGGGGTCGTTTTTCAGAGCCGGCGCCGCTTCCCATAAGCACGACAGCGACGGGACGCCTGTCTGTGACGGCAAATAGACGATGCTGGTTCGGCACCCAAAACTAACGCCGTAAATCGGGCGAAGCTGCGTCGGTTTGATCGGGACTTCCGCCCGCCAAATCGGGTGTTCCGGCGGCAAGGGCTGAAGCAAATCCGATTCTCCGGGGAACATCAACGTTACAAGTCGTTTGAACCCGGAATCGAACGCAGCTCCGGAACAGACGCTTTCCGCAACAATAAACCCGCCGCGGTCTAAATAGTCGCGCAGCTTTTGAGCGAGCTTTTTCGCCTGCGCTTCGTTGGTCGGAACGGGGCTGTTGACGCCTCCCAAATATAAAATCGGCGACAGCTGTAGGTCGTCGGCCGATGCTGCGTTGAGGTCGACGTTTTGCCAGGTCATTTCCTTGTGCCAGCGCTGTTCGACGTACGCGGTCAGATGTTTGATGTCGCTGTGATGGACGTTCCAGTTTTCCGTTAAGCCGTATTCCAGTTTGGAAATCAGCACGGCGCGGCGACCCTTGGACAAAAACAGAAGCGCGTAACACGTCGCGATAATCGGATCGCGCTCTTCGGCGTCTTCCCCGACCCAGTATTCCAGCGTCTGAGCGTTGTTGACTCTGGAGCCTTTAAGGCGAATGAGGTAATCGGAACCTTCCCGATACCAGTCGTGAGAGCCGATAAAGCGCTGTCCGGACATTCGCCCGACGCGTTCCAAAGCGTACAGATAGTACAGAACGCGGTTGTCGCCGGGGTTTCTGGAAACGCTAAAATGTGACGCCAGCCACTGCAGGCCGGCGCGAATTCGACGCTGATTGTCGTTGAGCTCTACATTTTGACAGCAGAAGAACTCGTTGTCTCGGAAAACGCCGTTTTTGGCGTTGATCTTATCGGACAGAATAATCATCGACGCCAACCCGGCGCAAGTCATACTGCCGGTTTCCGGAAGACGGTCCAAGGTGTAATATCGCCAGCCTCCGTTGGGAGTCTGACCTTGTCTCCAGTGCTTGATCGCTCTTTCCCAAACGACCGGATTGACCTTGAATCCCGCGTTGGACGCCTCGTTGAGAGCCAGAAGCGCGAACTGAGTGTTGGAGTTATCGCCGTAGGCGCGAGTCGCTTCAAAGTAAGACCACGTTCCCGAGCGCTGCGGCCCTGGATTCTGCATTTGTTCCAGCCAATGAACGTTGCGAATAATAAGCTCTTTGTCGCGTTTGGGGTCGGCGGCGCAGAAAACCATCGTTTGCAGAGAAACGACGTACGTGTACTTCGGTTCAACGCGTCTGAGATATTCAATCGCCATCGCCAGCTGCGGGTCTTCTTTCGGAATGCCGCAAGAGAGCATCGCCAACGCGCACAGAGCCGTTTTCCCGCCGGTATAGGCAGAGTAATCTCCCCAGGATCCGTTGCGAAGCTGCTGATTGCGAAGGAATTCGACTCCGCCGTCGATTGCGCGCTGAACGTCTGACGCGGTCAGGTCGTCAGCGGTCGCCGACGACGAACAGAACGCCATTATCAGTACTGTCAGCAGCGCTCCCAACGCGATCCAGGACGCGTTTCCAAATCGACGCGTTTGTGTCACGTTTAGCTCCTCAGTCTGGGGTCGGTCGCTTCCTGTACGCCTTCGCCGATAAGGTTGTACGTCAAAACGGTTAAGAAGATCGCCAAGCCGGGGAAGAAGCTCAGCCACCAGTACGACAGGTTGCTTCGACCGGCGTTGAGCAGCATGCCCCACGACGGGTTGGGAGCAGGCGCGCCGAACCCGAGAAAGCTCAAACCGCTTTCAACCAGAATCGCCCCTGCGATATGGAACGTAATGGGCACCAAAACCGGAGCCAGCGAGTTGGGAAGGATGTGACGGAAAATGATTCGCGTCTGACTGGCTCCCAGCGCTTTGGCGGCGGCGACGTATTCGCTTTGCTTGAGCTTGAGGAACTCAGCGCGGGTCAGACGAGCGATTCCCGTCCAGCCTGTTACGCCCAAAATCGCCATGATGTGCCAGATCGTCGGTTTTTCGACAATGGATATCAAAGCCAGAATCAAAATCAAAGATGGAATGCACATGACAATTTCGATGGCTCGGCTGATAACGATGTCCGTCCAGCCGCCGAAATACCCGGCAATCGCGCCGACTATAATCCCGATAAACGCGGCAATGCCCGTCGAAACGAACCCGACAAGCAAGGCGATTTTCGTCCCGTGAATCATAACGGTTAAGACGTCGTACCCTTGAGACGTCGTTCCCATTGGGTGCTGCCAGCATGGGGCGCTGTTCTTTCCGAAATGGTTGCCGGGTCTGCCGGGCCACTCGTTGTCCTGAACGCGTCGGTACGGGTCGTTATAAATCAGCGGCCAGATCGCCCACGAGTTTGGATCGTTCTTTTTCAAATTTTGCGGATAGACGCCGCCGAACCCGTCGTGCATGAAAATCGGGTTTTCCCAGTTGGCGTAGAAGTATCCCATCATCGGAAAATAGATTTTGCCTTTGTATTTGCAGATAATCGGCTTCGTTCCCGCCAGCATGGGAGAGAACAGCGCGATAAACGACAAAATAACGATAAAGCCAAGCGCAAACAAATTGATGCGGTTTTTGGCAAACCGATGCCACGTTTCCTGCCAGTAATTTCGGGATTTTTCCATGTATTGTTAATCGGGGTTAAGTTCGATAATAATCTAACGGTTATTTTTCAATTATATTATTATAGCATAATTAGAGAATTTTGTAAAGAGGCGATTGAGAAAAGAAAAAATCTATGTGCGGTTGAAAGCCAATTATATAATGTTCGAAGGGTGAAATACCGTATTGCGTTAGGAGATAACGCCCCTTGGATGGCGCCTGTCTCGGGCGCCAACTTGACGGCTAAGGCCGTCAAGGAAAAAAAGCGGATCTTATCCGCGATCCAGAATGGTTTTTGGCAGGGGCGATGTCTTTTAGCGGAGCAAAGAGGCTGCGGCGGGCGAAACGCCCGCGAACCGGACTCAACCGAGTTTTTCGTTATTAATTAGGCGCCCGAGACAGACGCCATCCATGGAGTTTTTTGGCTTCGTCGCGTAGTTATGCACACTTCTCGTCGTTTTTATTTCGAAACCAGCTCTTTGGCTTTTTGTACCGCGGAAGAGGCGTTGAGCGTATAGGCGTCGGCGCCGATTTCGTCTGCAAATTGCTGGGTAACGGGCGCGCCGCCAACCATGACGATTGTTTTGTCTCGAAGTCCCGCTTCTTTAAGAGCTTCTATAGTCGCTTTCATCTGCGGCATGGTCGTCGTTAATAGAGCCGACAGACAGACGACGGTTTTGTCGTGCTTTTTGGCTTCTTCGACAAAGCGTTCCGGGGCGACGTCGACGCCGAGGTCGTTGACTTCAAACCCGCCGCCTTCCATCAAAGACGCGACCAGATTTTTGCCGATGTCGTGCAAGTCGCCCTTGACGGTTCCGATGACAACGTACCCGACCGGCTCGCCGCCCGACTGTTTCAGCAGCGGCTGAACGATAGACAGCGCCGCTTTCATCGCGTTGGCGGACATGAGCAGTTCAGGAACGAAGTACTCTTCCTCCTCAAACAGACGCCCGACTTCGTCCATCGCGGGGATCATATATTTATTGATAATCTCCCCGGGAGCGACGCCCTCGTCGATCGCTTCCTGAACGTATTCTTTCGCGTCGTCGTCTTCGCCTTCGACAATAGCTGTGTAAATGTCTTGCAAGTCCATAAATAATATATAAGGAATACAGGTTAGAAACAAGAGTCGAGAATTGAGCGCCGGGAATTTCGCCGCGGGGGACGAACCAAATCCGCTCTCAAGATCGCTCTGGAATCGCTTACAAGTCGTTCCTCATTATACAATATATATTTTATTCGTCAAATCCCCTTCAGACCAAAAAACGAAAATTTTTCTCCTTCTCCTATTGACAGAATCCAATAATTGGATAAATTAATATTTATTAGAGGATAAGTTATGAATTCAAAACAGGAAAAGAACGAAGACGAAACAATCAGCTCCGCGTTGGCAACGGGGTTGTACTGGTCGCACAACATCATTTCCGCGACGCTGGAATTCGTTATTTTTCTGGTGATTGGGTACTTCCTGGACAAATACTTTTCCACAAGCCCCTGGCTTTTGCTCGTTTTCGGCGCAATCGGCATGTTTGCCATGTTTCATCGAATCCTGCAAATCGCCAAAGAAGCGGGGGAAGAGCATGAGTCCGGGAAAAAAGATGAATAAACGCTCTTGATGGGAAAATCCATAACCGTATTTGCCGTTGTCGTTGCTGTATTTTGGGCGATAGTATTATGCGCTGTCGATCAGATGCACTTCAGCCGTCCCTTTTTAATGGGGTCGCTGACCATCGTTGCGACGTCGTTTGCGGCTTTGCTTTTGGGGCTGCGCGCAGTCGGTCTGGAACCCATAAAAGCCTACCCCTGGATCATGGGCGGACTGGCTGTCGAGCTGTTTATTCCACTTATTTTGGTAATTTACGCAAAATTTTTTCCAAACCTACTGGAAAATTCTGGAGATTTGGTTATAATAATGAAATACTTCCTCGCGTTTTTCCCTGTTTGTCTCATTTTGGAAAAGACCCTGGTTCTGCGCGAGTTAAAATCAAATAACACAACGGATACAAAAAATGAGCGCTGAATATAACGCAACAGAACACGTTCAAGACTCAAATGTATTGGAACTCCCGTTCGGTACTGAAATCCACTTGCCATCCTTTGACATCCCGGTTCCGGATTGCCTGCAGTCCGTATTGGGAACAAGCATTCACTTTGGAACCAAGTACATGTGGCTCGAAGTAGTCGCATTTCTTCTTTGCTGTTTGATCTTTATTCCTCTGGCGCGTAAAATTCGCACTGGAGAACCTGTCAAAGGACGTTTCGCCAATCTTATGGAAGCCATGGTTGTGTTCGTCCGTGACAACATCGCCCTTCCCAACATTGGCAAAGAACACACAAAAGAGTATTTGCCATTTCTTTTGACGACGTTTTTCTTTATTCTGTTCTGCAACCTGCTGGGTCTTGTCCCGTGGCTGGGCAGCGCGACCGGCGCGTGGGCTACCACCATCATTCTGGCGATTTCCACGTTTATTGTCGTCAACTTCGCCGGTATGAAACAGAAAGGCATTATCAAGTACTGGGTCGGTCTTTGCCCGCACATGGACATTCACTGGACTTTGAAAATCGTCCTCGTCCCGATGCTTTGGCTGCTTGAATTCATCAGCTTGCTGATTAAACACTTCGTATTGAGCGTTCGTCTTTTGGCGAACATGTTCGCCGGGCACCTTGTTCTGGCGGTTATATTAGGATTTATTTTCATGACGGCTGGAAGCGCGATTTGGTATGGCGTCATGCCCGCCAGCGTTTTAGGCTGCGTCTGCCTTAACCTGCTTGAACTTTTCGTCGCGTTTTTGCAGGCGTACATTTTCACGTTCCTTTCCGCCCTGTTTATCGGCTCGGCGATGAAGGGACACTAAATTTAGAGTAGTATCGATTTTAAGAGCGCCGCATGAGCCGCCGATAGATTCGGCTCCCGCAGAGAAAACTCGCCCCTTGCTCATCTAACAGCCGTCGCCACGAATCGAATTTATAATTTACATTATCCGTTAGTTGGAATATTTACTCGGCAGTCGTCGAATTCAATATTCTGACTTAAAAGAACACAGGAGATTTTATCGTGTCCAATTTTGCAAAACTTTTTGCTCTGTTACTGGTTGTTTTCGCCATTTGCGCTCCGGCGTTTGCTCAGGAAGAAGCCGCTCCGGCTGCTGATCAGCCCGCCGCTGTTGCTACGGAAGAAGCCGCTGCTCCCGCTCCGGCTGCCAACAATGGCTTCAAGATTTTTGGCTGCGCTCTTGGCGCTGGCATCATTATCCTCGGCGCTGGCTGGGGCATTGGAACGATTGGTTCCAAGGCTGTCGAAGGCACCTCCCGTCAGCCGGAAGCTGGTGGAGCCATCATGACTCAGATGATTATTTCCGCCGCTCTTATCGAAGGCGTTACGTTCTTCGCTTTGATCGTTTGCTTCCTCGGCCTTTCCGCCTAAGATAAAACAAAAGGTTGGCGGTTAGAGTCCTTGAATTCTAGCCGCCTGCCGTTCGACAAACACAATTACGGTATTTCATTAACCCTGCCCCTATTCGGTGTAATTATGAAGTTTCGAACCATATTGAGCTTGGCTGTCGCTTCCGGTTCAGTTTTACTGACCGACGCTGTTTGTTTGGCGGAAGAAGGCGGATCAGTCAACCCCCTGGCTCTTTCGAAAGACATTGCTTTCTGGACTGCTGTCGTTTTCATCATCACGCTTTTGGTTTTAGGCAAGTTCGCCTGGAAGCCGATTGTTGAAGGATTGGACAAACGCGAACAAGGCATTGCGGATCAGATCGCTCAAGCGGAACAGTTGAACCAGGACGCTCAGAAAACTCTGGCTGATTACAAAGCTCAGCTTGCAGACGCCAAAACCGAAGTTGCCGCTATGCTTGACAGCGCAAGGCAATCTGCTCAAAAGTATGAGCAGGACGCTAAAAACGAAGCCGATGCAAAAGCTGTGGCTATAACTCAAAAGGCGCAAGCGGAAATCGAACTGGCTAAAAAAGAGGCTATGCAGGAACTGGCAAACAAAGCTACCGAATTAGCTTTCGATCTGGCTGGCAAAATCTGTCAGAAGAATTTGGACAAAACAGCTCACGCTGATTTAATCAACGAAGCAGTAGAGAATTTTTCAAAACAAGCGCTCTAACGGGAGAAATCAACCATGTTAGATACTCAAGCCATTGACGCCCGATACGCTGCGGAAACCAATCCGGACGTATCCGCTGATCAAATCGGACAGGTCTACGCGCAGTCGTTTATCGGCGCGTTGGACAACAATCCCGAATTGGTCGGTCAGGCGGTCGAGGAGTTCGATTCCTTCCTGACGGCGTATTTTGACGCCAATCCCAAATTCGAGGAAATCCTGTCCAGCAGACTGATTTCCACCGAAGACAAAATCGACATTATCAATCGCACTGTAACAGGCGGTTCCCCGATGTTTCTCAACTTCCTCAAGGTTGTTGCCAAACACGAACGCATGGATTGCCTGCGCGCCATGTACCGTCAAATGTACCTGCAGTACGAAAAGATGATTCAGCGTCTTCCGATTACGATTACAACGGCGGTTGAGATTTCAGACCAGGAAGCGGAAAAGATTGGTCAGTCGCTCATCGCGCAGATTGGCGGAAACCCGATTATTCAGCGCAAGGTAGACCCGTCTTTAATTGGCGGCGTTGTCGTTCGCGTCGGCGATACGGTTTACGATGGTTCCGTCGCCACGCAGCTGAAGAAACTGCGGGAACGAATCACAGGTAAATTTTAGGCGGATTGAACGCATTCAGTCTGTTTATTATAACGTTTAATTTTACTTAGACATTTTTTGGAGCTGATATGAAATTTAAAGCGGACGAAATCGCTTCAGTAATTCAGCAGGAAATCAAGCAATTTGAAAGCCGAATCGACGTTCGCCAAGTCGGTCGGGTGCTGGAAGTAGGCGATGGTATTGCTCAGGTCTACGGCTTGTCCGACGTAATGGCGGGCGAAATGCTGGAGTTTGACTGCGGCGTAACCGGATTGGCGTTTAACCTGGAAGAAAACAGCGTCGGCGTTATTATTCTGGGCGACTACCTGAAAATCAACGAAGGCGACGAAGTCCGCACGACGGGACGTCTGCTTTCCGTTCCGGTTGGCGATGCAATTTTAGGGCGCGTTATTGACCCGTTGGGAAATCCTCTGGACGGTAAAGGTCCAATCGCAACGACGGAACGACGGCCGGTTGAAACAACCGCGCCGGGCATTGCAGACCGTCAGCCGGTTAAGGAACCTCTTCAGACCGGCATCAAGGCGATTGACGCCATGACCCCGATCGGACGCGGTCAGCGTGAATTGATCATTGGCGACCGTAAAACCGGTAAAACCGCCATCTGCATTGATACGATTATCAATCAGAAAACGACGGGCGTCAAATGCTTCTACGTTGCCATCGGTCAGAAAGACTCAACAGTCGCCAACCTTATTGACACGCTTACTCGTGAAGGCGCGATGGAATACACGACGGTCGTCGTTGCCGGCGCGTCGTCTCCGGCTCCTTTGCAGTACATTGCTCCGTACGCCGGCTGCGCCATGGCAGAGTACTTCATGTACAAGGGCGAACACACCTTGTGCGTTTACGACGACTTGAGCAAACAGGCGGTTGCGTATCGTCAGCTGTCTTTGCTTATGCGCCGTCCGCCAGGACGAGAAGCTTATCCGGGCGACGTCTTCTACTGTCACAGCCGTTTGCTGGAACGATCCGCTAAACTGTCCAACGACCTCGGCGGCGGTTCTTTGACGGCTCTGCCGATCATCGAAACTCTGGAAGGCGAAGTTTCCGCGTACATTCCGACCAACGTCATTTCCATTACCGACGGTCAGATTTACCTTCAGCCGGACTTGTTCTTCCGCGGTCAGCGCCCCGCTATGAACCCCGGTATTTCGGTTTCTCGAGTCGGCGGCAACGCGCAGGTTCCCTGTATGAAAAAGGTAGCCGGCGGTATGCGTTTGGACTTGGCGGCGTTCGCTGAACTGGAAGCGTTCGCCCAGTTGGGAACCGACCTTGACCCAGCGACTCAGCAGCGTCTGGACAGAGGTTATCGAATTAACGAACTGCTCAAGCAGGGGCTTTGCCGCCCGATGCATGTAACAGATCAGGTTATCAGTATTTACGCTGTTACCCGAGGTTACGTCGACAAACTGCCAGTGAGCAAGGTTCACGACTTTGAAGAAAAACTGCTCGCGTTCGTCCACACGTATCATCAGGATTTCTGGGACGGCTTAACCGCCAACAAGAAGATGGATTCCGAAACGGAAACCGCTCTTCAGGCGATTATCGACGCGTTCGTCAAGCAGTACGAATAAAGAGTTTGTTTGGCTGTCAGTTTTGGGATAAACAAAAAACGTCACACAGCTGACAGCGTCCGACAGGCAATTTAACTATTACGTAATTTAATATGGCAAAAGCAAGAGCATTAGACAGACGGCGCAAGTCCATTCAGAGTACGCGCAAGATTACCCATACGATGGAGTTAATCTCGACGGCGACGTACCGCAAAGCCATGGACCGCGCAGTCTCCGCGACGGCGTATACAAATCGACTCACCGCCATGGTTGGTCAGCTGGCTCGTGCTGGTTTGGAAGTTCAGCATCCGCTGCTGCAAAAGCACGAGAATACTGAAAACGTCGTTATTTTAACGTTGACTTCCAACCGCGGCATGTGCGGCGGATTCAACGGAGCTGTTTTGCGTTTAGCCGCCGCTCGATACAAGGAACTGACTCAAGCTGGTCTCAATATCACGGTAGACTGCTCTGGCAAGCGGGGCGTTTCCGGCTTCAAATTCCGTCAAATTCCCGTTTCGGAATCGTATTTGAAATTTGAAGACAAGCCCGCTTATATAGAAGTCGAAAAGATTGCTGACAAGTATTTGGACTTGTATCAGGCAGGCAAGCTGGACCGTCTGGACGTTGTTTACACAAAGTTTGTAACAGTCTCCAAACAGACGGCTGTTGTAGAAACGCTTCTTCCGCTGACGGAACTTGCCAGCGGCGAAACGGAAACGTCCACGGCTCACGACTACGAATTTTTGCCCTCGGCAAAAAGCATTTTGGAAGAAGTCGTTCCCGCGTCGTTCAAGATGAAGCTGTTCAAGTGCTTCCTGGATTCCGCAGTCAGCGAGCAGATAGCGCGAATGGTCGCCATGAAGTCCGCAACGGAAAACGCAGACCAGATGGTCAAAACGCTGTCACAGGCGTACAACCGCGCGCGACAGGGTCAGATTACCGGCGAGCTTACCGAACTGATCGGCGGCGTCGAAGCGCTCAAATAGAAAAAACATACCGGGCTGAGCGGTGAAATCCAAAGTGTTACACATCAGATTTCACGCTGGCATAACATAAAATTTCACACTGTTTTACACCAATTACCTTAATATGTCCGCAGAAAATATTGGTCTCATAACGCAGGTAATCGGGTCTACGTTTGACGTAGAATTCCCGGAAGATAAACTGCCGGCGATTTACAACGCCATTAAAATCAATTCGAACGAACGCGGCGTTGAAATCAACCTGACCGGCGAAGTTCAGCAGCACCTTGGCGGCGGCCGCGTTCGCTGCGTTGCCCTCGGTACAACCGACGGTCTTCAGCGCGGTATGAAATGCGTCGACACCGGCGCTCCGGTCTCTGTCCCGGTTGGAAAAGAAACTCTGGGACGCGTCTTCAACCTGCTGGGAGAACCGGTAGACAAGCGCGGTCCGGTCAATGCCAAGGAATTCCGTCCGATTCACCGCGACGCTCCCGCTTTGGCTAACATTTCCACCAAGACGGAAATTTTTGAAACTGGTATTAAGGTTATTGACCTTCTTACCCCGTTCGTCCGAGGCGGTAAAGCCGGTTTGTTCGGCGGCGCCGGTTTGGGAAAGACGGTTATTCTTCAGGAACTTATCGCTCGTATCGCGTCGGCTCACGGCGGATTCTCCGTTTTCGCCGGCGTTGGAGAACGAACTCGTGAAGGAAACGACCTTTGGCTGGAAATGCAGGAAGCCAAGATCGGCGACACCGGCCGCAGCGTTATTGACCAGACGACCATGGTCTTCGGTCAGATGAACGAACCGCCAGGAAGCCGTCTTCGAGTTGCGTTGTCCGCGCTGACAATGGCGGAATACTTCCGCGACGCCACCGGAACGGACGTTCTGTTGTTCATTGACAACATCTTCCGTTTCTCTCAGGCGGGTTCAGAAGTTTCCGCTCTGCTGGGACGTATGCCGTCTGCTGTAGGTTATCAGCCGACATTGGCGTCTGAAATGGGCGCGCTTCAGGAACGAATTACGTCAACCGACCGCGGCGCTATTACGTCCGTCCAGGCGGTTTACGTTCCTGCTGACGACCCGACTGACCCGGCTCCGGCTACGGCGTTCGGACAGTTGGACGCGTTCATTTATCTGGAACGAGCCATTTCCGGAAAAGGCATTTATCCCGCCGTTGACCCGCTGGCTTCCAACTCCCGCGTTTTGGACCCGCAGTATGTTGGCGACGAGCATTACGCCTGCGCGCGACGCGTCCAGACGATGCTTCAGCGATACCGCGAACTTCAGGATATTATCGCCATTATGGGCGTCGACGAACTGTCCGAAGACGACAAGATGGTTGTCCATCGCGCTCGTAGAATTGAACGATTCCTGTCACAGCCGTTCCTCGTTGCCGAAGCGTTTACCGGCAAGAAAGGTCAGATTACCCCGTTGGCGGACACGATTCGTTCGTTCAACGAAATTTGCGACGGCAAATGGGATCATCTGCCCGAACAGGCGTTCATGTACGTCGGCGGCATTGAACAGGCTGCTGAACAGGCGGAAAAGATGGCTGCGGCTGCCAAATAAAGCTGTTATAGCTGATGCGAGTTGAACTTTACGGTCTAAAGACGCGTAAAGCTCTTCTCGCAACTCGCAACTCGCAACTCGCAACTTTTAAAAAAGCTTTAATACTATGAAAATCAGCGTAGTAACCCCGGAAAAGAAGGTTCTGGATATGGAATGCGTCTCCTGCGTTTTGCCGTTGTACGACGGTGAAATCGGGATTGAAAACAACCGCTCGCCGCTTATTGGCAGAGTTGGTTTTGGCGAATTGCGCATTAAAACCGAGTCCGGAACGGAACGCTACTATGTCGACGGCGGTTTTGTGGAAGTGTTGGACAACAACATTTCCATCATGACCGGCAACGCTATTCCGACTACGGAACTCAACGCCGACGAAGCGGCGAAACAGCTGGAAGACGCTTTGGCGGTTGTCGCCACCACAGACGACGTCTTTGCGACCAAAGAGCGCAAAGTCAAACAGGCGCGCGCCAAACTTCGTCTGGCTCCCCGCAAATAGCGGCGTTTGTAAACTTTAGAAATAGAATAAACCGAATCGTTTGATTCGGTTTATTTTTTTATCGGGGAAGCCGGCTCGCGGCAGTCCCTTGCCGCCCCCGTAGGCATGTGCAGGTCAGTCCGGACACGAATTTTACGGATTAAACGGATTTTCGCTGATTGGTTACTGGATGTTCGAAGTGTGAAATATCGTATTGCGGAAGCCTTCAAAAATCTTAAGAACGCGCCAAACCCCTCTAACCTGCGGGTCGCGGACGAAGTCCGCCGAAGAAATTTAAGCCGCAAAGAACGCAAAGAAATGAAAGGCGGTAACGGAGAGAGCGAAGCGAACGTAGTTACGCTTTGTTCGAAGGGTGAAATACCGTATTGCGTAGCCGAAAACGCCATCTGGATGTAGCCCGTCCTCGGGCTACGACTTGACGGCTTTGCCGTCAAGGAAAGCGGAAGCCTCCAAAAATCTCTTTCGCAGGAAAGCTCGCTTGAACAGCTGGTTCGCGGCTGTATCAGCCGCATTCATTCTAACCCCGAAGGGGTTACATTTCTATAACCGGCGGTTTTTAACCTCCGGGGAAGGAGACGACAACAAAACAAAAAATCGACAAATACTCTTTTCTTTCCCTCCCGGCGCCTGTGGCGCCGGGAGGGAAAGAAAAGGACTGACTCGATTAGGGGGGCGAGGTAGGCTTCGTAGTCCGTAGACTAAAGTCGACGGTTATAGAAATGGCGTCCATTCTGGACGCGATGAACGTTCCAGCTTTTTATTACTTTAAAATCTACCCGCTGAAAACCAACGATAAGCCCGGATCGCGGCTGTTTCAGCCGCCAAAGAAAATGAAAATAAATTTTGGGTTTTCGTTGTAACAATCAATCGGCTCGTATGTTGACGCTTTTTCTAATTCATGCAGGACTGTCTGTGATGTAACAGGATGTTATGCAATAATTAATAATTCACGTCTTTTTTTATAAAAACGCGTATTGTCAGCGCTTGACATATCTGTCATGTATATTATACTACATATAATACTTTAACATGACGTTCTATTGAACTCAAAACAATTTCTGTTACAAGGAGATATTATGAGCTTTGATTACAACCCGCAGCAGCAAACGACATCTGAATCCGAAGACCTGCAATCAGAACTGCAAAAAATCGATGCTCTGGACAAGGAAATGTCTAAAAAACCGCCTGTTCCGTTAGATGAAGTTGGATCCGGGGTAATATATTACTATAAAGCAATTAAGATAATAATCCTGACGTATTTGATTGGGTATATCGCATCAGCCATTATTCTATCTTGCATTGGTACGGACTATTTGAAAAGATATGTTGTTCAGGTTCAATTAATATCTGAATTATTTATAATGTTTGTGTTAGCAATTGCAGCGCCGTCAATATTCAAGTCTATGGAATGTTTTTGTCGGACGCCATCAGTGATTGTTCCCAACGCAAAATTGACAATTGTCAATTCTTGGGTAATCTGGTTTGTTGCTTATCTTTTGTCATTTTTTGCTGGTATTCTTATTGATAATAATCCTTCAGTTTTAGCTGTTGTAAATACCATTTCCATTGTGCTATTTGGTTGCAGCGTCTATCTGTTTATGCACTTTCTCAGCACAATTGGAAAAATCTGTCAACCCTCGAAAAAAGGTTGTCAGGGAGCGATAATTATCATGATGATTTATTATGCGCTATCAGCTTTGGCTACGTTAATCGCAGGCGGCAGTGTTGAAAACTTACAATCTTCTGACGCTTCAACTAATCCTGCTTTGTCTTTAGCAAGATTAGGCGGACTAATGTATATAATTGGTGGTCTCATGTACTTGTCGTACTTTGAAAAGCTTAATAAATTCTTTAAAACCAAAATCAATTTTTATAAATTGGACAAAGAGAATGCTAAGGTATCTGCCTTTAACGCTTGCTTTATTGCTTTGGTTGTCTTTTCTGTTCTTGGTTTTATTGGATACATGTGCAGCGTTATTCCTAATATGAATAATAATGCTGCTAATAATATAGAATTCCAACAGATTATAAATGATTATGACGCTAAAGAAACGAAGGCTCTTAATGATTGGAGTTCTATTTTTGGTCAGTTTAACGATCAAAAAATGACTGACGAACAATTTGACGATTGGCTTGTTAACACCCATATTCCCGCATGGAAAGAAGCGTTGAGTATATTAGAAACATCAAAAGAAAACGACAATCCTTCAATTGATTTTCTCAAAACAATTACTCAAGATAGAATTGCATACTGCAATAGTTTTCATAAAGCGCTTCAACAGCATTCCAAAGAGTTATACAAGAAAGCGTTTCAGGAATTTCAACGAGTGGATTTGAAGGTTTTAAAATTGTCCTATACTGATACCGCGTCCAAAGACGTTTTACTGCAGATTCTTCATAAGGCAGTTGTAGCCGATGATTTAGAAACGGTAAAGTGGGCGATTTCTAACGGAGTTGACGTTAATGAAGCAATTGAGGGGATTACTCCGCTTCATCGCGCTCGGATAATGAATCTTCAGAACATGATAGATTTTCTTAAAGAGAATGGCGCGACAGAATAAATTCATGTGAATACGCCAGAAGTATGCCGTGAGGTAAAACCCACGGCGACAAATATTCAACCGCTAACGCGATTCGTGCGCGACGACAAGCCGTCGCTTTCCGGGGGCTTACGCACCCCGGCTCGCCTAATCGTTTCAGTATCTTTTTCTCTCGCCCTCCGATGGAGAGCGAGAGAAAAAGTGTATTTGACGATGTTCTATTTTGTTTGTTACGTTGCCCGTGGGTTTCACTCACGGCTAGAAATATTGAACCGCTAACGCGGTTCTAAGCCCGGGAACTAACGTTCCCGGCTCGCCTACGCTTCTTCAAAATGCTTGTTGAGCAATTCGATGGCTTTCGCCATAATGGACGCGACGTGACGTTTGCAGCGTTCCGGGACGTTGGACTTGAATTCGTCGCTGGCGGCGTCTTTCCATGCGGTAACGAGGGCTTTGCAGGAGATGTCTCCGCCGACGGCGGTCGGGAAGTCGTCCTTGTGCGGGTCATCCTTCGGATGGAACGTCGGCAGAGCGGTTTCGGAAGTCCACTTGCCCAGTTCTTTGATCATGGGGGCGAGTTCCGCGTTTGACGTTACAAACAGAGCCATGAAGATGGACGCGCCGTTCAATCCGCCGCAGATGGACTGCATTCCGCCGCAGCCTCCGCGTCCGGCTTGCATGCCGATGAACGGGAACGCGCGCGCTGTCGCGGCAGCGGCTGGGTCAGTCGCTTCGATTGCAGCTGCGTATTCGAGAACCGCGCCTTTGAGCGTGCCGTACATGCAGCCTTTGGTTCCAAACGATTCGTAAACTCTCTGAGCGACTTTTTGCGGGCAGAGTTTTGTGTACGTCCAGGCTTTGTCTTCGTCCGCGGCAGCGTCAGCGGCGTTGGAAATGGATGTGAGCGTCAATCCGCCAAAAGCGGCTGCCAGACCGCCGAGAAGGGCGTCGCGGCGAGAAATGGAATTTTTATGTGTCATGATTCAGAACAGGTTAATACTATAAAAATGTAAATGTATAAAACAGTCAGAAACGTTTTGAGCGTCCCTGTTTACTAACTCTTCTTTTATTATAAATCGTCCCGAAATGCGATGAAACTCCCCCCGGGGCGATTTTTCAAGAAAAGCGCTAAAATTTTTCAAGAATATATTTACGGGGGCGAGAGGGAGTAGGGAGTAAGCTTTTAGCTTCTAGCTACTAGCCATTAGCTTGGTTATTTTAGTTTCAGACTATAAATTTTAACGCTAAGAAACACAAATGCACAAGCTAACAGCTAGCGGCTAATAGCTAGCAGCTTTTCAATAACTACTGGCTTCCCAGAAAATTTTTTCCTCCGTCCCCTTGATTTTTTGTCAAAGTTAAATAGAATAATAAGAGTTGCGAGTAGCGAGTCAGCTTTTAGCTCCTAGCTACTAGCTTCTAGCTTTGTGATTTTTGATTCAAATTTTAATTATTAACACCAAGAACTACTAGAAACCAAGCTAATGGCTAGCAGCTAATAGCTAGTAGCTTATAAAAACGCCATGGACTTAAAAACAGCGTATACGCAAATTAACGAACAGTTGTCGCAGGTAATCGTCGGTCAGCAGGAAGTCGTTGACCAGTTGTTAATCAGCATTTTTTGCAAGGCGCACTGCATTTTGGAAGGCGTTCCCGGACTGGCGAAAACGCTGTTGATCAGCACGCTGTCCAGAGCGATGGACTTGACCTTCAGCCGAATTCAGTTTACTCCTGACCTCATGCCCGCCGACATCACCGGTACGGACGTCATGCAGGAAGACAAGCAGACGGGGCGCCGTTCGTTCCAGTTTATCGAAGGTCCTCTGTTTGCCAACATCGTTTTGGCAGACGAAATCAACCGAACCCCGCCCAAGACGCAGGCGGCTCTGCTGGAAGCGATGCAGGAACGTCAAACGACGGTCGGGCGCACTCGCCATACGCTGCCTAATCCGTTTTTCGTTTTGGCGACGCAAAACCCGATTGAGCAGGAAGGAACGTATCCTCTGCCGGAAGCGCAGCAAGACCGATTCATGTTCAAGATTCTAGTCGATTACCCGCACTTTGACGAGGAGTTGGAAATCGCGAAGAGAACGACTGCTGGCGCTCTTCCGGAAGTCAAGCCGGTTATTACAGCTGAAGACATTATCAAGCTGCAGGAATCCGTCTTGCAGACGCCCATCGCAGACTCAATCGTCCGATACTGCCTGGCGTTGGTTCGTCAAACCCGAATTGGTCAGGACGGCGTCCCGGACTTCGTCAATCAAAACGTTTCCTGGGGAGCTGGTCCTCGTGCGGTTCAGTATTTGATTCTCGCCGCCAAGGCAAAGGCTCTGCTTCGCGGCGCGTCCTGCGTTGCTATTGAAGACGTCCAGGCGGTTGCCAAGCCGGTTTTGCGTCACCGCATCCTGATGAACTTCACCGCTCAAAGCGAAGGGGTTACGTCAGACGATTTGACGGACAAGCTCATTGCCGCTACGCCCGTTTCAGACGACGAACTGCTCAATGACCCGCGAATGAAAAAAATCTTTAAGTAATAACTTTTTATTGCTCCATTATTAATATCGTAAAGAGAACTCCTTGAAGAACGCTGTTTTGCAGCGTTCTTTTTTTATGTAATCGCTTGAAAATTGGAATGAGAAGTAATGAGCAAAACTATTTTAAAATTTTTTTAAATTTTTGAAAAAATTCTTTGCGACCTATTGCAATTTATTTTCGCAGTCGGTAGAATAATAATGGAGATAATCGCGTACAAAGGAATTCGCTGCTTTGGGCGTTCTATCTTTAATTATATGTTTTAGTAACCAGATAATGTACAGAAATGTACATTAACGTTTTTTTATTTAATGGAGGAAACGACTAAATATATAATCATTGCCCCCCAAAAAATACATTCATGTAATCTGATTTTTTATTTCCCACCCCTTAGACAATCAAGATAAACAAAATGGAATTTTATTTAGAAGCGTTCAAAGCAGCAGGCTTTCTTCTTTTTGGCGAAGATCCATCTGCAACTACTGAAGATGGCGTTTTGAGGCAGCGTATCCATACATTTTTTCTCACAAATCGCGCCTATGTGACGTTGCCAGGCGTGCATTATACGCAGAGGGAGGCTTTTTTTGATTACTTGAACAGTGAAAGACGCAGAAATGGGGAGTCTGAAATGACTTCCAGCGAGCGCAAGACAATCGAAAACGACGCTGTTTCAATTGTCGTTCCAATTGATTCGGAAACCAACGAACCTTTTATTGGCATTCGAATTGATGGCGAAAAAGAGCGCGCTGCTAAAGCGGCTGAAATGCTTACTCCGTTTTTTCCCCCCGGGACTATTCGGCTGATCGACTGATTTTGTTTTGGCATTATGTTATTCGCTGTTCTATAATATAATGTCAATCCTTTTTGTTAAGAGATTTCAACGAGCTTAATAATATCTGCTGAAAAAATCGAGTATTATTAGGCTCTCTTGGCCAATATGCTTTTTTGTATTAACTTCGACCCGTCTTTATGTGAAAGGAGATGTTAGTTCATGGAATCTAAAGCATTCAATATCGAGGTTGACTCTCGTCACAATCTGACGTATTTGGGCGAGAGTATTCTTGCGAGAAACGAACAGGGGAATTTGAAACGTCATATCGTTACTCTTTTCCCAAATTCCCGATTGATGGTAACCGAGCCGTCAACTCTTCATGGAGATCAGTGCGCGGAGTACATTGATTACCTCAACACGCTCAGAGCGGCTGATAAAGCTCCGCCCATGTCGGAAGAAGAAAAGAATATGGTGATTGAGAACGCGGTAGCGTTAACAATCATTGAAGGCGAGGACGGTCGATTCTTTGCGATTATTCGTCCGGATCCCGACAATATGCAGCTGGCGTTTAAGGCAGATGAAATCATGCAGCAGCTTTTGCCGAAGTTCCGAATCTTTTTCATGCATACCGATGACAAGCGAATTCGTAAAGCGATTCGAGAACGAGGGGAATCCTGGCGCATTCAGCCGCTTCCCAGAACCAAAGAGGGAATGCAGAAAACCGTTGCCAACAACAAGATCACAATCAAACTGTCTCAGCGGCGAATTTATTATTACAACATGCAGACCGGCGCCCGGTTTTTGTCCTACGAGACTTTTGAGCGACTTAACGAACTGGATTTCGAAACGCTGCGAGATTATCTGATTGAGATTCAGACGTATTCGCCGATGATTAACCGCGAGGGCTATTCGGAGATTATGTTCTTCAAGGCTGGGGAAGGATTTACGTCGGCAAATTTCCAGAAATTCGATTTTACGGCAATGGACGAAAGCGCTCTTCGCGACGCGCACAAACAGCTTTGTGATGAATTCGCACAAGCTCTCGTTGATCCAAGGTTTAAAAAAGACTGTACCGATAACTGGGATTGGCTTTTGTCAATGGTTTCGACGATTTCCAACGTAGACAAATTCTCAACGGAAGAGTTCCAGATGGGACTTTGCGAAGAGTTTGCGTTGAAGGTCAACTGGCTTCCGGGCGGCAGAATCAACGAGGATGGCGGGATTATCAAAGACCCGGTCTATACGATGATGGATCAGATGACGCCGTCAGAATGGCGTCGATACAACGACGGCATTCCCCAGCGAATTCTCTTTACTTACGTTCAGGAAAGCTTTCTTATTGAGTACGCCAACATTGGCGTTTTGCCGCCAATCAAACGCAATCAGACGGCTTCTAAAGCTGAAGCGTCCGATAAACCGCGGCCGCGGCGCAGCGTGTATATCATGCAGATCAAGCTTCGCGGACAGGAAGAACGCGTCTATATTATTCGCGTTCAGAAATGGGATATCGGCGAGCTGCTAAACGAGGGCAAGGGGTTGCTGGAGAGCATCAACCGCGCAGAAAACTACACGGACTACATTCTTAATCGCCGACTGGCGTGTCATCTTTTGAGTATGAAACTGCCCCCGTCTCTTAAGGTGCGTCGTTTTATCGAAATCTATCACGGCGACAGAACGGAATTCAATAATCTTGTGATTCACAACGCGTTTTATGAACGTGACTACGTGTCGGGCATTGCAACCGACCGACTGACTTCAAAGTACTTCCAGGACTCAAAAATCGGAGCGGATTTCAGCCTTAGCTTTGCCCGAATGCTCGGGGAAGCGGCGGCTCCCAACCTGATTGTCGGACGTTCAACGGAAGGAAACGTCAGACCGATTTTTGACGATGGAGACGAGGTGCTTCAGTTGGATGAAAACGGTATGCCCCAGAGAATTATTGTTTCAGAGCAGCCTGGCACGTTTGTCTTTTATGAAGGCGGTCTGGAAGAACAGATCGCCAGCTATGCCGTTCCGATAATCAAACGGGCTTCATTCTTTGACGATTACAATCGGGTTGGAGAAGCTTATGTCGACGGCTTTTTGAAGAACTTCCGCAAGATTCAGGGAATGGCGGAGCAGTATCGCAATACGTTTGACGATTTGCCGGACCACAACGATGGCAGCATGTTCAAAAAATGGCACAGCGTTCTGGATCGCCTTCGTGACGCTAACCCAGACGCCTTGGCAGAAGCGCTCTTCAGGGCGATTGAAATGGGAAATCCGAACAAATAGCCAGAGCTAACCCTTTCTGTTAACCTGTAACAAGACGCCGGGACTTCAATCCCGGCTTTTTTATTACGCATTACGCATTAGAAGTACAGTCCGCCAGACAGGAAGAAAGAGTCGCCCAGCGAGAACTTGGCAGTATGTTGGTATTGCACTTTTCGATTGAATGCGCCGCCTACTTCGAAAAAGCCGTGGATTCTGTTGATAAATTCAAAATCCAGACCGATTGCAAGTCTGATGTCGTTATAGCTGACGTTGGTAAATTTTTCGTATGGCGAATCCAGACCGGTGTAAACGTTCCACGTCCCTCCGCCGTATTCGCCGCGAACGTACCACCACAGTTCATTTCTCGCATCGATGAGCGTTACTTTTCTCGAGAATTTGGGGTAGGGAAACACTGCTTCCAGTTTCATTGTTCCGTCAGGACTTGTCCAAACGGCGCCGACGACCGGCAGAATTTTGTCCTGGACTCTGTTGATGTAATCAACGCCGAGTCTGGCTTCCCAGGTTTGAGATATTCTGAAATTGCCAATTGCGTGTCCAGTAAGCCGGATAGAACCTCCTCGAACGGTGTGAAAGTCTGAATAGACGCCGATTCGAACTCCAAGGTCGACGGAAATCCAGTCGCTCAGCTGGGGCGCCCAGGCGAAGTCGAGGTAAGCGTCGTACGTTCGATTGGGGTTCATTGCCTGTAATACATAATAGTCCGGAGCTCCAGACGCCGGGTCAACGTCGGGAATTGGCAAGATTTGTTTGCAATCGCTGTTCCACCAGTTAAAGGCGAAACCTGGCGTTACTTTCAAGGCGTTTTTGGGATCAAAACACAGTGGAAAGGCGAACGTGGCGTATAAATCCAGCCGAGTCAATCCAAGTTTTTTCTCTTTTGAACCGCCAGGCATCCAAAGAACTTTGACCTTCCATGCGTCAAGCAATCTCTGATAGTCTATTTGTTGAGCATTAGTATTGCACGCTCCGGGATTGGTATTGTAATAATAATTGTATCCCAGACTGGACGGAGATTGAGAGTACCCACTGGACGCGGAATAAGGGTCAAACGTTGGACCTGGAAACGGCAGCGCTCCGGTATTGCAGGGAGCCGTGCCATACGAGTTGGTAATCGCTCCTGGATCAGCTAAAACCGGCGGAGCCGGAGGCGGGGTTTGGCTGTAAGCCGTATTGGAAATTAAGCATAAAACGGCAATCAATAACGCGATTTGAAGGAGTGCGAACTGGCGAATTGATATATGGTTCATAGTTAATAATCCTGTATGTCAAGCTAAAGTTCTTTCCTAAAGAACGTAATTTGATATTTTCAAAAGGAACAGTAGCAAATTTTTTCGTGTTTGTGAAGAGCAGTTTTTTATTGTCCATTTTAACTGTCGTCGACGAAATTGCTCTTGACAAAATACAGGTTATCTGTCAAAATGGAGGAAATAAGTACAAGACAGGACGTTAGTTCTGTCGCGCGTTTTTTTATTCTTCAGAAATCAAGGAACAATTATGCGTATTTCCAGAATTTTATGCGGTTTAACAGCGATTTGTTTGGTTGTTGCGCCGTTTCATTTCGCCTTTTCGCAGGGCGGCTATCCGCCGGTGCAAGTTCAGATGCCTCAAAATCCGCCGGGAGCGGAGATGGCTAAAGCTACTGGCGATATTGCCGATTCTTTGCAGGTTCTTAACGAGATTATGGAAATCCCGGTTAACGCGATTCCAACATCCATGCTCAAGCGCGCTGAAGGACTGGTAATCATTCCCAACATGATTAAAGGCGGTTTTGGCGTTGGCGGAGCTTACGGCCGCGGCGTTTTCATGGTTCGTCAGCCCGGCGGAGCGTGGTCACATCCGAATTTCGTATCGATGGCGAAAGGAAGCTTTGGCGTTCAGGTGGGCGTTTCCTCAACCGATATTGTCCTTGTATTTTGCACCAAACGCAGTATTGAACAGTTTACTGAGGGCAAGCTCACATTGGGCGTTGACGCTGCCGTTGCCGCCGGCCCGGTGGGACGTCAGGCGGAAGCTGGAACAGATTTGACGCTGACGTCAGAAGTCTATTCCTACTCTCGTGCTCGCGGCGTTTTCCTCGGCGCAGCAATTGACGGCGGGGTTCTTAACATCGACAAGGACTTAACCAATCGTTACTATGCCGCGGCTGGATCTCCCATGCCTCCGACTGCGTGGGCTTTGGTTAAAGCTCTCAACGCGTATTCCGGCGTTCAAAACGCGCCTAATGATCCGCTTCCGCCGCCAGCTCAAGCGCCTGCTCCCAGACCTGTTTATCAAGGACCGTCGCTGGAAGTCCTTCGACCGCAGGTGGCGGCTGCGTACGCTCAGTTGAGTCCCTTGCTGGATCAGCAGTGGAAAGCGTTTCTTGCCGTTCCTCCGGAATTTTACACCCCGGAACGTTCGCCGTTACCTCCCAAAGACAAAGTTCATCAAGTCCTGAATCATTATCGCATCGTTGCCAATAACGATCAGTACAGAGTTTTGAATACGCGTCCTGAATTCCAGACCGTATATCAGCTGCTTAATCAATGGGATATTGCTGCGGCTCAGCTGGAAACCATGACTCGAGAAGCAAATGCCGCTCCCGCGCCAGTTCCAAGACCAATTAATCAGCAATTGAATAAGTAATTGATTGCTCTTTTTATATCAAACCACTAACACGATATTTGATTACTCATGCCTAATCCATCACAATTGCCGGACGCGGTTCAACGAATTATGGAATCGCCGTCGTACAGAATAGCATTCAAAGACGCTGACTTTCTCACCGCCTACGAGTCCAGAGGACATCGTTTGGAACTGGAATTCGAAAAACCGGAACGAAAATTCAATCAATTGCAGATTGAATCGACGGTTCCCTGCTTTGGCGCAACGCGAGTTATTGAACCCTGCGAGGCCGAGAAAAAGCTGGCTATTGTCAAACAGCGTTTGGAAGACAATCCCAAATGTCCCAGAATCAAACATCAGCTCCTTCAGGCGGAAAACGTCTGCAAGCTGTCGAAATTCTATGACATGGCTCGGGAATTTGCCAGAATCGTTTCCGAAGAAAACAAGGATACGATGCCTCGCAAATACATGATTTGCACCGGCGGAGGTCCCGGAATCATGGAAGCGGCTAACCGCGGCGCCTCCGACGCGGGCGCCATGTCGATTGGGCTGAACATTTCTCTGCCCATGGAACAGCGTCCCAATGCGTACATTACCCCGGAATTGTGTTTCCAGTTCCATTATTTTGCCGTCCGAAAGCAGCATTTCCTTATGCGCGCTCGCGCGCTTGTCGTCTTCCCCGGAGGATACGGCACGCTGGACGAACTCTTTGACGCCGTTACGTTGCGTCAAACCGGCAAGATGCAAAAGATTCCGATTATTCTCTTTGGTTGGAACGAATACTGGAAAAACGTGCTTGATCTTCAGTACGTTGTCGACATGGGGCTTGCCGCCGACGAAGACCTCGACTTGTTCCAGCCGGCTGAATCGCCTGAAGAAGCCTGGCATAAGATCAAGGTTTTCCATGGAGAAGAGTGAATTTAGACAGTAGGCAAGAGGCAGTAGGCAGTAGTTCCTACTGCCTTTTTTCATATTTTTCCGTCCCGCCTCTTGCAATTTATTCAAATTAATATTATCATAGAATAAAGGGATGATAAGTTCAGCAGGTATTGAATACGCTATTCCCTGTTCCCACTCCACTTGTACCTGCTATTTTAACCATTCATTTAGGAGAATTCATCATGCGCAGACGTGATTTCCTTTCCTGCGCCGCGTTGGCGGCGGCTTGCACAGCTGTTCCGTCATTGGCGTTTTCACAGGAAAAAAAGTTCAAAACCGTTTTGAAAAAAGCTGATATCGCCGATCCGAGCAACTTCGCTTATATGGAAGAACTCAAAAAGATGGGCTACGACGGCGTTGAAACCTGGGTCTATTCCGACAAGAGCACAATCGAAGCCGCTGAAAAGCAGCGCAAGTTTGCGGAGTCCATCGATTTCAGAATTCACTCGACGATTTACGGCTGGTCTAATCTCCAGACGACCGACGAAGACGATTTCAAAAAACAGGTTGCCGACGTCGCCAAGTGTCTGGAAATTGCAGCGGCTTACGGCGCGGACACCCTGCTGTGGGTTCCGGCTCGAGTTAGCGGAGTGATGCCCAAACCGTGGGAATTCAAGTACGAATTTGACGAAAAGACGAACGTCGTTACCAAGGTTGCCGAAGGCGACAACGCTCCGTATGCGGATTACATCAAATTGCAGAACCACGCCATGGAACAGACGCGCCGCGCTCTGGAAACGCTCATTCCCGTCGCGGAAAAGAACAACGTCATCATCGGCTTTGAAAACGTCTGGAACAACCTCTGGTGTATGCCGGACGTCTTTGCCAACTTCGTCAAGACGGTTGACAACAAATGGTTCCGTTCGTACTACGACATGGGCAATCACGTTCGTTACGCCCCGACGGAAGAATGGGTCAAAGCTCTCGGCTCGACGATTGTCAAGCTGCACATCAAGGGATTCAAGCTCAATCCCAACGGACACGACGGCAAATGGTGCTCGTTCCGCGACGCGTCAATCAACTGGCCGGTGGTTCGCCAGGCGTTGGAAGACGTCGGTTACAGCGGATTCGTTTCCATCGAACAGGGCGGAGACCGCAAGAAACTGTGCGAAGAACTCCAACTCGTCTTTGACGGCAAATAATAGAGTTGCGAGTTGCGAGTAGCGAGAATAAAAAACAGACGCGACAGCGTTCAACTAGAACCGCTTTAGCGGTTCAATTTTAATAGCCGTGGGTTTTAACCCACGGACTTAAAGAATAACGAAAAAAAGAAATCGACAAATACTCTTTTTCTTCTCCCCGCGCCTTTGGGCGCGGGGGGAAGAAAAAGATGTTGACTCGATTGGGATAGTAAGGATTCGTATCTTTCCCGTGGGTTTCACCCACGGCTAGAAACATTCAACCACTAACGTGGTTGGGCGGGCGAAACGCCCGCGAACCGGACTCAACCGAGTGCAACTCGCAACTAAATAAAAAAACGCGAACTGTAATCATACAGCTCGCGTTTTTGTTTGTCTTACAATTTGTCGCTGATTAGTAGCGGTAGTAATCCGGCTTGAACGGGCCGTTCTTCGGGATTCCAAGGTAGTCCGCCTGTTTCTGGGTCAGCTTGGACAGCTTCGCGCCGACGGCGTCCAGGTGAAGGCGAGCGACTTCTTCGTCCAGCTTTTTGGGCAGAACGTGAACGCCGAGCGGGTATTTTTCCGGTTCCGTCCAGAGGGCAACTTGCGCCAGCGTCTGATTGGTGAAGGAGTTGGACATGACGAAGGAGGGGTGACCAGTCGCGCAGCCGAGGTTGACCAGTCGGCCTTCCGCCAGCAGAAGGATGGAATGTCCGTCCGGGAACGTGTAGCGGTCAACGAGGGGTTTAATCTGGGTTTTGACGATTCCGGGATAGGCTTCCAGACCGGCGACGTCAACTTCGCAGTCAAAATGCCCGATGTTGCAGACGATAGCGTCCTGCGGCATCTTTTCCATGTGCTTCGCCATGATGATGTCACAGCAACCGGTGGTCGTAACGAAGATGTTGCCGCGGGTGCAAGCAGTTTCCATGGTTACAACTTCGTAGCCTTCCATCGCAGCCTGAAGAGCGCAGATGGGGTCGATTTCGGTAATGAGAACTTTCGCGCCGTAGGATTTCATGGACTGGGCGCAGCCCTTGCCGACGTCGCCGTAACCAGCAACGACAACGGTCTTGCCGGCAATCATGATGTCGGTAGCGCGTTTGATGCCGTCCGCCAGCGATTCGCGGCAGCCGTAGAGGTTGTCGAACTTGCTCTTTGTAACGGAGTCGTTGACGTTAATGGCGGGAATGAGCAGTTCGCCTTTGGCCTCCATCTGATAAAGACGGTGAACGCCAGTGGTCGTTTCTTCGGTAATTCCGCGAATTCCCTTTGCCAGTTCCGGATACTTTTTGTGAATCATGAGCGTCAAGTCGCCGCCGTCGTCGAGAATCATGTTCAGCGGCTTGCCATCTTTGAAGTACAGCGTCTGCTCGATGCACCAGTCGTAATCCGCGTCCGTTTCGCCTTTCCATGCGTAGACGGGAACGCCCGCCGCGGCGATAGCGGCAGCAGCGTGATCCTGAGTTGAGAACTTGTTGCAGGACGACCATTGAACTTCAGCGCCCAGCTCGACCAGCGTTTCAATCAGAACGGCGGTTTGAATTGTCATGTGCAGACAGCCGGCAATGCGCGCTCCCTTGAGCGGCTTTTTCGGTCCGTACTTTTTACGCATCGCCATCAGACCTGGCATTTCTTTTTCAGCGAGGATGATTTCTTTGCGACCCCAGTCGGCAAGTTTAATATCAGCAACCTTGTACGCCGGTTTTTTGGCGGCTTTAGCTTTCGCCATTGAGTATTCTCCTGTGAATTCAAAAAGGAAATTGAGCGTGGAAGGAACGTCTGGATTCCAAATCCGCCTGTAAAAGACGCACGTTCTCCCGAAACGCGAAATAATATTATTATTTTATTTGGAATAATATAGCGAAATTTTATTTTTTTGCAATAGGGGAGAGTAATATATTAGGCGAGCCGCGGGCGTTAACCCGTGGGCGTGAGCGGAGCGAACGGAACGGCAAACAAAACGCCGCGCAGTGTGCATAACAAAACGACGAAGCGGAAAAAGTCCTCTGGATGGCGCCTGTCTCGGGCGCCTTGTCGGGACAAGAAACAATCTGTTTCGCAGGAATATCAGCCAGAACAACTGGATCGCGGCTGTATCAGCCGCCGAATTTCTATACGTTCTTTGCGGCTAAAATTCTTTGCGGAGCTGAATAATTCCCGTTTTTGGGATTTTCTCATCGTCCCAGCGCTTGCAAATATGTCGATTATGAAGTATATTATAATACAAAGTGACTTAAATTGCATCACAAATATTAACTAAATACTTCATTCCATGAGAAAAGTTTTATTCATATTATTGGCTCTGGCGTTGCCGGCTATCCTATTAGCGGCGGAACCGGTGCGGGAATGGACGTCTAAAGACGGGAGAAGAATTCAGGCGGCGTTTGATTCCGCCAGAGATACCGACCCGGCTACGGTTCCTATGATTAAAAATGGGAAGCGTTATACATATCCGTTTGATAAGCTCTCGAAAGCGGATCAGGATTACGTAACGAGGGTTCGTCTAACCGGTCGCAACATTACTGACGGCAATGGTCAAAATGAATCCCGCGCGATGCAAGTCGTTCCGACAAGTCGGCGATACGCGCTTTTGATTGGCGTTAACGAGTATCCAGAAGAGAAGTTGCTCAAAACTCTTCCCAGCGCCGTAAAGGACATGACGGATCTTGCCGACGCGCTTGAGAAATACGCCGGGTTTCCGCGGGAGAACATTACGCTCATGACGGATAAGTCGCCCGAGAATCTGCTTCCGACTCGTGAGAACATTCAGGAACAAATCGCTAAGATTCGGGACAAGTTGACGCAAAACGATTTGCTCATTGTCGCCTTTAGCGGGCACGGCGTAACAATTGACTATACAGACGGCGGCGAGGCGCGTCCCTATTTTTGCGTTCGAGATACTGATTTGCCCGATATCGAAACTCTTTTGAGCCGGAACTGGGTTTTTGAACAGATCGACAAGTGCAAAGCCGACCGGAAAATCTTTTTCTGCGATGCTTGCCGGACTCTCTATACTACAGACAAACTCATTCAACTTGCTTCCCGGGCTGGGCAAAGCGCCTCGATTCGCTCCCTTGAAGATCCTTCGGAGTCGTGGGGATACAATTATGTTTTGATGTCATCCTGCGCCAAGGGACAAAACTCGATTGACACCGGCTCGAACGGTTTGTTTACCAGCTATCTTCTTGAAGGACTTCGCACCAGCGCGGCGGCGCTGCGAGACGGGGATTTAACCGCCTTTTCGTGGTTTGAATATGCGGCGAAAAAGACAGAGACGGCTTCGGAACGAATGATTCGGGAGAATCCCGCTCTGGTTATTGGGGCGGAGAAACAAACGCAGCAAACCCCAAGAATCGAATGCCGCGGCGAAATGTCCCGTTTCGTCATTGCGAAACTGGATCGGGCAGGGCTGGAAGTCGACGTTCCTCAGAATGTCGAGGACGTGGAAGTTCATGAGTATCAGGTCGGTTCGTTGAAGGTTCGTTTGCACTCGTCAGGCTCGACGCTTTCGGGCGAAAAGATTTTGGCGGGGAAAATCCAACTTCCGCCAATTCCCAACAAGATTAATGAACTGACAGGCGAAGTACGAGGTATTCAAGACGCGCTAACCCGGATGGAAAACGGTACGCATGAAGCAATCCGTGAAGCGGAAAAGACAAAAGTCGACGCTCAGGCGCAGTATGAGGCGATTAAAATGCGTCGAGACGTGGAGTGGAAGAAGATTTCACCGGAGGTTCAGAACAATCTTGAACAGAGAATCAAAGAGTCTCCGACATCAAAACCGACGTCTTTCTCGGCTCTCAGACCGAAAGATATTGGTTTCAGTCAGTTTATCAATCTGGTTCTTTGGGGACAAAAGACGGAGCAGGCGCGTCTTGAACAATTGCGCGTTGAGGAGGCGCTTAAGGTCGAAATTCAGAAGGAAATAGATCGAATCAAAACAGCTCTTGCCGACAAAACCGGGAAGCTTGATCTGGAAACGAGGAAATTCCGACAGTCGGTTGTTCAATTCCTTCTCGAACAAACGCCAGGGTGGAAAAAGCCCAACGAGTCTGAAGAAATGGATTATGAATTCCTTACCAAAACAATTCCCGCGCTGCTCAAGTACCCGTTTGGTTGGGATGAGGAAAAGTTATATTCACTTGCGGAAACTCTCTGGAAAGAAAGACGACCGTGTGTTTTAGAACGAAAAAAAGAAGAAAAAGAAGATGCCCTAAAACGTTTGTCAATTCCGGGAACCAAGGCGGGGGAAAGAATAGTGATCAATATCAACTATGTGGAATTCGCGTTTAGATGGTGTCCGCCGGGAACATTCACGATGGGTTCGCCGATCGGCGAACCGGGGAAAAAGGAGTTGAGCGAGGCGTTCGATCTTGACTTTGACGAGATTGAAAAACAGCATAGAGTAACGCTGACCAAAGGCTTTTGGATGATGGAAACGGAGGTTACTGTTGGCATGTTCAAAGCGTTTGTCAGCGAAACTGGTTATGTTTCTAAAGGGGATACGCCGTATGGCATTGCTGACAATAAGCCAGATCAAGATTCCAAATATTCGTGGCGTAAGCCAGGATTTAGTCAAGACGATAATCATCCAGTTACATGCGTTAGCTGGGATGATGCTGAGGAATTTTGTAAATGGCTGTGTATAAAAACCGGACAGATCATAACGCTTCCAACGGAAGCGCAATGGGAATACGCTTGTCGTGCTGGCAGTACAACAGCCCTCCCGAACGGACCGATTGTGATTAAAGGGCTTAATAACGCTCCAGCTTTAGATCCGATAGCGTGGTATGGAGGAAACAGCAGTCAGGGATTTAAAGGTTATAGCGGCGCTGATTCCAGTAGTTGGCCGGAAACTCAGTATCGAGGCGGACCATGCGGAACTCATCCCGTAGGAAAGAAGAACCCGAATAAATGGGGCTTGTACGACATGATTGGCAACGTGTGGGAATGGTGCGCTGACTGGGATGGGGATTATCCCAGCGATAGTGTTACAGACCCAGAGGGTCCTTTGAGTGGCTCCGCCCGCGTCGACCGCGGCGGCAGTTGGGACAGCAACGCCTGGCTCTGCCGGTCGGCGAGCCGCGGCGGCGACTCTCCAGGGAGCCGGGGCTGCGTTCTTGGGTTTCGCTGCGTAAGAGGTCAATAATCTATTTGTGACACTTTCGGAGTTACTGTAATAAAGTCAAGTAGGCGAATAAGAAAAATTTTGAATAAAAATCAAAAATTTTCTTACACGATTTGGCTTGTTGAACTAAGCATAAAACATATTATCCCTTGTCGGC
>JAFQXE010000046.1 GCA_017407125.1 Thermoguttaceae bacterium
CATATGCTCTTAGTAACTTGATCACATGAATTAAACTCTCTCGTGTTGAGAATCTAATTCCTTCTCGTCGCTCGTATCTCGAACTTCTCAGTTCGATTTACAAAATGTTATAAAATCAGCACATTTCTGATTCGTTGCATTTGCAACTATCTTGAAATTGTATCGTAGATTACCAAGCTCGCGCCTGATAAACTACAGATGCCTATCTACCTAACCAAATTTTCAATGAACATTTTGTCGTCGAAGGGGGTAAACCCGTTCATTCGACTGACAAGGGGGAAGTATAGCAGAAAATGAAAATTGGTCAATGGGCGCCGAGGACTTTTTTAAGAAATTTTTTAAAAATTTTTGAGGGCGGCGAGGCGCCGCTCCCGACCCGCGCTACCGCGCGCTTGCCAAAACCCGCTCCCGTTGGTCGCTTGACCCGCGAAAAACGCTCGTTCGCAGCCAAAAACGTCTACGGGGCGCGGATAATATCCGCTCCCCAGAAAGGTTAATTTCGCGTTCAAAAGATTTCTGGGGGCTTCCGCTTTGCCTTGACGGCGTTGCCGTCAAGTTGTAGCCCGGGGACGGGCTACATCCGGAGGAGGTTTTCCGCTGCGTCGTTTTGGCATGCACACATCGCGGCGGTTTCTGTTGCGGCAGGGGACTGCCGCGTGCCGGTTGGTCTGACGGGCTTTCCACGTTCAAAAGATTTCTGAAGGCTTCCGCCGCAAAGCGATCATCACAGCATGTACTTACGCCGCTACCAGAATTTATACCACGGCTTGGGGTCGGATAACTGTTTGTGTCGTTTGCTGTCCGCAGATTCTGGTTCGAGGTCTTCTTTGTCTATTTTAACCGCTGGCGTTTCAGATAATGGGGTTTCTCCTGCAATTTTCATGTCTTCATCTGAAACAGGCGGATTTTGCTCATCGTCAGCGTTTGAATCCAGGTCTGAATCGTCTGACGATTTTGATGAGCCTTTACGCTGGTAGAATCGTTCTCCTTTGGGAACGGCGTTGACTAAAACTTTACACGTTATGCATCCGGTTGAAACGCTGTTTTGAATCATTTCGACAATGTCTGGATACGTAGCTCCCAAATCGGCAACGGTCTTGATAACCTCTGCCATATCGGTGGAAATGGTTCGTTTTTGATCCGGCTCGTCAATCGAGAATTTCGAGACTTCAATCTTGTCGTCGCCATCGGATTTAAGCATGATGTTTTTTCCGACGTCCAGTAGCAGCGGCGTGTTCATTTTGATGTCTCTTCCGAAAAGGGTAATTTCCGGTCTTGTATCTTTTGTAATATGAATCAGGTTTGGCGGATCGCTTTCGATGTAATGAAGCGTGAACTCGTCTTTTCCGAGGGTAATTCCGCGTGCAATCGGGTCGTTGGGACGCATATACCACAATGCGCGGAAGGAACTGTATCGGGTTTCGAAACTGCCGGAGCGCATCAGGTCAAGCAGGACTTCGTAAGAGTTGATGTCGTCCAGAGCCGCCAACGCGCCCAAGGCGGGACCGCGCATGGCGTCTTCTTCTTTGGCGATTCTCGCCAGAACGGGAGCGCAGTCGCTTTGATCCAAAAAGGCAAGCGCTTCAGCAGAATAAAACTGGACTTGAACGTCCGAGGATTTCATGCCTTCGCGAAGGATTTCCAACACATCGTTTTGCGGTCCAAGAGCTTCCAGTTCCAACGCGGCATACGACGACGTAAACGGGTCTTTAAGGCGAACTCGAAGTTCTTCCAGACGGTTTAGACGCACTTGCGGGGAATCAATCAGAGCAACGGAACGAACAACGGACATGTATCGATAAACGTTGTTTTTGTAACGCGGATGAACGTATAATTCGATGTATCGATTGTCTTTTGCTTTTGCGACGCCCGCTGTGGCTCCGCCGCGTCCGGTAATGTGAAATCGACGGTTAATGGCTTTCTGAATCAGGTCAGCGTACTTAACCATAATGACCTTGTCTTCGTTGGGCAGAATCAGACCCAGATTCCGGCTTTTTTGAACGGTTCCGCCGCCGAGAACAATTCCTCCCAGCTGCGATTGGGCGTCCTTTTTGGCGTCTCCCGTTCGAGGCGGCGTCATAATAGAACCGTACGCTGTCGCCATGACGTCTCCGCTTCGGATTGTATCGTCGAAAACCGCCATTTTTCGGAGGTCTGTTTCCATAAGCCAGCCCCCGCGCAAAGACGTTGTTTCTGACCGGGTTGGCGTTTGAACTTCTATATCGACGCGCTGTCCTTTTTGCGCTCCGGGCGGAATCATGGCGCGCACTAAAACCATAGACGTTTTTTTGGACGCCATCATAACAGTCGGTTCCTGAACGCCGCGTTTTTTCAGGTCGCGATACAACATCTGACGGAACTTTGTCATGGGCGGATCAGAACCCGTATCGTCCAGACCGGTGGCAATAGCAACGCCTTCAACGCGAACGGAATCCAGACCCCACGGACGGGCAATATCGCCAACCAGACGCGGTTTTTCCGGCGCGCTGTAGCCCGATTTTTTATCCGGGCTTTGCGAGCGAACGCTGGATTTCGTCCATAAACTGCAGCTTGCAAGCAAGAGTACAGGTATAACGATTATAGTAAATATCGCTTGTTTCATTTCGATATTATGCTTTTAAAAATAATTATATTGTAAGTGCGGATTATAACGCAAATACAGAATACTTTATTTATAATGATTTGTCAAGACTGCTTTTTCGCGTTAGGCAATCTGTATCGCGCGGTGGAAATCTTTTAAGAAAAACTGTTCTGATTTCCCGAAAAAAGGGACATGAAACCAAACCAAAAAAGAATCATAGCCGTTATCATGCTGGCTGTGTTGGGAGCGCCGCTATGCGATCTCCCGGCACAGGCGCAGACGCAGTATCGTCAAAGCGTTCGACGTCCAGAAAGCCAAACGTCAGCGCAGTCAACTTCTCTTAAGGCGCCTCAAGCTCTGGCTGACGCAGTGTCAGACAGGGGAACTCGACAATACGTCAGTTCAGAATTGCAAGCGCTGCAAGGCTTGTCTCAAGACGACGTTCTTCGTCTTCAAAGCGTTTTAAGAAACGTAACCGTCTTTCGTCGGCTGCCGGTTTACAGGGTTGAAGCCGATAAAAGCATGGTCATGTTCATGGTCAACCACCCAGACGCGGTCGTCAACATTTGGGAAAAGATGGGGATTAGCCAGATTTCCGTCCGGGAACGGGGAGACGGGCTGTACGAGGTTTCCGACATCGCAGGCACGTCCGGCTGGATGAAACGTCTCTGGGCAGGCGAGAACGGAATTCTGTACTATCTGGAAGGCCGTTATCAAGGTTCGCTTTTGAAAAACGACGTTCGAGGCAAAGTTCTTGTTTTAGCCAGATTTTCTTCGGCGCGGAACGCTGAAGGGATTGAGACAGTAAACTGTTACGTCGATACGTTTTTGAGTCTGGAACAGAAGTCCGCAGACCTCGGCGTTCGGCTTCTGTTCCCGATGCTGGGCAAAGTGGCAGACAACAACCTGGAACAGACGCTGGCGTTTGTTCGCTGGTATTGCGACGGCTGCAAGTCGTCTCCTGTAATGCTTTCCGCCTACGCAATGGAGTTGAAAAACATTCGTATGGAAACGCGGCAGGAGTTGGCGCGTCAGACTCAGATGATTGCTTCCAGATACGGCGGCACAAGTCCCGAGTTCGTTGTTCAGAATTCAGAACCGGAGCCGGTCGAGTACTCTCCATTCCATCAAGAGCAGCCTGCTCAAACGTATTACGTCCCAGAAAACGTCCCCAAAACCAGTGTTTCTCAACCCACTCCCGTTCGAGTCGGTTATCCGCCAGTTGGAAACGAAACATATCAATCTCTGGAAATTTTTGACGACGAAGAATATTAAGAGAAAATTAGCAATTAGCAATTTTCAATTAGCAACTGAAGCAAAGCGGCGGCGAGATATTGTTTAGAGGGTTGATGGAAACGTCAACCCTCTGTAGCTTTATAGTACCATTTTTTGAATTCCTATCTCCTCATTTTCTCTATTTCCCCCCTTTACAGTTTGCTTCTATTCTGATATAATATATTAAGCGTTATGGGGAATTGTAATTAGGCAGCAATCAAACGGATTGTTCTAATATTCATTCCATATAGTTTTTTTATTTCCTTTGAGCTGAAACGTCGTTGGAGGAATTATGAAATTTCAACAGGCTTTTATCTGTTTGAGCATTGTATTTGTTTTTTTGATCGCTGGCTGTGAACAGCAATCCGCTGAAGCGCCCATGAAAATGTCGGACGTCAAGGTAACCGTTGAAACCGCCAAAGCGGTTCAGCGCGACGTTCAACTTACAGCGTCTTTCACCGGTCAGATTGTTCCGGTATCCAAGGTTGACATCGTTCCGCGAATTCGCGGTTATCTCGAAGCCGTCAAGTATTTGGACGGGTCAATCGTAGAAAAAGGACAGTTACTGTTTACTATTCAGGATTTCGATTACAAAATTGAAGTCGATAAAGCCAACGCAGAAATGGTAGCCGCCAAGGCGAGAGAAATCTCCGCCAGAGCGACGTATGAAAGCGCGGTCAAATCCAACGAAAAGGTTCAAGGCACGGTTTCTGAAAACGACATCGTCAAGTATCGTTCCGCCTGGCAGCAGGCTTACGCCGATTTCAATCACAGCGTAACGCAGTACCAGTATCAGATTCGTCAGCTGTCGTATACCAAGATTTATTCTCCCATTAAAGGCAAGATTTCCAAAACCGTTTACACGCCTGGGGAACTGCTGGACGGCACCGGCGGAAATCCGCCTGTGCTTTGCACGGTTATGAGCATGGATCCGATTTACGTTGAATTCCAGATTTCCGACCGCGATTTTGACAAAGCTCTCAGAGAAGCTCAAAAATATTTCAACGAAAATGAAGGCAAAGACAACTCGAGCGCTCAGCCTCAGGGACAACCTGTTCAGCATGCGGCTAACTATCCGCCAGAAGACGACGATGCGTCGGCGGCGGTTGCAGAAGAAGTCCCCGCCAGCGAAACCAAAACTCAGGCGCCTGCTTCGGCTGACAACGCGTCCAACGGCGCTGGAGAGCCGATTTCCACTTCCCCGCAGGCTCCTGTCAATCCCACTGCTGGACAAGCTGCCAATCCGGTAACGGAACTCAATAAAGAGGTTTCAACGGTCGAGCAGTCCGTAGAGGATAAATTGTCTCAGCCGTTTATTCCCAAAGACGAAGACATTGCGCCCTCGGCGGTTCTTCAAGACAACGCCGCCTACATGAAAGGCGATCAGAAAAGCGACGAACCGATTCCGTTTGAACTGGTTTTGTCTGACGACCCGGACGCAAAGGTTTATACTGGACGACTCAATTATAACGACAACTCCATTGACGTTTCGACAGGTACAATGACCATTCGCGGCGTGTTGGCAAATCCGACCAATGAGTTGTATCCTGGTCACATCTGTACTGTTCGGCTTGAAGGCAAGCTGAAGAAAGGCGCAATCGTCGTTGAAGAACGAGCGCTTTGTGACGACCTGTCGGCAAAGTACGTTTGGGTTGTAGACGACAAGGGCGTTGCCAACAAGCGGTACGTTGTCGTTGAAGAATCTTTCGAACATGGAACAATGAGAATTCTGGCTCCCTACAACGAGAAAGAAGTCATTTCTTCTACAGGAGAGAAAATCCTGAAGAAAACCGGGCTTCGACCGGGCGAAACGTATATCGTGGAAGGATTCCAGAAAGTCCGCGACGGTATGACCGTAAATCCGAAATAAGAATCACATCGTACACTCATTACTTTCAATACTGCCATGTTTTCGAAATTTTTTATCGATAGACCGATTTTTGCGACGGTAATTTCGTCGCTGATTTTCATCGCCGGGGTTGTAACAGCGCTGCAGCTGCCCATTGAGCAGTTCCCTGACATTGTTCCCCCGTCGGTTAACGTGTCGTGCAACTATTTGGGCGCGGACGCTCAAACGCTGGCGGAGTCGATTGCCATTCCGATTGAGAAAGAAGTCAACGGGGTTGACAACATGCTCTATATGACGTCAACCAGTTCCAACACCGGACAGTATTCGCTGACGGTTTATTTCTCCATTGGAACCGACCCGGATATCAACACGGTCAACGTCATGAACCGCGTCAATCTGGCGCAGCCTCGTTTGCCCTCGGACGTTCGTCAGACGGGCGTTACCGTCAGTAAAAAGTCGCCTAATATTTTAGGGTTCTATTCGTTCCAGTTGAGCGATTCAGCCGCTGAAACGAAAGATAAAAACTACCTTTCCAACTACGTTTCGATTAACGTCAAAGACGCTCTGGCGCGAATTCACGGCGTCGGCAGCGCAGACTTGATGGACGCCCGAGATTACAGTATGCGAATCTGGCTCGACCCGGATATTTTAGCTCAGCGCAACGTGTCCATTAACGAAATTGCCAGCATCCTTTCAGAGCAAAACGTTCAGGTTGCAGCGGGAAGCGTTGGCGGCGAACCGGCGCCCCAAGGTCAGCTGATGACTCTGACCGTTTCTACAAAAGGACGACTCCAAACAGTTGAGGAGTTTGAGAACCTTGTCGTTCGCACAACCAAAGACGGGCGCATGCTTAAACTCAAAGACGTTGCCCGGATTGAGCTGGACAGTCAAACGTACACAAACGGGTCGTTTAACATGGTCTTTGATCCCGGCGAAATCTCAGGCAAGAAGGAAAGCGCTGACAAGAAGGACGAAGCCGCAGAGGCGAACAAGCCTGCGTATCAGCCTAAACTTCGTGAATCGGCGACCATTGCCATTTACGCTGCGCCGGGCGCCAACGTCATGGAAGTGGCTCAAGACGTCCGAAAGGAACTGGAAAGCCGCAAGGCGGAATTCGAAAGCGCGGGCATTGAATACATCAACGCCTACGACTCAACAATGTTCATTTCCGCTTCGTTGGAGGAAGTCGGATTTACGCTCTATTTAACCATCGCGATTGTCGTTGCCGTTGTGTATATCTTCCTTCAGGACTGGCGCGCAGCTCTCGTTCCAACGCTGACCATTCCGGTTTCTCTGGTTGGTACGTTCTTCATGATGGGGCTTTTCGGATTTACTATCAACACGCTGACCCTGTTCGGGCTTTGCCTTGTCATTGGCATCGTTGTTGACGATGCCATTGTCGTGGTTGAAAACTGCCAGCGTTTGCTGGACGAAGAAGGGTTGAATCCTCACGATGCGGCTGTGAAGTCCATGGAAGAAGTTACCGGACCGATTATCGCAACGACCTGCGTTTTGATGGCGGTCTTTCTTCCGACGCTGTTTATTTCCGGGCTTGTCGGGATTATGTATCAGCAGTTCGCGCTGACCATTGCAGGGTCGGTTTTGATTTCCGCGCTTTGCGCTTTGACAATTGCTCCGTCGTTGTGCGCCATCTTGTTGAGAAAGTCCAAACCGGAAGAAGACAAGTTCTTCGGGTTCCGCTGGTTTAACTATGGGTTCAACGGGTTTGCCAGCTGGTACGAACGCAACCTCAATTTCCTGACCGTAGCAACGCCGATTACCGTAATCTTCTGGATTGCTCTTGTTGCCGCTTTGGTTTGGGGCGTTTCCGTCATGCCGCAGGGATTCATCCCGCAGGAAGACCAGGGAACGCTGTTTATCGACATGCGTTTGCCCGCCGGGCGTTCTTTGCAGCAGACGGAGCTTATCGCGCATAAAGTCAACCAGATTATTCTGGATCATTACGCGAAGGATATCGTCAATACGCACTTTGTTACGGGCTTTTCCATGCTGGACGGCACGTATTCCAGCAACGTTGCTATCGGCATCATTTCTCTGAAAAACTGGGAAGAACGAAAAGGTCCGGGCGAAGACGCCGAAACGCTTTCCAAAAAAATCATGCTGGATTGTTACCAAAACGTTCCAGAAGCCCAGATTATTGTCTTCTCCCCGCCGCCCATTTCCGGCATCGGCACGTCCGGCGGTTTGGAAGGACAGCTTGTCGACAAGAACGAATCCGGTCTGGACGTTCTGTACAATGCGGCTCAGGAACTCAACCTTCAAGGACAAAACAGCGGGACGTTCTCTCAGATTACGTCAACGTTCAAGCCCACCTATCCGCGTCTGTATTTGAATATCGACCGCGAAAAGTGCAAAAAGATGAACGTCAATCTCAACGAGCTGTTCGTTTCGCTGTCCGGCTATTTGGGAAGTAAATACGTCAACGACTTTAACACCTACGGTCGAGTTTTCCAGGTCATTTTGCAGGCGGAAGGCGCCAAGCGCGCTGACAAAGACGCGATTCTTTCTCTCCCGGTTATGAACGCCGACGGGAAGAAGATGCCGCTGTCGGCGGTGGCAACGCTGGAAGAAACTGTCGGTCCGCAGTTTGTTAACCGATATAACATGTACACGTCAACCTCGGTGATGGGGAACCTCAACCCGGGCAAGAGTACAGGCGTCGGCATGAGCGAAATGAAACGCATCGCTCATACCGATTTGCCGGAAGGATTCGAGGTCTTCTGGACAGGCATGGCGTACCAGCAGTCTCAGGCGGGCACGTCGATTGCGGTCGTCTTCGGGCTGTCGCTGGTATTCGGATTCCTCGTTTTGGCAGCGCAGTACGAGTCGTGGTCAGCCCCAATTATTATCATCATGGCTGTCCCGCTGGGCGTCTCCGGAGCCGTTCTGGCGGTCTTCCTGCGCGGGCTTGACATCAACCTGTACACGCAAATCGGTTTAATCGTTATGGTCGGCTTGTCAGCGAAGAACGCGATTCTGATTACGGAATTCGCCCGCGACAAATGGCTCAAGGAAAAGCATACGATTCTGGAATCGGCGCGCCTTTCCGGACGTCAGCGACTTCGTCCGATTATGATGACGTCGTACGCGTTTATTTTGGGCGTTGTCCCGTTGATGTTCGCCACCGGCGCCGGCGCTCACAGCCGAATCGACATCGGCACCGCGGTCTTCGGCGGCATGCTTGAAGAAACCATGGTCGGCATTCTCGTGTCCCCGGTTCTGTTTATCGTGATTACCTCCATCGCCGTTTCGATTATGAGCGTATTCCGCCGCGGACTGGGAGGAAGAACCGAGCAGGGCGAAAACGCGACGGAAGCGTAAAAATCTCGTCCGGAATAGAACCGCGTTAGCGGTTCAATTTTAATAGCCGTGGGTTTTAACCCACGGAAAACATAACGCGACAAAATAATCATCGACAAATACTCTTTTTCTCTCCCCCCGCGCCGTTAGGCGGGGGGGGGGAGAGAAAAGAGGTTGACTCGATTAGAAAGAATTTGGTTTACCTCGTCCCGGCGGTTAAAACCGCCGGTTACAAAGGTTTCGTCCCTTCGGGACTACGCGGGCTATCGCCCGTAACCCTTTACCCCTTATTACCAAAATGATTTACGAAGGAGATTTTCATAACGACGAACATCGTTATCAGTTTGCTATCGCAGTTGCGAAGTTCAACAAGACAATTACCCAGCGTCTTTTAGACGGCGCGATTTGGCGACTGAAACAAGCCGGGGTAACGGAAGAACAGATTGACGTCTTCTGGGTTCCCGGCTCGTTCGAGTTGCCTACAGTCGCCGAAAAACTCTGCTGTACGCGAGTAGGCGGCGTCAATCTGTACAATGCGGTCATTTGCCTCGGCGCGGTTATCAAAGGCGAAACCTCGCACGACCTGCACATCAACCAGTCGATTAGCCGACATTTTATCGACATTGCCCGCACTTTTGAAATCCCGGTTATGTTCGGCGTTCTGACCTGCAACAACGTCGAACAGGCAAACGCCCGTTCCGTCGCGGTTGAAGAACTGTACCCGACCGGAAAGCTGGAGGACGCTCAAAACGTTCCAGACAAGACTATCGCCGCTCACCTTGGCAACAAGGGCGTCGACTGCGCTGAAGCCGCGCTGGAAATGGTCGACCTGATGGATCAGATTGACGACTTGAGCAGCGACAACGGCTTTGACGACGAAGATGACGATTACGACGACGATGATGACGACAGCGACGATAATCTGCCGTTCTAGCGTAGAATCCCGATTTGAATAAGAAGTTAATTCATAAAACAACCGTGGAGTTATTAGACCCCACGGTTGCTGTTTATTGATCTACAGCGGCGATTTTTCTCTACTGCCTACAGCGCGAATCTGTCCAGTTGGGCGTTGTTGTAAATCGGGTCGACGGAATTTTCAATTGGCGGAAGACGCTTGACAACAATCGGACCTGTTGCGGGAATATCAAACCCATATTTGTCATACGGTTCTTGATAATCAATTGTATAATCGGCCTTCTGTGGGTAGTCGTCGATATCCAGAGGGAACGTTTCTATGGGAATCGTTCCAGTTGTCGGCAAATTATCATTTGATCTGTAATTTTGCGGCGACTCTACGGCAGGCTGAGTCAAAGCGTCTGAATTGACGGGCTTCTTTTCTCTGTAACTCGGCGGAATTTCCTGAGCGTTAGGATCGGTTTTAATATCAATCAATCCGGTGGCGTTTGCTGTTTGCTTTTCCGTTGCGGAGGTCGAATCGTTTTGGGGATTGTCATCATTGGACGATACTGCGTTGTCAGGCGAATTGTCCGTCAGTTCATTTCCTAAAGAATCGTCTGAGGGAGGATTCGATTCCGGCTCTGAGTCAAACATCGGAAACTCTTCCGGATCCATGGGTTCCGGATCCAGGAGCGGTTCTGGTTCAGGCGGAACTTGATCAACGATGATCGTAGGGACGGTTACGTCCGACTGGTCAAGGTTTGGCAATGGATTCTGAGCGGTTTCGATGGGCGAAGAATCGTCAGGCATATCATTTTCAGTATTCCCGTCTACGCCCAAATTGTCGGCTGGTTCATCGGAATTGTTTTCTGGCGCCGGCAATTCAGGATCTTGAGATTCTGTTTCGTCATGACTGCTTTCTAAAGCGTCGCCGTTTGAATCAATGTCAGCGGGATTTCCGTTTTCGTTTGATGAATTCAAACCTGCGTCGTTCGATTCTTTGTTGAGATTGTCGTTCTGATCGTTATTGACGGAATTGTCAGCAGCGTCATTTCCAACAGGAGAGGCGTCTGAACCTTTGGTTGGAGGATTTGACGATTCTGTCTGAAACAGTTCGGATGAAAGCGCCGGGGTTTCCGACGGAGCGCTCGATTCGGACGACTGTTCAAGCTGTACAGGCGTCCCGTCTGCAGATTGTTTATTGACAACGTGTTTCCCGTCTTCTGACAACGCAGGGGCTGGCGCGGCGTCCAAAATTCCAGCATCTGGAAATTGTACAAGACCATAGCTGATGGTGAAGCACATCAAAGTCAGGACGATAATGGAGGGGAGGCTTCGAGTCATGGCAGTTATCGTTATGTCAAACAGCGATTTCCGATTGTACGCGTTATTCGCTTCTTGACAGTTATATCAAAAGGTTGAATTGAGCGGGGGATTTGTCGTTGAATTCCATACAAAAGCAAAATCCCTTTGCTTCAACAGAAGTAAGACATTCCGAATAAAGTGAGGAAATCGTTTATTCCTTACTCTTTCCCTCACCTTCTGAAACTATTGTAGGTTACTTGAATAGATATGACGGAATATTTTTTCTATTCTAAAGAAAAAAAACAAATACTCCGTACTGATTTTGCGGGTTAGGCAGACTGGGTTATAGAGATAAAATGGGCAACATTTCCTCGTCCAATTCGATTTCCAATTCGGAATTATCGTCTTTGTTAAACAGTTCCAAATCGAAGAAAAGATCAACGTTTTCAGGGGTTAAAGCGTTGATTTCAACGGATGAGTACGTGGTATTATTTTCACTATACGCAAATGAGTAATTTTCAGCAGAGATAGCGTAGTTTTCCAGCGTTTCCTGATTTGTCAACGCGTTTGAAGCGCTGGAAATCAAAATGACGTCTGAGTAATAAAAATCTGAAGAGCTTTCATTCGAACTGGACACAGGCGTTAAAACGCAGTCGTGAACCGGTTCTACAAGAATGGTTGTCACAGTAGTTTGATTGGATTCAACGCTTTGAGCCGGCGCGGCGACAGGTTCTGCAACAGGCGCGGCGCCTTGAGCGTTGACCGCGTCCGCGTTGGTTTGAGCCGTAATGACGATGCTTGCGCCGTTTTTAGCGTACGTCACCCCGTAGTACGTTGCAAAGAGAACAAAGTCGTTGACTTCGACCGTTCCGGACAGATTAAAATCGCAGTAATACTTCGTATCTTTTACTGCGGGATTGGTAACGTATCCGAAATAAGTTGCAAAGGTAATAAAGTCCTGCACGTCTACGGCGCCGGAATCGTCTAAATCGTAGGGAACCGCCCAGACAGTTGTGCTGATAACGTTGGCTTCTGACGCGGTCTTGTTTTGATCTGTAAAGACGGTAATCGTCAAATCTCGAGATTCGTCTGCCACGGCAACGCCCGCCTGTCCTGGGAAGTCGGAGGGGTTGGCAGGAACCATTTTAATATTGGCAACCAGACCGTCGTAAACAGTCATGGAATCCATAATCGCTGCGATAAACGTAACTTCTCGCGTCGTCCCCAATTCGTCCAGCGGGACGTCGTGATAGGAATAAGAGAGGTCGGCGAATTCAGAATTCTTCCAGTCTGGCTTGAAAAGCGTTGCATCGTACTGGAAGACGATTGAAATCCCGCCTTGGTCAACGACGTCGTCCGGATTGGCGGACAGCTGCAGGTTCAAATATTCCCATTCGTTTACGCTTGTTGGAATTACAGATTCATTACGTCCGTTCCAGGTTGTCAGCGCTGCGGTCATCAAGGGCATATCGCCAGTGTTGGTCAGAACGACGGAGGCGTCAGAGGAATCGAAATCGGGATTTTCCGATACCGCCATAACGGCGACTTCATACAGACGGGCGTCTTCTCCTTCAGCAAGGCTAAACTGACAAGCCAAAGCAGTAACATTTTCCTCGCCGACATTCCATTGCTCTGTTCCCAGTTCTCGATAATATACGTTGTACGCAGCGGCGTTGTCAGCGGCGTCCCACGACACGGAAATCTGAGAGCCGTCAAAATCTGCCCAAACATTGGTTGGAGCGTCGAGTTTGCCGAGCGTTTGAACTTCAATAATTTCAGACGGTAGCGACAGCGATGCGTCGTATCCCTGCAAATAGGCGGAAATGCGAACTTCGTAAACGCTTGACGGATCAAGATTGTTCATAGAGCAGGATGTTGGGGACTCCTCGTCGCTCCAAAGCCCGCCGATCCATTCTTCCGCTCCTTTTTTGCGGAATTCAATATAGTAACTGTCTGCGTTGTTAACAGCCGACCAACTAACATTGAACTCAGTAGCCGTAACTCCGTTGGCGGTTAGATTCTCAGGCGTGTCCAGAACAGTGTTAAGTTCAAAAACGGAAGTGGGTTCGCTATATACGCTTGCCCAAGACCAACTGGAACCGTCCCAGTAGCGACCATACCAGACATTTACTGCCACGATGTCAAAGGAACCATAGCCAAAGTAGAGCGGCGTATACGTTTGAGTTGTTGAATTGTATTGCTGGCTGACGACGTCTACGGTTGTTGCGCCTTCTTCGGTTATCCCTGTTCCAAGGTAATATTGCCCGGCATAGACCTCGGTTTCAAATTGAGAATTTCCGCCTTCTACGGTAAACGTGATTCCGGAATTAACAGAGGTGTAGCCGTCTCCAATAACGCCGGTGTCGTCTGAAAGAGCAAGTGAAACGCTTGTCGGCGCGGGAACCGATTCTGGTCCAATGACGATTGGAACGTTGAGCGAAACGATAATATCGTTACCGCTGGAATTTTTAGTATAAAAAAGGTCGCTGTCGCTGACCGTATGGAATGAATTATATTTAACAGGCAATACCGACAAGTAATAGTCTCCCATCGAGTAGTCTGCGCAATTGACGATTACTTCGCCAGTTTCATAATTGGCAGAAGCTCCGTTGGGAATATATGTAAACGTTCCATATCCTTGTTCGTCGTATGTAATATAGTACAACTCAGCAATATAGCCAATTTGTTCTCCTGTTACAAATCCTGCCGGGTAAGTATTGGTATAGTTGTTTCCCTGTACAACGAATGCGTAATCGTTTTCAATCGGATAGAAAACGGGAACCTGATCTTCCGCTATGATGTTAATGGTAATAACCTGCGATTCTCCAGCCTTGCCGTTTTCGTCGTAAGGCGTTACGCGAATTGTTCCTGACGACGATGTTCCAGAAATGGCGTTGGCGCGAACCGTCAGGGTTGAATTTGTGTAGTTGACAACCTGCTGAGCGTTGGTGATGATTACGTCCGGGTCAGGCGTTGAATTGGCGTTTGTTCCCTGTCTGTTGACTTCTGCCTGAACTTCCTGACCGTCAATGAGAAAACCAAAAACCGTGTGCTTGAAGTTGAGCCAGTCGCAGCGCTCAGACGTTACAAAGAACTGGCTGGAACCGGTGTCTTTATAGCCGGTGTTTGCCATTGCCAAAACGCCGACGGAGTTCATCTGCAAGTCGCTGTTGAATTCGTCTGCGATATTGCTTGCCTTGCTGCCGCGGTAGTTGCCGTATGCGTCGTATCCGCCAGCCTGGGACATAAATCCGTTAATAACGCGATGGAAAATGGAGTTCTGATAGAATTTTTCCGAATAACCGTCTGTAAATGTAATATCTGTATCGGTCAACGTGAGAATGTGTTCAACCGTGTTGGGCGCTTTGTCGGCAAACAGCTCAAAAAGCATGGTCGAGCCTTCGCCGTCGAGAATGTCGTTCCCTTCCTGATAAACCGTCAGTTCCCAGTACGGGTTGCGCGTGTTGAAATACGCCTGCTTTTGCGCCGTAGACATGCCGGTTTTCCAGGCGGTGCCCACAGAAAGGTCGCAAGTCAGGTCTCCGGAAAGAACTTCCACCTTGTAATAGACCGCGTCGCCGTCAGCATCGGTTGACGTCAGCGGAATGTACCATGGCGAGTTGGTCGTAATTTCGTAAGCTGTGGAATCCAGCGTCATAACTGGCGCGACGTTAAGCATGGCGCGTTCTTCCAAAAGCTCCATACGAAGCGGCTGTGGCTTATACCCAGATTTTTTGGAGGAACTACGGAACGACTTGAACAATCGGGACAACCAGTTATTTTTCTCGCTTTTCATAGTGAACGGTGTAAAATGGATTCTTTTTACGGAACTGCAAACGGCGTGAAGCAGTCAATATTTAATAAATATATCTCTCTATCGTCTTTTTGATGTATTATACTACAAAAAGTTCCTTTAGACATTGAAATAGCTGAAGTTATTCGTTGTTTTTATGAATAATTTGAATTGACTTGAGAAGATTTTCCGATTTCGTAAAATAGGAGCGTATTTTATATCGAAAAATTATAGAAGTGGATTAAATAACCTCTGGTGTTTATAAAAAAACGTGTATAATACTAATATTATGGCAAAAGAGATGTTGTTTTCTGTCGTCTGTCCAACCTGCGAGGCGAGAATTGGAGTTCATGACAAGAGATTAATTAATCAGCTTGTACAGTGTCCAAAATGCGGCAGTATTGTGCTGCTTTCGCCGCCAAAAGGTTACGCAAAGAGCGAGGATTCGACTCAGGAAACAAACGAAAAACAGGAAAAGGTTACTCCGCCGCCAGAGGTTAAAAGGACGCAACCATTTTCTGGAAATAAGGATACGAACGAAATAGCTCCGCCGAACCAATCTCCGCCTGTGGTTTCCAAAGCTCCGTCTGTTCCTGTCCCGCCGCCAGCATCTATTCCCGTTCCGCCGCCTGTTTCCATTCCAGAACCGATTGCGCCGGAATCGCTTATGCCAGAACCTATGTCGCCAGGTGGATTTAGCTCCAGCTCCTCTTCTGACGGTAAGAGTTTTTCTCAACGAGTTGGCTCCCTGTCAGATAAACTGCCTTCATGGACGCCGTATGTCGTTATTGGAACAGGCATTATAGCATTAATTGCGATGTTTGCTCTCTTCTTTTTAACCTCTACTAAAAAAGAAGCGAATAACAACAACCCGCCGACTGCAGAAAATATCAATTCTCAGCAAGTTAAAGAAAATAAAGAAAATGTTGCTGATGAACCAATACAAAATGAGGATGATAGCAAAAATAAAAAAGAAATAACAAACGATAGTAATGCGTCAGATATTGAGAATGTGGCGACTGACAAAAATGACGCGAATCTTCCTGTTGAAGAAGCTGTGAAGAATAGTGAAGATATAACGCCGGAAAATGAAAAGACTGATGGCTCTGCGTTGCCTGAAGATAAAATAGACAATAATGAAGAAGAAAATTTAAATAATGAGTCAGTAGAAAACGTTGATAATATTAGCGATATCGAAGAAGCTGAGCCGCAACCAGAAGAGAACGCTGAAGACGACAATCCTTTTCAGGAAGTCGATCAAGATCCTGACGTCGATCCAGAGCAAACCGAGCCCGAAATGGAAAATCCGGATGCAAACGATGACGGGGCTGCGGTTGAAAATGACATAACCCCTGACAACGCAATCGATAATGTCTCTAATCCAGAAGCCGAGTCAGCAGAGGACGGTAACTCTGATTCGGAATTGTCCCCCATTCCCGGATTGGATTTAAAGTTGAAGTCGATTACGATTCGAGAGCAAAAGTTGTCTCAATGTCTACAGACGATTCGCGAGTTGGGGGCGCTGCCGATCGAAGTGAATTGGGATTCTCTCCGTCGAAATGGCGTAAATGCAGACGATAAAATTTCGTGGTCTGGAAAAGACGTTACTATTCAAGCCGTTTTGTCGGAAGTGTTGGCTCAACGAGGGTTAATGTTCAAAATTAATGCAGAGGAAAAAATTGTTTTTGTTCCGCGTGTAAGTGTAAACGCTCGTTCAGATTCAAACGTCAATTCCGGCAATCAGGGCGGTTCTGCGATGGTCAAGGCTATGTACAGCGTTTCCGACCTCGTGGGGCAGTCTCCTGAAAAAACGGTGGCGTTGATTAAGTCCATTCGGGAATTTTTGTGCCCTGGCGACTGGAAAGAAGTAGGGGGAGCAGGAACAATTGCTTCCTCCGGCGGCGGCAGCATAATGATAACGCAATCTCAGCAAAACCAGTGGATTATTGCCGATTTTCTGGATCGTCTTCGTCTGGCGCGTCGCTTGGCTCCGCTGTATAACAGAGACGCGTCATTAGAACCGATGTCTGTTCGCGCTCAAAGCGCCTTGAAGCGAAACGTTGGAATTAACTTTCAGCCGACGGCGGATTTGAAAACCGCGTTGTCGGAAATCGGTCAGAGAATCAGCGTCAATATTTTATTGGACGAGGCGTCTTTGAAAATAGCCGGCATATCCGCTCAGTTTCCGATTTCTTTTGACGCTCGCGAGATGTCGTTGGAGGAAACCTTCAATCGGATTCAGGAAGAAACCGGTTTGACGTATTTGGCGCAAACGCCCAATTCGTTTATTGTAACTACTCCTGACGGCATGAAATCCATGATGTCAGTTGAATTCTATCCGATTTCCGATCTGGTTAACATTGGATTGACGCCAACGGTTTTAATGGAGCAAATCGTCAAGTTTGAACCGAAAACCTGGAAATCTCAGGACGCCGCCAGTTTTGGTCTGATTGATTACGATGCGAATTCCGATTGTCTGATTGTTCGTCAGTCCCTGTCAGTTCTTTCTAAAATTACTGAGTTGCTGACGCAGCTTCGGGCGCGCTTGAAACAAAAGGGGTAAAGCTCTCTGCTCCCCTATTCCAAAATGGCAGTTTTTCTGTATAATAGATTAACGTCGTTCGACAGATAGTTTTAAGAAAAACGGAACGACGCAATCGGTACATTTTACCCATTAATCCTGCCATGCCTTATACTAACAGCAAATCCACATTGACCGTTGGCAAGACAACGGCAACAATTTATCGCCTTGATTCCCTGGGCGTCAATATTGACGCTCTGCCGTATTCGATTCGCATTCTTCTGGAAAACGCATTGAGAAACTGTGACGATTTTGAAGTTACGGAAAAAGACGTTCTCAATATCGCGTCGTGGAAACCCGGATTTACGCCGATGGAAATTCCGTTCAAGCCGGCGCGGGTGATTCTTCAGGACTTTACCGGCGTTCCGTGCGTTGTCGACCTTGCTGCGATGCGAAACGCGATGAACCGTTTGGGCGGGAACCCCGATAAAATCAACCCGCTCGTTCCCGTTGATCTGGTTATCGACCATTCCGTTCAGACGGATTATTTCGGAACGGATACAGCCTTGCAGGACAACCTGAAAATGGAGTTTCACCGCAACAAAGAGCGTTACGAATTCCTTCGCTGGGGTCAGCAGGCGTTCCAGAATTTCCGCATTGTTCCGCCGTCGTCGGGAATCATTCATCAGGTCAATCTGGAATACCTCGCCAAAGGCGTGTTTGTCAAACAGATTGACGGGGAAAACGTTGCTGTGGTTGATACCGTCGTTGGAACGGACAGTCACACCGTTATGATTAACGGCTTGGGCGTTTTAGGCTGGGGCGTCGGCGGCATTGAAGCGGAAGCCGTCATGCTCGGTCAGCCGCTGTACATGCTCTTGCCGGAAGTTGTCGGCGTTGAACTGACGGGAACGCTGCGTCCGGAAATCACCGCAACGGACGTCGTTTTGACGATTACCAACCTGTTACGAAAAGTCGGCGTTGTCGGCAAGTTCGTTGAGTTCTTTGGAGAAGGCGTTCAGACCATGAAACTGGCAGACAGAGCCGTTATCGCCAACATGGGGCCGGAATACGGCGCCACGATGGGATTCTTCCCGACAGACGACAAGACGATTGAATTTCTCCGTCAGACGGGACGCAGCGAAGAAGAAGTCGCTTTTGTCGAAGCTTATACGAAAGAGCAAAAGCTGTTCCGATCGTCCGACGCGCCGACGCCGCAGTACACGAAAGTTGTAACGCTCGATTTGTCAACCGTCGAACCTTGTTTGGCGGGCCCGAAACGACCGCAGGACAAAGTTCTTCTGTTCGACATGCAATCGACGTTCAAAGCTGCCCTGACCGCTCCTGTGACAGAACGAGGTTTCGGTCTGGACGAAGCGGACGCTGCCAGAATCGAGTCAAACGAGAATCAGCTCGGGCACGGCTGTGTTACAATTGCTGCGATTACGTCCTGCACCAACACATCCAGCCCGTCCGTTATGCTCGGCGCTGGTCTGCTGGCGAAAAAAGCGGTGGAAAAAGGACTCAAAACCAAACCGTGGGTGAAGACATCCTTGGGACCCGGTTCTCGCGCTGTTACAGATTATCTGAAAAAAGCCGGACTGATGGACGCCTTTAACGCGCTGGGATTCCAGACCGTCGGGTATGGCTGCCTGACCTGCATTGGCAATTCAGGTCCTCTTCCCGAACCGGTTGCAAAGCAAGTGACAGACAACAATCTCGTCGCCGCCGCCGTCGTGTCCGCCAACCGCAACTTTGAAGGGCGCGTCAATCCGCTGGTCAAAGCGAATTTCCTCGCCTCGCCGGCTCTGGTCGTCGCCTACGCGATTGCGGGTACGGTCAATATCAATCTTGTAACAGATCCGCTGGGAACCGACAAATACGGGAACCATGTTTACCTCAAAGACCTCTGGCCGACTCGAGAAGAAATCGACGCTCTGACCGCTCAAACCGTTCAGCCGGACATGTTCCTCAAAGCGTACGCCAACGTTTTTGAAGGGTCGGACGAATGGAAAGCCGTCCAGTCGCCGTCGGGCAGCTTGTTCCCGTGGAATCTGGACAGCGTCTATATTCAGGAACCGCCGTTCCTGGCAGAAATGACCGCTCAACCGGAACCGCTCAAGCCGATTAACGGCGCGCGCGTTCTGCTGGCGCTGGGCGATTCGATTACGACTGACCACATTTCCCCGGCGGGAAACATTAAGGCGGACTCGCCTGCTGGAAAGTATCTGCAAGAGCATGGCGTTGAGCCAAAAGAATTCAACTCCTACGGCAGCCGCCGCGGCGCTGACAAGGTCATGACTCGCGGGACGTTTGCCAACATCCGCATTCGCAACTTTATCGCTCCCGGTACGGAAGGCGGATGGAGCCGATATCTGCCCGACGGAAAAGACGCTCCTGCGATTTCCGTTTACGACGCCGCTGTCAAATACAAGCAGGCGGGAATCCCTCTGATTGTTTTGGCGGGAGCGGAATACGGAACCGGTTCCAGCCGGGACTGGGCGGCAAAGGGCACGTCGCTGCTGGGCGTTCGCGCTGTTATCGCCGCCAGCTTTGAACGAATTCACCGCTCAAACCTCGTCGGAATGGGAATTCTGCCATTACAGTTCAAACCGGGGCAGACGTGGCAGTCTCTCGGCTTGACCGGCGAAGAAACCTTCGACCTGGGCGACGTCTCGAACCTGACGCCGCAATGCGATTTGACTGTAACAGCAACCGCTGCAGACGGCAAACAGACGAAGTTCGATGTAACAGTCAGAATCGACACGCCAGTTGAAATCGTCTATTTCAAAAACGGCGGCATTCTCCAGACAGTTTTAAGAAAACTCGCTAACAACTAGAGTTTTAAGTTGTGATTATTCGAAAGAAGCAAATCTAAAAAACAAGCGAGAGGAACTCAAACTCCTCTCGCTTTTGCGTTGTCACAATTATTTCTTTTTGTCTTGTTCATCATCGTCTTCCAGACCAAAGAAACGGCGGCTTTCCGCGGCGTCTTCCTGCAGCGATTCCAGATCCTGAACGTCAACCGCCATTTTGCCCGGTCGATTATCGAATGGTTCACTTGGCGGCTGCGGTCGCGGAGCATTTTGTTCCGGCTTGACTTGTCCGCCGCCGTTAGGTTTCTCGGTTTCCGCTTTGGATTGAGGATCTTCGTCTACTACTACCTGATGATATTCCAATCCGGTTCCCTGACAAACAGGACACGGTACAAAGTTTTTCCCCTTGCATACGTTGCATGGGATAATTTGACGCACTGGTTCAGTGATTTTCTCGCCGTTGTGATGTCTTTTGGTTTTGTTGATGTAAATCGTTACTCTTCCGCCAGAACAGTTTTTATTGGGACACTCGACCTTTCCCGTTCCTTTGCATTTTACGCAAATAGGGAATTCGTACGGTTGATATCCATCGATTTGAAACCATGTGCATTTGAACATCTCTTGCGCTGTTCCCTCTGGACATTTTTCAAACATCCAGCCCTTCTTTGGGTCGAACGGCGACTTGTCTTGTTGAGTAACTTTACTTGCCAGTTCCGCAATTCTGCTTTGCACATTGGGAGGAATAAAAATGTTGCGAGAATTGGCTTCTACAATCAATTTATGAAGGTTGTGTTTAAGCGCCGGATTAGCGCCCCCTAATACGTAGGCTTTTTGATAATTCGCGAACGCTTCCGGATACTTCTCCTGTAACACGCATAACGTCCCCATATTCAGTAGAACGCTGGGATTGTCAGGACTGATTCTCTGACAGCGCATTAAATGCTGTTGAGCGTGTAAATAATCTTTCTTTTTAAAAATAAATATCAGAGCCAACGTGTAATCCGGTTCCAGTTTTGTCGGGTCGTTATTACGAACTTCAATTATGGCGTCGTACGCCTCGCGGCTGCCGAGATCCAAATTACTAACAGCAGAAAAGATCGCGCTCTGGGTAACGCTTTGCGTTGGCTGAGCGCTCGCAGGTTTGGCGCCAAGCCCCATAATATATTCCTGATCCTCTTTCGACAGGTTTTTCAGAGAAACTACAATCGTTTTCCCGGACGGCGTTTGAAGTTTTACCTTCGGCTCGCCGTCTTGTATAAGACTTACGAAATCTGCTGTTACTTTTTTCCCTTTAGCGTCAGTCCACGTACGGGCGCTGGCGATACTCATCATCGCGGCAGCGATTATCACGGCAGAAATAATATATTGCTTCATATAAAATCCTTGAGCAAGATTTGTATGCTGATAAATCGTCAAATTGACGAAAGCCCTATATTTACATAAATCTATGTAATAAAATTATAATCGCCCTTGAGAAATAGTCAAGAGGTGGACTACGATTATATTGTAGAATTTATTTGTTTTAAATCACCCGGCACAGGAAGCACTTTAAATAGTCGGTTTCCGGGCAGGAGTCCAGAACGGGGTGATCGGGAGCGGCGCCGCGCTGCTGAAGGATTTGGATGCGTCTGCCTGCCTGTGACGCCGCGCCGTGAAGCATGTCGAAAAAGTCTTCCCGACGAACGGAGCCGGTGCAGGAGCATGTTACAAGAAATCCGCCGGGAGCGACGCACGAGATTCCCAGCTTGTTGAGATAATGGTATCCGCGAAGGGCTTCCTGAACAGAACGTTTTCCCTGCGCGAATTTGGGAGGATCGAGAACGACTCCGCCGAACGTCTTCCCTTCGGACTTGAACTGTTCCAGAATCTGGAACGAGTCGCCCTGCAGCGTTTCGATATTCTCGACCGCGTTGAGCTGAGCGTTCTTTTTGACCTGTTCGAGGGCTTTGGCGCTGGAGTCGCAAGCCAGACAGGAAACGGCGCCAGCCTGCGCCGCGGCAATCGAAAATCCGCCGTGATAGCAAAACATATCCAAAACCGTTTTCCCTTTGAACAGTTCAGCCGCCGCCAAGCGGTTTTCACGCTGATCGAGATAGAACCCGGTTTTCTGTCCGCCTAAAAGCTGAATCTCGTATTTGATTCCCCCTGACTGAATTACCATCGTTTCCGGAACCGGATCGCCGAAAACGCGGTCAGCTGTCAGTTCCTCCGGAGCGCCTTCCCGACGTGCCATGGCGGGTTCCGTCGTCGCGATAACGGTTTTCGCGCCAGTTAGATTTTGGAGAATTTGGGCAAATTGTTCCGCGCGCAACAAAATTCCTAAACTCGTCGCCTGCATGACAAGAACGTCTTCGTACTTGTCGACAATCAAGCCGGACAGAGCGTCCCCTTCGGAGTTAATCAGACGAGTCGCCTGAGAGAAATATCCCAGCTCTTTTCTCAAATCAATCGCAGTCGAAATCCGTTTCGTCCAAAAGGCGTCGTCTAAAGATTCCGATTCGTTCCACGTATACAACCGTACACGAATCTTGCTGTGAGAGTTGTACAACCCGCGGGCGAAGAATCGTCCTTTGTCGGAGTAGACGTCAACGACGCTGCCATCTGATGGGGCATTGGACTTATCGATTAATTCCAGAGAACCGTCGAGAATCCAGGGATGACCGCCCAGCAGGGCGCGGAGCTTGTTTGGTTTGAGAGTAACGCGCATGGGGAGAGAAAAGGGAGTAGGGAATAGGGAGTAGGGAGTAGTATTAATTCGCCGAAGGCGAAGTACTATTCCCTATTCCCCATTCCCTATTCCCTAAAAAAATTACTTCAGGAATTCGCGAACGCTTTCCAGCTGTCCGGCGGATCCGAGAACGGTGTTCTTGTGAATGATGTAGTCAGCGTAAGCAGCCATGAATTTCTTTCCTGGCGGGCGCAGATCGAAGTTCTGCGGGTTGGCGAGGAATTCTTCACGGTGAATGGCGCACCATACCAAACGTCCGTCGGTGTCGATGTTGATCTTGCAGACGCCGAGCTTGGCGGCGGGCAGGTATTCAGCTTCGTTTACGCCGGAAGCGCCAGCGAGCTGTCCGCCAGCGTTGTTGATGCGCTGTACCCATTCCTGCGGAACGGAAGAGGAGCCGTGCATAACCAACGGGAAGTTGGCGGGGATGGCTTTCTGGATTTCAGCCAGAACGTCAAAGTGCAGACCCTGTTTGCCAGAGAACTTGAACGCGCCGTGGCTGGTTCCGATAGCAACCGCGAGGGAGTCGCAGCCGGAACGATCGATGAATTCAGCAGCGGTGCTGGGGTCGGTCAGTTTAACGGACGCGACGATGTCTTCTTCGACTCCGCCGAGCTGTCCGAGTTCAGCTTCAACGACGATGCCCTTGTCGTGGGCGCGATCGACAACGCGGCGAGTGATTTCGATGTTCTTTTCGAATTCTTCAGCCGAGGCGTCAATCATAACGGAGGAATAGAATCCGCTGTCGATGCAGTCGTAGCAGGCTTCTTCGTTGCCGTGATCCAGGTGAACGGCGAAGATGGCTTCCGGGAAAACCTGTTCAGCTGAACGAATCAGACCTTCCAGGAATCGCTTGTCGGTATAGGAACGAGCGCCTTTGGAAATCTGAATGATGAACGGAGCGCTTTTAGAAGCGTCGCTGGGATCTTCGTTCTTGGCGGACTTGCCAAGGTTGCCGCGGAACAGACCGACGATCTGTTCGAGGTTATTGATGTTGTAAGCGCCGATAGCGTATTTGCCGTAGGCATGCTTAAACAGTTCGGTGGTGGTTACGATCATCTCGATTAATCCTTCTGCGAGGTAGACTCGCAAATAAAGTAAGGAACAAGCCGCGGCGACAATACGCTTCGCCTGACCGCTCCTTGATACAGTAAATTTACTGCTTCCTATTATATATGCTTTTCTTGAATTGTCAAGTGGCGAGTTGCGAGTTGCGAGTTGCGAGATATCGTCAGTTGAATTTTTAACACGAAATACACGAAATAATCGAAAAAGACGAAAGAGTTTTTATTTCGATATATTTTGTCATATTTGTTTTAAAGGCTACTGCCTATTGCCTACTGCCTACTGCCTTTCTCCCAAACCGCTATTGCAATTCCTTTAAAAAATGTTATATTATTACGCGGTCGACTATGTTGTCGATCCTTTGAAAATGATTTGTGTTGCGCTTGCCTTTTTCGCAATTCGCAACTCGCAACTTTGGGGAATAGGATAGTAGCTGCTAGCTATTAGCTCCTAGCCATAAGCTTGTGCATTTGTGGTTCTCGGCGTTAATTGTTAAAGCTGGAATCCAAAATAGCAAAGCTATAAGCTAGCAGCTAGAAGCTAGGAGCTTTCCCTCAACCTCCTACTCCCTTACAAACACTTCATTTTATCATGTACTACAATTCTATTTTAGACGCAATCGGTAACACTCCGATTGTTCGAATCAACAAACTCAACGAGGGTCAGGCAGAAGTCCTGGCTAAGGTTGAGTACTTCAATCCTGCAAGTTCGGTCAAAGACCGTATTGCTTTCGCAATGATTGATGCGGCAGAGAAGTCTGGCGCGCTGAAGCCCGGCGGACTGATTATCGAACCGACCAGCGGCAACACCGGCGTTGGTCTGGCTCTGGTCGCAGCGGTAAAAGGATACCGCATTATCATGACGATGCCGGAAACGATGTCAATCGAACGCCGCAAACTCATGGCGGCTTACGGGGCGGAACTGGTTCTCACCCCCGGTCCGGCTGGCATGAAAGGCGCGATCGCCAAGGCGGAAGAACTCAAAGCCGCCAACCCCGGTTCCTTCATTCCGCAGCAGTTTGAAAACCCCGCCAACCCGGAAGCCCATCGACAGACAACCGCCCAGGAAATCCTCCGTGACACGGATTCCAAAGTCGACGTCTTTGTTGCTGGCGTTGGAACGGGCGGAACGATTACCGGTATTGGAGAAGTTCTCAAAGCCGCCAATCCGAACGTAAAAATTATCGCGGTCGAACCGAAAGACTCCCCGGTTCTTTCCGGCGGAAAACCCGGCCCTCACAAGATTCAGGGCATCGGCGCGGGATTCGTTCCCCAGGTTCTCAATACCGACATTCTCGACGAGATTATCCAGGTTGACTGGCAAGACGCTGGCGCCACATCTCGTCTGGCTGCCAAGAAGGAAGGACTGCTTATCGGCATTTCCTCCGGAGCCTCACTGTTTGCCGCTTTGGAACTGAGCAAACGACCCGAATTCGCCGGAAAGAGAATCGTCGTCTTGCTGCCCGACTGCGGAGAACGATACCTGTCCAGCTGGCTGTTTGAGAGCTGATAATTAGTGCTTAGTGCCTAGTGCATAGTGCATAGTGAGGAGAGCTCTTGCGTCCTAAGCACTAAGCACTAAGTACTAAGCACTTAATACTAGGCGCTAGGCACTTTTAACACAACAACCTTCGTTCCTTCGGGAACGAGTTCCTTAACCGCCGAGATTGTTTCGGCGGTTTTGTTTTGTCCAGAGTTGTCTAATTGAGCGGACGCCAGGGTCTGCATGGCTTGATGAAAGAAGTTCGAGTCGGCGCGTCCCGATACGATGTTGTCAGGAGAATTAGACAAAGCTAAAACAATCTGCGTTTCTCTCCCGGAGTATTCTGCAGTTTTGCTGCAAAGTCGATAGATAACCGTTGCGGCGAGTTTGATATTGTGTTGAATCTGCTCCGGCAGGTCATGTGCCTCGTTCTCTTCCCAACCTTCTGGAGGGGTCATGTCAACGACGATTCCGAGCCACGCTCCCAAGGGGGGCTGAAACTGTCTTATAACCAGGTCGCCCAACCGGGCGGACGATCGCCAATGAATTAACCGGACGTCTTCTCCCGGTCTATAGGCGGAAACGGAATGGAAGTCCCCGACGTTTCGAGAAGAATGATTTGTTTCGCGAGAAACGCCATCATAACTCTGAGCGGTTAGCTGAATCAGGTCTTCCGGCAGGTCGTCTAATAGAGCTGGATATACCCAAAACGTTGCCGCACGTCCTACCCGAACTCGACATTCAAACAACCCCAAGGGGAATCGGGAAATCAACTCGACAGGTTCTAAACGGTATTCGCCCGGACGGTCGATTTGGCAGACGAACTCGCCTGTTAGTTTTTGGTTTGGATTAAGACGGGAGAAGAAATAGTTAGGAGTTAGGAGTTGTTTCTGGGGAGCGGACATTGTCCGCGATAAATGTTGATCGTTTTTTGGCGGGTAATACCCGCCCCCCGTAAACATTTCTGGGGAGCGGACATTGTCCGCGATAAATAAGGTTGATTGTTTTTTGGCGGGTAATACCCGCCCCCCGGAGTCGCCGCCTCGCAACTCGTTAATCGCCTGTCGCGCAGCCAGAGCGAACAGCGTTCCGCGAGAAACATTGGTTAAGTCCAGGGAGAGGACGAACTCCGATTCCGCATGGATGGTAACCGGCATACGACGCTGAACTCTGAACCAGCCCTTTTTAATCTTCGCCATGAACCAGGACAGAATCAGCGCTCCGAGTATAAGCCCCGCAATGAACAAAAGCAGATTGATCTGTCGCATCACAGCCGCGATGCACAGAGCGATAAAAATCCCGAAAAGGTAAACGCCTTGCCATGTCGGGTACGCCAAGCCGTATTTGAGTTTCATAAGAGTTGCGAGTTGCGAGTTGCGAGTAGCGAGTTGCGAGAGAATGTTAGCATTAGTTTATTGATGCGTTTTGCGTTTCTTGCTGATTATTTCTTGCAACTTTATTTCAATATAGCGCTTTTAGATTATTTTTCAAGAGTGAGCAGGAAAGGGTTTGTTTCTGGGGAGCGGACATTGTCCGCGATAATCAAAGGTTGTTTATTGGCGGGTAATACCCGCCCCCCGTAAACGTTTTCTCGCTACTCGCTACTAACTCCAATTTTTTTCAAAAAATCCCCGTCTCCCAGTTGCTTTTTGATTTCTGAAGTTTTATAATTCTGATTAAAGGGTTTCTGGAATGAAAAGACGTTTGAACGTTTGGACGTTTTTAGTATTTCCAATTTCATTTTTTAATTCGAGTTTTTATCCATGAAAAGATTTTCCCTCCTTCAAGTTTCCGTAATGGCGATTGCCGTTGCGGCTGGTTTGTTTGCAGCGACGTCCTATGCTGACGTCAGATTGACAAAAGCGTTTACTGACAACGCCGTTTTGCAGCGGGACGTTCCCGTCAAGGTTTGGGGCTACGCCGACGCTGGCGAAGACGTAACCGTCAAGTTCAACGGTCAGGAAGTCAAAACCAAAGCTGGCGAAGACGGCAAGTGGATGGTCGAACTTCAGCCGATGGCTGCTCTCAACTGGGGCGCCGATTTGGTCGTTACCGGCAAAAACGAAATCGTTCTCAAGAACGTCGTTGTTGGCGAAGTCTGGATTTGCTCCGGACAGTCCAACATGGAAATGCCGCTTTCGAGCTGGTATCAGAAGCTGCCCAACGGCTGCGGACGTCTGGCTTGCAACACCGAAGAGATTACCGGCGACTTCAGCTTTATTCGTTTCAATCGCGTTCATCACGACACCGCCATGTCCGAAAAGGAAGATTTTAACAGCTATGGCTGGCTTGAATGCAAAAACGCCGTTCAGAGAGATTGCACCGCGGCGGGGTTCCATTTCGCTGTTCGTCTGCACAAAGAACTCGGCTGCCCAATCGGACTGATTGATTCCAACTGGGGCGGATCCAACATCAACTCCTGGATTCCGGACGAAGGCTGGAACAACTGCGAAGAAACCGTCGAACCCGGCAAGCAGCTTATCGAAGCTCGCAACACGGCGGGCAAGTCCGATTTCCGCACCGCCGGCGGCATGTACTATGCAATGTTGGCTCCGTGGAAGAATTACGCTGTCCGCGGCGCGATCTGGTATCAGGGATGCTCGAACGCGGGCGAAGGCGGATTCTATTATTACAAGCAGAAGGCGATGATTCTGGAATGGCGCAAGATATGGGGCGACATTCCGTTCTATTGGGTTCAGCTTGCCAACTTTATGGGCACGTCTGAAGACCCCAACTGCGACGGCGGCTGGGCGAGAATTCGCGACGGTCAGACTCGCTGTCTGGAAGTTCCCAAAACCGGTCAGGCTGTTATTATTGACGCTGGCGAAGCGGGAGACATTCACCCGCAAAACAAGTGGATTGTCGGGAACCGTCTGGCTCTCAACGCTCTGGCTCAGACCTACGGCAAGGATTGCAAGTACGCCTCTCCAACTCTCAAGGAAGCCAAGTTTGAAGACGGTAAAGCTACTCTCAAATTCGACAACGTTGGCGGCGGTTTGATGATTGCCAAACTGTTCGGACGCGAAGTCAAACAGCACAAAGACGTCAACACGATTAAGTGGTTTGCCATTGCTGGAGAAGACGGCAAGTACGCCTGGGCAGACGCTCAAATTGTTGATAGCGACACGGTCGTTTTGACAAGCCCTGCCGTTCCCAATCCGGTCAAAGCCCGCTACGCCTGGCAGAACAATCCGGACGGCGTTACTCTGTATTCAAAAGAAGGTTTGCCGGTAACCCCGTTCACAACGGAATGATTTGAACCCGGATTCACAGAATCTGACAAATAAAAATCTGACCAATAAAAAAAGACGCCTGAGAATCTCGGGCGTCTTTTTGTTTTGAGCGAGCGATTGTTTCACGCGAAACAATCTTTTAGACTTAGTAGCCTAACGGACGGGGGTTGTCGAGATAGAAATCTCGTGGACCGCGGGTCTGATAGAACGGCGGTTCAATCGGAACCAGACGTCCATAGCGATCGCGAACGACTCGACCTCCGAATCCCATTCCAACGTGTTCACGTTCAACGGGCGTGTACGGAACCGGGCGAATGTTCAGCCACCACGGTCTGGCATCCTGTCCGTAATACGGGCTGGGAGAGTAGTACGCTCCCGCCGGGCAGGACTGGCACGGGTCATTGCACTGCTGGCAAGGTTGAACCGGACGAATCAAAGGAGCAGACTGTTGAACTGCGGGAGCCGGAGCGGGCTGAGCAACCGGCGCTGGCTGAGCAACCGGCGCTGGCTGAGCAACCGGCGCAGGCTGAGCGACAGGCGCCGGAGCGGTCGTTTGCGGGATGGCGTTGACTGCGGGAGCGGGAACGTCAGCCGGAGCGGCGGGGACTTGCATCGGCTCAATAGGCGCGACGTCAAGCGGAGCCGGTTCAGTCAGAAGCGGTAAGCCATCATTGTTCTGTTCGGGAATCGGAGCCGTCGGAATCTGACCGAAACTGACGCTCATGCTTGTCAGCGCTAACAGGCAAGCGCCGGCGCTGACGATCCATCTTTTCGCTGTTTTCATGGTTATCAATCCTTTAAATGGAAATATATGGGAATTGCCTGTAAATGCAAACAAACATGCATTTAATTCAGTGTATCAATTAGAATTATCGGTTAAAATTCTGAAATAATTTAATCTTTTAATCAACAAATCCTCGCAATGCGGACGAAAAATCAAATGAGAGCGTTTCAAGTCAGGAAAAGCCATTGTAACGCTTGACTGCAAACGCCGATAAACTGCAATCGCATAATTTACATTTGTTCCCTATGAAATTCAAATTGGCCGCTATATTATATATATGTATGTTTGTATACTATAATGCGTATGCTGAAGATACGGTTATATATCAAAATGATGTTACGGGTCGTCCAGTCAAGGCGACTGGAACTATAGAAAATTACAGCCGCAGTGTGCTGCTTTTGAGAACGTCTTCCGGACAAATAAAGTCTATAAGAACTGATAATATTGTTGAGATTCAAGCAGAATATCCCGCTCCGTATATGGAAGCAAAACTTCGGATGAGCAACCGGGATTTTGACCAGGCTCTGACGCTGTTGGACAAGGCGTTGGTTCAAGCTCCCGATGGGTGGATGAAGCATGAAATCCTGGCGCGGCAGGTTGAATGTTTTAATTCTCTTAATCGTCCGGACGATGCGGCTGTGAGATACGTTCAGCTCATTCAGCTTGATCCCAATACCGCTTTTTACGACTGCGTTCCCATGGTCTGGACGTCTGTCGAGGCATCCTCGCGAACGCAGCAGTTGGCTCAAAACTGGATTCGTCAGCAAAAATATCCGTACGTTGCCCTTTTGGGCGCCAGCCTCCTTTTGACTTCAGACAAGAAAACCGAGGCCCAGACGGCTCTTACCGCTTTGACGAAGTCTGACGACGCCGACGTTGCAGCATTGGCTCAAATGCAGCTCAATCGTCTTTCTTTAACGCCTATGCCAGAAACTACGTTAAAGAATCTGGAAAAAGCGGCAGACGCTCTTCCCAAAAGTCTTCAGTACGGTCCGCGTTTCGTCCTAGGTCAGCTTTGGAATCGAAGTTCTGCGGAAAGAAACGTCAAGACGGACAAAGCGGCTCTGAACTATTTGCAGTGCGCGGCTAATTCTAAAGCTCCTGTCGAATTGCAAGCCAGAGCGTTCTACTCTGCCGGATCTGTTCTTTTGAACGAAGGCCGCCGCGACGAAGCGTTTCGGATTTTTCGACGTCTTATCGAGATATTCCCTGACTCTCAATGGTCGCAGCAGGCGAAACGTACAGCAGAAGGAAATCTGTAGAATACAATAAAAAAGCGCAAAACACATGATGCATTTTGCGCTCCGAAAGGAAAAAAAGGTGTATCAATAACCAACGCCAGCTCGTCTGCGAACTGTGTTGCCAATGAAGTGTCCAGGACGGCTGGGACGGGAAACCATCGGCATGGAACGAATTTCCTGGCGGGTGTATCCCGTTCTCATTTGGGTTGGAGTAACGGGATGATATGGAACCTGCGTTCCGTAAGCCGGATTAACGTATGCCATTCGCTGAACATACTGATTTGCGTAGGGGGCTGTGTAAGCGGCAGAGCATGTTTGGGCAGTAAACATAACGCCACTCATAACAATCAAAGCGATAACCGCTCGGGTAATGAACTGCTTCATATTTTAAACTCCTTTTCAAATAGTGGGCTGATAATGCGAGATACGTTGTATTTGCCTCGGATTCCTGATTGAAAGCGTCATTATCAAAAAATGATACAATCGGATAAAGCCGAAAACAATACTGGCAGGATTTGAAAACTCTCGCTATGAAGAGCCGATTTCTGCTTTTACAGTTTTTTTAATTATACATCATTTCTATTTTTTTGCAAACGGAAAATAAACAAATTCAAAGAAAAAAGATCTAAATATTTCGATAATTCCGAATTTAACGATAATTCATGCCGTAGTTTCTTAAAAATCAATATAATTATCCTAAATTTTTATCTCTCTTTTCTATTTTTTGTATTATAATGTAAGGTACGCAGAGAATGTGTTTAGATTCTTTTGCGTACTTTACGCATACATATTTATATTATTAAATGTGTCAATTAGTTCAGCTCAGCATATTGACAAAAAGAATAATATAAGTAAAATAGATAAGTAAAGGTTCAATTGTTAACGAATCGACGTAATCGTAATAATTGATTTGACCGCATTATTATAATTGAACACATTTATTTTTTTACAAAATTAGACGCAGGAGTTGTAGTTATCCGTTTGATTTACCGATATAAAAAATGAGTTGCTATGTAATTTGCAATTATCGGGGTCGTGTAGACACGATTAATTAATAAGGGATCAAACGGGAAAATTCCTACCCAAAATGTCAGACGACATATTAAATCCTGTTTTGATTACCCTGTACGTTAAGGAGGCGTAAGAAATGAAGAAGTTTTTGTTATTGCCGTTGGCAGCCGCTCTTTTCGCTATTGCGACAAGCGGCGTAGCGGAAGCCCGTTATTGCGGACTTTGCCGCGCGGCATGCTGCACCCCCTGCTGTAACTATGTTATGCAGGAAGACACTGTTATGCGAACATGCCGCAAGGTCGTTTACGAACAGCAGTGCCAAACCCGTTATCGCACATGCTTCAAAACGGTTCTCGAACCGAAAACGATTACGTGCACCACAATGGTTCCTGAAGTCCGTTATCGCGACTGCAGCTATACCGTTAACAAAGTTGTGTGCGAGAATCGCTGCAAGACCATCAACTATACGGTTTGCAAACAGGTTTGGGAAACCTGCACGAAAAATATTACGTGCACCGTTATGAAGCCGACAACCGAGACGCGAACCTGCACTTACAATTACACCGAATATCAGCCGGTTTGGGAAACCCGCACTCGCGAGTACACCGTTATGAAGCCGGTTTGGGAAACCTGCACCCGTCAGATTCCCTATACGGTTTGCAAGCCGGTTTGGGAAGAAAGAACCCGTCAGATTCAGTACACCGTTTGCCGTCCGGTAACAGAAACCCGACAGCGCACTTATACGGTTTGCGTTCCGACGACTCAGCAGCGCACCCGCACCTACACGGTCTGCAAGCCGGTTTACGAAACCTGCACCAAGCAGATTCCGTACACAGTCTGCAAGCCGGTTTATGAAACCTGCACCAAGCAGATTCCGTACACAGTCTGCAAGCCGGTTTATGAAACCTGCACCAAGCAAGTTCCGTACACAGTCTGCAAGCCGGTTACCGAAACCCGCACCCGTACTTATACGGTCTGCAAGCCGGTTTACGAAACCCGCACCAAGGAAATTCAGTACACAGTCTGCAAGCCGGTCTGTGAAACCCGCGAACGCATTTGCCGTTACACGGTCTGCGTTCCCGTTTGCGAAACCCGCTATCGCACTGTTTCCTGCACTACTTACAAGCGCGTCCAGGAAGAATGCCAGCGCGTTGTCAGCTGCGTTGAATACAAGCCTGTTACCACGACCCGCACAGTTAATGAATGCGGCGGACGTTGGGAAACGGTTTGCAAAGAATGCTGCGATCCTTGCACTGGACAGATTTGCCGTACGATGTGCCGCGTTTGGGTTCCCTGCGTAACTCAGAAAGAAATCACTTGCACAACCTACAAACCGGAATGCGTCCAGAAGACCGTTCCTTACACGGTTTGCAAGCTCGTTCCTGAAACGACCTGCAAGCAGGTTCCGTATCAGGTTACCACCTGGAAGACTCAGGTTTGTGAAAAGCGAATCCCGTATACGGTTACCCGTATGGTTCCTCAGACATGCGTCAAGACAGTTAATTACTGCGTCCGCAGAATGGTTCCGGAAACCTGCACGTGCAATTACACGATCACTCGCATGGTTCCTGAAACCTGCTACAAAACTGTCAACTATCGCGTTTGCCGCATGGTTCGCGAACAGTGCGTCAGAACGGTCAACTATCGCGTCTGCCGCATGGTTCCAGAACAGCGCGTCCGCACCGTTTGCTATCAGGTCCGCAAGATGGTTCCGGAAACCCGCACATGCACCTACAACGTTTGCGTAATGGTTCCGCAGCAGAGAACCTGCACTTATCAGGTTTGCCGCATGGTTCCTGAACAGCGCGTCCGCACCGTTTGCTACAAAGTCTGCAAGATGGTTCCTGAACAGCGCGTTCGCACCGTTTGCTACAAAGTCTGCAAACAGGTTCCTGAAGTTCGCACTTGCACCTATCGCGTTTGCAAGAGAGTCCCGGTTGTCAAGACTGCCACTCGCTGCTACAACGTTTGCAAGATGGTTCCTTGCCAGGTAACTCGCCAGGTTTGCTTCCGCGTCTGCAAAGTCGTTCCGGAAACCCGCCAGAGAGTTGTCAACTACACCGTTCGCAAGTGCGTTCCGGAAACCGTTTCCCGACAGGTTCCTTACACGGTAATGGTTCCCTGCCAGACCCAGAAGACGGTTCATGTCAAGAAGGTCGTTTGCGAGAAGGTTCCGTATACAACCACGGTTTGCGTTCCGAAAGTAGTTTGCACTCAGGTTCCGGTCAAGGTTTGCCGCATGGTTCCCTGCGTCAATACCGTAACTCAACCGACTCCGGCAGTTGAAGTAACCGAACCCGCCCCGGCTCCAGCCGCTGCGACGAAAGAATAATAAGTAAAAGAAAATCGAACGGCTTATGACGTTCTTAAGCAGAACGCCCCTCCTTAAAGCTGTTTAAGATATAAAGCGAAGACGCTATAATTGCGTCTTCGCTTTTTTTGTTTAGATAGAAGGGCGTTAAAGATGGCGTTGGAGCGCCGTCTTTCTTTTTAGTATCTGGGGAGCGGACATTGTCCGCGATAAAATGGCGGGTAATACCCGCCCCCCGCAAAATTATTTCCAGTTGATCTGATACGCTTTAACGCCCTGGTCGTCGGAGAGAATCAGAACGCATTGACCGTTCCAGTTGGCGACTGTCAGGCCGTAAACAAACTGACCGTGATTAAACCGGTCGATAAGTACGCCGTCTTTGTCAATAAAATGAATGGACCCGTCTGACCCGAGAGCGATCCAAATGGATTCTCCGTTTGGCATGACGTCGGCGCTGGTAAGGTAATCGATAGGACGTTTTGGGATTCCCTGGGGCAGTTCATACGTCCAGAGGATTTCAGCGCGCATATTGAACCCGACGAGCATATATGAGTTCTGATTGGCGCACAGCGCGCACAGAGAGTCGTGTGCGAAGGCGGACAAGGTTTTGTCTCCGACCGAGCTGGTATTGGCGCTGCCGTCTTCCGGGCTGGAACCGACCTTGTCGGCAGGCGCGTTGGGCTGTTCTGAATTTGTTGTTCCGTCTTTCATTTTTGCGGAATAAACCATGGCCGCCAAATTGTCTTTCAGACCGATAACGCCGATGTTGTTTTTGTCTCCCAGCGTTTTTCCTTTGGCGTTGAGCACGGTAATCATTCCGCTCGAGCCGGCGCAGCATAAAAGCATATTGTCGTTTTGGCTATGATACGGCGCAACAGAAAAGACCGTTCCCAGCGTTTTGTTGCTCCAAATCTGACGTCCTTTCAGGTCGATGCTTTGGACGCCGCGCGTACCCAGATATCCGATATAGATTTCTTCTTTGTTATCGTTTGTCAAATCGCCAAAACGAGCGTCCTGGATTCCATCGTGGGGATTGTCCAGAGCGTTTTCCGGATAATGAAACAGATTCTTCCAGTTTTGGTCGTAGACGTGAATTCTCTGCTGTCCTGGAGCAAAGGCGAGGAAACGCGCTTCAGAGTCTTTTGAGGACGGATTTGTGCGAATAAAAGAGCATATTTCTTTTTGATTCAAATCCAGGTCGAACCGGGCGACAACGCGTCCGCTGGAATCAATTTGAACGATTTTTTTACCGTTTTCGATTACCCATACCCGGCCGTCAGAACTGTCGGAGGAATCTTCTGACAGCAGCGCTCCAGGGTTCTGAATGCCTTCCGCCGTCCAGAGCGGTTTAAGTTCAAACTGTCGGGGCTGACTTGATTCAGCGGCAACGGTTTCCGGAATTCCCGCCATTTCGATAACGTCGGCGTCGACGAAAATCCCACGCTGAAGCCATTCTTTGCGATGCTGTTCGTACTGCTTCATTTCCGTCATTTTGTTATCGAGCGTTTGTTGGTGCGGCGATTCGCCATTTTTAATCTGCTCAATACAGCTGGACAGTTCATTTACCAGAAGAGGATTGAACCCCATTTCAACGGCTTCGATAACGCCGTCTTTATTGAGCGCCAGAACAGTCGGAACGAAGGTGATTTTCAATTCTCGAGCCAAATATCCGCTGTCGTCGCGAACGCAGTCCAGAGGGGAGCTCCATTGCTTCAGCGAGTCCCGAAGAACGGCGTCTGATACAGAAGACTCGTCAATTGAGACGGACAAAAACACAACGTCCTCGTCATTTTTGAATGCTTGACGCAGCTGATTGAGCTGAGGCTGAACTGTCGGTTCCAGTTTTGACCACGTCGTCCAGAAGTTGATGATTGCGATTTTGCCTTTCAGGCTGCTGAGGTCGACCGTTCCTTTTTCATCCAGCTTGTTAAATTGGAAATCGGGCATCTTTGTTCCCAGAAGCTGGGTTGTTGGGGGAATGTAATGATCTGTAACGTTTGTTCCGACGGGAATTTCCATTTTAAACGCCGTTTCTGGAACTTCGGCGTTAATCTGCGGCTCGCAGAATTCGATTGTTACAGAACAGTCGTCGGCGCTGGCGCCTTCCGACGTGTCTACCAGCAGCTGCGGCGGGAGCTGAGCGCGAAGAATCAGCCCGGATTCCTGATCGATCCATAAGATTACCGAGCCGTCTTCTCTGTCGAAACGAAGCCGGTAACAGGGACGCCCGTTGATTTCTCTGGGAGCGAGGACGCGGATTTCTTTCTGTCCAAAAGTGAGCGTTTTGAGAGGATCGTCTGCAAAAAACATGATCCATTGCAGAGGAAGAACGGAAAACAGGCTCGGTTGTGACAAAAACACCGCTTCGTCAATTGCCTGGTCAAAAAGCAGATCTTCAAGATGGAGTTCTGCCGGACACGGTTTTTGAAGAATTACTCCCGGCAGAGACGAAATGAACACGGAAATCGTTTTGCCGTCGGAGCGGATTTCGCACGTTCGGGAAACATACCGCATTTTATTCGGTTTGACGAAACTGAAAAAAAACGGCGACGACTGATTGACGATTTCTTCTCCCTTTCGAATGCTTGCCTGACAAAACGCCTGATCTGTATAGGAATCCAGATTCTTATAAGCCCCCAGCATTTTTTCGAACGTTTCCTGAACGCTGGGGAGCTGGCTTAACGCCGACGCCGGAAGAGGCGCCTCGTCTTGAATTACCAAATCCAGATTGTTTTGTTCGTCCTTTTCAGGCTTGTTTTGAACAGCGTCCGGATTCGTTGTAGGCGTTGGCTCGACGGGCTTCGTCCTGGGGCAGCCGCACAGCAAAACGCAAAGCGTCAGCAGAACGCACACAGCGGAATATCGTATTCTTTTCATGAGTTGATGTCCTCGTTTATTTAATTAGCTATTAGTAATTTGGAATTGGCAATTACGCAAAGCGGTTCAATAATTGCCAATTGTCAGATTAACTCTAAATTATTATGATTTATTTTTAAATAATTGTAAAGACGGATTATTGACTTTTTTTAAAAATAGAGAAAATATAAAAGTAGACCGCTAGCGCGGTTCTAATCAATTGCAAAACAAAAGATTTTTGTATTGTCGATTATCAAAAGCGAACAACGTGAGCGAATTTTGTCAAACGCGCGGTAGCGCGGATTGGGAGCGGCGCCTCGCCGCCCGTGGGTTTCAACCCACGGAAGACGAAGTACGAATAACGAAACATCAAGAGGAACTGAGAACCCTCACAACCGCGTTAGCGGTTGACTTTTAATAGCCGTGGGTTTCAACCCACGGAGGCAATATTTTTAAACACGAAAAACACGAAATAAGCGAAAAAGACGAAAGATTATTGTATCGTCAAATTTCGCGAGCGAACAACGTGAGCGTTTTTTGTCAAGCGCGCGGTAGCGCGGATTGGGAGCGGCGCCTCGCCGCCCGTGGGTTT
>JAFQXE010000047.1 GCA_017407125.1 Thermoguttaceae bacterium
GTAAGCGAGTTAGGAATTAGGTTTATATTGAAAGGCGGTAACGGAATGAGCGAAGCGAATGAAGTTACGCTTCAGCTAGAACCGCGTAGCGGTTCAATATTTATAGCCGTGGGTTTTAACCCACGGAAGGAGTTAGGAGTTATACAATCGTAAACAAATAACGCTAAAGCGGGAGGGAACTCCCGCTTTTTTTATTTGTCAGGTGTTAAGCCGCAAAGAACGCAAAGAACGCATAGAAATTTTTAAAACTTCGCGAACAGACTCCGCATCTCCGCGTCTCCGCGTGAGATTTTTCTTAGGCGGGCGATACGCCCGCGAACCGGGCTCAACCATGTGCGTGCGCGGGTCAAACGTTTCGTTCGCCTTAACGGCGAATGCGTAATTCCGCTCCCGTTGGTCGCTCCATTACCGCCTTTCATTTTTTGCGAACTTCGCGAACTTTCTCCGCATCTCCGCGTCTCCGCGTGAGACTTTTCTTCGGCGGGCGATACGCCCGCGAACCGGGCTCACCCTTGTGCGTGCGCGGGTCAAACGTTTTGTTCGCCTGTCGGCGAATGCGTAATTCCGTTCGCTACGCTCACACCCACGGGTTAACACCCGTGGCTCGCCTATATTTTTCTCTCCATTACCGCCTTTCATTTTTTGCGTCTCCGCGTGAGATTTACCCGGGCGTCTCGCACCCCGGCTCGCCTACGCCTTTCATTTATTTCCACAGCAATTCTCCCCAGCTGGGATTGAGGACTTCCAGCAGCTTTTTGAATCGGGCATACTTTTTCGCGTAGACGTCTGCTTTGGAGGCGTCTGGCTGATTGACGCTGGAGAATTTGACGAACGTTTTACAGGCAGACTGGCAGTCGGGAAACGCGCCAACGGCGACCGCAGCGGCGATCGCGGCTCCTAACGCGCCCAATTCCGCGCCGTCGGGAACGCGAACAGGCGTCTGGAAGACGTCGGCAAACATCTGCCGCCAAATCGGACTCTTCGCCGCGCCGCCTGCCAGGAGAATCTCGCCGGGCTTGGTTCGGAATTTGAGCAGACGTTCTATGTGCCAGTAATGGGCGTAAACGATTCCCTCGCAAACGGCGCGCATGACGTCGCCGCGGTTTTGCCAGGCGTCCAAACCAAACAGAACGCCTTTGCCGTCCGGGTTGGCGGGGCAGGCGTACAGGTACGGCAAAAACAGAGCGCCGCTCGTTTCCGGCTCCGTTGCCGCCAGCTCTGCGTTGAGAACGTCGTAGATGGACTGTCCGCTGTTTTTCAGAGCTAAAAGCTCTTTATCCGCCTTGAAGAACGTGGAAAGCGTCCATTCCAGGTTGCTGGTCGACGTCGCGCTTCCTTCCAGCATGAGATAATATCCGGGAATGGAATACAGAGTTGTCATGAAGATGTCTTTGCTGACAACCGGGGCAGGGGCGATGTACTGATTGTTTCCCCACGTCCCGGAAATGAGGCACAGCGACGTCGGATCGGTCATGCCGACGCCCAGCCCGACGGCGTCAATATCGAACATCCCGCCGGCAACCGGCGTTCCGACAGCCAGCCCCGTTTCCTGAGCAGCGGCAGGTGTAACGCGCCCGCAAATCTGAGTCGTTTGCGCCAGCGGCGGCAGCAAGCGCCGATATTTCTCCACGCCCCACGCCTGTAACAGGTCGTCGTCCCATTGAGCGGTTTGGTTGTTGAGCAGACTGGTCGCGGAGGCGTCGGTGAGTTCCATGTACGCCTCGCCGGTAAGCTTGTAACGAATATAGTCCTTGACCATAAACATCCATTTCGCCTGCTGAAGCGTTTCCGGGCGATTGTTTTCAAACCAGCGGAGCAGGGCGTTGGGCTGAGCCGCCCAGGTGCGCTGCGTCGTTTTGTCCATAAGGGCGTCGACTACGCCGTCGCGCTCCCATTGGTCAACGTATGCTCTGGCGCGAATGTCCGTCGAACGAACTCCGACCAGCGGCTCCCCGGCGTCGTCAACCAGATACATGCCGTTTCCATGCCCGGCGCACGCGATACAGGCGATCTGTTTCGGGTCAATTTTCGCCTGTTCGATTGCTGACCGAATCGCTGTTACATTGCTGTTCCAAAGCTGATTCCCGTCGACTTCTTCCATGCCCGGCTGCGGGTGAAGAAGCTCGACTTTTTCCGAACAGACCGAAATCAGCGTTCCTGATTCGTCAAACAGGGCGGCTTTGGTCATCGACCCGCCGTTGTCAATTCCGAGGTAATACATGGGGCGAATAGTTGAAATGGAGGTTATGGAGAATAGTGATAAGTGGTTAGTGTTTAGTGGTAAGTGGTTAGTAGCGAGATGGCGCTTTGCGTCCTAACCACTTACCACTTAAAACTTACCACTCATTTTTAGTGGTTAGTGGGGGCGGCGCTTGCGTCCTTACCACTTAACACTTAAAACTTACCACTCTAAAGGATTGACATTATTATATAAGATTGTCCAGCGTGATTCAAGCGCTTGGACTGCATTTTTGAATACGGAATGAAAAATTTTTCTTTTTTGGGCGATTTAGTGAAAGAACTCTTGAATTTATTTTCAATTTCGGTATACTGTACTAATAATGCCGGTTTTAACTAAGGTTTGTTAAAACGCAGAAAATGACAATTCGATTCTGTAACAACGGATAGCGTTGAGCTGAATGGAAGCTCTTGCCGCTGACGAGTGAAGGTCGAATATCCCCAGAAGTTTTATTCTCATAAGGAGAGAGATGAAAATGGAAAAAATCAATCGTCGTTCCGCTTTGTTGGCAGCGGGCGCGGCTTTGGCTGGCGTCGTTGCTGGAACCGCTTCGGAATCGGAAGCCGCTAACGGTCTGTTGGGCCGCCGTCGTAATTATGCTAAACCAAATGAACAGGCCGGTCAGAAAGTTCAGCCAGCTCCACAGCCGTCCAAGATCCCGACCCCCGCTGGGCTTCGGTTTAACAACGAGGACTTCTACACCGACGGCAAGTTCAACGTCGATAAAGCCAAAGACGCTATTATCGAGTTGTGCCGATATTTCAAGTACCCTGTTTTCCCGGATCTGAAAGACCTCTTGTGGGTTTCTGACTACGGAACGGGCAGGTTCACCGAACTGGGGTTGGCGTGCATTGGCATCATCAATCACGACAAAGACAAGCTCGGACAGACGTTCATGATGCAAGACCTCTTCCTGCTGCCGGGTCAGATGCTGCCGGAACACTGGCACATCAAGGGCGACGGCATCGCGGTTAAAAACGAGGGCTGGTTTATCCGCTGGGGAAAATCGTTCATCGTCGGCATCGGCAGCCCCAACCTCCCGCCGGAAATCAAGATTCCGGAATGTCACATGGGCGGCAAGGTCGAAGTCAAACACGGCAAATGGGTCAACGCCGGCGAATACGCTCAGCTGGCAAAACTCGAATCGAAGCACTGGCAAATGGCTGGACCGGAAGGCTGCATTCTGACGGAAGTCGCCAACCTTCACACCAACAGCGCTGTTCGTCACAACGACCCCGCTATTAACGATCACTTCCTGAACAACTGATTTCAGGGTCAAATCAAAAGGAACTGGAACCGACGCGTTTCAGTTCCTTTTTTGTTGGATAACAGATTTTTTTTGTATTCACTTTTAAGGTTAAGGAGTAAAAATGAAGTTTCGAGAATTGACTTTGCTGTTGATTTTAGGCGTCTGCGCCGTTTCAGGATATTCTTTTGCGGCGGAATCCTGCGATGACGCGCCCGCTTTGAAAACGCCGTATATGATTGATCTGGGCGACAAATACGTCACGCCAGACGGCATGGCGTACAATCCGGTTGACAACAATATTTATCTGGTTATTCCTGCCGCAGTGGAAGAAGGCGACGCGCCGCTGCTGGTTATCACACCAGACGATAAGGTCAAAGAAGTTTTCCGCATTCCCGCCAACCCGGACACCAAACACGCCGGCGTTCTGGGAATCGCGTTCGGTCAGGACGGAAACCTGTACGTCGCGGACTCGCAGGAAATCAGCGGACACGTCAATCACAACGGACGTCTGCTCCGCATCGTTTTTGAAGACGGGAAACCCGTTCGCTGTGAAGTCCTGGCGACGAATTTCGTTGCGCCCAACGGTTTGACGGTTGCCAACGGCAAAGTTTATTTCTGCGAAACCCGCGTTACAGAAGACACGCCTTGCCCGCTGACGTCCGGTTTGTTCTGCTTTGATCTGAAAGAACTTGACCCGGCGAACCCGTATCGCGCCAAGGTCTACGTCAGCGAAACAGACTGCGACCCGCATTTCATTTTCCAGTTCAAAACCAAAGATCCTGACTGGCGAGTTGGTGCCAACGGCTGCAGTTCTTCCGTTGACGGCAAAGTTTATGTCGCCAATTTTGGAGACAAGCAGATTTACGAGCTGACTTTTGGCGCTGACGGCTCGAAAGTAACAAAAGTTCGCAACGTTATTCCCTGCCCGAACGAACGCAAAAAGCTGATGTCAATCGACGGCATTCGCGTTGACAGCACGCACGGCTGCATTTACTTCGCGGACTTCGCCGGCAACGCCGTTCATAAAGTCTGCATTTCGACGGGCAAAGTTACGACGCTTGCCAAAAATCCCGTCGGAACCGGCGCGGACGGCGCTCTGGATCGCTGCTCGGAAGTCTGCCGCCGCGGCAACAAACTCTATATTTCCAACATCGACCTCCCGTTCGACAACGACAACGACGCCCCGCACTCCATGTCGGTAATTGAACTGTAAGAGGGTAACAAATCGACTGACGCTATTTTTTCAAAGTGGTACGTGGTTAGTGGTAAGTGGTTAGGATTTGGCGCGGCTCTTGCGTCCTAACCGCTTACCGCTTATTTTTTATTGCTCAATACAGCGATTATTTTGACAGATATATCCGTTTATTTACCCCCCCTTGTAACTCAATGATTAATTGTTAAAATAATTATTATATGTTAATATGTTGGGGTATTTTTTATGAAATGCCTATCGTTTGACAACTAATTGGCATATTGACATTTGATATTATATGAAAAATCATATTTTTGAACAATTTTCATTATAATATTATTGTACTTCCATAGAGTCTTGCATGGGGAACGTAACGACCTGTTGAAACGACAGTTAACCTTTTTCCTAACCAGAACGTTGGCGTATACAGACAATACGCGTGTATTTGTCTGAATGTTACATATCCTTTTTTCAATCCATTTTTAGAACAATGACAGAAAACCATTCAAAATTCAGTGCGTCAAAATACCTGCTTTTGGGTATTGCATTTTTGAGTTTAACGTTTTTGGGGTGTCCTCCTCCCCAAAAAGTTACAGACCCAGGTCACACGATTAGCGATCCCCCGCTTGTGGTAAAACGAATTCCGACTCATCGTAAATTTTCGGGAACGTTCGTAACGACAGGACGCGGTACTGACGCCAAATGGGGCATTGGAACAACCATGAATTTCCAATACTCGGTGAATGTTAAAGCGGAATCCAGAATTTTGAGTCGTGAAGCTCAGCCAAGCGGATACTTTAAGGTTGAGGAGATTCGTAGAATTGAGAATGTTTCAGACAACCTGAATGTTTCTGATCTGGATTTAACTGTGCGTTTGGATACGCTTCCAGTGAAAGCAGTTTTTACTGTTGCGGATTGTTTAACAGGTCTTTACGTGCTTACAACGGGCGACATTGAAACCGGCGTTGCCATTAAACAAGGAGAGGAATACGTCAAAGCGTTACTGGAAAAAATTGACGGAACTTCATTGCGAGACATGATTGGTTCTGATAAAATTCCAGCGGAAATGGAAGATTACGTTAACAAACTGGCTCAGAGTTCAGTGTTAAAGGCAATGGGCGGCGTGCGCGATATTTCCGGAAAATCCTACAAGTTTACCTGGTTACAGAAAAAATCTGGAGAACCGTGCACCTTTGAGTATACGTATGAAGATGGATCTAAAGTTACAAACGAAAATGAATTGATAGTGCTTAAACGCGTTAATACGTTTATTGACTATTATTTGGCCCCAGATACGACTTCCAAGCCTGGCGATGAATGGTCTGTTTCAGCAGACACGGTTCAGGAAGCGTTTGATCCTTACGTTGATGGTACATACGTTGGTACGATTGACGTTAAACGTCAAGAGAACGAGGGCGAGGACTGGAAACTTGAAGTTCTTCCCAGCAATATTCGCGTTCAGTCCGATAAAGAAACGACTGGCGAATTGAAGATTGAAAAAGGTTATGCAAAACTGGAACCTAAAAGCGTAACTTTGAAGGATCTTTTTGCAGAAGGAACCGCCAGTTTAAAAAAGGTTTCCAAACATCACCTGCTTTTTACCGCTACCATTGAAGGGGATTGCAAATTCCAGGGTCGTCTTGTTTCCGAGGAAATAGTTGACGATCAAAGTTCTGTTCAACAGTCTGAATGAATCCTCATCAGACCTGTAACGCGACTTAGTAAACAGGAGTAATTTTCATGGCTGTTGCATGTCCATTTTGTCAATATGAATTACAGAACAATCAGGAACTCTGTCCTAACTGTAAAAATCGATTTATAGCGAAGGATTGGCCAGAAAAAGCGTATTCGACAGATGGACTGCATCCGCATTTAACTCTCGTTAATGTTGTCGGGGGCGCCGAATGGAGTCCGAGCAGCGGCGATTCGTTTATTATTGGTCGCGAATCTCATGGCGGTTTGGATTTGAACAACCCATACGTTTCCCGACAGCATGTTCAGGTGAAGTTGGTTGACAACGTTTGGACAGTTCAGAAAATCGATAATGATTTTTATCTCAATGGCAGAAAGATATCTCACTCAACAGAAGAAATCATTCATTGCGGAGATCAGTTGAGTCTTGGCAACGTTGAGCTTCTGGTTGAAATCAAGTATGAACCGAGCGCTCCGAGAGCCAAAGATTCTGACATCCTTGAAATCAAGAACCGAAACACCGTTGTTTTGGATAAGCTCCGTATTACGATCGGCTCCACAAAAGATCTCACAAAAGATCGCTGCGACATTGTTGTCAATGCGCCCTCGAATTTCAAAGTCCTTGTTTACAAATGTAACGGAGACTGGTGGATTGCGGATTGCAATTCACCGTATGCCGTGAGAGTCAATGGGAAAAGGATTCATAATCAGAGGCTTATTCCCGGCGATTGCATTTCAATTGGCTCTGACGGCGTTTCAAGCGCACATAACGTTTTTTTTGTCTATTCCAAGCATGGGCTGAAACCGATTGAAAGTCGAACGAATAACAGAATTGTAATTCGTACGGATGGGCTTGGCGCGAAAAGCAAGGGAGACGTCATTTTAGATGATATTACGATTCAATTCAAGCCAGAAGAATTTATTGGCATTCTCGGTCCAAGCGGTTGTGGAAAAACCAGTTTGATGCAGCGTTTAATCGGACTGGCGAAGTATACAGGCAATTATTATGTCAACGGCAGATCGTTAAATAAATGTAAATCGGATTTTTTAAGTCATTGCGCCTATCTTCCTCAAGACGTTTCTCTGCACGAATCATTAACTGTCCATCAGGAGATGGATTGTTTCTGCGATCTTCACGGTTCAGAATGTTCTCATGAAGATATTCCAGACGCTTTGAAAAGAGTCGGTTTGGAAAGCAAACTCAATCCAAATGCCAGATCGGATGCAAGAGTTGGAGCGTTAAGCGGCGGACAGAAAAAACGTTTGGGAATCGCTATGGAACTGCTGCGTTCGCCAGACGCTTTTTTGCTCGATGAACCGACTTCCGGATTGGATCCTGAAAATGCAAAGGAAGTCATGGATTATCTTAAGACGCTGGCAGGGCAGGGGAATACCGTATTATGCACTACTCATCAGACAGATTATTTTGATTACTTTAACAAAGTTGTCATTTTGTCGAAAGGCAGGCTGGTTTTCTTCGGAACGCCTGTTGACGCTAAAACGTATTTTAAAGATGTATTCTTCAAGCAAAAGATACAAGACATAACCCCGCAGGATATTTATAAACTGTTAGTCGATGGCAGCGACGACGAGCAAAAGAATCGGGCTAATAATTTGGCTAAGAAGTTTAAAGAATCTGATTATGCGGAGAAACTGAAAGAGGAAATTAAAGAAACCACGTTTCCGGAACTAAGTAAAAAACGTCCCAATTGTTCGCCTGTAAAAAAGTTTTTCCTTCAGGTTAAAGGTTATCTGAAACGAAGCGTTGACGAATGGTTTGGATTTATCAACTCGGAAAATAAATTTTGGGATTTTCTCTTCTCATCGTTTAATATTCAGATGCTTCTTTTGCCGCTTTTGATTTCGCAGGTTATTAAACTGTCTTGCGCTCAAAAATGGTGGGATTACATGAATGTTGGCGATATGTTCTTCTTTTGCCTTATTTCCGTATTTTGGCTTGGAATGAACAATTCTATCAAAGAACTGGTTTCAGAAAGAACGCCAGGGCGATGCTTAGAGCGTTTGGAAGGCGTTACGATATGGCCATATATTGGCAGTAAACTATTGTGGATATCTTTTTTATGCGCTTTACAAACGGGAATCTTTAGCGCTCTAACGTTTGGGTTTGATTATCTGCCGCCCAATGCGTATGTGGGGCGTGATTCTGGCGTTTGCTGGTCGATAGGGATGTATTTTATTCTTTTGGAAATCAGTTTGATTGGGGCGAGCGTTGCTTTGTTTATTTCGTCAATTTGTAAAAATTACAATTTTGCTGTTTTCACGCTTCCGATCATACTTATTCCAGTTCTGCTTTTTAGCAAACCGGTAATGGAGGGAAACAATTCTGAAAAGAATTTGCGCCCTGCGGTTTGGTGTTATAATGTTTCCCCATGTACAGCGCCGTTAATTTTGATCAAAAATCTGAACCAGTGGAATTATGATGTAATACAATGCAATAATATACATGAAAAATGGAAGAATGAAAAAGATGCGGAAGCTAAAAAAGAACTTTCTCGAGAGGAGTGTAATTATAAAGAGGAGTTCATTCCCAATATCAGAAATAATTACTATGAATCCAGTCGGAGCGTTCTGTTAACGCTGTTCTATTTCTTATTAATTCCATTGACATTTATATGTCAAGTTTTGAACGAGAAACACTGGGAGGGACGATAATGTCAAAAATGGATGTTACAAATATGGTAGTTGTAGGAAATCCGCTTTCTGATAAAGCAGGATGTATAACCGAGAAAGTTAAGTACAAGGGCAAAATCTGTGTTGCCAAAAGAATAGCTATTGGCAATATAAATGCAAAAGATAAGCTTATTGAGTCGCTCGATAAACAGGTAACGTTTAGCAGCAAGCTTACCTCTGATGCTGAACGACAAAAGATTGTTTTGTTTGATGAGAGGGTCGTTCGCGGCAATTCGATAGTTTTTATTCGAGATTATGTTGAAGGCGAACCTCTGAGTGCGATCATTTCTAAAAAAAGACCGGAATGGCAAGAAGCGATAAGGTGGATTAAAAATATTGCTTCGATTGTTCGACAATCGCATAGTTTGCTGCATATTATTCATGGAAATCTCAAACCGTCAAATATTCTGAAAATCGGCGATAATGCATGGAGTATTGTCGACTGGGACTTAATACGAATTTCAGAGCAGATTCTTGCGCCAGAAGTATTGCCGATTCCGATTAACAACAGACCGGGTTCTGCTCAATACATGTCTCCAGAACAGTGCGCCTGCAAAAGTATTGACGAACAAACGGATGTTTACGCTCTGGGCGTTATCCTTTATCAGTTGCTTACAGGAAAAACTCCATTTTCAGGCAGTTCCCAGGACATCAATTCAAGAAAACAATGGGAGTCGGTCAAACCGTTTGTAAGAGAATTTTCGGCATTGAACATTCCGTCTTCTCTTGCAGATCTGATAGAACGTTCTCTTAAAGAAGACAAAAAATCGAGAATCCAAAACGTTGCAAAATTTATTGAGGAACTGAATAAAATAATGGACGAGATTCAAAAAAAGAGCGAAGGGGCGCCGTCTTCTACTGATACAGGGTCTGATATCGAGAAGGACAATATGACGAAAAAAGTTAACGGAACGAAAATTGTTATTGTTGGTCCGCCTCATTCCGGAAAAACCGTTTTGGTAGGAGGTTTATATCGCTCGCATTTGCAAAATAAGTTTAACGTTTCTGCTTTTGACAGCAGTACTGCCGCTTATCTTGATATAATTGTGGCGGAGTTGCAAGCGGGAAAATGGCCCGTGTCAACCATGAAAGACAATTTTGAAAATCTGTATTTAAATCTGAATGTCAGCAATGGGAAGGGAAGAAATTCCATCGTAGTTGAGGTCAAAGACTATAGCGGCGAAGATCTCAAAAAGGATACTTTCTGTAAAGATATTATTGGCGATAATCCGGATGCCGTCTTTTTTCTGCTTAACCCAGGCATGCCTTGTATTGCCGATATGTATTCAGACAAAGAATACAATTCGCCTCAAGAAAAGAATACTGCTTCATATGAGAACAGTTTATTCATCAGCAAGATGAACGAATGTGTCAATTATATGAAGAAAATGCCAAAACGTCCGATTGTTGCCGTTTTGGTTACAGCGGCTGACCGTCTGGAAAGCGATTTGAAACAGTATCAAGATGAGTTTAATAAGATTACATCTAAGATTTGCAGTGATTTGAAGATTAACGGGTTCACGTGGAAGGGGTTTGACGTGTCCGTGTGTAAACCTCTTGACAATCAGAACGTTCCGGTTTTTGATCCGCAGCATATTCACGAACCGTTTCTTTGGGCTTTGAAGACAATGCGTCAGCAACACATTTGGAAGCGGAGTTTTATCGCCGCGGCGCTTGTGTTTATCCTTTTATTCTTGGGTTTGGCGTGTTGTGGATATATTTATCGTACCGAAAGCAATACCGTTGAACAGTTCAGTCGGGAAGTTGCTCAAGTGAAAGATAAGTATCCAAACAGGCTTACTTCTTCCGTACAGTATGAATATGTGAGTGAACTCAACACAACGTTAGATGATAATAAATCTATTCAGTTCCTGATTGGAAAATACATAAATACTAAATACGTAGAAAAGCATGTAAAGACAATAAAGGATCTGGAAAAAAGCATTGACGAGGGTCGTGTTGAGTATATGAATCTGCTGCTGAAAGAATACGACCTAACGCCGGATTCTAATAAGTTCGAAGAAATTAAACAAAAGCTTCCCAAAATTCAGGAATGGCAGCCTTATCTTAAAGAGAATGTAAAGTTTATTGCTCCTCTTGTAAACCAAATTAAAGATCTGATTATCGATAAATCTTTAAAGGATTATGAAAACCGGTTTGCGGAAATTAAAAAGATGGAGGATAAGGATGAATTGGAACCATTAAATCGTCTTAATGATGATATTATAAAAAATGAACCCTCGTTTTCCAAGGATAGAATTTCAGAAGGCAGCGAATTAAGAAAGCGTTTAGACTCAATCAAAAATGAGATTGTGGATGAACGTGTAAGGCTTTATGGCGGCGACTTCGAGGCGTTTGTCAAAATAATCTCCGCAATTGATTCTGTCGATGACATTATTAAAGATTGCATACGACCGTGTTCTACTTGGTTAATCAACAACAAGAATTCTGAGAATCCGAGTTTTCATGATGCAGAGAAACTGTTTTGTGAAAAGGTTACAGCGAAGACAATCCAGATTGTTAAAAACTGTATGGATAATACTAACAACCAGAAAGAATATAACACTTTGCGAAGTATTTGTGCAATTGTTGGAATAGTTGGCGATAACGCGATTTGTGAATATACAAAAAATCAAAACATATATACGTTTGCTAAAGAGTATATGAACTGGTATCAACCCTTGAAAAAGGGCGCTGTCCAGAATCGACAATATACGATTACTGTAACCGCGTTATACGGGAGCAGTTCTTTCAAATCTGGCGGGTATGTTTATAAAATCAATGATATACCTGGTCCGGAGAAATGGTGGTGGACGAAAGAAACATTCAAAAATGAATGGGTTAAAATTGACATGAACCGGAATGAAAACCGTAGTTATTGGGATAAACATCGCGATGCTTGGAAAAAATTTGAAGATAGTTTAACTTCCACATTAGAGCCGTGGGAAAAATATCAAATTAAATTGGAAATGTTTATCAATAATGCTACCAGATTGGCTGGATGTAGCGATAAAGGTGAAACTACAACAAAATTCATTCATCCGACAGAAGCGAGTGACAAAGTCTCTAAAACTTTTTCGATGGAACATGGCAACTTGCTAAAGGTGGAGTATAAAGTAACAGGCAGACTGCTTGGAGACATAGTTAAAGAATGCGGTCTATCACTCAATGAAAAGCCTTTGAAGAGTGGTAAATAGCCGGTATACATGTAAGGTTTATATCGAATTTATGGACAAGAGCGCTGAGAATTGGATTATTCCCGTGATAATATGAAGGTCGAATAATGGAATCAACAAGTTTGATTACAGCTCAACAGTTGTTTTGGGGTCATAACGGATTTCAATACGGATTTCTTTCAGGAGAGGATTCGCCGTATTCGTCCGAGGTGGAGCGGCTTTGTACTTCTGTCGGGACGCCTGACGGGATTCTTCCGGAACCGTTCCTGTTAAGCATGCCGTTTGAAGATAAACTCTTTTGGACGCTATGCTGTAATGGAGATCCTGATAAGTCCAATCGTTCGACGCTGTTTTTCCATATTTTGATTGTTAACCGGGCTGACGTTGAGCGATTGGGAATAAACGCCTTTGACGCTATGGAATCCAATTGCTTTTCCAATAGCGTTGATTCCAACCTGACTGTTGAAATTCACGTTGATTCCAGGTATGCTCCTAAAAATGCGGCGTCCAATCATCGCGTTATTGACAATCGCGTAATTATATCAAATCGCCCGGAGCCGGACGCTGTGTTTCAACTCGTCCAGTTGCGCATTAACGAAATCCCTTGGGCGACCTACAGCTACCGCTTTATGGACCAGATGGAAGTCAGCGCGCTGTCGGATAAAGCCCCTGCGCCAGATTTTACTTCCCAAAAATCTCCAGATAGCGTAAACGTCAAAAAAGATAATACCGAATCCGCCCCTTCTCCAATCATGAAAAAACTGTTCATCGGCTCCCTGATTTTGAACGTCGTTCTTTTGCTCGGATATTTTGTTTTGCCAAGCGCCAGTCCGACGAATTCGGATGCTATGTTGAAAGAATTGCAAAATTCGGACGCTATGTTGAAAGAACTGCAAAGCAAAGCACCAAAGACATTACTTACGGACGAACAATGGAATGAGTTTAAGGGAAATTTTTTAGGTGATAATCCCAACAAAGAAAAGGTAGACATAATTGAATCATATATACACTTTGTCAATGATAACTTTAGTCAAGAAAGGAATGATTAAAAATGACAGACTACCAAGGATTTTCAGAACAGCCAGCCAGCTCGGGAATCTCAGATGAGATTATCAATGGCGTTTCGAAAAAGATCATTAATGGGATTTCAGAGAAAATCGACAATGGCTTTAATGAGACTTCTAAGGAACTCGGCGCGGTTTCAAAGGGATTCAGCGATGGCATTGATAGGGCTTCGGAAAGAATCATCAATGGCGTTACAGAAAACATTATCAATAAAGTTGTCAAAAAGCCAAACCATTTGGGGCGTTTGTTTGTGGCGCTTCTTATTGTCGCTGTCGCTTTTTTGGGGTATCAACTCTACCAAAAACAGGGACTACCAGACGTAACTCCACTGGAAAAGGTTTCAACCGAAGCGGAATCGCAAACGTTGGGGGCTCTTCAGAAATTGGCTGTGGATATGGGAGCGACGAACTCTGACAGTCTTACTGGCAAAAACGCTTTGGATCTGATTTCAGATATTCAGCTCAAGATTGATTCTGCTCAGACATGTGACTGCTCCCATGTGGATGATTCGGAAACAAAATCATTAAAGGGTTTGTTAGGTGATTCTTCCGCGCTTTATCTCAAAATTCAAAAGCAGGATGCCTTTATTAAGGATTGTTCCGGCGCCAAGGTTTTGATTCTTAAGCAAGAATAGCGTTGTTTCGCGGTTATCGCGATTCATTCAGAAAAGACGTTGCAGCAAGCCGGGAACGTCAGCGTCCCGGTTGCGGCGTTGTTTTTAAATTTTAAACGCTCAATTTACGGGCGTTTTTTCTTCGTTTTTGCCTGCGTCAGTTTCGCCCCCTTGCGAATCTTTGTTCTTGCGGTACAATACGGTATTATGTCTAAAACTGTTTTGATTACCGGCGCGGCTGGGTTTATCGGCTCGCATTTGACTCGCAGTCTGCTGGCGGACGGCGCGAACGTGATTGGAATTGACAACGAATCGACAGGGCGGCGTGAAAATATTGCTGAACTGCTCGACAACTCCAATTTTCAGTACGTTTGCTCTGACGCGGGCGACGAGTCTGTTTTATCGGATTTGGCGTCCGACGTCGACGAGGTTTATCATCTTGCGGCGGCGGTCGGCGTGGCGTTGGTTGCGGCGGATCCCGTTCGGACGATTCAAACCAATATCGATTTGACGCAAACTCTGCTGCGGGTTCTGGAACGCCGAAATCGCGTTCGTCCGGTAAAACTCTATTTTGCGTCGACGTCCGAAGTTTACGGTCGAAATCCCGCCAGAATCTGGAGCGAGGACGACGAGCTGGTTTACGGTCCGACGACAATCGGCCGCTGGAGCTACGGGTTATCGAAAGCGATTGACGAACATCTGGTTTTGGCGTACGTTCGCCAATTTGGTCTTTCTGCTGTAATTGGACGTTTTTTCAACGTTGTCGGCGCTCGTCAAACAGGGCAGTACGGCATGGTTTTGCCCAGATTTGTTTCCGCCGCTTTAAAAAACGCTCCGCTGACCGTTTTTGACGACGGGGCGCAGCGACGCTGTTTTATCCACGTTTCTGACGTCGTCAAAATTATTCGCGAACTGGTTTCGAAATCCGACAATTCCGGTCAAATTTACAATATCGGCTCTTCGGAATCGATTTCAATTTTGGATCTGGCGAAAAAAGTTATCGCTCAAACCGGGTCAAAATCGACGATCGAATTTTTGCCCTCTACCGCCGTTTACGGGGAAAATTTTGAAGATTGCCGCTGGCGCACTCCGGATGTTTCCAAGCTGTTTTCGGCTATCGAATACCGACCCCAATTTTCGCTTTCCGACGCGATTTCTGATATCGTTGAATCAATTAGCAATGAGTAATTACGTATTATTTTTTTAAACACGAAATACACGAAATAAGCGAAATTCACGAATAAGATTCTAAAAATTTCCTTTCGCGTTTTTTCGTTCTTTTCGAGTTTTTCGTGTTTAAAATTACTTCTGTATGCGCCCCCCCCCGATTCTTGTACCCCGTTTTTTCTACTCCCTACTCCCTATTCCCTACTCCCCAAAATCTCAAAAATTCGTCTTGACAAAAAACAGGGCAGGGCGTACAATATCGCCAATTCAGTCGAAAATGGAATTTCGATTTATTTCCATGGAAGGATTTTTATTCAATGAGCGCAACGTCTAAAAAAGACCGGGACAAGCAGAAACGTCTCAAATTGAGCGTTGAAATTCTCAAGGCTTTAGGGCACCCGGTTCGTCTCCAGATGGTTCAGATGTTAGAGCAGGGCGAGCTTTGCGTTCTGGTGTTTCAGGAGTATTTTCAGCTGGACTTTTCGACCATTTCCCGGCATCTGCTCAAACTGACTCACGCTGGCATTCTGGACTTCGAGAAGCGGGGCAAGTTCGTCTATTATCGCCTCAAATGCCCATGCATTTTGGGTATAATAGAGTGCCTTCAGACCGCGGCGGCAACGTGATTTTCTTGCTAAAAAATAATGTCTGGGTCATTTTGCCAAATGTGCAAGTTTAGAACATTTGGTCGTTTGGCAAAACGTGCGCGGCGAGTAATTCGGTATTAGCAATTGCGTATCATTTTTTAAACACGAAACACACGAAATAAGCGAAATTCACGAAAAAGATTCTAAAAAAATCATTTCGTGTTTTTCGTTCTTTTCGAGTTTTTCGTGTTAAAAATTACTTCGGTAGGCGAAATACACTTTTTTTATCTTGGATTCAAATTACCCAATTGAAAATTGCTAATTCATTTAACCTTGAACGTCAGCGTTGAAGCCGATACGTTCTGCTCTCCTTCGGGCTGACCCCAAACGCGAATCGTGTATTCGCCTGGCGCGACGTCGGTTGGTAGAGCCAGTTTGACGTACTGGAAGAAGGTCTTTTCTTTTGCCGGAACGTTGGAAGAATTGTCTTGAGATGCGATTTGTTTTCCCTGGCTGTCTTTGACTTCAAAGCCGGATTGAAGGTTTGTTATTGCGTCGGGATTGTCGAATTCCATATAGAGCAAAAGCGTCTGTCCGGGCGAGAACTCATACGGCTGTTCAACAGCGGTGAAGTCGCCCAGCTTTCTGATAGATGTTACAAACGTAAGCGATTTGATCTGGAACTTTTCTTCAATCGGGGCGACTGCAGTGCATTGTTGAATCGGCAGAGCGGAATCCAGAGCCGCTTCCAGTTCCGAAGGCTCGATTACAACGTTTGCGGCAGAGTTGTTTACCGTCCCGCTGGGCGTTCCAGGAGCGTCAAAAATTTCGTCTGGAATATCCTGAGACGAATTCCCGCCTGTCGACTGACTTGGAGTTTGACTGGCGTCCGGTTCCAAACCGGGGAGTTCTTCCAGATAAACGCCGGAGTCCATCGGCTTGGATCCGTTCATTGGTTTTGGCAGGGCGCTGTTTTTATTCTTTCCCGCGGACGACGATTCAATCATGCCCGGATTTTTATCGACGTCCAGGACGTTGGGCGTCATGGTTAGTTCGTTGGGCTTGACGGGCTGCGTTTCTGGCATGACGTTGTTGGCGCCGTTCCAGCGCTCTTTGGGAACGGTTTGCGTTGACGCGACTTTTAGCGCCTCGGGCGAGCTGGGCAGGGGCGACAGTTCCGGTTCTTCGTAACTTACCTGTTGAATTCCAGACGCTTTTGCAGCGCCGGCGTCAACTTTTGGCAGACGGACGACTTTAATTGCCGGTTCGGCGCTGACGTTTGCTGCGGCGACCGCGTTTGGTTTGAGTTCTTCCAACGCAGGGAGCTTTCCGCCGCTGGCAAACGGGTTTTCAACCTTGGATGCAGCGGCAGAACGAGAAACGGTCTTTGTCGCTACAGCAGCGGGAGCGGTTCCCTGAGCCGTTTGGACGGGTTCGAGCGTTGGCATGTCTGGAATGATCGGCGCAGGCGCGGCCGGGGCAGACGAAGCGCTTTTAGCAAGCGGCTCGCCGCTTTGTTTCATCGCTTTGGAACTCGAATAAAAGGACGTACAGCCTGACATCAGACAGACTGCGACTGTCAAAACGATTATCTGCAAGGAGTTTTTCATGACGTTCAAATTCAAAATATATAAACGTATTCCTCAGTCGCTTTGGCGGGAAGGCGTCGGCTGCGCAAGCGTTTTGAAGCGGGAAACGACGCGTTTTCTCGCTGCTGGCAGTCGACAATTCGCGACTATACATTATACAGTAGCGTTTTTTTTGTTCGAGGTCAAGAGGAATAATTGATACAATCGCTACTCTTTTTATAACCGATTTAACAGGACAAAAAAACGGGAATTTATAGCAAATCCAGCCTTTGAGTCGATATACAAATCGTTGTATTTCGTTATAACTATTAGTATGGGGTTAAGGGCGATATAGGAACCGGAATCAGAGTCTCATTTCAGACTTTTCAAATGGCGAATTGAAAGAGTTCTGTTTGCCTTAGCCGGGGTTCCATCCCGCCTGAAATAATTTAATACAACGCAGAAACCAAACAAAACGGATCAGAGAAATCATGGACGCAATTGACGAATCCCTTAATCTGTTGGACACTGCATTATGTCCAAACAGCCCGCAGTCTCCATTGGAGACGTATCTGAAGGAAATTAACGACACAGCGTTGCTGACTTCAGAAGAAGAGCAGGAACTGGCTATCCGAATCGCTCAAGGCGATCCGGAAGCTCGCGATTTAATGGTCAGAGCCAATCTGCGTCTTGTGGTCAACATAGCTCGCGGCTATATGAACAAAGGGCTGAGCCTTCCGGATTTGATTGAGGAGGGCAATCTTGGTCTTATGCGCGCTGTGGAGGGCTTTGATCCGGAAATTGGAACGCGGTTTTCCACCTACGCTTCTTACTGGATTAAACAGTCAATTAAACGAGCGTTAATTAATACGTCCAAGCCGATTCGCATTCCGGCTTACATGGTAGAACTGCTTTCGAAATGGCGGCGCGCGTCGGCTCGTCTTTCGGAAGAACTGCGTCGAAATCCGTCTCCAGAAGAGATTGCGCGTATGCTGGCGCTTCCAAAAAAGAAACTTTCAATTGTCAAAAAAGCGATTCACATCTATAATAGAACGCCGCAGTTTGAGCAGCCGGAAGCGGGACGTTCTCTGGCGGAAATGCTCATGGACGAAAACGCCAAAGACCCGGAAACGGCAACGGTTTATCACGACAGTCTGAAAATCATTTTTGAAACGATGCAGGACATGGACGAGCAGGAAGTTCTGGTTCTGAAAATGCGTTACGGTCTGGACGAATACGAGCCGAAAACGCTTAAAGAAATCAGCGAAACGCTTGGCATGACTCGCGATCGCGTTCGTCAGATTGAAGCAAACGCGTTGGCGCGGCTCTACGACAGCCTCAACGGCATTCAGCGTCGCGTCGACAAAAAACAGCGGTAAGATAGCGTAATCCGCCAGAGCGGATTGGGGAAATATGTTTTCTCGACTGAAAAACTGGTGGAATCAACCCTGCGGCGCGAAAGAACTTCTTATTATCGCGTTGCCTTTAATTATTTCGACGTCGTCGTGGAGTATAATGCACTTCATCGACCGACTGTATCTTGCGTGGTATTCTAAAGAGGCATTGGCGGCTTGCATGCCCGCCGGAATGACGCATTTTACGATATTCTGCTTTCCGCAAGGCGTTGCTGCGTATTGCGTTACGTTTGTCGCTCAGTATTGGGGGGCGAAACGTCCGGAACGAATTGCGTCCGTCGTCTGGCAGGGATTGTATATCGGATTCCTGTTTTTGCCGATAATCTGGCTGACCGGTTTGGCGGCGCCGTGGTTCTATAATTTCCTGGGACATTCCGCCGACGTTGCCGCTCACGAGGCGGCGTATTATCGGTCGCTGTGCGTTTGCGGCGGGGCGTGTATTATGTCTGCCGCATTGACCGGATTTTTCAGCGGGCGAGGGCAGACGTGGATCGTCATGATTGTCGACACGCTGGCGTCCGCTTTGAATATCGCGTTGGATCTTGTGATGATTTTCGGGACGGCGAAGATTTCTTGGTGGTTCCTGCCGCAGATCCCGGAACTGGGCATCGTCGGGGCGGGACTGGCGACGTCAATTGCCGTCTGGTTCAAGACGATTGTCTATTTCGCAATCTTCTGGTCGAAACGCAACCGGACGGCGTTCAATACGCTGTCGAACTGGAAATACGACTGGTCTGTCATGCGCCGGCTGCTCTATTTTGGCGCGCCGAGCGGGCTGCAGCTGATTGTCGAGAACTTCGCCATGACGTCCCAGCTGCTCATCATGGGCTTTATCGGCTCTGTAGAAATAGCGGGAACAAATCTCGCGTTCAATATAGAGTGCCTGGTCTTTATGCCGGTTTTGGGACTGGGATTGGCGCTGACGGCGATGGTTGGTCAATGTCAGGGCAAACAGCGCCCCGACCTGTCCGTTAAGGCGACGCATACCGCGCTGTGGTTTGGACTGTCGTATACGGCGATTTTCGTCGCGTTGTATATTTGCTGTCCGCGGTTCTTCTTTATCGCTCACGAATGGGGAGCAGGGGAAGATTTCGCTCAGACGGAAGCGATGGCCGTCTATCTGCTCCAGTTTATTGCGGTGTTTATGGTCTTTGACAGCCTGAACGTGCTGTTTTCCAGCGTCCTGCGCGGGGCGGGCGACACAGCGTTTGTCCTGCTGATTTCCATTTGCGTCTGTCCTCTGCCCGCTATTTTGAGCTACGTGGGCGTCTATCTTTTGGGACAGGGAATTACGTACGCCTGGATTGTAATGAGCGCAGGAATCTTTACGCTGTGCACGTGCTTTTACATTCGATACCGACTCGGATACTGGAAGTCCATGCAGGTTATCGAACCGGACGCGATTACTCTTAACGACGATTCCGTGATACTGAGACAGAATATCGGATAAAGTAAATTATCAATTAGCAATGAGCAATTAGCAATTACGCAAGCGGCGGAGCCTCGCCGCCCGCCCTTGAAAAAACTTTCGGTCGCCAGCAAGCTGGCTCCCTGTTAGGGAAGTTTTTTCAAGGGAAATAATATGAGGGGAAAACCTTTTTTGAAAAAAAGGTTCTTCCCCTCAAACTCCCCTTTCCAAAAAACTTTAGTAAGGGAATTAATCCTTCACGAAATACGTCTTGATCGGCGGGAAGCCGTTAAAGCAGACGGAGGCGTAACTGGCGGTGTACGCGCCGGCGGTCATCCAGTACATTCTGTCGCCGGCGGCGAGGTCTGCCGGGAGCGGAACCTTGTACCATTCGTACATGATGTCCATGCTGTCACAGGTCGGGCCGGCGACGGTGAACTTCGTCTCGTCTTCGCCCGCGCCTTCGCAGTAGATCGGGTACTTGATGCTCTCGTTGACCGTTTCAATCAGCCCGTTGAAAATGCCGGCGTCTATATAAACCCATCTGTCCAGCTCCGTGTCAGACTTCCAGGAGACCAGCGCGACTTCGGTTGTTAAAACGCCAGCGTCGCCGACCATGGACCGCCCGGGTTCAAAGATGATGTCTGGATGCGAGTCTCCAAAGCTCTCTTTGAGGTATTTGGTGATTTCCTCAGCGTAGACGTCAATCGGGTTTGTCTTGGAGATGTACTTGGCAGGCAGACCGCCGCCCATGTTAATCAGATCGAATTTAATGCCGTGTTCCAGAAGGGTGTCGAAGATGTAACTCACCTTGACCAGCGACGCGCTCCAGGTTCCGATGTCGTGCTGCTGCGAGCCGACGTGGAACGAAATTCCGCGGGGATTGAGCCCCTTGTCTCGAGCGGTAATCGCCTCTTTAACGACCATGTCTGGATGACAGCCGAACTTTCGCGACAAGGGCCAGTCGGCGGTGTCGGATCCTTCTGCCAGCAGGCGGATGAAGATGTCGCTGCCCGGCGCGTACTTCGCCAGGTTGTCGACGTCCGGCAGACTGTCCGTCGCGAACAGACGAACGCCTTTTTCGTAGGCGTACTGAATGTCGCGGGCTTTTTTAATCGTGTTGCCGAAACTGATTCTGGACGGGTCAACGCCGAGAGAGAGAAGCAGGTCGAGTTCGTAAACGGACGCGACGTCGAAATTGCTGCCCAGGTCGCGAAGCAGACTCACGACTTCCGGGGCGGGGTTCGCCTTAACGGCGTAGTGACATTTGGAATACGGGAACAGCTTGCAGAATTCCCGGTACTTCCGTTCGATAATTCCTAAATGAACGACCAGCGAGGGCGTTTCGTGCCGTTTGGTCTCTTCATAAATTTTCGCCCAATCTGCGGGGGCGTAAAAGTCGTGCGGATTTGCGCTCATTAAAGTACGTCAAACAAAATCGTAAAAAAGGGTTTTGAAAAACTGAACAATGGACGCTGACATTTTATTCTGAAATATTTCATCTCAGAAAAAATGATTAGTATTTATATAGATTTTTTTCGGTTTGTCAATCTGTACAAGGCGCCAGAGGGGCGCTTTTTGAGAAAATAATAGAAAAAAGTTTTTGGGGGGGATTAGCGTCAGGACGCAAGCGCCTTGCTGGATTGGCGCTTTGCGAAACTCCTCACTCCTCACCCCTTACTCCTAACTTTTCCGCCCCCCCTTTGACTATATATCAAAGTATGTTAGAATTTAATTAATTAAATGGAATATAAGAGCGGGGCGCGTTGTTTTGTCCCTGCTTTACGAATCTTAACCTCTGTTTAAAGGAGACCGCGCTATGGCAATTAGCGAAACAATGGAAAAGAAGATTAACGAACAGATCAACGCGGAACTGTATTCCGCCTATTTGTATCTGTCGATGTCCTGTCAGGCGCAAGACATGAACCTGAAAGGGTTTGCCAACTGGTTCAACATTCAGTATCAGGAAGAAGTCGCGCACGCGATGGGGTTCCTCAACTACGTTCAGGAACGCGGCGGCAAGGTAACGCTGACGGCTATCGAAGGTCCGAAGACTCAATGGGATTCTGCCCTGGCGATGTTCGAGGAAACCTGCAAGCACGAAGCCTACGTTACCAGCCTGATCAACGGACTGGCGGCTTTGGCGGTTCAGGAAAACGATTTCGCCGCCGGACATTTCTTCAGCTGGTACGTCAAAGAACAGGTTGAAGAAGAAGCGACAGCCGGCGAGATCTGCTCGGAAGTCAAGATGGCTCAAGGCAACCCCGGCGCTCTGCTGATGCTTGACCGTGAACTCGGAACCAGAACCTTCGTCGCCCCGATTATCAAATAGCGCTGAAAAAATCGAGATAAAAAAAGAGCCGAGAACGCCATGTTCCCGGCTCAATTTTTTATGTAACAAATGAGTTCCGCTTTGCGAACTCCTTACTCCTCACTCCTAATTCCTAACTCGCTTACGCAGGAATAACACGACAACGCCGAGCGCCAGCAGCGCCCACGTCGACGGTTCCGGAACGGCGTTGGCGTCTACGGATGCCATAACCGTGTTGCCGTTTACTACTTTCAGATTCCAATAATAAGCGTCTTCTGACGTCAGAAGTTTATTCCAGAATTCATCGTTTGCCATGGCGCCCTCAAAAGCGTTTGTCGATTGGATAATCGGAGTAGACATGCCCGGCTGAAGCGAATCTATTGGCAAATCCAGAATCGAATCGGATTCAACAAAGACCGTCGTGGCGGAAAGCGTGTCAATGCCGGTCGCGTCCTGTTCAATCAAAAGCGTTGACCCGCTATTGAGTATAAACGTTCCGACAATATCCAAAGAGCCAACCGAGTTGCCCGGCGAGAACGTTGCTTCAGTGTAACTGCCGTCGATGAGTTCGCCAATTTCCAGGGTTCCAGAGAAATATTCTTTCATATCCAGACGACCGGAAGAAACGACGAAACTGTCGGCGTCAACCAATCCGGCGGCAGCGGTATAAATCTGAAGCGTCCCGTCGCCGGTCTTTTTAACTTCTCCCTTGTTAGTACTGACAATACTAACGCCGTCCAGTAATACGGGCGTTTCTCCGCTGACGTTCAATTCCAGCGTTCCAGCAGTATCGGCTGTTCCAACGTTAAACGTTCCAGTAAGAGAATCAATATAGTCTAAATTCGCCGTCAGCTTGCCGCCGTTGGAAATGGTAACGTTTTGAAGCTGATAAGTATTTGTTGTATCGTTTTCACGTCCGGCAATCGTTACCTGAGCCTGGTTGATGACCGTGTTAGCGTTTGCGTTTTCCAGATAAATGCCGCCGTCGAAGGAATACGTTCCGTTGTTTGTAAAACTCAGCACGGTTCCAGAAGTTCCATTTAAATAAATGTCGTTGCCTTGTCCAGCGGTATTTCCGGTAAAGGTTGCAGTCGTGCCAGAGCCGGAAAAGGCAAATGTTCCGCCGTTAATCGCTCCGCCGTAATCACTGGCGGAATTATTTTGAAATAGAATCGTTTCCGCTTCAATCGTTCCGCTGCCAGTGTACCCCAAATTGACGGCGCCGCCTGCATGTAGGCTAACATTATTAGTAAAACTGGCAACCTTGGCTTCAGTAATTGAGAGATTGCTTGTTTCAATTGCTCCGCCGCTGCGTCCGCCGGTATAACCATTTGTCAGTTTGTTCTTATCGAAATAGAACGAGCCTGTTTTCAACGTTAATTTTGTATAAGCGACAATCGCGCCTCCAACGTTTTTTGATTCATTTTTCTCGAACTTTATAACAGGGTTTGTACCCGTTCCGGTAATTTCAATGTTGTTGGCATTTATAGCGCCTCCATCGTTACCGGAGGCTTTGTTGCTGTCAAATGTAATGCAGTTTCCTTTAATAGTCAGAGTTGCGTTTTCATTGTTAACTCTGATCCCGCCAGCATGAGTAGCTGCTGTATTACCGCTAAACGATATTGTGTTACCGGTAATTGATGTATTGCCTGTTGAATAGATAGCCCCGCCTTGAGTCTTGCTGGAAGAACTCTTTTCAAATGACAAATTGTCAACAGTTATTGTCAATGCGGCTGTAACATGGATCGCTCCGCCTTCACAAGAACCGTTTTCGATAAATTTTACGTTATCGCCGGTTATCGTTACAGGACATTGAGAACGAAGAACTCCGCCATACGCATTTTTAGTTCCACTATTAGTTCCTTTGAACTGTTTAAATGTAACATTCGTTAAGTCCAAAGACAGTGTTGAGTCTGTTGTGCTTTGAATAATGAATTTTCCGTGAGCATAGGTTGCAGTGTTGCTGCCTTGAAAAAACAGGTTTTCAAACGTAAAATTATAATTCTGAGCAGCTGTATTGAGATCATAACAACGACCTGCGGTTACTTTAATTGTTTGCTGGTTCTCGTTCGCCGACTGAATCGTAAAGGTTCTCACAGTATAAGCGTTACTACCTAAGCTGGAAGAAAAAGTCGCGGTTGTTGATTCGGTATTTAATACTTTTATGACGTCGCCGCTTGCGGCGTTCGCTGCTGATTGAACAGTAGAGACATCTGTACCGGAAGCGGTGTATTCATTATTGGGATTAGAACGTTCAACAACGTCCGCCATCGCGTTGGCAGACAAAAGAATCAGTCCCAAAACCAGAATCGCCAGGGTGGATGTGATATGCAGTCTCGATAAATTCGCCATTATTTTACTCCTCGAGGGTAAAACTGGATAACGGTTATGTAAACGACTTTTGCGCGTGGAACGACCGGGCGCAAAATGGAATATCGCTATTATATATTAAGAATATTATACACTCATTTTTGCAATCGAAAAGCGGTAAAAGGGAAAATTTTTGAAAAAAGACGAAATGTTTGATAAAACAGAGAAAATAGAGAAGAGAGGGGTTGAGAGACGGTAATGGAGCGAGCGTTAACGAGCGAAATTACGCTTGGGCGAGCCACGGGTGTTAACCCGTGGGTGTGAGCGAAGCGAACGGAACGGCGAACAAGTCGATGAGTAAGAGTCCGTTAAAATCTCACGTGGAGATGCGGAGGATGGGGTCAGCGGGGCGGATTTAACGTGAAAAGCGGGAACGTTCATCGCGTCCAGAATGGACGCCATTTCTATAACCGTCGACTTTAGTCTACGGGCAGCGAAGTCTATCCCATCCCCCTCATCAAGTCAGTTCTTTTCTTTCCCTCCCGGCGCGTTGCGCCGGGAGGGAAAGAAAAGAGTATTTGTCGATATTTTATATTGTTGTCATCTACTTCCCCGGAGGTTGAAAACCGCCGGTTATAGAAATGTAACCCCTTTCGGGGTTAGAGCGACGTCTCGCCGCTCGCTTTAGTATTGTACAACCGCCTCGACAGGGTAATGATCTGACAGGAACGCGCCAGAGGCGGCGTCTTTAATAACCCGGCAGGAAACCGGGGTCAAGTCGGGAGACGTCCAAATAAAGTCAATGCGTTTGCCAGACGATTTCCGTCCCCATGAATGGTACGTTGTTTCGTCTGCCTTGGGGTGAACAACCGCATAGACGTCTTGCAGCTTAACGGGAGAAACGACGTTGTACCGTTTATCCGAAATTTTCGTTTTTATTCTTTTTCCCGCCAGATAACGCATCGGCATGCTGCTTTTTGAACAGTTCATGTCGCCGGTAACGAAAACCGGATCGTTGTGTTTTCTTTTCGCGATGAACTCAGCCAGAATGATCGCGCCTTCCAATTTTCCCTGAAAGCCGAGATCCAGATGAGTGTTGAAAACGTAAACCGCCTTGTCGGTCGGCGTCCCGTTTTCCAGACGGATAAACCTCCCCCAGCAAACGGTTCGCGGAAGAAAGGCGCCTTCGCTTTTGGAACCCGGCTCGTCCGGCGTCGAGGAAAGCCAGATAACTCCGCATTCCGTTTCGTCCAAAACCCAGCGGGATTTATTGTACATTAGCGGCGTCCCTTCTCCGTGATCTTCGCTCTTGCCGCGAGGACGATAAATCATGCCGTAGCCGGGCAGATCGGATTTCAGATGGTCAACCTGGCTCAACCGTTCTTTTTGGGGATTGAGAATCGCTTCCTGAATCCCGACGAAATCATAATCGCCGCGTTTAATCAGCTCAACGACTCCCTGACGACGATTCTTCCATTCTTCGGGCTTTCCGACTTCGCCATTAGAAGTTCGAATATTAAACGTCAAAACGCGAACGTTACACGACCCGACAGCGGACTCGTCCGCCTTAACCGTCGGCAGAACAAACGCCCATATAAGAATCAGCAGTCCGGAAAGAATCTTTTTCATTGTTACGGGGGGGAAGGAAAATTTAGGGAATGGAGGAGAAGATCAAGCGACCAACGGGAGCGAAATTACGCTTAGGCGAGCCACGGGTGTAAACCCGTGGGTGTGAGCGCAGCGAACGCAGCGGCGCCTCGCCGCCGGAGGCGCGGAGGATGTTCGCGAAGTTTTAAAAACTATGCGTTCTTTGCGGCTTAAAATTCTTCGGCGGATTTTATCCGCGATCCAGAAAGGTTGTCGGCTGCGGCGTTTTGTTACGCATGCTTCAAACGTTTCGGTTCCGGTTCGCCTTCGGCGAACTGCGTAATTCCGCTCACTGCGTTTGCTTCATTACCGCCTTTCATTTCTTTGCGAGATCCTCCGCGTCTCCGCGCCTCCGCGTGAGATTTTCCGGGGGCTTACGCACCCCGGCTCGCCAACCGCCTTCCATTTTAACGACGAATGCTTACTTTTCGATGAACTGCACGGCGTCGACGATGACGTGACCGTTGGTGCCCTCGTTGCTGATTTGCACTTCCGCCGTCTTATTGAACGTAAAGGTTCCAATCGGCAGGAAAATGTTGTCGCGCGTGGGGGACTGCTTCTGGTTGACGATAACCGTCTTCTGACCGTCGGCGAATTTGACTGTTACAGGAACGTTCGTCGCCCGGTTGGCGTTGATGGTGTACGCAACGAGAACTTCGTACTTGCCCGGCTTGGGCAGGTCGGTTTTGAACGTCGCTGTGCATTTACCTTTGTTGGCGTTGTCGTCGTGAATGTAGTTGGATTCAACAAACGGATGAGTAACGTTGTTGAGCTTCCAGTCGCCGGTCAGAGTCGCGTCGAGGTTGTCGAGAACGACGCCCGGGAGACTCTTTTTGCTGAATGTCTTTCCAGCCGGCGCGCCGTATTCCAGAACCTGTCCTTCTTCTTCAAGAATCGGACGGAGTTTATCGTAGGAAACGTCCTGAACGTCGCACTTGTCGTCGATGGCAATTGCCGCTGCGGCGCCGGCAGACTGACCGAGAATCATGAACACCGGTTCCATGCGGATGGATCCAAACGCAATGTGAGTGCACGACACGCAAACCGGTACGAACAGGTTGCTGCATTCGCTTCGTTTGGGAACGAGCGTACCGTAGTCGATCGGGTACGGCGCGCCGGGATGAACCTGAACGTCGCCCTCGTTGCGAACCATCGCCGTTCCGTCCTGATCGATAAACAGATGCCGCTGGCAGTGATGGCTGTCCATGTTATAGGAACCGTATCCGACAGGGCAGGGCGTCGGGAGAATCCGTCGGCAATGGTTTTCCGTATGAACGAAATCGCTGACCATGCGGCGTCCTTCCCGGACGTAAATTTTGTGACCGAAATGGCGAGTGTCGTTAAACTCGTCTTTTGCCAAGCCCCAGTTGGCGTACTGCTTTTGAACGGCTTCCGGAACGCGGGGGTTGTGCTGCAGCGTCCACATCAGACCGTGCTGCCAGTCTTCGTGCGCCTTGCAAATCACAACTCGCTCAGCGTCTGAGGCGTCAATATAGTTGTGGTTCTGACCGATAAAGTCGTGCGAGAACGGGCCTCCGTTGTTCGTGTCGGTTTTGCGATTGGGCATGATCGACAGGATCATCAGTTTCGTTTCTCCGCCTTCCAGAGCGCGCAGATAAAGCTCGTAGTTGAGCGGGTCGTAGTTGTCCGGCTTGATAAACGGGACGCGGTTTTCCGGAACCTGCGTCATGCACAGACGATAGCAGTACGCCTGAATCATCCTGTCGCCCTCGCCGTCCTTCGCGACGGTTTGGTTAATCATCGGCAGGAGTCCGGATTCCGGCTTGCCCGGCTCGACGTACGGGTCGATTCCGTTTTTGAACTGATGGAATCTTGCTGAACGGGTCTGAACGCCGTTGAGCGTTTCGTTGTACTGAGCGTTCGGCTCTCGCCCGACAGTCCAGCTTACGCCCGCCTGAGCCATCAGGTCGCCCTCGTACGTGGCGTCAATAAAGATTTTGCCGTAAAAGACGTGTTTCTCCGTTCCGGAAGCCGGGTCGTCCGGGTTGTTTTGGTATCCGGTCGTCGTTTCAATGGCGACGATTTTGTTACCCTCTTTGATTACGCCTGTCGTTTTCCCGGATCGGTCAATATACTGGTTGCGAACGACGGGCACGTTGTTCTCTTTGATAAACTGTTCAAAGACGGCTTCCGCGACGCTGGGTTCAAAGTTCCACGCGGTTTGCGTATTGGCGTCGAAAGCGTGCCCGCCTTTGCCGCCGACAACGTCGCGAGCAGGTTCCCACTTCCAGGATTCCGGCTTGGCGTAATGAAGCCACAGACGATGATAGAACTCGCGTGACAGACCGCCGATAACCGCTTTGTTGCCGGAGTCGGTTTGACCCAGGCCGGCGGACGACAGACCGCCCAGATGGACGTCCGGACAGACGATAATAACGCTCTTGCCGTGTTTTGCCGCTTCTACCGCCGCTGTTACGCCCGCCGACGTCCCGCCGTAAATAACGACGTCGTAAACCTGCTCTTGCGCGAACGCAGTCGAGGCTGCCAGGACTGCCAATAACAGTAAACAATTGTGAATTAATTTCATGATTTTCTCCGTTGAGTTAGGGGAAAGGGGGAATAATAGATTACTTTCAGTATAACGAAAGAGAAAAATAATTGCAAGGGGCAGGGGAGAGAAATTAGAAATTTTTTGGAGCGCGGCGTCAAGCAGCCGCACCCCAATATTGTTACAAAAGAGTTGATCCTTAGCCCTTAATTCTGTCGGCAACGCTCTTTTCGTACGCGTCGAGGTCTACGATTTGTTTCTGGGCGACGCCGGAGTCCATAGCCGCCTGGGCGACGTATCGGGCAACGCGCGGAACGACGCGGGGGTCAAACGGTTTCGGAATGACGTAATCGTTTTTGAGCGGGTTGACGCCGTCGAACATGCCAGCGGCGCTGTCTGCCGGGTAGACGGTTTCGTATTCCTTCTTAAGCTCGTCCGGAACCTGCTCGCAGGCGATTTCCGCAATCGCTTTGCTGGCGGCAAGCTGCATGGGAATGTTGACGTCGGTCGCCTGAACGTCGAGCGCGCCGCGGAAAATGCCGGGGAATCCGAGGACGTTGTTGATCTGGTTCGGGAAATCGCTGCGTCCTGTTCCGACAACGCCTGCGCCTGCCTGACGCGCCAACGCCGGGTCAATTTCCGGAATCGGGTTCGCCATGGCGAAAATAATCGAGTGGTCTGCCATCGTCTTAACCATCTCCGGCGTGAGAATGTTCCCGACGCTCAAGCCGAGAAAGACGTCTGCGCCAAACATCGCTTCCGCTAAAGACTTGACGTTAGTTTCGGCGGCGAACCGGGCTTTCTGCTCGTTCAAGTCCGTGCGCTGAGTGGAAATGACGCCTTTACTGTCGAACATGAGGAAATTCTCGCGTCTCGCCCCGGCGGTAATGTACAGTTCGCTGCAGGAAATGCCGGCGGCGCCCGCTCCGTTGACGACGAATCGGCAATCCTCAATCTTCTTGCCGACCATCTTCAAGGCGTTGATAATCGCCGCCAGAGAAATAATCGCCGTTCCGTGCTGATCGTCGTGGAAAACCGGGATTCCCATCCGGGTTTTGAGCGTCTGTTCAATCTCGAAACAGGCGGGCGCGCCGATGTCTTCCAGATTGATGCCGCCGAAAGTCGGTTCGAGCCGTTCGACAGTCTCGATAACCTTCTGCGCGTCCGTGCGTCCGTTTTCCTGATGAACTTTCCCGATGCACAGCGCGACAGCGTCGATATCCGCAAACCGTTTGAACAGAACGGCTTTGCCTTCCATAACCGGCAAGCCGGCTTCCGGTCCGATGTTGCCCAAGCCGAGAACCGCAGTGCCGTCAGAAACGACAGCGACGGAGTTCCCGCGGCCGGTGTAATTCCAGACGTTTTGTACGTCTTCCTTGATTTCCAGACACGGCGCAGCAACGCCCGGCGTATACGCCAGCGACAGTTCCGCCGCAGTCTCGCACGGCTTGGTAATTTTTACAGACGTCTTTCCCGGAACAGGCTGGGAATGGTACGCCAACGCGGCGGTTTTCAGTTCTTCGGATTGATTCATTTGACAATAATTGTTATTGATGCATGTTTAGCGATAAGCGGAATGATTCTTTGAGTAGCTTGCGTTAACTCCTCACTCCTCACTCCTAATTCCTAATTATAAGACGCCTAGCGCTTAATACTTACCGCTGTTTATATATAATCTTGCCACAATTTTTCATCTTGTCAAGGGAGGAACGGACAATTAGCAATTGTCAATTAGCAATGAGCAATTTTTCTTGCACCTTCTTTTTTAGTGTTTTTTCGTAAAAATTGGGTATTGCTTTCAGAATATCGTGTATAATATATAATAACGCTATAGGGGCTTTGCGTTGAAGGGGAGAAGTATATAATTTGCTTCTCGTCTCGACGAATGCGTTTTCCCTATCACAAAACTTGCAGACGTAACTTGCAGCAATACCATGTTATCAACTAAACTATTTTACCGATTTTGCGGAATCGTTACAATCGTCGCTTTACTGAGCGTCAGCCTTTACGCACAAGACAAAGCCGTTCCAACTCAGTATGCATCCTATCTCAACGCGGTCAACGCCCCGTACGCGTGGGATTTGGGGTATACAGGTGAAAACGTTGTCGTGGGCGTTGTCGACGACAGCATTGACATGAATCACCCGTTCTTCAGTTCTAATATTGATACGGATTCAGCGTACAATACCGGCGCTATATACAACAACGCTTTTTTCAGGCAGAATTTTATGTCGAATCTGCCGACGCAAAACCAAAACGATACGTCTGCCGTTTGGGACAGAGCCACTGTTAAATATACAAACTCCAGCTCAAACTCTGTCAGCGAATACGATTCTCACGGTACAAGCGTAACCGGGTGCATTGCCGCCTACGATTCAGACTCTCACACCTATGGTCCCGCCTACGACGCGACAATTGTTCCCATTCGCGTCGATTTCCCCTGTCAGGCGTTTCCCGCTTCATACGGCGGCTATAGCGTTGGAAACTATACGTTCGCTCAAGCTCTTGTTTATGAGAACGAAAATATTGACATCAAAAACAACTCCTACGGAACTTCGATGGGATATATCGGTCAGGACGCTGCCCTGACAATCGCCGCCATTAACGACGCCATGGCAAACAACACGATTTTGCTTTACTCCGCTGGCAACGAACGCAATAAAACCAATTACTCCAACAACAAAGACTGCTCAAAAAGAATAACAAACGCTCATCCGTACACAATCACCGTCGCCGCCACCGGCAAAAACTATTCAACAGATTATACTGGATACGCGCCGTTTAGCAACTACGGCGCCTGCGTGTTCATAACCGCGCCGGGCGTTGGAATCCGAACCTCTGACCGGGAAGACGAATCCACGACCGGCAACGTGTTCACCTACGGCTGCACGCTGGTTTCTCAATCCAGTTATCAGGGATCCGTTACCGGCAACATGAATTCGTCGTTTAACGGGACGTCCGCGTCCTGCCCGGTAGCGTCCGGCGTTTTGGCTCTGGCTCTGGACGCCTATAAACAAGCCTATCCGGATCAAACCTGCGACGTCCGGTATATCAAGCAGCTTCTCGCCAGAACGTCAACGAAAATCGACGTCAACGCTACAGCAGAGGAAGTAAAATGGGTTACAAACAACGCTGGCATTTCCTTCTCTCACACCTACGGCTTCGGACAGATTAACGCTCAAGGATTGATTGACGCCATTCTCGATCCGATCGGAACGCTTGGCAAGAATTACGACATTGTAACAGAACCAACGGTCGCCGCGTTTGACTGGTCAACCATGACGGTTTCGACAGAACAGTTTTTGCAATACACAACAACCTATCCGTCGGCCGGCAATTCCGGCGGCTCCTTCTACATGACGACTTTCGGCATATCCGAAGAAGAGCTTCTCGCCGCGGCGGCGGAATACCAGTCCGGGTCAGCGGCGTACGTAACGCCAAACGATTTCGAACTCATGGCGGCAAACGAACCGGTTTATACTGACACATTAACCATTTCAGACGACTCGTTCCTCAGTTCCGGCATTCTCAAACAGGACATGGAAGAAGTCGTCGTAACGCTGACCGCCTCAGCAACTAACACGACAACCGGGTTCGACCCGCGTTACATGCAAATCACGCTCGACCATGACGGCGTAACAAGCTATCTGGCGTTTGCCGACCCCAACAGCGCTCAGTACAACGTTAACTCTATAACCTGGTCGTTCTGCTCCAACGCCTTCTGGGGCGAAGACCCAACAGGCGAATGGATGTTAAACGTCTACAACACTGGAACGGAAGACACGTTTACTATCAGCGATGTTTTCAGTACGTTCTACATGGGCAAACTGGAAGCGACCGTCAACCCGAGCGTCGCCGTTCCGGAACCGGCAACGTGGGCGCTGCTGGCGCTGGGCGTTATGGTAGTATTCCTGCGGAAAAGAAAATAAGGCTCATCTGGTAACTGCGCATCTGGCTTTTTAGCAAGTCAGTCCGTACACGGATTTAACGGATTAGACGGATTTGCGCCGATTGGTTAATGAACGTTCGAATGGTGAAATATCGTTTTGCGTAAGCTAAAAACGTCCTCTGGATGGCGTCCGTCTCTAGGCGCCTTGCTGATACAAGAAAAACATCTTACGTAGAATTCCCATTTCGACCTGCTGGATTTTATCCTTTTTACCCTTTCCTCTTTAGATATCTCAATATTTTTGAAATTCTTTTAAAAATCGTGTATAATATATAAAAGATATATTTTATATTTTATTTCCAACCCGCATTTATCATGCCTGCAATCCATACATTTTACCGATTTTTCGGAATCGTTACAATCGTCGCTTTATTAAGCGTCAGTTTATTTGCACAAGAGAAAGCCGTTCCTACAACGTACAGTTCTTTTCTGGACGCCGTCAACGCGCCGTACGCCTGGAATTTGGGATTTACCGGTCAGAACGTGGTCGTGGGCGTTATTGACGACAGCATCAATATGAATCACCCGTTTTTCAAATCTAATGTCGATAAAGCTTCTGCATACAATTTCGGGATTATCTATAACAACGACATATACAAGGAACTGTTGCCGACGCTGCCAATCCAGTCGGCAACCGACACGTCTGCCGTCTGGGACAAAGCAGATATTAAAAAAGACCAACTTCCTGGAACGTCCATGAGTCAAAGCGATTACCACGGAACCTGTGTAACGGGCTGCATTGCCGCATACGATTCAGAAACTAACACCTACGGATCCGCTTACGGCGCAACAATCGTTCCCATCCGCGTGGACTTTCCCTGTCAATCGTTAGACCTCCATCTTCCTGAAAGATCCCTGGCTGGAGAATACGCCGTTGCTCATGCTATCGAATACAACAACAGCGCTATTGACATCAAAAACAACTCATACGGCTCTGGGGTCGGATTCAACATAATTGAATCGGAGTCAAAATTATCCGCCATTGCCGACGCCAGGGCAAACAATACGATTTTACTGTATTCTTCCGGCAACGAACGCAATAAGCGTCTTTACCCCAACGGCAAAGATTGCAACAAGAAGATATTTCCCTCTCACCCATACACAATTGCAGTTGGGGCAACGGGGAAAAACGACACAACAGATTATACCGGATTCGCGAAGTTCAGTAATTACGGCGCCTGCGTCTTTATTTGCGCCCCTGGCGTTGGAATTCAAACCGCTGACCGGGAAGACATCCTGGCAGGCAACGTTTTTACCTACAAAGACTACGAATTCGTCTCCAATTACGACTATCAGGGGGCGGCAGCCGGCAATATGAATCCCTCGTTCGGAGGGACGTCTGCGGCTTGCCCGATAGCGTCTGGCGTACTTGCTTTGGCTATAGACGCCTATAAAACAACGTATCCGGATCAGACATGCGACGTCCGGTTTATCAAACATCTTCTTGCCAGGACGTCTACAAAAATCGATATCGAAGTAACGAATCGCCATGACGCCTGGATTACCAACGCGGCAGGATTGTCGTTTTCTCCCACCTATGGATTCGGACAGATTAACGCGAAGGGGTTAATTGACGCCATTCTTGACCCTGAAACGACATTGGGCGGTAAATTCGATACGGTTACGCCGCAGACAGTCGCTACTATTAACTGGTCAACCATGGAAATTACTCCTACCGAAATGCTGGCGTACCAATCCACCCTTAATGCAGATTCCATTTCCTACGACAACTATTATATAACAACGCACGAGGCGTCCCAAAATGACGCGCTGGCTGCCGCTCAAGAGTATTACTCATCAACGGCTGCCTACGTAACAGACAACTATTTCCAAACCATGGAGGCAGAAAACAAACTGCTTTATTCCGATACAAAAACGATTACCGACGAGACGTTTCTCAATTCGGGAATTATCAAACAGGATCTGGAAGAAGTCGTCATTACGTTATCCGCTAAAGCAGACGACCCGTCCGTCGGATTCGACGCCCGTTATATGGAAGTTATACTGGAACACAACGGATTGGAGAGTATTTTGGTTTTTTACGACCCGAACTCCCTTAAAGAGAACGTTAACGACTTAACGTGGTCGTTTACTTCCAACGTCTATTGGGGAGAAGACCCCACCGGCATCTGGACGGTAAAAGTCTATGACCATGGAGCAGAAGATACGTTTACTGTCTCAGACGTTTACAGTACGTTCTATATGGGCGCGATGCGAAACTCCGCCGTCCCGGAACCGTCAACGTGGGCGCTATTAGCTCTTGGGGTTGTCGTATTATTCCTGCGTAAGCGAGTTAGGAGTTAGGAGTGAGGAGTGAGGAGTGAGGAGCGCCGCGAAGCGCTTATTCCGAATTCCGAAAAATTCCCCCCTACCCTTGCAATTGATTTTTGATTGCTGTATAATCAGAACTGTTCAATCAGGAATTGGACAGTTTTTTTGTTTTCCCCCCTTTAACTGATACGAGAGGAACGACTCATGAATAACATTATATCCCGCCGCGCCATGCTGCAGGGTTCCGCAGCTGGTCTTGCCGCGATTGCCTGCGGCGCTTTAACCAGATCCGCTCAGGCGGAAGAAAAACGTCACGTCTATAAAATCGGGACGTGGTCCAGCAACTTCGAACAGGCGCAGAAGCTCGGTCTGGACGCCCTTCAGGTGTCCTTCAGTCTCCGCCCGCGCGACAACGGCGACCTGAGAAATCCGGACGTTCAGAAGGAGTATCTGGAACGCTCGCAGAAGACCGGCGTTGCGATTACCTCGTTTGCCATGGGCGAGTTCAACGGCAACCCGCTGTGGCAGATTCAGGACGCTGAAGAACAGGTTACAAGCTGCATCAACGCGATGGCGGCGATGAACGTCAAACAGGTTCTCATTTCCTTCTTCGGGAAAGCCGACCTCAACACCGACGAAAAGTATGCTGAGACGATTAAACGGTTCAAAGCGCTCGCGCCCAAGGCGGAAGACAAAGGCGTCATTCTCGCTGTCGAAGCCCCGCTTAACGCGGAACAGCACCTGAGAATTATCGACGGCGTCAACTCCCCCGCCGTTCAGATTTACTACGATCCCGGCAACATGATTCGTCTGTTCGGCACGACGGAAGGAATCTGCGACGACATCCGCAAGCTCAAAGGACACATCGTCGAATGTCACTGCAAAGACCATGGCATTCTCGGCAAAGGACGCATCGACTACGCTCAGGTTCTCGCTGCGTATCGAGAAATTGGATTCTTCGGAACGCAGGTTATTGAAGGGTCAATCGACAATAAACTCGGCTACGAAGAAAGCATCCGTCAGGACGCTGCGTATATGAGGTCTATTTAGGGAATAGGGAGTAGAGCTTTTAGCTGCTAGCTTCTAGCTATTAGCTTGATAAACCCGATTCTTGCATTGTTACAAGAATCAAGAATAACCAAGCTAGCGGCTAGGAGCTAGAAGCTAATAGCTTCTAACTTCTCGCAACTCGCAACTTTTATCAATTACTATCATGAAAAGACTTTTTATCACATTAAGCTTAATTCTGTTCTGCGCGGCGACGGCGTTCGCGGACGCGCCGGCGTCAACGATTGGGAACAACGAATGGTTCAAGGGCAAGGTTGGCGTCAACCTGTACTCGTATCGTCAGATAGCGTCGAAAGACCTCAACAAGGCGATGGACGTCGCCAAGGAAGTCGGGTTCGTCTACATTGAATGTAACAACCCGTACGGACATTCGCTTCAGGAATACCGGAAGATGGTCGACGAACACGGATTCATTCCCGTCAGCCGGAATTTCGGGTTCGATCAGTGGGAAAAGAATCCGGAACAGACCGTTCAGGACGCTATCACGCTGGGCGTGAAGTACGCCGGCACCGCGTATCTGCCCTGCAAAGGCGGACGGGACAAGGGTCTAACGGAAGAGGAAGTTCGCCATCACGCCGAGGTTATCAACAAGGCGGCGAAACTGCTGGCTCAGCACGGCATGAAGTTCCAGATTCACAACCACTCTCAGGAATTCGCCCCGTATAAGGACGGCAAGACCATGTTCGACCTGCTCATGGAACTGACCGACCCGGAAAACGTCGTTGTCGAACTGGATATTACGTGGGTCGTCTACCCGTGGAAAGCCGACCCGGTTGAGATTATCAAGAAGTATCCGAACCGGATCAAGCTCATGCACGTCAAAGACTTCACGCCTTCGCCTGACGGCAAGTACCCGGGATCCGTTCCCGTCGGCAAAGGTTCTCTGCCGATTAAGGAAATCCTCGTTGCCGCTCAGGAAGCCGGGGTTGAATATTATCTCATCGAAGACGAAGCCAACCAGCCGCTGATCGACGTCCCAGAAACCATTAAGAACTTGGAAAATATGAAGTAACGGCGAGGCGCTTTAGGTCTTGAGCGGGTCAATCCGCACACGGATTTTACGGATTAGACGGATTTTCGCCGATTGGTTTATGGCGTTTCCAACCGAATTTTCTCCCCTTACTAAAGTTTTTTGGAAAGGGGAGTTTGAGGGGAAGAACCTTTTTTTCAAAAAAGGTTTTCCCCTCATATTATTTAACTTGAAAAAACTTCTCTAAAAGGGAGCCAGCTTGCTGGCGACCTAAGTTTTTTCAAGGCGGACGAAGTCCGCAAAAGAAATCACGCGAAGTCCGCAAAGTTTTAAAGATTGCTTTGCGATCTTTGCGTTCTTTGCGGCTAAAAATAAAGCGGGCGATACGCCCGCGAACCGTACTGAACAAAGATTATTTGTAACACATTGGACAAGGCGGCGCCTATGGGCGCCGCACTCCCCGTGACACTTTCCTAATTCCTGCCTAATTCAGCTTGCGTTTGTCGATAACGCGTTTGGCTTTGCCGAGGAATCGTTCCAGCGTGGCGTACTGAACAAGGTTGAGTTTCGCTCGGACGCCGGTTACGGACTTGATTGCGTCGCCGATCTTCTGGGAAATCTCTTTCATGTCGGACATCTTGTCGGAGAAGTATTCCGGCAGAATCTCGACGTTGACGGTCATTTCGTCCATGGCGCCGGGACGGTCGATTTCAATAACGTAATGCGGAGCCGTGCCTTTGACGCGCAAGAGCGCTTCCTCGATTTGGGTCGGGAAGACGTTGACGCCGCGGATGATGAACATGTCGTCTGAACGACCCTTGATTCGGGACATTCTCTTTGTCGTTCGACCGCACTTGCAAGGGCCTTCGTCGAGAATATACGCCAGGTCGCGGGTTCGGTATCGGATAATCGACATCGCCTTGCGGGACAGGCTGGTAATAACCAGTTCTCCCAGCTCGCCGGGCTTGACCGGTTCGAGCGTGTCCGGGTCAAGACATTCGACAATAAAGCGATCTTCCTGAATGTGCATGCCGTGCTGGTAGACGCATTCTCCGGAAACGCCGGGGCCGAACGCCTCGGAAAGCCCCCAGTTGTCGAAGACCATAATTCCCATGGCGTCCTGAATGCGGTGACGCATGTCTTCCGTCCACGGTTCCGACCCGACGTGAGCGTATTTCAGCGGCAGTTCGTCTGGCGTGATGCCCTGTCGCTGAACTTCTTCCGCAATAACGGTTGCGTACGACGGCGTACAGATAAGCGTTTCCGGCTTGAGGTCCATCAGCGACATAACCTGTCGGGGCGTGTTGCCCGCCGCCAGCGGAATGACAGCAGCGCCGACGTTTTCGACGCCGTAATGCAGACCAAATCCGCCGGTAAACATGCCGTATCCGAACGAGATCTGAACCAGATGGTGCGGCTGAAGCCCGCCAGCAACGAGGAATCGGGAACACAAGTCCGCCCACGTGCGGAGGTCTTCCTGCGTATACGCCATAAAGGTCGGTTTGCCCGTCGTGCCGGACGAGCCGTGAATTCGGGCGATTTCCGAACGATGAACGGCGATGTAGTCCAGCGGATACCCTTCGCGCAAGTCCTGCTTGGTTGTAAAGGGCAGACGGCGGATGTCGTCCAGCGTTTTAATATCGTCAACGGAAACGCCGGCTTCCTTGAATTTCTTTTGATACATCGGCACGATTGACATGCGCGCAACCGCTTCTTTAAGCCGATACAGCTGCAAAGCTTCCAACGCTTCGCGATCCATACTCTCCGCCGGATTCCAAATTCGCGGAGGAAATGAGAGGTCTTTCATAGGGGGATAGGGAATATGTAAAAGAGCTGTTAGCTGCTAGCTACTAGCTGTAAGCTTAATTATTCTGTTTCTAACGATAAGCGTTAAAAACTGAGAACCTTAAACGTACAAGCTAATGGCTAGCGGCTAATAGCTAGAAGCTAGTCTTTCAAATTCGTAAACAGTTCTTCTGACGAAATAACGCGAATGCCGGCTTTCTGGAGGGCTTCGATAGCAAAATCGGGGTTGTCGAATCGAAGAATCAGAATAGCGGAATCTTCCATTTTGCGGGTGAACGCGTACATGTATTCGACGTTGACGTTGGCTTCATCAAAGACTTTCAGAACGCGAGCCAGCCCGCCGGGTTCGTCTTTGATTTCCGTTGCAACGACGTCGACGATTTTGACGACGCGGCCGTCGGCTTCCATGAGCTGCTTCGCCTTTTCCCAATCCTCGACAATCAGACGGAGAATGCCAAACTGTTCGGTATCCGCCAGAGAAAGGGTAACGAGGTTGATGTCGGCGTCCGCCAAATGCTTGCACACTTCGTACAGGCGTCCCGGCTTATTTTCCAAAAAAACGGAAACTTGCTTGATTTTCATGTTTTTTATCTCCTGTGAACTCGTCGTGTAGACGAACTCCGCAATGAAAAAAGAAAACTATAGTTATTCCTCTTATTATTCATTATATCCTATTTGTGCATTCAGTACAACCGGGGGGGGAGAAAAAATTTCAATGAGCAATTAGCAATGAGCAATTGACGCTGCTCACAGATTTTGAGCCTGCGCTTTGCGTAATTGCTAATTGAAAATTGCTAATTGCTAATTCACCCCGTCCCTCTTGTCAAGCGCGCCATGCTCTGGTATAATCGCTGTTATGTATTACAGAGACTATCACAATTCGAATCGTTTCAAGGGCTGCGATACGCTGCTCATTTCCATAAAACCGGAGCTGGTGGAACGCATCGTTCTCGGGGAAAAGAAGTACGAGTACCGAAAGTCGTTTCCGCCTATCACGGTCAAAAGGCTGGTGATTTACTCGACGTTTCCGGTTCAAAAAGTCGTTGCTGTCGCGGAAGTTCTCGCCATGCGGGAGAACACGCCCTGGGCGATCTGGGAAGGCACAAAAGACGGCGCGGGCGTGTCCGAACAGACGTACTACGAGTACTTTTCCGGACGTCCGAAAGCGTTCGCCTTTAAACTGGGGAAGATAGACGTCATCACCCCGCCAGCCTCGCTGTTTGATGTCGATGAAACACTTTCACCTCCGCAATCGTATACAATATTAAAGCCCGAACAGGCGGAATTGTTTATGAGATTAGTGCGTAGTGCTTAGTGCTTAGTGCATAGCGCCTAGTGCATTGTTAATTATCGAGCAGCGCTTGCGTAATTACTAATTACTAATTACTAATTGTCCCGTCCCTCTTGTCAACAATTCCATAGAGCGTATAATACATAGTACGGCATGGGAATCGAAATACAATAATCGTTTCGACCGCGTGCCTTGTCAAACTCAACCAGGAGAGCAACACAGTGAATATATTGATTGTAGCCAGCGAAGCGGCGCCCTTTTCCAAGACCGGCGGTTTAGCTGACGTCTGCGGTTCCTTGCCGGTCGAACTCAATCGTTCCGGGAACAATTGCGCTTTGATTATTCCCGCTTACAAACAAACTCTCCAGAAGGGGTTTGACATTCAAGACCCGGGGCTGAGGTTTTCCGCTCCCGTTGGAGACAAAACGGTCGAAGGGCGCATTCTCAAAGCGGTCGTGCCTGGAACCGACACGCCGGTTTATTTGATCTATCAGAAGGATTATTTCGATCGCGACGGCATTTACCAAAATCCAGACGGCTCTGATTTTATCGACAACTGCGAGCGGTACGTTTTCTTCTGCCGCGCGGCGATGGAGACGATTCGTCTTTTGGACTTGAAAGTTGACATCCTTCACGCCAACGACTGGCAGACGGGGCTTATTCCCGCGTACTTAAAAACGGAATACCGGCTTTATCCGCGATACGCCAACATCGCGTCGCTGTTTACGATTCACAACCTGGCGTATCAGGGATCGTTCTGGCATTGGGACATGAACCTCACGGGGCTGGACTGGAAGTACTTCAACATGGATCAGATGGAGGCGTACGGACGGCTCAACCTCATCAAGACGGGCATCGCCTTTGCAGACGCCGTTTCGACGGTTTCGCCGCGTTACGCTTTGGAAATTCAGTCGGCGCCGCTGGGCTGCGGGCTGGAAGGGATTCTGCAATGCCGGCGTCACAATCTGTACGGAATTCTCAACGGGGTTGACCTCAACGCCTGGAATCCGGAAACGGACCCCAACCTGGCTCAGACGTACAACGTTTCCACCTGGCGGGAAGGCAAACGAGCGTGTAAGAAAGCGCTCTTGCAGCAGCTCGGACTGCACGAAGACCTCGACGCGCCGTTGCTGGGAACCGTCGGGCGGCTGTCGTACCAAAAGGGATACGATTTAATCGCGGAAGCCATGCGTCGGATCGCGCCGCAGCACCCGGCTCAATGGGTCGTGTTGGGAACCGGCGAGGCGTGCTATCAGAACATGCTTCTCGACCTGCAAAACCAGTTCCCCAACAAGATCGCCGTTCGGCTGATGTACTCCGATTCCATGGCGCATCAGATTATCGCCGGTTCAGACCTGTTCCTCATGCCCAGCCGATACGAGCCGTGCGGACTGACGCAGATGTACGCTCTGCACTACGGCACGCTGCCGATCGTTCATTCCACCGGCGGGCTGGCGGACACCGTCGTCAATACAACTCAGCAAACCCTGGCAGACAACTCCGCTAACGGGTTCGCGTTTGAAAACGACAGCATCGACGAATTCACAAACTGCGTCAACAACGCTCTGTGGACGTACTATCAGCAGGAGACGCGCTCAACGCTTATTGAACGCGGCATGAAGCAGGACTGGTCATGGAGCCGTTCCGCCAGCCAGTACGTTCAGCTTTACGAAAAGATTAAACACTAAAGTTTAGCTGCTAGCCGCTAGCTGTTAGCTAAAAGCTAGAAGCTAGGAGCTAGAAGCTACCCCCTAACTCCCCATGGCATACCTGGTAATTCGAGATGGCGAAAGCTGGAGTACGATATTCCAGCTCATTCCCGGCAAGACGACGACAATCGGGCGAGCGTCGACCAATCAGATTGTACTCAGCGACGACCGATGCAGTCGAACGCACGCGGAAGTCTATTACAATTCCGGCGACTGGTATGTCCGAGATCTCAACAGCCGCAACGGCACGTATCTCAACGCTGACCCTGTAACGACGGACATGCGCCTGGAGCCAGGGCAGATTCTCCGTATCGGCAAGACGCTGCTCTATTTTGTCGAAAACGTTCAGCAGGCGTACGCCAAATCGTCTGCGCCGCTGCCGCTGACAGACCCGCAAATGACAATCGGCGTCAACGGGGCGGGCGCCCAGCAGAGGGAGTCGGAACTCATTACGCACCGACGCAACAAAACCCAGCTTTTGGATCAGGGAATTCAGCCTGCCGACGTCCGCGGAAAGACGTCCATGACAACCGACCTGTGCAAGCTGGCTTTGGATTTAAGCCGGGTTGACGACTTCAAAGAGGCGGCGGACAAGGCTCTCGAAGCCCTCATGGAACACATCCCCGTCGATATCGGCGCGGTTATGCTTCTCCCCCCGGAAATCTTGCCGGAACGGTTTACAAACGCCTCTCAGCTTCAGCTTTTAACGTTCCAAAGCCGGCGCGGCGTGAAGTACCGCGGCGTTTCCGACTTCCTGGCAACGACGGTCGTTCGGGAAGGGCAGGGAATCATGGCGCAGGACATCGGCGAAGACAGCTCGCTGGCTCAAAAGGACAGCCGGGGCGAGCTGGACGCCAAGAGCATGATCTGCGCTCCGCTTCGGTTTGAACATTCCATTTTGGGGCTGATACATCTCTTTTCCACCGACGCTATGGAAAAGCCGGTACCCGCCGACTTGGACTACGCTCTGGCAGTCGCCGACGCCCTGGCGGTCGTGTTCGACAACCTCAATCACCGCAATCAGCTGGCGCGAAACCTCAAAAAGGTGGAAAGCGAAAACATGCAGCTGCGCCGTCAACTGGGCGTGCAGTCGGAACTGGTCGGGAACTCCCAAATCATGATGGATATTACCGAGCAGATCGCTCTGGCGGCTGGCAGTAAAGCAACGGTTCTCATTCGCGGCGAAAGCGGGACGGGAAAAGAACTCGTCGCCCGCGCCATTCATTATTCCAGCGTCCGGGCGAACAACGCGTTTTTGTGCCTCAACTGCGCCGCGCTGTCGGAAGATCTGCTGGCAAGCGAGCTGTTTGGTCACGAAAAAGGCGCGTTTACCGGCGCGACGGAACGCAAAATCGGGAAGTTTGAAGCCGCCGACGGCGGAACGCTCATGCTGGACGAAATCGGCGAAATGAGCCCCAACATTCAGGCGAAGTTCCTCCGCGTTCTGGAAGGGCATCCCTTTGAACGCGTCGGCGGAAACAAGCCGATTACCGTTGACGTCCGCGTTATCGCCGCTACCAACCGCGACCTCGAAAAGGAAGTAACGGAAAAGAACTTCCGCCGCGACCTGTTCTTCCGGCTTCGCGTTCTGGAAATCGTCGTTCCGCCGCTGAGAAAGCGTCCGGAAGACATCATCACGCTGTCGGAGTATTTCCTCAAACGGTTCAAAGACGAAACCGGCAGAAAGATCGAAGGGTTCACGCCGTCGGCGATGCGCTGTCTGCAGGAATACCGCTGGCCCGGCAACGTCCGAGAACTGAAAAACGTGATTGAACGCGCCGTCGTGTTGTGCCGCAGCGCCAGAATCAGTGAGTCGGACTTGCTCCTTTCCAACCTCGCCACCGCCGGAGACTCGTTTACCGCCGGACCGCAGCAGGAAGGCTCTACCTTCACGCCTTGCTCTTTAACCGACATGGAAGCGCGCCATATCGAAGCCATGATGAAATACTGCGAATGGAATAAGAGCCGCGCCGCCTCTTTGCTGGGAATCGAGCGCTCCACGCTGGACAGAAAACTCTTGAGATACAAAATCCGCAAACCAGCCGGCGTCTGGGACGACGAGAGAGAATAATTAGGAATTAGGAGTGAGGAGTGAGGAGTTTCGCTTCGCGGCGGCGAGGCGCCGCTCCCAACCCGCGCTGCCGCGCGTCTGCCAATAACCGCTCCCGTTGGTCGCTTACGACAACATAGTTAAAAGCTGGGAACTGCTGGGAGTTCTCCCAGAATCCTCCCAGAAGTCTCTCAGCTCTCTCCCAGAAGTCTCCCAGATTGCTCCCCCATACCTAATCTTTACCAATCCCGAAATCTTTCCCTAAATTCTCATAAAAAATCTCAAAAAAATTTGCAATTGCTTGACAATTTCTAAAATACTGATTATAATATATTATAATACATGAGTTATTTAGGCGAATTGTATCTGTACGTTTTGCCTGCAGCTTTCCTTGAATATCAAATTTTCCCAAACCATAAAGATTTTACTGGAGAATACGATGGCTGTCGTTAAATCCTCTTCCCGTCAGATTTCGATTAATTCGTTCATTGCGGTTATTGCCGCGCTGGTTGTCGGCTTGTTTGTCAGCCCCGCTAACGCAGACCGCGTTACTTATAATCTCGGCGATGACATTCCCGCAACTATTACTGGCGACGCGACCAGCGGAGATCTGGAACTCAACGCCGTAAATGGCGAAATCATTTATACGGGATCCGTCAACGACGTTTCCAGTTCGGTTCCCACAAACCTGTATGCAACGGGAACCTGGGGGTCAGACAGCGGAGCTCGCGTTAATCTTCGAGGCGGCTTTTCATATACCGGCGTTTCTACGGTTGATTGTTACGTATTGGTATTTAAGGGCAATGGTTCAAATACATCGATTACCTCTGCCGGGTTTGCGGGAAACGGGAAAATTGCGATTGAAGGCGTCAACGGCACAAACAACAGAAATATGACCCTGAACTTCACGGCTGACCCTTCAACGCCGCAGGCCCTTACGGGCGTCGTTCAAATTAACGGCGCAACCAGACTTATTCTGCCAACTGACGCCAATCTTGGCAAATCTACTCTAAGAATGATAGGAGGCAGTTCCAGCTATTACACAGAATTAACCTTCAGCGGCGTTGCAAAAACCGTAACTTTTAATGACGTTACAAGTAATAATGGTTATGCTCGCGTTATGAACTTAAACGACTCGATAGCCGCTGACGACTTAAACACGATTTCGTTGAAATCCGGAACGTTTACCGGTGAAATGGGACGTTATGCCATGTCTTCGGATCTTTCGTCTACGCGTTTTGTAAACTATTTCAATTTGACAAAAGCCAGCGATGGAACAGAAAACGGCGGAACGCTCACTCTGTCCGGTCCCGTTTATTACAAGGGCAAGACAACCATTGACGGCGGAACGCTGGTAGTTTCCAACAGCGATTTCGTATCCACCAGCGATCTGGTTGGTTCCGGAACGCTGAAGCTGTCTGGCAACAACAAGTATTTCAACATTGCCAGCGATACGCCCTCTGATTTTACCGGTACAATTCAGATTGCCGATTCCAGCATTTCTGGCAACGTTCGAATTAAACTTGCCGCTGCAACGTATTCCTGGAGCAACAACGCTTTGCAAACAACCTATTCCGCAACGGACGTCAATCTGCCCAAAGCCACGTTATTACTCGACGGAAACACGTCTGGCAAGTATGCGGAATTCGCGTTTCAGTACAAAGATTCCGATTTGACAATTGGAACGTTACAAGGCAACGGGTACGCCAGAGTTCTTAACACTGATGGTAACACAACCTCGGCGACTTACTGTACTTTAACCGTCGGCAACGGAAACTACGCTGGAGAAATCGGTCGAAGAGAAAACGAGAATTTATATCCATTTACTAATTATATCAACTTGGTTAAAGCCGACGACGGCTCGGCAGACGGCGGAACGCTGACGTTATCTAATGATTATATGCTTTACGTTGGTACAACTACAATCGAAGGCGGAACGCTGGAAATTACAAACACAAATTCTTCAGATGGATATCGTCAGATTTTTACACGCTCGACCGCGCTCAACGGCTCTGGAACGTTGGATTTTACTGGAAAAGGTTGGACTGTGTTCAGTATTAACACAGCTGACACAACAACGCCGCAGGAGTTTACCGGAACTGTCAACGTTGCCGAGAATTCTAAAATTATGATCAAATCCGAAGGCAGTCCTGTTAAAGATCTCAATCTGGGCAATGCAACGCTCCATCTGGATAAAAACGCGAATGTCGGCTTGCACGGAAATGGAGGAGTCGCTTCCGCTTTGACTGTAAAAGAACTCAATACTGAAACCGGTTCTACAGTCAGAGTTTGTTCTGCAAGTCCAAACGCAGGTAATTATGGAGTACTGACAGTTGGAAAAGGAACGGTCAATGGAAATATTGGCGTAGCAGACGACAATTATTATAACATGGTCAGTCTGGTTAAAGCATCTGACGGTTCGGCAGACGGCGGAACGCTCACCATTAAAGGAAATCTCTACTATACAGGACCAACGGTAATCGACGGAGGAACGCTTCGCTTTGAAAACAATACTGGTAATTATAAGTATTTCCAGAGATCAACGGCTCTTAACGGTTCCGGAACGTTAGAACTTGAAGGCAATGGCTGGATTGGGTTTGCCGTCAACGCCAGCGCCGATTCGCCTCAAGCGTTTACCGGCTCTGTCGACGTCTTAAGCAATGCCATGATTCGTACAAGCTCCGGCCCAAAACCGCTCAACTTGGGTAACGGTACGATCAACGTTGCGGAAAACGTCATCCTCGGCATGCATGTCGACAACGGGGCGATTTCCAATTTGACCGTCAAGGAACTCAATACTGAAACGGGCTCTACAGTTCGTCTTTGCTCCAATAACCCGGGCGCGAATAATTATGGAACGCTGACCGTCGGTTCTGGAACCGTCAACGGGAATTTGGGCGAAGCTAACAATACAAACACGTGGTACAACTGGGTCAATCTGGTTAAAGTCTCTGACGGAACGCTGACGCTCTCCGGGACAAACCTGTACACCGGGACAATCGACGTTCAAGCAGGCGTTCTCAAGCTGACAGACGACGCAACTTTAAGCAAAGGCGCAACAACCATCCGCGAAGCCGGAACGTTAGAATTTGAAGTTGCCGACGGCGACGAAAAACAGGTTGCTATCACAACCGCCAACCCGATTTCCGGCGCGGGTAAGATTGTCAAGTCCGGTTCTGGAACTTTGACAATTGACAATGCCGATGCTCCCAGTACTATTTCAGCTGATTTGTTTACCGTCGAGGCGGGCGAACTGGATTTCGCAGGAGACTTTAACGGCGCCATGGTTATCGGCGCAGATGGCGTTCTTTCGCCCGGCGATTCCATCGGAACGCTCAGCGTTACTGGAAACGTAACTGTTGCAGACGGCGGTATAGTTCTGTTTGAATTCGGATCGTTTGAGTCAGGCGAGTATGATCAGTTGATTCTCGGCGACGGCGCTGCGTTCACAGCTGGCGCTTCTTCAATTGAATTGTCCTTCCTCAACGGAGACGAAGAAGATTGGGCGACTTCCGACATTCAATTGATTTCCAGCGCCAACTTTATTGGCGACATCTCGTTGACGGACGACTTCGGCGGTCTGTTTGCTCTGGAAAACAGAGACGGCGGCTTGTATCTGGTCGCCGGCGCTCCCGGACCTGGTCCCGGACCTGAACCCGGCTCCGGCGTTCCGGAACCGTCAACGTGGGCGCTGCTACTTCTCGGCGCTGCGGGGCTGATGTACTGGAGAAAGAAGAATGCGTAATTCGTATTTTGTCATTGGCGTTCCTTTTGCATAGATTGATTATATACCCATAACCCAGTTTTACCCAATAGAAGGAGTAAATACATGGCTAAGACGACAAATCCGTCTATTCGTATTTCAAACCGTATTTTAACAAGCGGCAGAAGTGCCATGTTAGCAATGGCTGTTCTGTTGGCGGGAACTGTCATGCAGGCGGATACTTACAACGATGGCGATTCATTGCCAGGTTCTATTACCTCGAGTGTAATTTTCAATTTTGATCAACCTCAAAGTTACGCAGGTACTATATCTGGAGATGAAACGACCGTTACTAAAACCGGCAATGGTAAGCTGACTCTTACCGGCGCTAATACATACACCGGCTCAACCACAATTAACGGTGGAACGTTGAATATCCAAAACAATTTCACAACTTCAAGCGAACTTCTCGGCTCTGGGACGCTGGAGTTTTCAAAACATGACATATTTTTTAATATTGGCAGCGCTTCTAACTTTACAGGAATGATTAACGTAGTTAATGACGGCAACAACCCTACACGTATTAAACTTGGAAATGGAAGCGCCGCTGTAACCATCGACCTGTCTAAAGCCACGGTTGAAATAAATGGAGCTGGCAGCTCTAAGTATACGGAATTGGCTTTTCCAAAAACAGGTTCAAAATTGACAATCGGAACGTTAAAGGGCAACGCGTATTGCAGAATTCTTACCACCGAGGATAAAACCACTTACTGCGATTTAACCGTTTACAAAGGGAATTACGCCGGGATAATCGGTAGAGCCGGGACTTCTTACACATTTGTAAACAGAGTAAATTTAATTAAAGCCTACGACAATACTCTTGAAGATGGGGGAACGCTGGAACTGTCTGGTATAAACTATTACTGGGGTACAACAACAATTAAAGGCGGCGTTCTCAAACTGACAGGCGTCGGTACGCTGGGAACAGGCGCTGTCAATGTTGAAACCAATAATGGAACGTTGGAATTCGCTCATACTTCAGACCAGACGATTGCCAATAATATTTCTGGAGCTGGCAATGTTGCCAAATCAGGGTCAGGCGTTGTTACTCTTTCCGGCGATCTTACGTATACAGGAACAACAACAATTAACGACGGAACCACGCTCCAAATAGTAAACAACAACTCTGGTTATAAGTATTTCACAGCCTCAACGGCTCTGACTGGATCGGGAACGCTGGCGCTTGCCGGAACATCAGATTGGATCGGATTCAGCATTAACGCTGCCGACCTGTCAACGCCGCTGGAATTTACCGGTACGGTCAATGTTTCAGGCAAAGTTATGATTCGCGCTAAGAGCGCTACCAAACCCGTCAATCTGGGTAACGGAACGCTCCACTTGGATGAAGGCGCTACTGTCGGACTGTTTGTCAATACAAGCGGCTCTATCACTAATATTTCCGCTTTGACGGTAAAAGAACTCAAAACAGAAACCGGTTCGACAATTCGTCTTTGCCACGTCACCCCCGGCTCGAAAGTCGGATCGTTGACCGTCGGTTCTGGAACGGTCAACGGGAATTTAGGAGAGGCAAACCCCGGCAGCGCATGGTACAACCAGGTCGGTCTGGTTAAAGTCAGCGACGGGTCAGTCGATGGCGGAACGCTGACCATTAATGGAAATAATTACTATACAGGAACAACAACAATTAAAGGCGGTACGCTCAAACTGACCGGCAATGGTTCGTTGGGAACAGGCTCTGTTAGTTTTGTACAGGAGGCGGATTCAACCAATATTGGAACGTTGGAATTCGCTCATACTTCAGACAAGACGTTTAACAACGATATTTCTGGAGTCGGCAATGTTACTAAATCGGAATCAGGCGTTGTTACTCTTGCCGGCGCTCTTGCGTATACAGGAACAACAACAATTAACGACGGAACGATAGTTGCCAAAAAAGATTTCACGTCTTCAAGCGGACTTGATGGCGCTGGAACGCTGAAGATGTCAGGCAACGAGATATATTTCGCTGTTTCCGACAGCTTAAATTCAGAAAATTCACAGCCGTCCTTCGCGGGAACGATTCAATTAAATGACTCCACCATTTCTGAAAAATCGCGCATCAAACTCGGCGTTCCCAATGGAGATTCCTTTAACGCTGCAAACGTCAGCTTGCCTAAAGCTACGTTAGAAATAAATGGAAATTCCACTGGCAAAGAATCTGAATTGGCGTTATGCACCGGACAATCCAGTTTGACAATCGGAACGTTAAACGGCAATGCGTATTCCAGAATTCTTCAAATTCAACCGAGCGCCCCGTTCCAATACACAGATTATTGCGACTTAACTGTCAGCAACGGAAATTACGCCGGTGAAATCGGTCGTTGCAGAGATGATGATGACAAAGCTCCAAATGGTCCTTACAGATTTGCAAACCTTATCAATTTAATTAAAGCCAGCGACGGGTCGGACGACGGCGGAACGCTGGAACTGTCTGGTACAAACTATTACTTTGGAACTACAACAATTCAAGGCGGTACGCTCAAGCTGACTGGCGACGCGACGTTGGGAGCAGGCGCTACAACCATCGCTCAAGGCGCAAAATTGGATTTCGCTTACGAGGACGACCTCGAAGACCCGATTGTAATTACAAACAATAACTCGATTTCCGGCTCCGGTAAGATCGTCAAGTCTGGTTCTGGTCTTTTGAAAATCAACAACATTGACTCTCCTGGTTCCATTTCGGCAGAAGCCTTTTTCCTCAACGCCGGCGAACTGGATTTCAAAGGATACTTTGAAGGCTCCATCGAAATTAACAACGGCGCGGTCTTCTCGCCCGGCAATTCCGTTGGAACGCTGAGCGTAACAGGCGACGTTTCTATCATCAACGGTACGGCTCTGTTTGAATTTGGAGATTATACCGGCGCGGACGAAAATCACGACGTTTTGACCATTCTCGGAGCAGACAACCTCTTTACGGCTGGAAACGGCATGATTTCTTTGGCGTTCGACGGCGATCCTAACGTCTGGGCGACGGACGGCAGCGAATACAAGCTGATTTCTAACGAAGGATTTACCGTTGGAGATAAATCGTCCTGGCTGTCCAACTACACAGACCTGTTTACTCTTGACGGCAGAAGCGACGGCTTGTATCTGGTCGCCGGCGCAGCCCCGACGCCTGAACCCGGCTCCGGCGTCCCGGAACCGTCAACCTGGGCGCTGTTAGCTCTCGGAGTTATCGTATTATTCCTGCGTAAGCGAGTTAGGAATTAGGAGTGAGGAGTTAGTAGTTGGCGCAAGCGTTATACATAATCAGACAGCGGGAGGAAACTCCCGCTTTTTTGTTTTTCAAATCGCTCCGACCCGCTGGTTCGCGGGCGTCTTCGCCCGCCAACGTTTCTTTGACCTGCTGATCAATATCTTTTCGCAGCCAACAACCTTTCTGGATCGCGGACGTAAGTCCGCAAAAGAAAAAACGTATTATGGGCTTGATTTATAGTTTGTATTTTGTTACAATGCGTTGTTATTTTTAACAATGGAGATTCTATTATGAAAAGAATTTTGTTAAGCTTTATCGCCCTGTTGACAATTTTTAACTCGGCAGCCTATAGCTTTGATTTCCATCGCCTTGACAATGTAAACATTGAAGAGGTTACAATTAAAGCACAGAAAGGCGACGCCGAGGCTCAATGTACTCTGGGAAGTTGCTTATTAGAGGGACACTATGTAGAGAAGGATGAACAAGAAGCTATGATATGGCTTCATAAATCTGCTAAGCAGGAATGTTCTGATGCACAGACAATGCTTGGGATAATATTTTACTCTGATACTTTTAAAGGGGTTAAACAGAATAAAGAAGAAGGAAAATATTGGCTTCAGCGAGCTGCAAAAAATGGTTGCGAGTACGCTAAATCATGGTTACGTACTATCGAAAGCTTGGAAAGATTTGAAAGAGCTGTAAGATATTATTGAGATTATTGAATGAGAATTTTGGATAATCAATCTAAAGCTCTTTTTAGGTATTACCTATTTCTGAATTTCTCTGTAGAAAATTTCTTTAGCGGGCGAAGACGCCCGCGAACCACGGGACGGGAGGATTGACACGTTCTCAAGATTTTTGGAGGCTGCCGCGATTTCTTGACGGCAAGCCATCAAGTAGACGCCCGAGGACGGGCTACATCCAAGGGAGGTTTTTGGCTACGTTATTTGAGATTGCACAATTCGAACAAAGCGTAACTGCGTTCCCGATAGTCGCTCCGTTACCGCCTTTCATTTTCTTTGCGATCTTCGCGCTCTTTGTGGCTTAAAAACTTTCATAAAGAAAGAGCAAAGCGACCAACGGGAGCGATTTTTGGCAAACGCGCGGCAGCGCGGATTGGCTCCCCCGCCATCGGGGGCGGCAGGGGACTGCCGCGATCCGGGCTCAACAGAGGTTATTAGCGGGTCTTTGGTTAAGGCGGCGTCAAGCCGCCGCACTCCCCGACGCAAGCGTGACACCTGCATAATTCCGAATTCCGCATTCCTAATTCCGAATTACTTAAAGCAGGTCTTCCAGGCTTTCCTTCTGCTTGGCTTTCATGTCGGATTCCATCTTTTCCTGCTTTTTGATAATCGAGCGGAGTTCTTCAATCGCTTCGTTGAAGTCTTCCATCTGGAGCATTTTCGCCAGGACGGCGTCGAGCTGAACGACGACGGTTTCAAACTGTGTCGCGGCGGCGGTCTTTAAGCCGGGCAGGGCAGACCAGTCGTCCGATTCCATAGCGGCGCGGAATTTAATAAGACGCTTTTCCAGTTCGGTAAACGACTCGTTGGCGATTTTCGTCAGCGGGACGGCGATGCCGTCGTGAAGGCGCGATTTCCATTCCGGCGTGTCGATATGGTTGTTGACCATCTGATCCACCAGGTCTTCAAACGATTCCGCTTCCGCCAGAAATTCCTGCATGTTCTTTCGAGCGTTCTGAACGGCGCGGTCTGCGTGAAGAAGTCGGACGGCAACGGGAACAGCGGGCGTGGACGCAGCGCCCGACAAGGTCGATTCCTGATTGGAGTTGCTAGTTGCTGGTTGCGAATTGTCAGAAGCGTCAGAGCGACCATCGGGAGCGGTTTTGGGCGTTTCGCGCGGTAGCGCGGATTGGCTCCCCGCCACGGGGTCCTTCTGAATGGAAATGGAGTTGAACAGGTCGCGGGTCGTTTTGACTTCGTCGAAGACCGTCTCGAAGTGCCGTCTGAGGTTAAGCTCGGTCGCTTCGAGAATGGTTCTCATACGCTGCGGCGTAACGATTTCCAGAGTCGTTGTCGGCGTCTGGGCAACGTTCGGGTTGCGTTCTTCCGGAAGGTCGTAGCCGTCGCCGGTTTCGATGCAAAGGGAAATCGAGTCGTCCAGAAGAACGTCAGCTTTGATGGGTTCAAACGTCGTGTTGACTTTGACGTCCAGCGGTCGATCCGCCCAATCGGCGATGGGAATCGCACCGGTCAGCTTTTCTCCGCGGCGGGTTATCGTATAGGCGAATCGGGCGAACGAAACGCCGTAGTCGTCTGTAATGGTTCCGGAAATGGGAATAATCGCGTCTACAGTGCAGGCGACGCCCATTCCCTTTGCGGCAAGCGCCGGGGAAGGAACGGCGTCAGGAAGAATCGAGAACGCAAACGTCGCGTCTTTCCGGCTTTTGAGGTTGTCTTCATCCAGCAAGGAGAACGACGCGCTGAGTTCCGACGTCAGTTCGCCCAGGTCAAGCTGGAACGAGTCCGGCTGGCTGGCGTCTGAGGATTTGATAAACGTCACAGCCGGATTGGTCTTGGAACCGTCAACGGCGGTAAGCTGAGCTGTTACAGACTGCAGCGGCTTGTTGGGCGTCAGAACGAGCGTCGCCTTGGTTCCAAACGGAATTTGGGTCGAATCGGAAACGTTGACAACGCGGTCTTTTTTGTTCATGTACTTCGGATACGTCAGACGCAGCTGCGCCTTGACGATAACCGGGCTTTCGACAACGTCTATGTACAGACCCCGAAGCTGAACGTCCGCCCCGCGGAAGTTGATTGTCAGCGGGTTGAGAACGCCGCGAAGGGTAAACGTAAATGAGAGGCGAGTTGCGAGTTGCGAGTTGCGAGAAGGTTCTGGCTTCTCGGTCTCATCGACAGCTCCTTGTCTAACCATAGTCGCGTATCGATGAACGCCGTTGGAATCGCGGTAGTCCAATGTAACGCGTTTGGGAACCAGCGGTCGGTCGGCGTCCGCCCAAACTCGCAGGTCGAGGTCGTCTCCGCGGGCGATTTTAATTCTCCCGATCGGGTTGTTGGCGTCTTCCGGGAACCCGTCTACCCAAATTCGAGCCTGACGCGGCCACAGGTCGCTGGAAAGGCAAATCACTCTGGAGAACCAGACGGGCAGATACATGGAATTATAGTAGTGCAGCCCAACAACGGCGGCGACCAGCGCAATCGCCTTAAACCAGCCGCGGAACGAACGTTTGTTGTCGAACGCGGCGCGCAGACGTCCGGAACGGAGCAGCTGATCCGCCAGCGCGTTGGCTTTCTCTACGGTTTGAGTCCACAACTGGGGGTCTTGCCCTTCGGGGTCAGCCGGGTGAACGGCGGTGAGAATCAGTTCCGATTCTTCCGGGAACGTAACAGCGCACAAAGCCGCCATTGATTCGTCTGAAATAGGACGAAACATCGGGCGGATGATATAAACAACAATGCGATAAATAAACCAGACTGCGGACGCTGCCAGGATGATCCCGCGGATTACGGGACTGGGTTCAAACATTTTGTCGAGAATCAGGGTTGCGAAAAACCACAGACCCAGTTCGACAACCAGTTTTGTAAAACCGTAGGTCAGCGCTCGCCGCCGCGTTATGCCGCGAAGCCGATTCATAAGCCGTTTAACGGCGTCCGTTGACGGCGTTTTTTCGGCAGGATTTGTTGTTTCGGATGACATATAAAATAAGTGGTAAGTTTTAAGTGGTTAGTGGTAAGGACGAAATTATATCTATTCCCTACTCCCTATTCCCTGTTCCCTCAAGTTACGCTAAACGCATGAGTCGTCGAATGAGCCATTCCAAACACAGCGCGCCGACGGCGATGCCGATGAGCCATTTCATTAAAAGCTCTTCCCATTTGGAGTCGATGGACTGAACGGCGATAACCGTAGCGGAGTTGTCGGGGAAGTATTTATCCAGCTGATCCGGATTGAGTTTGAGGGAATGGAATTCGTCGATTTGGTTGAAGTACGTTCCGCCGGTAAGCGACGCCCAGGATTTGAGCAGGACTTCGTTTCTCTGTGGGTTGCGCCGTTCCAGGTCGGACAGTTCCACCCGAGCGCGGCATTCCAGAGGCGTGTCGCTGCCGGGAACAGCCAGCGTAAAGACGACTGCGCCCTCCGCGTCCGCCAAGGCTTGACCGATATACGCGCCAGCGTGGGCGGCGTCCGGCTTGAGCGCGACGGCGGATTTGCGCCCGTCTGCGGTTGTCATTTCAGCAATGAGTTCCTGAACCGTCAGCGGGGCGCCGGCAGAGTCTGTCAGTTGAGCGTGGACTTCGATGACGTCTCCGAGATAGTATCTATCCTGACGCGGCAGGAACGATCCTCTGTCGCTTTGACGCATTAACGACCCCTGCGCGACGCGGCGAACGAGCTGCGTCAAAAGGCGTTCGTAGAGCGTTTCGTCAACAGAACGCAGGCGCCACAGTTCGCCGGAACCGATGTAAATGGATCGGCCAGAGCCGTAAAACTGCTCGACAATCAGCGGCGGCAGTTCGCCTCTGACTTCGGTGGACGGGTCTGAAAAACGAGCGTAAACGGTTGCGGAATCCTTCGCCCGATCTACGGGGAAGAAGCTGTAAAAGCCCTCGAATTCGTTCCAGCGGGTTTCGCTTTCGGACGAGTCGTCGTCCAGACGGAGGAAGTCGGCTTCCGTTCCCTCTCGAGTAAACTGGAGCGGGAAGGGAGACGACGCCGTCTGGCGGGTTGCGCCGGAAGTGGAAAACTGTCGCGGGAACTCGACCGGGAACATCTTCAAAATGGGCTTGCAGACGTCGTTTTCTCGCCAGGAGTGAATCGGCTCGCCGAGGTAAACCGGTCCGGCGATGAATATCATGCCGCCTGCGCGATCGCCAATCCATTTTTCCAGCGACTGAACCTGTTCCGCCGTCAAGTCGTTGAAATTGGGGTCGATGGCAATAATCGCGTCGTAGGCGAAAAGCTCCTGCGGCGTGGCGGGGAACTCGGAAAGGATTTTGCGTCCTTCCTGAGAGATGTTTCCAACGGCGGTTTGCAAGAGCGTGTCCATCTCCATGGACTTGTCACGCGCCAACAGGGTGCGGAGGAACTGGTATTCTCTCGACGGTCCGCCGGCAAAGAGCAGAACCTGTAATTTCCGGTCTGCGGACTCGACGACGACGGAGTCGGAATTGTCGGTCTTGTCGGACTCGTTCGCCAGCGCGCGGACTTTTACTGTGTATTTCTTTTTCCCGACCGGCTGCGGGGGAACTTCAAAGGCGACTTTCTGCAGTTCGTTGTCCGTTCCCAAAACGACGCTTTGGGTTGACGAGAGCGTCTCTTCCGTTTTGCCTTCCGGGGTTTCCATCAGGTCGATTACGACGGTTTTCCCTTCGTAGGACTGGTTTTGAATGAACGCTGTTACAGAGAACGGGTCGTTGGGCTGAACGCGCTGGGGCGCCTGAACGTTGTACACGCGGACGTTAGCGGGAATTTCCGCTGAGCCAACGCCAACGGTGTGAACCATCAAATGACGTTCCGCCGCCGCGACAGCGTCCGCTTCGGGAGCAGCCCCGACGTTTTGAGCGCCGTCTGAAAGAACCGCGACCGCCGACAAGGGCGTGTTGCGCTGCGTATTGAGCCAGGCGGAAACCGCGTCTGATAGAGCCGTCTGCTGACCGCGGGGGTCGACAGCGCCGAGGTCTGTTACAACTTTAGCGGACGTGGTTTTCTCGTCTTTTTTCTTTTCATCGTCTGTCTTGCCGTCCTGTTCCGGCTTGTCGACTTTCTTTGTCAGGAACGCCAGCTCTTTGACGCCGGAATCGAAGGTTAAAATCTGGACGTCCCGCTTTTCGCGCAGAGCGTCGATAAACGGCTCGTCAGTCAGAACCGACTTGACGGCGTCCCAACGGCGGATTTTTTCCGTTCCGCTTTTTTCCGCCGGCTGATCGGCAATCGCCATACTCAACGAGGAATCGACGAAAATCACCGCCCGGCTGGGAATGGTGGACTCTTTTTCGTGACGCCATTGCGGCTGCAGGTACATGACAAGCAAAGCCAAAACGGCAATGCAGCGCAGCGTTCTGAGCAGCCAGCGCAGCGGGCGGGCGGTTTCGACGGCGTCCTTTTTATAAATCCGGTAGACGTACAGGAACATCACGCCGACAACCAGCAGCGGCAGAATCCAGTCTGTATTTTGATGGATTCGCCCCCACTGAAACATGTCGCGTTCGACGTCGGCTTGCGCCAGCAGGAATACAGAAAGGGAATGAGCGAAATCGAACATTAGCGCGCGCCTCCTTTCTGAACTGCGTTTGGAACGTGGACAAGGTGGCTTGACGCCCAGTAAGCAATTAGCATTTCCAAAATCATCAATAATATCAAAGCGTACAAGCAGTACGGCTGAAGGTTGAATCCCTGCGGTCCCGCCAAGAGCGCGGATACAGTAGCGCTGTCGGCGATTTCCAACGGAATTTCCGGCCACGAGCGTTTGAACTCGTTCAGGTCGAGCTTTTTCAAGTTCCCTTCTTCAACCGCTACGTTGACGGCAACGTCTTTGACGTCCGAGACGTTTGCCGAGTCGCCTTCAACGCCGGGCTTGGGCTGGAATTTGAATCGGTATACGCCGGAACGGGGAACGTCTGGCAAAACCGCCTTGGTAACGTCTTTATCCATTTGAGCGGTCAGATCGATCTGCCGCGCTTGCAGGTCAAGCTGGGCTTCGTTTTCCGGCGGGGGAACGGTGCACTGAAACTGGTCGGTAAACGCCTTGGAATTGAACTCGAATTCAATCGGACGCCCGACGAGATGGTTGTCCTCTTTGACGCCCCGGTTAATCAGTTCCGCCTGCAGCTGATGAAGGACGACAATATAGCTCGGATTGCCCTTACCCCAGTTGTTCCACGTTGGGGCGGCGGACGTGAAGAAGACGACAATCGCGCCGTCTCCAATAGGCGTTTCGACCATCAGCGGAGCGCCGTTGCGAAGCTGCGCCAGCGTGTGCTTTTCAACCGCTTCCGGCGATTCCAACGCGTAGTACGTATTGACGTTGACCGCAGCAAGGAACGCGTTCTTTTCCCCTTCAAAAATGCGGAAAATGGGGTTGTCGAACACGTTTAAATCGGAACGCTTGCGGAGGAAGTCCGGCGGAAGGGGTTGCGGTTTGGACAGCTTCAGCTCCTTGAGTTCTTCGACTTTCTCGACCCAGGAGTTCCAGGACGAGGCGTCGGTCTTGTCGCCCAAAAAGACGACCGCGGTTCCGCCTTTGCGAAGCCATTGAAGCAGGTTTTCGCCCGCCAGATTCGAGAATCCGCGAACGTTGAGCAGGTAGACGGTTTTGAACTCGTCCAGATTGGCGGCGTTGAGGAACCGGTCGTTTTCCACGCGGCACGCCAAGCCGGTATCGACCGGCGCGCCCGGCGCCAGAGCCGTCTGAACGAATCGGACGTCCGGCTGATGAGACGGGTCGGGTTCGTCCGACGTGCGGGGCTGATATCCGATTAACAGCGTCGAAACGCGGGCGGGGACGTCCAGGACGCAAAAACGCTCGTTGTCCGCGTCCAAACCGTCTGCCGACAGCGTCGCTTTAATAGTGTGACATCCCCCCTGCGGGTACGAAACGGTAAAGTTCGCGCGTCCGGTTTCGCCCGGCTCAATACTGTGAATCAACGCGGCGGGAAGCGGCTTGCCGTCTGTTTCCAAACGAATCGAGACGTTTTTCGCCGCAGTCGAGGAATGGTTAATCGCCTCGACGGTCATGGGAATCGGGACGCCGGCGGCTATCGTGCCGGAACCCGGTTTGAGAGCGGAAATCCCGATGTTGATTCTGTCCAGCCCGGCGGCGGAGCGCCTTGACTCGTCGCCCGACTGACCGGAAACGTCGATGAAGGAAACCGTCGCCTTTAAGCTCGTCAGGCGTTCGACTTCCTGACGGAGCTTTTCAGACAGCTTTCCGTTGTCTGAAAGCCAGTTGACCTGTCGGAAATCGGAAATGAGAAAGATTCGATGGGCAGACTGTTTGTTGGATTCCACCCAGTCTGCCGCGGTGTGCAGGACGTTCTCCGGAGAGTCGTCCCGCTGCGTTGGATACGTGTTTTCCAGCGTCTGTTCCAGCAGTTCCGACAGCTTGGAATCGACCGGCGCGGACAGAATCGGGGCGTCTGGCTTGGAAAACGCGATTATCGTAACCGTCTGACCGGGGGAGATGTTTTGATCTGCAAAGAACTGTAACAGCGCGGACTTCGCCTGACCGAAACAGGTGGTTTCCCCAGACCGCGCCCGCATGGAGTAGCTGTCGTCAAGCAGGAAAATCAGATTCGTCTTTTGCCCGCCCAGGATTCTGCCCCACTGGTCGGATACCAGCGGAACCGCCGCCGCCAAAACAATCAGAGCGACAATTCCAATTCTGCACAGCAACAGCAGCGCTTCCCGCATACGAATCCACTTGGAGTGCTTTCGGAAGCTGGCAAGCAGAAACTCCATAGCCGCCCACTCGACGCGCCGATGCCGAAACAGATTGATTAAGTGTATCAAAATCGGCAAGGCGATTAACGCCAAGGCTGTCAACAGGGCAGGGTATAGGAACATTTTAAATTATCAATTATCAATTAGCAATTATCAATTATTGAGGAGCTTGCGCTTCCTCTCAAACCAAGATAGGGAATTTTCAATTAGTAATTTTCAATTAGCAATTATTGTGGCGCTTGCGTCAATTGCTAATTGCTCATTGCTAATTGCTAATTTTCCCTAACTCCAGCAGGTATTCCAAGTCGAACGATTCGCCTGCGTTGCAGGTAATTTTTCCTTCGTGGACGGGGCTGGGAATGATGTAGTAATGACCGTTGTTCTGCATGTAGAACCGGGACGGCTCCGTTCCCTTGAGGATGGTAAAGCGAACGCCCATGCCGGTCTTTTCGTCGCGGAAATCGCACCACGTCGCGGGTTTGGATCGGATGGAGTCCATCGTATTGCCGCCGTTGTCGGACGTCGGCTTGAACTCGCTGACCGTCTGGTTCATTCTCAACGACAAGCCCGCGTACCCGCCGCCGGTTTTGTGAGGCGGAGTGCGTTCGAACGTCAGGTCTTTTTCGCCGGCAGTGAAATGGTGTTTGGACGTAATCGTATAGTTCCCGTTTTCGTCCGGGGCGGAAAAGACCACGGTTCGTTCTTCTGATAAAACGGTAACGTCTGGATTGCGCTTGTCAAAGTAACGAAGTTTGATTGTTACCGTTGCGGACAAGCCGTCGATTGCAGCGTCCCACGATTCAACTTCAGTCTTGCCGTTGGACGGCTCCCAGTAATTGACGCCGTTGATATACTTCCAGCTAAACCACAGCCCGGTGTGCCACGGGTGATCTTTGGGACGAAGGTCTGTAATAACGTGGCCGTCCGGCAAGGTAACGGGATGAATGTACGGTTTGCCTTCCGGCGTTTTAATAACCTGTTCCCAAACGACGACGTCGCCCTTGATGAGTTTGGCGCCGTTGTCCGTTTTAACGCATTGATAATCCGCCGCGCAGGCAACGGAGCTGAATGCTATCAGGAAGGAAAGGAGTAGTTTTTTCATAGTGTTATTAGGGAGTTTTATAGCTTTTAGCTATTAGCTCCTAGCCATTAGCTTGGTTACTGGTAGTTTTTAGCGTTAACATTTAAAGCTGGAAGCTAAAAACACAAAGCTAACAGCTAGCGGCTAGTAGCTAGCAGCTTTCAATTAGTAGTACGGACTGTTCATCGCCATCCAGCTGGAATAGGCGAACATTCCGAAAAACGCCGCCATGAACCAGTCGTTTAGCCATATCAGGGCGACGCCCGCCAAAAAAAGCGAGGTAACAAACGAAATCTGAAACGACAACGCGATGCCGGTTCTGGGGTTGAACGCTGTGCAAATCTCGCGAGTAATCTGTCCACCGTCGAGCGGGTAAACCGGCATGAGGTTGAGGATCCCCCAAAACAGGCAAATGTACATCTCCAAATGGAGAAATACAATTACTGGCGAGGACAGAAACCGGAACAAGGAGCCCCGCTGCTGGTCGTCAATGTCGCCAAACAGGAAACCTATCGGGTTGACGCCAATAAGCGCCAGTACGACGGCAATTACTCCCAAAAGAGCAAAGCCCGCCAGCGGTCCGGCGGCGTCTATAACGACGTGTTCCCAGTTGGACAGGTAACGATGGTTGATTTGGTAATTGGAATTGTACGATGTCAGCCCGCCCATGGCGTGAAATGTGATTTCCGGCTGAAATCCGTAATGCCGCATTGCAAAGGCGTGCCCGAGTTCATGAACCAGAATCCCGAGGAATACCGCAGCAACCCAAAGAATCATCGTCCTTGGGTTGAGATTGGCGCCCAGCAAGGCGGCGACAACCCAAAACCACGGCGTTACACGGATCGGAAATCCGAGCAACCGAAATTTCAAGTCGTACGGCGTGGGTTGAGGGGAAAACAGATTCATGTATTAGGGGGAATTTTGTGAAATCTATGTGGCTGCGAGTTAGGAGTTAGGGGTGAGAAGTTAGGAGTTGACGCAAAGCGCCTCAATAACTCCTCACTCCTCACTCCTCATTCCTAACTAACAAACGCTCTCTAGTTCAAATGTTACAAATGTCGAAAGCGGTCTTGAGGCTCTTCAACCCGTCTTCGTCGTGCGGTACAAATTCATGGGCGACGTAGCCGGCGTATCCGGTTTTGTAAATGACTTCCATCAAAGCGCGATAGTCGCGTTTCTGGCGAGAGTCGATTTCCGCTCTGCCGGGATAGCCGCCGGTGTGATAATGCCCGAAACATTCGTAGTATTTTTCGATGTCGCCGACGACGTCCTCTTCCATCATATCCGCATGGAAAATATCGTACAGGATTTTGAACCGTTCCGATCCCACCTGCTTGACCAGTTCGACCGCCCATTGCGTGTTGTCGCACATGTAGTCTTTGTGTCCCTTGGAATTGAGGTATTCCATGCAGATGGTAACCTTTTTCTGCTCCGCATAGCCGACGATTTTCTTCAGCCCTTCGACGCAGTTTTTCAAGCCCTCTTCCCGACTCATGCCGCGGCAGTTGCCGGAAAACGTAATGACGTTGGGGAACCCGAACCTGGCGTTGGCGTCGATGCGTTCCGTAAGGACTTTAATCATATTTTCGTGGTTGGCGACCGTATTGAACCCGTCTGGAATGCTCGTGCTTTGGGTCATCGTGCAGACCATGCCATGTTTTGCCAGCAGCTCGAACTTATCCGGTCCCATCAGGTCAAGCCCTTCCAGCCCAATCTCTTTCGCGGCGACGATGAAGTCTTCCAGAGACATGTTTTTCTTTTTCATCGTGTTATTGTAGCACCACAGACTGGCGGACTGATGAATCTTGTTTTTCCCTTTCGGCGCCTGAGCGAACAGGAAAGGACTGGTTGAGGCAACTGCGGCAAACGCGCCGACGGATAACGTTTGGAGTAATGTTCTTCTGTTCATGATACTATGTTGTACTAGGGGGTTGCGAGAAGATGAAAGGCGGTAATGAAGTGAGCGTTAGCGAACGGAATTACGCATTCGCCGTTAGGCGAACTTTTTGGTTTGCCTTCGGCAAACTGCGTAACTTCACTCCCGTTGGTCGTTTCGTTACCGCCTTCCAATCCTCATTTCTCTATATTATAATCTGAAAAAACACTTTGTCAATCGTCTAAAACGTCTCCCACAATAAGAATTGACCCAAACCAAACGTTGGTTCCCTGGTATTTGGGTTCGGCGAGTTCTTTTTCGGGGTCTTGGAGCCGGAAGGCGACGGATTTCCGGTCAGGCTGGTTGGCGTCGATGGTTACGACAACCGTGTGTTCGACGTTCGGGTCAAGTCTGCCGGCGACGAAAAGCGTCCCGAGTCGATGGTACGTGCAGTAGCTGTCGAACAGGGGTACGAGATGTTGAGCGTCGACGCCGTCGACGGTGATTTTGACCTGTCCGCCGTTAGGACCGAGCAGGTCATAGATTCGCACTTCCGTTCCCTTGACTTTGAACTCAATCGAGTCGCCCGGCGTTCCGGAAGTCCAGATGTCGTCGGCGCGCTGAGTCGCCCAGTACAGCGGATCGCCCTGTTCCAGCTTACGCCACGTTCCGTGAAGCCATTTCGGGTTGATCTGGACAAGTCGGGCGTTCTCGTAATTCCTGGAAAAGAACGTCTTGTCTAACGCTGCGGCGTGATTGACCGGGGCAGCGGTTTTCATCTGCTCCCATGCCAGCTGGATGTCTTTGAGATACAGCTCGTGTCCTTCGTCGGTGGGGTGGACGTTGTCTCGAGAGAAGATAATCTGTCCGGGCTGGGCTTCGTCGAATTTGATTGCCAGCTCGCCGTCTTTGCACATCTTCGCAATGCGAGGGCAGAAGTTGATGCTGGGAATGTTGTAGAATTCCGCCAGCTGTTCCATCGCCGACGCGGCGCGGCTGCATTCGCCCGCCAGCGTGCATTCGTAGTAGTTTCGAATAAACGTGTACGTAAAGACAATGTCGGTTTCCGGGTTGGCTTTCCAGATCTGTCGGACGATTCCTTCCATCTGCATCCAGATTTTTTCCGGGGCGGCGCCGCCGTCGTTGACTGAGAACTCTACAAAGACCAGGTCCGGATGATGTGCGATAACGTCGTGATAGCAGCGGTAAACGCCCAGGTCCGACCCCGTCCCGCCGATAGCGGCGTGGACTTCGTGAATTTTCGCCGACGGATACTGCGATTGAAGCCATGCCGTCGTCTTCGGACGCCAGCCGTTGGCGGCTGTAATTGACCCGCCGAAATACGCGACGGTAACGTCTTTTCCCGCTTCCAGTTTCGCGATCGTTGAGCCGATTCCGCTTCGAGTCTGAACGACAACCGCCGGTTGGGTTTCAAATGTTGGTTTGCTGTCTTGAGCCGTTGCCAGAGCTGCGGTCAGAACCAGAGCCAGCGCTGCAATAAATGTCTTGTACATTGATCTTCTCCTTGAGTTGCGGGGGAGTGAGGAAGTGGTAAGTGGTTAGTAGTAAGTGGTAAGTTAGATGAGCGCTTGCATCCTAAGCGCTAACCACTAAAAACTTATCACTCGTCTATTCCTGAATTATATCAAAGAAGATTTTGAATTGCAAGCGTCCCCAAAAGAAATTTTGATGTGAGAAGTAAGGAGTGTTTTGTTAGTTAGGAGTGAAGGGTGAGGAGTTGGTATGGCGCTTTGCATAGCTCCTAACTCCTCATTCCTAACTCCTAACTCAGAAAAATATAAGAGTATTCTATTTCTATCAACTTTTAATCCCCTCTTGTAGAGAACGAAATAATTGATATAATGTTACATGAAAGTGAACTAAATATTTGTTTTTGTCTGATTAACAAGGAGTATTCAATTATGAAAAGAGTCCTTTTTATTGCTATGATGTTGCTCTTTACAACATCGAATTTGTTTGCCAAGAGCGATGTTTTGCAGAATTCAGAGATTGAGAAATATTCTAAAATCTGGAAAGAATTCCTGATTCAATACGATTCAATTCTGAAAAATTATGAAGTTTCCAGTCCGAAAGCTCAGGAGTTGGAAAAGAAAGTTCAGTTAAGCTATGCGCGGATGCGTGAGGCTTATTCATTACAGTATTCGCGTTGTTCCAAAATGTACAATAGATACATGGACGGAGGCGTTAAAGAAGGTTCTCCAATGGTTAAGGATCTGGAAAGGGAAATTAAAATTCTTAAACTCGTTGGAGGAAAGATGAAAAAAACAATGACTATTGACCAGCAAAAGGAATTGTTGCAATGGTTAGACGATAAGAACCTCCCGCAAATTTTAAATTACAGACCCGGAGAACGATTGGTAAAAGAATTCAAAGGGGTTGAGTTTGTCTTTAGGTATTGTCCAGCGGGTTCATTTACAATGGGGTCGCCGCGAACGGAATCATCGCGTCAGAAGGATGAAACTCAACATCAAGTTACGCTGTCAAAAGGCTTCTGGATAATGGAAACGGAAGTTACGCAAAAACAGTGGCAAGCTGTTATGGGAAACAATCCAAGTGAATTTAAGGGAATTGATCTTCCTGTTGAAAATGTCTCATGGAAAGATTGTCAGGAGTTTTGTCGCAGAACGAAATTCCAGCTTCCAACGGAAGCGCAATGGGAGTATGCCTGTCGAGCGGGAAGTACTGAAAGGTTTGCCGGAAATTTAGAAGAAATGGCATGGACGTATTTTAATAGCGACAGACAAACTCATCCTGTAGGAACTTTGAGTCCAAATGCATGGAACCTGTATGACATGCATGGGAATGTTTTGGAATGGTGCAGCGATTGGTATGGAGAGTATTCTGTTGAGAGTGTAACAGATCCAAAAGGACCGTCGAACGGTTCCAAGCGCGTTTCCCGCGGCGGAAGCTATATGAACAACCCTGTAGATTGCCGATCGGCAACACGGGGTTCCAGTATGCCAGGACGCAGTAACTCACTCTTTGGATTTCGCTGTGTGATTCCAGTTAACGAGTAATGATGAGACGTCAGACGAACAGCAGATGAACGCCTGTGGGAATGCGCCTTCATAACAATATGTTTACAGCAAAAAAACAATCTGAATCGCTTACTAAGTCGGCGATTCAGAATGAATCGTAATTTTGGGGGATATCGAACAACAGGAGAACGTACGACTAGATTATGTTCTCAGGAAGCTCATCCTGTTCGGGCGCTTCTTCCTGTTTTTTCTGCTCTTCTTGCTGCTTTTTGAGTTCTTCCTGCTTTTGCCGCTCTTTTTCCTGAGCCGCTCTAATCGCGTTGACGAGTTGTCCCTTTACGTTGTCGACAATCTTTTTCGTTTCCGGGTTGGTCGCGTTGGAGAGAATGTTGAGATACTTGGGAACCAGATTTTCAGTCGGCTTGTATGCCGGGACTTTCGGGACGAGGAACATGAGCGCAATCGCGTCCTGAGCCATTTCGGGGGTGGCGTCTTTGCCATTGTTAGCCGCCGCCAGAGCCGCGTTCATTTCGTTGACCAGCTTGCCCATTTCTTCGGCGTTTTGAGCCTTTATGCAGGCGTTGAGCCGGGCGCGGAAGATCTGGGAGTTCAGAGCGTTAATCTTGCCAAGGACGTGCTGGAGAGTGGTGTCTTTGCCGTCCGCCTTGAGTTGTTGAGTGAACTTGAGCAGTTCGCCCTGAGCGTTAGGGTCTTTGAGAAGCTGCCATTTAACAAACAGGAACTGCGCCTTGAAAACCGCCAGGTTGGAGTACGCGCTTTCCGTGCAATGTTCCGCCGCCATCCCCTTGGTTGCCGCATCAATGTCCTTTTGGATAAATGCGGATTCAACCGCTTGAACGTTTTCATTTGTAAACTCTTGACCGTTCTCCTTCGCCTTTGCCATTAAGGTTTCGATGGCTTTCATCTTTGCATTTTGGCTGGCGTGAATGTACCCGAGATAATCGGAGCCGGAGCCGTTTTCCGGCAGGGCGGGAATGAGCGCGGCAATCGCGTCTTTGTCGATGGGGGCGTTTTCAGCAAAAGCAGACACTGACGCCAAAGCCATAACCAGACCAAGCGTCAACGCGAGAAAACGGAATTTCATTTTTCAGTCCTTTCTGTGAGGTGGGAAAAAACAGGGCAGGGCGGCTGTTGAGGACGGTCGTCCGAGTATACATATTACTACATCGTTTATTTACGATAATTCGATAAATTTGGTTCGAATGTTAAAATAGATAGGAATTAAGAGCAGGCTCTCAGATTTTGGTTGCACGAAAAAGATAAGAGAACGCAGACTACTCGCAGAATACGCAGACGGGCTGGGAATGTGGCGACGACGCCAACTACGTTGTCTACGCCACGATTCCCGCCCGATTTTATTTAATTGTTTTAGTATTTAAAACGCAAGCGATTATATTTTTAAACGTAAATCGAGTTATCGCGTCGCTGGAACTACATCAGGTTGTCCAGGTCAAGAACCTTTTCGTTCGGATTATCTTCTTCCTGCTTCTTCTGTTCTTCTTCCTGGCGCTTTTTCTCCTGAGCGGCTATCGCGGCGGCAATTTGCGCTTTTATGTTATTGACAACCATTTGAGTCTGCGGGTTGGTTGCGTTGGAAAGAATGCCCATATATTTAGGAATCAGTTCTTCAGACGGTCTGTAATTTGGAATCTTATGGACGAGGAAACTGAGCATGATCGCGTTTTGCGCCAGTTCCGGCGTGGCGTTTTTGCCGTTGTCGGCATTTTTTAAGGCTTCGTCCATTTCTTTGACCAGCTTTTCCATTTCTTCGGCGTCTTGCGTATTAACAGCTTTGAAAAGCCGGGCGCGGAATTTCTGAGCGTCGATCTGGGCGTTAATCGCGGCGTCCAGAGCGTTGATTCTTGCCAGGACGAGTTTTAACGTTGTGTCTTTGCCGTCTTTTTGGAGTTTTTCCAGGAACTTTTTTATTTCTTCTTTGGCGGCTTGGTCGTTGTGCAGTTTAGTTTTCAGAGTCAGCAGTTCCGCTTTGGCTAGCGCCAGTTTCTGAAACACGCTTTCCGGGGCGTTGGGAGCTTCCAAACCTTTGTTGACTGCTTCCAGGTTTTTCTCCATGAATGCAGAGGCAAGCGCCTGAGCCTTTGGTGCGAGCGGTTCGCCTTTTGTCTTGGCGGACTCTTGAAGAGTTAGAAGGGCTTTTTTCATTACGGCATCGCTGGCTTGAACGTACTGGAGATATTCCAGCGCAGAACCTTTTTCCGGCAGAGCGGGAATGAACGCTGCAATTTCGTCGTCAACAGCGGGAGAGACTTGTTGAGCAAATGCGGAAACAGACGCCATAGCCATGACCAGACCGAGCGTCAGAGTAAGGAAACGGAATTTCATTTTTCAGTCCTTTCAATGGGAGGGAAAGTTAACGGGGAAGGGCGGCTGTTGAGGTCGCCCGGGGGTTGTATATTGTAATACGATAAATTGTAAAGGGAGTATGAAATAGGGAGTAGGGAATAGTTAAATCACTATTGCCTATTGCCTACTGCCTACTGCCTCTTGCCTATTGCCTAATTATTCCCATTTCAGAATCGCGCCGGTGTCGGCGGAAGACGCCATTTTGGCGTACTTTGCCAGGTATCCCTTTTTGATTCTCGGTTCGGGAGCTTTCCATTCCTTTTTGCGTTCGGCGAGTTCTTCGTCGGTCAGGCGGACGTTGAGCGATCTGGCGGGAATGTCGATGTCGATAATGTCGCCGTCTTTCAGCAGACCAATCGGGCCGCCAGACGCCGCTTCGGGAGAAACGTGCCCAATGCACGCGCCAGCGGTGCCGCCGGAAAAACGGCCGTCTGTAATGAGCGCAACGGAATCGTCCAGCTTGACGCCTTTAATTGCGGTCGTGGGAGCGAGCATTTCCTGCATTCCCGGTCCGCCTTTGGGGCCTTCGCCTCGAACGATAACGACGTCTCCGGCTTTGACCTTGCCGGCGACGATGCCTTCGTACGCTTCCGGTTCCGATTCAAAAATGACGGCTGGTCCGGTGTGAACGAGCATCTGGGGCAGAACGCCCGCCGACTTGACGACCGCGCCGTTGGGAGCGAGGTTGCCGTGGAGAATCGCCAGACCGCCGACTTGAGAATAGGCGTTTTCTACTTCGCGAATGCAGTCATACGGGTCAAATCCGAGCGTCAAATCGCGAACGGTTGCAGCTTCGCGTTCTACGGACATGCCCTTGCTGTTGCGTCGTCCGGTTCCCTGAACGGCGTACAGTTCCAACGCTTCCTGAGAAACCGTTTCGGCGCGGAGGTCAAACTGAGCGATGTTTTCGCCCAGCGTCTTGCCGGTAACGGTCATGGCGTCCAGATGCAGCAAGCCGGGCTTTCCGCGGGCGATCGACCCGAGAATGGTGTGAATGCCGCCGGAGTTGTGGACGTCTTCCATGTGATAATGGCACGATGGGGAGACCTTGCAGACGTTGGGCGTCTGGTTGGACAGGTCATTGATTCGTTTGATGTCGTAGGGAATGCCCGCCTCGTTGGCGATTGCCATGGTATGGAGAACCGTGTTGGTCGATCCGCCCATTGCCATGTCGAGAACAATCGCGTTGTCGATGGAATTGATGTTGATAATATCGCAGGGCAGGAACCCGGTCTTGCCGTCTTCGAGGTCTTTGACCATCTGAATAACGCGCTGGGCCGCCTTCTTAAACAGCCGCTTGCGTTCCGCCGACGTCGCCAAGAGCGACCCGTTGGTCGGCAGAGCCATGCCTAACGCCTCGCACAGACAGTTCATGCTGTTGGCGGTAAACATGCCGGAACAGGACCCGCACGTCGGACAGGCGGCTTTTTCGATTTCCGTCAGTTGTTCTGCGGTGATGTCGCCTTTCTGTTTGGCAGCGGCGGCGACGAAAATGTCGATCAAGTCCAAGCCGCGTTCTCCCTTGGCGTTGTCGCCCTTTTGCGGTTCGCCAGGCATGACTTTTCGTCCCGCTTCCATGGGTCCGCCGGAGGCGAAGACGGTAGGAATATTGCAGCGAATCGCGCCCATGAGCATGCCGGGAACGATTTTGTCGCAGTTGGGAACGCAGATCATGCCGTCAAAGCAGTGCGCCGTTACCATCGTTTCGACGCAGTCTGCAATCAGCTCGCGGCTTGCCAGCGAGAACTTCATGCCGGGATGTCCCATGGCAATCCCGTCGTCAACGGCAATCGTATTGAACACAAACGGAACCCCGCCCGCCTCGCGAACGCATTGCTTGAGGTATTCCGCAACGTCGTTGAGATGAACGTGCCCGGGAACGATGTCTGTATAAGAACAGCAAATAGCAATAAACGGTTTATTGAAATCGTTCTCTCCGACTCCGCAAGCGCGAAGCAAACCGCGATGAGCGGCGCGAGAATCTCCCTGTTTTACGATGTCTGAACGCATGATGGTTGTGTCTCCTTAGATGGTTTTAGTGGTAAGTAGTTAGTGGTAAGTGGTAAGGAGTTGAGCGCTTTGCGTACTAACAACTTACCACTTACAACTATATTATATTGTACCCCATTAAGCGGAGAATATAAGGGGGGGCGGGGAGAAAGGAACTGAAGCGATTAGACGCGGCGAACGTACTCCGACGGTCTGCTAATTATTAATACCTTTTTGCTGGAATCGGCGGCGTGTTACCTGAACCGCTCACTGTACCCGCAGAAGAATCAATATGCCAATTAGATAATTGACCTTTATAGTAGTTTCTTTGCAGCGTATTATTATTAAACTTTCCCATGCCTGTATCGAGAACAAACACGCCGCTCGCTTTCCCGTCATGGATGTTGCACCCGGTAACGGTCGGATTACTGGATTCGCTCACCACGATTCCAGGTCCCACGTTTCCGTAAATCTCGCAGTTGCTGAACTTGCCAAGACCTTTTTCAGTAACAGCTATACCAATTCCTCCATGAAAGATTTTGCACTTTGTAACGGTTGGATTTCCAGATTCTTCAATCGAGATTCCTACTTTCGCGTTTCCGTAAACCTCGCAGTCTGTGAATGTACCAAGACCTTTATCATAAATGAACACACCGCTAGCTTTTCCATCAAAGATTTTGCACCCAGTAAGAGTCGGATTACTGGATTCGCATACCTCAATTCCTGACAGTACGTTTCCATAAATCTCGCAGTCTGTGAATGTGCCAAGCCCTTTATCGCCAACAAACACTCCACACGCTTTCCCGTCATGGATTTTGCACCCAGTAAGAGTCGGATTACTGGATTCGCTCACCTCGATTCCAGCTCCCACGTTTCCGTAAATCTCGCAGTCTTTGAATGTACCAAGACTGTTTTCGTAAATTTCCACTCCGCTCGTTTTTCCGTCATGGATTTTGCACCCGGTAACGGTTGGATTACTGGATTCACTCACCACGATTCCAGCTCCCACGTTTCCGTAAATCTCGCAGTCTTTGAATGTGCCAAGACCTTTATCGCCAACAAACACTCCACACGCTTTCCCGTCATGGATTTTGCACCCGGTAACGGTTGGATTACTGGATTTGCTCACCACGATTCCAGATCCCGCGTTTCCGTAAATCTCGCAGTCTGTGAATGTACCAAGACTTTTTTCGTAAATGTTCACTCCAATCGCTTTTCCGTCATGGATTTTGCATCCGGTAACCGTTGGATTACTGGATTTGCCCACCACGATTCCAGGTCCCGCGTTTCCGTAAATCTCGCAGTCTGTATAAACGCCATGTCCATTTTCGTTAATGTACAAACCCGAACCAGCGCATTTTTTAATGATACACGATTCAACTTGCGGATTAGTTTTTTCCCCATAGACGTACATTCCACACCCCTTGCGGGAGGTAACAATGCAGCGGAAGAGTTTCGGCGTTCCGCCGGTTATGAAAAAACCGCCACATTTTTCAGTTCCGCTGCTGACTGTCAGGTTTTGGAACGACGGGCTGCCGCCGGTGATTTCAAAAGCGTCTGAGGTCGGACAGTCGATAACAATGTCTTCCGGTCGCCCGGTACTGCCGCGAAACGTTACAGGACGGTTTACGACAATCGTTGCGGAAAGCTCGTATTTTCCCGGCAAAATTGTGATAATTCCGCCGTCTTTGACGTTCTTGTACGCGTCCTCGATAGTTGCGAAGTCGTCTGGAACAGAGATTTTCATCGGATTGAATTTCGGTATTGAATCGCGATATTGCTGCGCCAAATCCCGATTGCTCTTCCATTGGTCGTGATTCGGGTAAAAATCTAACGCTTTATTATATTTTTCAATTGCCAGATCGAAATTTTTCGCCGCCATTGCGGAGCGCGCCTCAGCTGCCAGTTTTTCTGCCTTCGGGAGATTCAGGTCTTCAAACAATATGAAGTCCGTAATTCTGCCGCTGAAATAGGGGGTTTGGCTTTCCTGACGAAATATTTGCACCTGTTCTTTGGTTTTTGCCGTTGTCCATTTGCAAACTTCCATCAACGTGAGTTTGCCGTCATGATCGGAATCCGCTTCTCCAGAAAGGGCTGCGGCAAAGTTTTTGGTGAAATAGCCGTTCCCGCTGGCGCGGTCTTCAAAACTTTCTTCCCCTTTGGCGCAGCTTTGAAATAGCGCTATTCCTTCTGGCGGAGTCGGAATGACCTGCAGCCCTTTTCCGCCAATTCCCTTAGCGTTCTGATTCGGGTTGTTGCGGCAGGCGTCTACGACCATCCACTTGAATTTGGCTTTGCATTCGGCAAGATCGTCCATTATTTTGTTAATCGAAACGCACGTTCCTTCCAGATCGTCCGTATCCACGTCCGGCGGACAGAAATAAACGTTTTCCCCGTCTTGCGCCCCGTGTCCTGACAACGCGATGAACACCATATCAGACTCGTTAGTATCAGACTCGTTAGTTTTTTTAACGATGTCGGCAATAGCTTTTTTGATATTCTTTTTCGTTGGCAGATCTTCGAACTTGCTGCTGCCAGTTTCAAGAGTTTGAATATCGTTCCCCGCAAAGCCAATTTTCATCAACGCGCCTTTGAGTGTATTCATGTCATTGACGCAGCATTTGAGTTTCGGAACGTTTGTGTAATCGTCAACGCCAACCAGAAGCGCGAGTTTGCGCGCCTGAGCGCTTGAAGTGAAACAAAAGGAAAGGACGAAAATCAGGAATAATAAAACACGGCGCATTGGACAATCTCCGTATGATAAAATTCTAAAATATATTATTATCTCCGTAGTTTAACATAAAGAAATAATGTTTACAAGGGGGGCGGAGAGAATTAGCAATTTGCAATTAGCAATTAGCAATTGGCGCAAAGCGTCTTAATAATTCGTTCTTTCTCAATAAAAAAGCTGACGGACAATTGCTTGTCCGTCAGCCTCGCAAGGAAAGGAGTATAAGGTCTAGTTAGGAGTTAGAAATGAGGAGTGAGGAGTTATTTCTGGGGAGCGGACATTGTCCGCAATAATCAAATATTGATTGCTTTTTGGCGGGTAATACCTGCCCCCCGGAGGCGTTTCTCGCAACTCGCAACTTTAAAAGTTCCAGTCGAAACCGCCGGTGAGGGTGTGGAATCCGAATCCGTCTCCCGCCTGACATTCGTACTTGATGTCGATCTTGGCAGCCGGGTTGAAGACGATGTCCAAACCGACGGAGACCTTTACGCGGTCGCGAGGAACGTGATAGCCTGTTGTAACAAACGATCCTGCTTCAACTGCGTTGGCAAAGGAGGCGACGGAGACGATGTCTGTGTTGGAGTAGTTGTGAACCCAGCCGACTTCCACCTGCGGAATGAAGTAGTATCCTTTAAGCGGTCCGGCGCAGGAACCCATGTATCGAATTCCAATGGTCTGAAGCAGCGCGTGCTGGTTGTTCTTGTAAACGTCCAGAGCGGCTTCCGAGCCAAATTCCGTAAAGCCGTCGTTTTGCAGATTGACGTACTGTAAATCGTAGTACGGTTCGAGCGTGTTTCTCAGGAATCGGAACGTGCGTCCCAATTCCATGGCGGCGATGAACGTATTGGATTTAATCTGGCCTCCTGTCGGGGCGACGCCGAAATCAGTTCGACGGGTCGTGTCGGTTGTTCCGCCCTGGTATCCGAACATGTAATCAAAGTGACTGCAGTTGTTGAAGTAGCTTCCATAGAGGTCAATGAGGAACGTTCCGCCTTTGGCGATTGACCCGCCGGCATCCTTGAATTTGGTGGTGTTCCAGACGCCGCCAGCGCTCATGCCGAACAGCATGCCCGGTCCGTAAAGACGGTCAACGCCGATGGTGAATCCGGAGTAATCCGTATCGTATTGAGCCAAATTGCCTTCAGCTTCCTGACGTTCCCAGGCGCCGATTCCTCTAAACCACCACTGATTGCCCAGAACTCCGCAGTAGCCAGGTCTCCACCCGCAAGGCGCGCCGTATCCGTATCCATAGCCATAACCGTAGTCGTATTCCGGATAACCGTAGCTTTGAGCCAAATAGGCGACTTCCGGAGAATCGATGTCAGCATATCCCGGTCCCATGGGAACAAATGTATCAAAACCGCAAGCCGCGGCGCGAATCATCTTCATTCGCTGGAACGTTCGGGACATGTATTCCTGGGAAATCCACAACTGGTTAGCCGTCGTTGCGGAAACCGTATACGGATTAAGTTGGTTAATAGCGGCGTTTCGGTCTGACGTCGCGTTGATTTTGTTGTATAAAGACGTCATGGCTTCGTTGCCGTCGTTGACGCCGTTGACGATAACCTGTTCAATCGGATTGTGGGTTGTTGTACGGGCTTTGAGGTTGATGTTCAATAACCCGTCATTGTATGTCAAAGAATCAACGTCGAACGCTGCGGTGTTATCCAAAAGAATCTTGAAGTAATTCTCGTTGGTTCCGCTGTCGTAAACGATGTATTCGGTTCCGCCGACAAGGGGCGCAACCTTTTTGGCAACGTTGTTGAGTTCAGATCCGTTTCCGTTTCCGTAGCCGTAAATGCCGTCTTCCGCTTCAAGAGTAATTTTAAGCCCTTCGCCGGAACGGTATCCGGACAGCGTCAAGACGGTCATATCAGCGTCATCGCTTTTAATGGCGGAGGTTGCGTCTGTATTGAAAATGAGCTTTCCGCCGACGTTCAAGCCGGGAATTCCAGAAGATTTGGTTCCTTCTATCATATCCATAACGATGCCGTTGCCAGAGGTGAACTTGGCGTCGCCGGTTACGTTGAAGGTTCCGTCTTTGATGTACGTTTTGCCAGTTCCGGTTTGGGTCAGATTGCCGTCCAGCGTTCCGCCGTTGTACCCGTACAGAGCGGCGCTGGTTGCCAGGTCGGCTTCCAATACGGTGTTGCGATTGATGGCGATGTTTCCGGGATTGCTGACTTTTTTGAACTTAACCGTATAAGGATTGGTTGACGTCGATTCGCTGCCTGCCTGAATTGAAAGGGTTTTGTTGTTGAGGTTGACGTTGTCAATTGTCAACGTCCCGTCTCCAACAAAGTTCGATGCATTGATCAGTTTTACTGAGCCAGAACCGCTTGTTGAAACGTTGGCAACGCCATAACTTTCAATTCCAGCATTGACGTTCAATGTGTTGTTGCCCAAATTGACAGTACTGGCAGTAGAGGAGTTTGAACCGCCTGCCAAAGCCAAACCGTTAACCGTTTCATCTGTTCCAAGCGTCCAGGAGCTTTTCTTGTTGACCTGAACGATGACCATGGAACCGTCGGAGGTTGACAGCTGCGCTGTTGAACCAGTAGCAAAATTACCGGAAAGGACTCCGTCTTCGCTGCCGAAGATAAGCGTTCCATCGTTATTTTTATTGGACTTGTATGTAACGCCCGTTCCAAACGCGTTTGGATTGGTAAGCGTGAGCGTTTTCCCATCGTTGATTACGACAGTCCCGGTTTTGCCGGAAGTTGTCTGAACGCTGGCAAGATCGCTGTCAGTGGCGACGGTCATTGTCGTACCATTGAGAACGAGGTCAACGTCGTTGAGCTCTGCAGAGTTGTCGAGAGTAAAATCTGAATTGAACTGCAGCAGACCGTTGGCAATTTTGCCCAGCGTTGAGCCGCTTTCTGAAATAACAAGCGTTTTATTGTTAAGGAGAATCGTCCCGTTGTTGGTAATCGTCTGAACGGTTGCCGAGGACGCCGACCCCATTTTGAGAGTTCCGTTTTCACTGATAACGACAGCGTTGTTGGCGTTGATGGCGTCAACGGCGTTGATTGTCAAAACGCCGCGAACGATGTTGACCGCTCCGCTGAAGTCTGAGTTGGCAACGTTCAAAGCGGTTTCCGCATTTTGAGAGCCTCGATTAATATTGAGAGCCTGTCCGCCGGAAATGGCAGCGTTGACGTTGATAGTTCCCAGGTCAGTCGATTCGCTCGGCGAGCCGAAGGTCAGTTCGTTGCCTGAGGTAATCGTAATGCCCGTTCCGTTCAATTTGGTTGTTTTTCCTGAACCGTTAGTTGTAAAAATGGACGCGTCGTTATTGACGACAAACGCGGCGGAAATGGGCAGTTCGGAAAGAACAGACGTTCCGCTCAGGTCAATTTTAACGGGACCGGACGGCGAGGAGCCTCCGACGAACGTGTACGTAACGGAGCCGGGATTGGACGACAGCGTCAGACCGTCTGACGGTATGTTGTCGCCGAGGGCAAACGCTGGAACCAACGCTAACGGCGCTGCTGCGACAATTGACGCCAGCAGTCGCCACAGTTGGCGGAGTGGGAATAATGTCATAATTTTACCTCTGTATGATTTGGATATAATAGGATTCAACCTAAAGCGGCGAATAGCGGAAAACAGCGTTAAAACGCAATGCTTTTAAGCGTTTTTATCGCATTTTTTCTCTCGCGTTGTTACGCGGCTTCTTGTTTCTCAGCGGAATAGTAGTAAATTCAAACAAAAAAATCAAGAGCAATTTTTGGGAATAGGGAATAGGGCGTAGGGAATAGGGAGGATTAACTATTTTCCTCTTGCTTTTAAAATAGAAAAACGCTAATGTCTATATGGTGTATTATTGTTTTTTGATGCGCTTGGCATTTCAGCGCGTCGCAATTCGTTACAGACAATCCGATTTCATGTTCAATTTCCCGACAAACCGAATTCTTTTAGTAGCAGCGATAACTATCGTTATTGCTGCATCGGGATGTCGCGTGGTTCATCGTTTGAACATGAAATCTTTGGAGACGTCGCAGAAATACTTTTCTCAAGCGGACTCTGCCATGCGAGACGGGAATCGCGATGAGGCGGAGGTTTGGGCGCGTCAGGCGCTGCAAAAGAATCCGGGGTCAGACGAGTCCCGAATCCTCTACGCGCGAACTCTTTGGGATAAAGGCGACCGACAAGGGGCGATAAACGTTTTGTATCCAGCGTCTCTTCGTCCAGACGCCTCAGCCGATATTTTGCTGGAAATCAGCCAAATGTTTTTGGCGATGTCGGACTTGACAAACGCCCGGTATTCTATTGGAAAATGCGTTATGAAATATCCGACTAATCCGGATATTTGGCGTCTGCGCGCCCAGTATTTTGAAAAGAAGGGAAATCCGGAGCAGGCGTGGGCGGACTTGCATCATTCACTCTCTCTGGACAGCTCCCAGCACAGCGTCCGTCTGGAACTGGCGCGGTCGTATTTGAAGAACAATCAGCCGCAGCGGGCTTTGGAATCGACGCATTACGTTCTTTCCAACGCGCCGACAGACGACGAACCGCTTGACGCGTTTGTAATTGAAGGCGAGGCTTTCTACGCTCTGGAACGATACGCTCAGGCGGAAAACAGTTTTAAGATTGTCGTCAATCGCGCCCCGTCTAACCCGGACGCCTACTTTTATTTGGCGAGCGTTCAGCAGAAACTGGGAAAGTATAATGAAGCTCTTGCCACCGCTGACGTCGGTCTGAGATTGCAGCCCGATCACGCCGGCTGCCGCGACGTGGTCGATACAATTAGAACCGCGCAGCGAGATCAGACGATCCGATAAATTAGCAATTGTCAATTAGCAATTAGCAATTATGCAAGCGTCTGGCGAGTTGCAGGGGCAACCCCCGCAGCGTTCGACCAATAATTATTAATGAACAAAAAGATATTTTTAAGCTATAGCCCAGGAACTGACGTTCCCGACTCGCCTTAAATTCCCCATTTTCTAATCCTGTCCCGTATTTTTCTTCCCCCCCTGTTGACATCTAACAAATTCTTCGTATCATCGTATATATAAATAGTAGTATAAAAAGTTGGATGTCGAGAATTGCTGATGGCGTCAACTTATATACTTGGCTATTATTTCTGAATCCTTTATGCAGGAAGTGTTATTATGAACCGTTATTTTATCGCCGCCATGATGGCGCTGTTAACCATGCCGTTATTTGCTCAGGATGTTCTTGAACCAGAATTCCCGGTTATCGAACCCCCGACGATTTTCGTTCCCCCGTCTCGCTTGAAAGACCTCAAGCCCGTTGAACTGACCGGCTACGAGACGTCTGTCCGCGTTACCGGCTTCGTCTGCCAGACGGAAATTACCATGACGTTTTACAATCCTAACCGGATTCAGCTGGCGGGCGACTTGGTATTCCCGCTGCCGGAAGGCGTAACGGTTTCCGGATACGCTCTTGATATTGAAGGGTCGATGGTCGACGCTGTCGCGGTAACGAAAGAAAAGGCTCGCGTAACGCTGGAAAAAGAAATGCGCCGCGGCGCCGACCCCGGCATTGTAGAGCGTCAGCGCGGCAACCAGTTCAAAACCCGCATTTTCCCGCTGCCGGTTCAGGGAACTCGAACAGTTAAAATTCAGTACGTAACAACAGCGGAGTTTGACGTCGAAAAGGGCGTTGCGATTTATCGTCAGCCGGTTCGTCTGGATAAACCGGTGAAGAATTTCTCCATGACGGTTGACGTAATTCGTCCGGTTGAAAAGCCAACTCTCGTTTCCGGCGATTTGGGAGAACTTGATTTCGGAACGTGGTCAGAAGGCTTGCGGGCGGAAGTCAAAAAGGAGAACTTCCAGACCGATAAAGACGTTGTTCTGGAAATCCCGCTGGCAGACGCTCAAACGGTTCGCGTTGAGAAGTCGGAAGACGGTTTTACGTACTTCGCCATTGCGGCCAGTTTAAAGCCCGAAGCGCAGGAAGCGGCGGCTAAGGAAAAAGAGTCTGTTAAAAATGTTGCGGTTTTCTGGGATTGCTCCGGCTCGCGTTCTCAGACGGGCAGAGCAGGGGAGCAAACCAAAGAATTGGCCTTCCTGGCTGCGTGGCTGAAAGCTAATAATATTGAATCCGTTCGTCTGGTTCCGGTTCGCAACACGATTGAAGCGGATGAAATCCAGACGGTTACAACCGACGAGCTTATACCGAGAATTACGACTTTGCCGGGCGACGGCGCCACGAATTTGTCGGCGATAGCGTCGGTTGCCAAAGAGGACGAGTTGTCTCTGCTCTTTACAGACGGCTTTGCCACCTGGGGCGACCAAACCAATCTGAAAGTTCCCGGACGTCTGTTTGCGTTCTCCTCTGGAACGTCAACGGACGCAACGTATCTCAAACGCATTACAGCCGCCAACGGAGGAAAATATATCAATCTGGAAAAACTCACGACGGACAGTGCGGTCAAGGCGTTTGATTCCGCGTTGACTCAGGCGGATTCGACGGTTCAGGTAGAAGCGTCTGACGCCCAGGCGTACCCAACTCAACTGGATAAAAACGCTCCGGCGGCGGTTCAGTTTATTTGCGGTCGAACCGAAAAGGAGAACGCCGTTGTTGAATTGAAGTCAACCGATCTTCGCTTTGAAATCAAAGTTGACGACAAAACCGTCAAAGGGGAAACGCTCCGAACGATGTACGCTCAGACGCTTTTGGCGGAGCTGGAGCTTTCTCCCAAAGAGAACCAGGCTGAAATCGAGGACTTGGGCAAGACGTTTGGTTTGACAACGTCCGAGACGTCGCTGATCGTTTTGGAATCTCTGGAACAGTATCTCGAACACGGCATTGTCCCGCCCAAATCCCAGCCGGAACTTCGTCAGGCGTATTTGACGGAAATGCAGTATCAGAACCAGCAGAAGGAAAAGTCTCTCAAAGAGAAAAAAGAGGAACGATATTCGTATATAAGCAGAATCTGGAAAGAACGAACGGAATGGTACAACAAGAAGTTCGAGCCGTCTGCCTGGTCGAAGCTCAAAAAGTTTGCTCAGCGCTCTTTTGGCGGAAACGCCGCTCCCGCTGACGGAGCGTTGGATGCAGACGCCGTTCCGGAAGTCATGGAAGAACGGGTCGTTCCTCAGATGAACGCTGCTCCTGCGCCTGCGATGGCTCCTGACGAAGACGGCGCGGTTGTCGAAGAAGCTCTTGAGGCGGAAGAAGCTGACGAAGCCTTCGACGAAGCCGAAGAAGCTGCTGATAATAGTGCGATGCTTTATCGTAGTGTTTCGCCCGGCGCTTCAGACGACGGCAAGTCCGTTTCGATGGAAATCAAGCAGTGGCAGCCGGATTCTCCGTATTTGAAGATCATGTCGGCGTCGGACGACCCGTATTCCGCTTATTTGGCGATTCGGGGCGAGTACGACCGCTCGCCGTCGTTCTATCTGGAATGCGCCGAGTTCTTCAAGGCGAAGGGCGAGATGGTCAAGGCGATTCGCGTTCTGTCCAACCTGGCGGAAATGGATCTGGAAGCGCCGCAAGTCTTGCGCGTTCTCGGGTATCGCCTGTTACAGTACGATAATCCGGTTGAATCCGTTCCGGTGTTTGAAGTCGTTTTGAAACAGCGTCCGGAAGAGCCGCAGTCGTATCGCGATTTGGCTATCGCCCTGACGCGCCGCGCGGAAGTCAGCGCCGACACAGCCAAAGACGATTACGCCCGCGCTTTGGACCTGTATCAGACGCTCATTTGGGGTCGAGATTACGAGAACTGGGACGGACGCTTCGGCGACGTCGAACTGTTTGCTCTGGAAGAATCCAATGCGGCGCTGGAAGCCGCGAAGAAGGCTGGCGTTACGGAGATTCCTCTTGATAAAGAGTTTATTCGTCCGGTAGACGTGGACGTTAGAATTGTCATGACGTGGTCTGCCGATAATACCGATATTGACCTCTGGGTTATCGAGCCGTCTGGCGAAAAGGTGTTCTACGGACACAAGCTTTCTGTCGCCGGCGGAATGATCAGCCGAGACTTTACCGGCGGATACGGTCCGGAAGAATATATGATTCACAACGCTCCGAAAGGAAAGTACAAGATCAAAGCGCACTATTACGCCTCTCGCGCAGTTGAACTGCTGGGAGCTGTAACGGTTCAGGCTGACGTCTATACCAACTTCGGGCGTCCCAATCAGAAACGTCAGTCGCTGACTTTCCCGCTCAAGGAAGACGGCAAAGACGTGTATGATATCGGGGAGATTACATTTGAAAAATAGGAATAATAATAGTTAGGAGTGGTTAGTTTTTAGTGGTTAGGACGCAAGCGTTCATCTTACTAACCACTAACTACTAACCACTTACCACTCATTACAATCATACATCATGAGAAATACATTTTTATTTGTTGTTGTCGCCGCGGTTTTGGGAGCGGGTGCGTGTTTTGCTCAAGACGTTCAAGCAGACGATTCGAATTCGCCAGCGTCCGAGGAAGAATTCTCGCTGGATAAAATGATGGCGGAGTTGAGCGAGCCGGAGTCCGAAAAGGAAAAGACCGGAACCGATTATCTGGACGAGGCGATGGCTTTGAAGCTGTCGGCGAAAACTCTCAATGACATTGAACGCATTCTGGAATTGTCGCAAAAGGCTCTTGATAAAGGACTGTCTGCGGAAGAAGAAAAACTGGCGCACGGCATAATGCGCATGACTCTTTTACAGCGAGCCGCTGTAACGGCAGAAATACTGCGAGACGGCCGCGCCGATTCTGAAAAAGAGGTTGCCATTATTGCTCAAATTGGATTGGCGGATTTACAGCAGGTAAAAACAACATTCGCTCCGGAAGAGAATGAAAAGGAGTTTGTAGGCGCGGACATTTACTGGTATATCAAAGCGACGCTGCTGGCGTATTCCGGTCAGAACGGCAAAGACGTTGCTGACGCCGTCAAGACGGCAAAGAAACTCAACAAGGAAAACAGCGACCGTATGGCGCAGCTGCTGTATATTGAGGCGTCTGTCAAATCAACGGATCCCCAGGAACAATTGAAATTGCTCAAACAGGCGTATGAGAAAGATCCTGACTCCGAAGATATCGAAAGAAGTTACATCATCGCTCTGGCTCGCAGCGGCAAAATTGACGAAGCCGCTAAACTGATTCTGCCGAAAACGGAAAAAGACGAACTGGAGGATCCTCTGTTTATTCTTATTCTTTCCGAGTATTATCAGAATCAAAAACAGCCGGAAAAGGCGATGGATTGGCTCAATAAGATTCCCAAGCCGGCGGCGGACTCCATTCAGATTATCAAGGCAAAGTTCTTCTGCGCTCTTGAGATGGAAGATAAAAAGCAGATAATGGATCTGTCGCTTAAACTGCTCAACGACGACCCGCAAAACGTTGAAATTCGCATGTTGAGAGCCAGAGTCGCGCTGTCAGATAAAAAGTACGACGAAGCTCTGGAAGAAATTCGTTTGGCGATGTTCTTTGAGGAGAATTCCAAAGAACTGCAAATGATGAAGACGCTGATTCTTTGTCAAAAAGATAAAGCCAATTTCGACAACGCTCGAAAAGAGGTTGAAAATCTTCTCAACGACAAAGACGCCGACGTTGATGCGCTGCATATAGCGTCTAACGTCGCCCATGCGATGAAAGATCCTGAATTGGCGCTGCAGGTTTCTCAAACCGTTCTTAAACAGGACGAAAATGACGAAGAAGCGTTATTCGAACTTCCATCCATTTATATTGCTCTCAAACAGTACGATAAAGCTGTGGAAGCGTTTGAAAAAAGCGTTAATCAGTATCCTGAAAGTCCAACTGCCTTGAACAATTACAGCTGGTTTTTGTCAACGACAACTCAAGACGCTTATCGAGACGGGAAGAAAGCGCTGAAACTGGGGCTTAAGGCGGCTCAGGCGTCTAATTACGAAAAAGCGTACATCCTTTCCACGCTGGCGGCTGCGTATGCAGAAAACGGCGATTTTGAAAACGCGATGAAATTCATTCAAAAAGCTCTTGAAATTAATAAAGACGATTCAATCGTTCAGAGCGTAAAAAATGAGATGGAATCCTATAAACAGAAAAAACCGATACGGGAAGACTCAAATGAATGGTTCAAATAAACTCCGCTGGCTGACCGGCTTGACGATTGGCGCTCTTGTCGTTACAGGCGCTTTGACGGCGTTCGCTCAAGGTAATCTGCGAGACTGGCGAACCATGGCCAATACGCTGGTTCAGAAGTACGTCAAAGGCGCAGGCGTTACGAACGAACAGGTGCTCGACGCGATTCGCAATACGCCTCGGCACGAGTTCGTCCCCAACGACCAGAAGAACCGGGCGTATTACGATATGTCCCTTCCGATTGGGAACGATCAGACGATTTCCTCTCCGTTTATTGTCGCCTATATGACAGAATGTCTGGAACCGAAAACGTCTGACAAAGTGTTGGAAATCGGGACGGGCAGCGGCTATCAGGCGGCTGTGTTGTCGCCCATCGTTCGGGAAGTGTACACGATTGAAATCGTCCCGGCGTTGGGAAAACGCGCTGCTCAAACGCTCAAAAAACTCAAGTACGACAACGTTCACGTCAAAATCGGAGACGGGTATCAGGGCTGGCCGGAACACGCGCCGTTTGACAAAATCATTGTTACGTGTTCTCCGGAAAAAGTGCCTCCCAAGCTGGTGGAACAGCTCGCGGAAGGCGGACGAATTGTCATCCCGCTGGGAGAACGATACAATCAAACGTTCTATCTGCTTAAAAAAGTCAATGGAGAAATGCAGTTTGAGGCTTTGCGTCCTACTCTGTTTGTCCCCATGACCGGCGCGGCGGAAAAGCGGCGCGAGGTGCAGCCGGACGGGCGTCATCCGACTTTGGAAAACGGCGATTTTGAAAAAGCCATTCCAGAGGGGAACATTCCGGACGTCTGGTATTATCAACGCCAATGCACCTGGATGACAGGGGTCGAAGCGCCGAAAGGAACTCATTACTTGAAAATGAGCAATTCCATTACCAACCTCAATGCGTGCATCATGCAGGGATTTGCCGTGGACGGGAGAAAAGTTAAACGTTTGAAATTTACGTATTCCGTTAAAGGAGAAGAGCTTTACATGAACCCCGATACCGGAGAACTGCCTCGCGTTCAGATCGTTTTTTACGACGAGCGGGTCAGCGACATCGCTCGCGTTGAAGGACGGTTCTGGAAAGGCTCGTTTGACTGGCGGACGGAACGGGTTTACTTTGACGTCCCGCCCCGCGCAACGTCGGCAATTATTCAGTTCGGTTTGTACGGCTCCGTTGGGACGTTGTACCTCGACAACGTTGAGCTGGACTACAGATAATTAGCAATTGTCAATGAGCAATTAGCAATTACGCTTCGCGCCTCAAATAATTGCTAATTGCTAATTGCTAATTATCGTAAAGCTCCTCAAATAATTGAAAATTGCTAATTGCTAATTGCTAATTACTTAAAATATGTTTTACTCAATAGACGGCGTGGACGGCGCCGGTAAAAGCGTTCAAATTAAACTCCTGTGCGAGTTTTTATCCAATCGGGGCGAAAAGGTTGTCCTTTGCCGCGACCCGGGTTCGACGTTTTTATCGGAAGAGCTTCGCAAGATAATTTTGCATCGGGACGACTTGCCGACCGGGCGTTTGGCGCAGATGTTTCTCTTTATGGCGGCGCGCGCCCAATTGGTTGAAGAAGTTATCGCCCCGGCGCTGGCGGCAGGGCAGACGGTCGTCTGCGATCGCTTTTTGCTTTCCAGCGTCGTCTATCAGGGATACGCTGGCGGCCTTGACCCTCAAATGATTTACAACGTCGGGCTTGCCGCAACCAGAGGTCTGGTTCCAGACAAAACGTTTGTTTTAGACGTCCCTCAGGAGGTCGCTGTTTCGAGAATGATCAACCGGGAACTGGACAGCATCGAACGCGAAGACGCCGAATTCAAACAGCGCTTGCGCGATGGTTTCAGCGCGGAAGCGAAAAAACGCCCCAAGTCCATTATTCTTATTGACGGCTTGCAGTCTATAGAAGACGTTCACGCCGAGATCGTTCGGCATTGCTAGCAATTAGCGCGAAGCGAGTTACGAAAAATTTTTAACACGAAATACACGAAATAAGCGAAAGAGACGAAAGATTTTTAAAATATATTTTTAATATTTTTCGTGTTTTTTCGTTCCTTTTCGTGTTTTTCGTGTTTAAAAATCAGACGCTGATCTTTTTTCGTCGAATTTCGATTTCCTCAAAGGGAATCAGCGGGCCCTGATTGCAGCCGGGACAGGTTTTGCTGGCTTCGTCCCATGCGTTTTGGGATTCCAGCAACGAGTCCCAGAAGGGCCACGTTCGGCACTGCGCCGGGCGGACGTCGTAGATGGAACACTGCTTCGTTTCGGAATTGAAAAAGACGCAGTCGTAATTGCTTTGCGGGATTTCTTTCAGACTTCTTCTCAGACCGTAAACCATGCGAGTATACGTCTTTTCAAATTCGTCAAGGGAAAGGTTGAGGAAATCCGCGATCTGTTTTTCTTCTTCGTCAGTCAGCCAAACGTAACCCGGCGCGCCGGTGCAGCAGCCGCCGCAGCCCGCGCACTGAAAATGAAGCCCTTGTTTGTACCAGTTTTTCACGTTTGTTTCTATGTGATCCATTTTTTTGACGATAGATTTTTGGATGTGTTTTGGAATAGTAATTTTATCAATTTCCCCTATTGGTTTGAGAATTTGTCGTTCCCCAAAAATTCTGTCGCGCGGGGTGTAAACCGTAAATACAGAGCCTTGCAAATGGTTAATGATGAAATTGCGTTCCTGATTGCAATACGGTTCGAGCGCTTCTTTGATTGACGCCCGTTTTGTAAGGTCAATCCACAAATAGCGGGCAACGACGTCTGACGTGCTGCCCGGCTTGGGTTTGTCGATATTTTGCCCGTCCCATAATGCGATAAGATTGTTGCAGGAGTTGGCAAGGAATTCCGCCAGTAAAACGTATTGTCCTGTACGGTGGATTTTCTCTCCCTGATTTCTCAGCGCCTGATTCTCTTGCGTCAGCGGCAAGGCGATTTTGGCGTCCATGCAATCCAGAGCGTTTTCAAATTCCCGCCGCGTTTCCGGAAGTGAAAAGTCTTGAACGTAATCTTCTTCCGGCATGGGAAAAACGGCAATCTGCGTTATGAAATCGGGGGCAAAAGCGACTCGAGCCTCATTCACTGCGGCTGCGACAAGCTGATCCGCTCCTGTCGCCATGCCATTGAGAAACACGATTGGTCTTTTGGGACTTTTTTTAGACTCTTGTTTAAATAATTCGTTTAAAAGGTCAGAAAGAGCGCTTCTGAGCGGAAGCTCCGCATCCAGCCCAATGTCTCTGTGCCCGGTAACGCTGATAATAAGCGGGTCAAGGTATTGACCGTCTTTGAAGAAAAACGGTTTCAGGTCGTCAGTAAGGTCGGAAGGCTTCATTTGTTTATAAGCTGTTCTCCATGGATGACAACAGTCCAGACGCTATTCAGCGCTGGTTAATGTTACATATCAAAAGGTTTTTTAGGGGAGGATGCGTCTTGATTTGACAAGAACTCATTTATATTATGAAGATTCTGATTTAACGCATCCTTTTGATCCTGAAGCGATTTTTCTGCCAGTTGATTGCATTTGGGGCAGGCGTTCTGTTCTGACGAGTAGGACGTTCCACAGTTTGAACAGGTTATATAAACCGGAATCTCGTCTTTTGATTTGGGGCGAAGCAAATCTGCCAGGCGCTTAATTCGTTTGCGTCCAAACTTCCAAAATACAAAGTTGAATATAATGAAAATGATAAACAGTACGAGGGCTGGCGCGATTGGTTGGGCGGCAATTTCCTTCTCGTTGCCCAAGTTCAAGTTATAGTAGTAGGCGGTTTGATAAAACAGAATGAAGTCAAATATGCCATGGAACAAAATGGCATATAACAACCCCATGGAAATGTAACTGCTTTTAGTATTTTTTTTGTTTCTTTCAAATTTTGCCAGGGAAAGGTAGTAGCCTAAAATAACGCCGCAGAAGAAATGGCAGGGAATAGTGAAAATAGCGCGCCTAATACTGACGGTATAGGCAACTATGGCCCCTCCAACGGAATAAAATCCCATGACATACTGGAGGTTCTCTGCACAAGCAAACCCTAAAGATACAAATACGCCGTAGACGATTCCGTCAAAGCGTTCGTCAAATTCCGGCTTCTTCCAGATATAATTGTGGAGAAAGTACATTTTAAAACACTCTTCAGTACATGCCGCAACAACAAAGGCGTTGCAGAAAGCATAAAGCAGTGGGTTTGGAAGCAGACTGTCAATTTGAATAAACGCTTCAATAGTTTCTTCTATAATACCAATGGGGATGATGCTGAATATGCCGAGGAAAAAGGAACCCGCGAGTACACTTACAGGTTCTTTGTTATACTTGTCTTTACAAAAAATATAGCCCAACCCTGCAACTATAGGCGCTAATGCAGCGCACAGCAGGTAAATAAAGTGATTGTCCATAGCTGAAAATGTGGATTAAGGACAGGGAATGAGAATAAAAACAGGAAAAGACGACGCTTATTCCAATTGTTCCCAAACCACTATAATTTAAATATATACAACGGTTTTTAACCCAGTTTGAGTTGTGATGCTGTTTGCAATGTCGTCCAGCCGTTGACGGGGCAGGGCGATAACGCCTTTTTCTGCCGGAATGCGCCTGACGGTGTGAACCTGAACGTAGTCGATTTGCCCGTTGGCGTCGAGAATCTTTTCCAGTTGGGCGATATAGGCGTTGACTTCGCCGTCAGACGGGCCGCCGTCGCCGTGAACGTCTGAAAAAAGCGTTTGGATTATTACCTTGTGACGTTGAGCGGTTAAGACAATATTATTAACGCATTTTTCTAATGGAACGGCGGAACGGTCGATTTTTTTGTAAAACGATTCCGTTCCGGCGTCGAGCTTGCACCAAATCTCGCCGTTGTTCGCCATTAAAACGTCCACGCCTTCGATAACGTCTGGACGGTCAAGGCAGGTGGAGTTGGTTATAAGAACAAGTTTGACGTCTTTTCCGCCGCATTCCTGCCGAACGTCTGCCGCAATGCGGGCAGCGGGCAGAAAATATTTGCTTAGAGTCGGTTCTCCGTTTCCGCTAAAGGCGACGTCGTTGAGCCGCCTCAGGTCTTCCGGCGTGGCGTCGAAAGGAGAATGATTAAAAATCAGTCCTTTTAACGCGCCGATAAACAACAGATGCAGTTCTTCGTGTAAAACGTCCAGATCAATAACGCGATTTTGCGGCGGAACAGTTGATAAATTGTGCTTTTCGACCTGACAGTAGATACAATTGAAAGTGCATTCACAGGCTGGACTTAAGTCGATTCCGAGGGAAATGCCTCGAGAGCGTCGGCTTAAAACAGGGTATACGTATTTAAAATCTTCCCAACGTCGGGAATGATTTATGTATAAATCGTCAATGCGGGCTTGATCTATCATTAGGGGAATGTGGGGAGGGTTTTCTTAAAAAGGAGTGGTTAGTAGTAAGTGGTTAGTAAAACGCTTGCGCGTTTACTGCTAAAGACTTGGAGCTTACAACTTCTCGCTTTTCTCATATAATAAGAGCTATTATATACTAAAAGTTTTAAGTTTTCAAGGGAGGCAAATAAGAAAAAAACGATTTCTTTTTATTTATACAGGATAAAAAGTCATTGCAACCGTGGCGATTTTATCGATTTTATCGATGAATAAGAACGTAAACGCGATAAAATTTTGAAAAAAGCCGAAAAAAATCGGAATTGGTTTCTTTCAAAAATCAAAAGATGGATTAAAATATATTAGATGGAGTATAATTTTAACTGGAAGATGGTTTGAAAAACTATCGTCATTTCCTTTGGAGATATTCAATGTTAAACCATACAATTAAATCAGCATTGTTATTTTGTCTGTTGTTTGTATTGATGGCAAACGACGGTTTTTGCCAACTCATTACGCAACCTCAGGCCAGCAGAGTGGGGTTGACTCGAAAATGGACGGCTCAGGCTACCATGAGCAGTTCGCAATCTACGTTAAAACAGATCGTTCTGGATCATGGGACGCTGTTTGCTCTTACCGATACCGGACAGCTTCAGGCGTTCAACGCAGAAACCGGCGCAACGCTGTGGACCGTTCAGGTAGGTCGTCGGGATTTGATTGTTTCAGAAATGGACGTCAGCAAAAATTACGTTGCCGTCATGAATGGTTCTACCATTTATGTTTACAATCATTTCAACGGAAAACTTCTCTGGTCTGGCGAAGCGGATGTGATTCCAGGCGCCGGTCCGGCAGTTAGTGAAAGCCGCGTTTACGTACCGGGTATCAATGGCCGCATGCAGTCTTTTCCATTGCGTCTGGTTGGAGATCCGATAACTGAATTTGGCAAAGATGAGAAAACCCTTTCCCCAGAAGAGCGCGAGCAGTTGGAAATTGAACGACGGGACAGCCTTCGCATTCTCGATCAATATGTAGAACCGCTCAATGCTCAGTCAATGGGCAGAATTTATCAGAGTCCTGTAATTGCGCGCGACGACGTTCGTGACGCCGTTTATAGTTCCCTGCCTTCAGGAGAAGATCACATCGTTTGGGTTACAGACGACGGCATCATGTACCTTGGATCCATTGGCACGTCTGAACTGGCGGATGCTTTTAAGATCAAATACCACGTTCCAACGGAAAAAAACATTACATCGCGTCCGACGTTTATCGAAGAGGATGTTATTTTCCCTGATCAAACGGGCAATATTTATATGGGAAGCCGCGACGGTTATGTCTACTGCGTTCGCGAAAACGACGGCAAGCAGCTTTGGACGTTCCCCTGTAACGAACCGATTATTGAGCATTTAGCTGTCTTTAGCCGTCTGCTGGAAAAAAGAGACGAGAAGAGAAAAAAGATGTATGAACGTTATTTGTACGTTCCAACGTATCAAAAAGGCATGTTTTGTCTGGACGCCGTCAAAGGAGAAAAAATCTGGCAGACGCCTGGAATCAAAAAATTTCTTTCACGATCCAATACTCGCGTGTATACGGTAGACTACCGCAATAATCTGACGGTAATGGATGCACAGTCTGGGCAGGTTTTGGGAACAATGCCCCTCAATAACAATAAGATTCAATATCTTAACGAGATTACAGACCGTATTTATCTGGCGACGGAAGATGGCATGATTCAATGCCTGGCGCAGATTGACCAGGAAAAGCCGATTTATTTCCGACAAGATCCCGAAGCCAAGGTTGAAGCCGACTTCGATCCTGCGGCTGAAAAACATAAAGCAGACGATAAGAAAAAACCGGCCAAAAATGAAGAAGACCCCGGATTTAACGACAACGACAGCGGCTTTGGCGATGACGACAGCGGCTTTGGCGATGATGACAGCGGCTTTGGCGATGATGATAACGCCTTTGGCAACGATGCTAACGGCGATGACGCCGGAGGCGACGATTTTGGCGACGATGCCTTTGGCGACGACGCCGGAGCAGACGACGCCGGAGCAGACGACGCCGGAGCAGACGACGCCGGAGCAGACGACGCCGGAGCTGACGATGCTGGAGCCGACAATGCTGGAGCCGACAATGCTGGGGCCGGCGATGAAGACGACCCGTTCCTGTAATAGAACGGTTTTGTATAATTGATTTGTTTAACCCTAACCGCACTCTTTTTGTTATGACAAGTGAAAAGTGGCCTGTGGGCGTTTTTGCCAGTATTGACGCTGGATTGGGCGTTCAGTTGGACGTTGTAAAGGAACTGGGAATCAAGGCGATTCAGATGCATACGCCGCACAAGAATTCCCGAACTCCCGAAAAAGCGAAGGAGTTTATCGCCAAATTGCAGGACGTCGGCGCAGAATTGACAGTTGTTTTCTGCGGCTTTGACGGCGAATCGTATGCGGATATTCCAACGACGCAAAAGACGATTGGTTTGGTTCCGCCGGAAACGAGAGCGGAGCGAACTCTGGAAGTCAAAGAAATCGCCGATTTCGCCAAACTGCTGGGCTGTGACGCCGTCGGAATTCATATTGGATTTATTCCCCATGAAGAAGACGACCCGCAGACGTGGAAAGATCTCGTTGCGGTAGCTCAGGAAGTCTGCGACTACATTGCCAACAACGGACAGTATCTCCATCTGGAAACCGGACAGGAAACGGCAGACGGGCTTTTGAAGTTCATCCATGCGGTTGACCGTCCGAACCTGCGCGTCAATTTTGATCCCGCCAATATGATTCTTTACGGTTCCGGCGAGCCGATCGAAGCGTTAAAGAAGGTTGGTCAGTACGTCCGTTCCTGCCATTGCAAGGACGGAAAATGGGCAGCCAAGCCGGGCGAAGAATGGGGCTGTGAAGTTCCCTTTGGCGACGGCGACGTCAATGCGAAGAAATTTCTCGAAACGCTTAAGGAAATCGGATACGAAGGCGCGCTGACAATCGAACGCGAAATCCCTCAGGAACCGGAACGTCAAAAGGCGGAAATCAGCAAAGCCAAAACGCTCATCGAGCAGATTAAAGCCGAGATTCTGTAGAATTAGAGCGTGACATTTCTGAGTGCGAGAGCAAAGCTCTCGCTTTTATACGCGAGCGAAAGCTCGCGTTTTTTCTTTTGCGGCAGGGGACTGCCGCGATCCGGGCTTATCGTTGGATTTCAGCGGGTCGTTGGTTAAGGCGGCGTCAAGCCGCCGCACTCCCAGACTCAAGCGGCTAACGCTTTATCTAACGACGCATTCAAATCGAATGATTCCGCCTTCGCCAGGCTCAAGCGGGTCGTCGATTTCCCATCTTAGAACGAGCGATCCGGCTTTGTTCGGCTCTGTCATGAACGCGCCCTTCTTGGAACATTGCGCTGAACCTTCGGCGTATTCCAGACGTCCGGTCAAACTGTCGAGAATGGTAACGTTTCCGACGGGTTCGTCTCCGATGTTGTCAAACCGAATGGTAAATTCGATGTGATCTCCGGGTCGGGCGTCTTCAACGCTGGCGATTTTGACGATTCGCACTTTGGGATTGTTCGTGTCTTTGTCAAGCTGATACACAATGCCGGGACCTTCGTCTTTGACGACCGCCATGACTCGCTTGTAATCAATGGCGACTTGCGGATTGGACGTAAAGCCCCACGACGCGGCGCGGCGAATGGATTCCGCCAGTACGCCGGCTTCAGAACGATCCATGACGCCGGTTTTGATAATCTTGAGGTTTTCATACGCTCGGAACGAGTTGTCGGCAATCATCATCTGGCGGCGGTTGGACGATTCGCCCGCGGCGACCTTGCCGATAAACTGTTCGCCTGGTTTTGTTGCTAAATTCTCACCGTAAGCCAGATGCTGTTTACTTTGCATCTCACTGACGTTTCGCTGTTGGTTAATTGCCAGTTGAGTTCCATCGTAGCCAATTGGCTTCTGAATATTCTCGTTTATACCAGCATAGATAACCTGACGAACGGCGCGAAATTTTGGAGCGTAAATTTCAACTCTGTTACTGGCTTCAACTCCGACTTTGCCGTCGATGGTGTCGAAGTGAACGATTGTATTTTCCGGTTCCAAACCAGAAACGGAGAAGTCGTCGTGGACTTTAACGCCTTTGGGACCCATGCCGCCGTCGGCGATAAATTCGTCTTGCGGCCATTGTCCGCCGTTGGACGGCTGAATTCCCGGCGGCGTCCAGGCGGAACGAACTCCTCCCTGCGGCTGATTGAACGGCAGCGGAGTTCTGATTCCTGGCGAAACTCCCGCCGCGGCGGGCGTTGGATACGGGACTTCAGGTTGAAAGTCCTGAATAGTTGGAGACGAGTACGGAACCGCCGGAGTGGGCGCGAAGTTTTGCGGCGGCAGCGGCTGGGCTTCTGACAGAGGAACGTCTGACAAAACCTGGAAGTCTCTGATTTGTCCTTCCTGTCCTCCAATCATCCGTTCAAAATCCTGTGGATTAAAATTGCCGGATTGTCCTCGGAACGACGCTCCGCCGTTGACGTAACCGCTAACATTAATGGACGAAGAGTTGTCAGGCGTAACCTGATTGCCAACAGCCGGGCTGACAGGCGCGGCTTCCGGATTGGATGACGCGTCAACCGACGGTAAACGTTTGACTTCAATCGGACCGTTGGGGTCGTACGCCATGGGGTCGTTTGAAGGAGCGAGGTCGTATTGACTGTTAATGGTAATGCTCTTCGTAACTGCGCCGGACGAGTTTTCAACAGCTTCGCCGGAATTTGGCTGTTCGTTGGTTTTTGCGGCTTTTTCAACGTGAGAGTTTACCGGAACGAAAACCCATTTTCTCCCGTCGGCGCCTTTTGTAGCGCAGGACGTCATTGAGCAAAGCGTTAGCGCGCTCAACGCTGCTGCAAAGAGCAGCTGAACGCTGTAGGATGCAATATAAGGTCTGCGAATATTCATTTGTTCCGTTCCTGTTTAATCAAACGTTGAGTAAAAACGTTGGTTGTTGAAGTTGTATAATAATGACGCATTCCGCCTTAATTCTGTTGAATTGAGACGGACGCGTGTAATTCTGATTTAATTAAAACTCGATATCGTCGAACCCGTCGTTTGCCCCCGGCGCATTGTCAGGCTGGCCCGGTTGTTCCGTTGGCGGCAGAGCAGGCTGCTTGCCCTGGGCGCTGGGCTTCTGAGCTCCGGGTTTAGCCGGAGCTATAGTCGTTGTTGACTTTCGCGTGGCCGGGACGCTGGTATTGTAATCGATAAATGACGGCGACCCAAATTGAAATTCGTCGCTTAACAGTCCTTCCGGAGTTCGAATCGGCATTCGTCCGCCCAGTCGCAGTACGGCAACCGGACGCCCCATCGTATCGGCGACGGCAACGGGGTCTGCGTCTGACGGAATATCAAAAGTACTTTGATATTTATTGGGCGGATTGACAGTCGGAATGGGATTATTTGGATCTTCCAGGTAAATGACTCGCGTAACGAGATTGCCTCGCAGAGCCTCTTTGATGTCTTCCAGCGATATTTCAACGACAATCGGGTTTTGAACCTCTTTTCCTTTCGGCGCGTAGATTCGGTCGATTATTTCCAGTGTCGGAAAAAGTTCCGCGCCTTGAGCGTCCAGTACCGGGAAATTGGTTATTCGCATTCGATAAACCTGTCCGATTAACAGACCGACGATATTGGGCATGGGCTTTAGCGGCGTGAACTCTCCCTGATACGTCATGGAAATATTTACGCCTCGCGGACCGGTAACCAGAACAGGTTGATAGTATCCCTGAACCGGACCGCCCATGTGCAAACGCTCCTGACCAAGAAATCCAGGCGCGCGAACGCCTGCGCTGTTATAATGCACCGGCGGAACTCCAACCGCAGACCTCTGTGAATAAGATACCGAGGCGGTACTGAGCATGATCAATACTGCCAGACAGGAAGTTAAAGCGCGTCTGATTCCGTTTGAGTAAACGTTCATCCCTGAACCGTCCATGGTTAAAGTTATTGCAAACCGGTATTTATCCAATCATACCGGCAGACGATTAGTCTGATTTGTTGTTATTTTCTGAAAATTGAGCGCATTATTCGACTCTGCGCCGTCTTATCAGAATAATCCCTATATTTTTATATCGGCTAATTATTTAGAGAATTCCAACGAAAAAACCGTCTGAACCGGTTTTTTTTACTTTCCGATTCAGACGGTTTGCTGCGTTATGACGAAATCGTGGATTTTGTTTGCCCGAGTTCGGGGCAGTCGCCGCTGCCGAGGCGGCTGATTAACTACGGTCGAGCGGCATCGTATGCGTTACGATTGAAATTTCGTTCAGTTCGATTTCCCGTGTAAGCGTTGGGAACGTAAGCCGGGGAGGGGATTCCGCTGGGGGTCATCTGAGCGGGGTGTCCGTAAGCCGGTCCAGAAACTCCGGAGACGTAGTAATTCGGGTTTCCAGCGCCAGCGGCGGACATGTAGGGATTGCCCATCGGAACAGGCTGTCCGATACCCTGAGCTTCGATTCCGCCCTTCTGGATGTCGATGTTGCCCAGACGAACGATAGCCATGATCGAACCGCGGCGAGCCGCTTCAGTGATCGGGTCTACGCCCGGATCAAGGCGGGTGCTGACCAGCGTGTCAGGCGTTCCAACGGCAATCGCCAGTTCCTGGAATTCCGGATCGGGCAGATAAATGACTTTGGTTACAAAGTTGCCGCTGAGAACCTGAGTAATGTCTTCGTCGGTGAATGAAACCGCAATTGCCTGATGCGTCAGGAATTCGACTGTGCGGGGGGTAACTGGAGCAATTTCCAGAGTTGGATACAGTTCAACGCCTTCGCGTCCCGGAATGTGGGACAGCTTCAGACGATAAATGCCGTTCTGCGGGAAGTTCTCGCGTCCGGGGCAAACCAGTTCCGGTGAATCAAACGCTCCGACAGCGGAAATGTCCCACTGAATTCTGGCGCCAGCAGGACCGATAAACGAAACCTGAGACGTCTGAACCTGACCAGGAACCTGCGCTCCATACTGCTGACCGGCGATAACGCCCGGGCCAGGTCCGGCAACAGCCGGATTATTGGCGTTGACTACCATCGGACCGTATCCGTTTCGGGCGGCTCGACGCATGGCTGGAGCTCCGTAACCCGCTCCAATAGCGCCGCTAGGCGCGGCAGACTGATAACCCTGAGTTGCGGCTACTTCCGATTCCGGGCAGTAGCTTTCATACGGCCCAGCAACTCGCTGTGGTCCCTGGCATCCCGCCAGAAGTCCCAAAGAAAGGCAAAGAACAACAAATGCGCGAATCTTCATCGTGATTCTCCCAAAATTGAATCTGTTTTTCGGCTTTTCAAAATTCCTGTTGCGAAATTACGCCGATTTCGTTATAATGCGTTTAATACAAATCCGGAGTTTTGTGTTTTAAGTTCTGTAATTTTTTCTCAGAACTGAAACTAACTCCGATTATTCCATTCGTACTTACTTCATTTCATCGGATATATCACTCTAAAAGATTGAATAAATTCGGTAAGATTCCAGAAAATGACAAAGAAATTTAGAATATTGACAACAGTATTGTTAAGCTGCGTAATTTCGATAATCTTTTTAATGATAATAAAAATAGACAAATTCAAAATAAATATTGAAAATATTGCCAGCGCTCAAACCGAGACGACTGTTTCGGAGTCAACAGAACAGACGTCTCTCGATCCGAACGCTTTGTTTCGCAGAGCGCGATTAGTTTATAATGAACAATTGGTTGTTGCAGCGTCAATGAGAGCGGAAACGAAGGTGCACGATCGACATTTTATTGGAAGCGGGGATTATCTGGAAAAAATAGAAAACTCCAAACGATATCTTCGGATGAGAATGAACTATTCCAGCGGCAACGTTAAATATGGCGTTCAATATATAGCGGATGGGGCGCATGATAAATTTTGGATTTCTAAAAATGGCGCTCAAAATGAGCTTTATCGCGTCGATGGTTATCAAATTAACGCTCAGGACGCCAATCCTGAAATGGTAACGTCGATTGACGGAGTTCCTGTAATGCCTGCTTCTTTGGCGGGTATTCCGTATATTCTGTTTCAGATTGAAAAATATTTTGATTTTTTGTCTTGTTCTTTGATTCGGGAGCGTCAGACGAATGAGCAGTATTACGTAATCACTGGAACCTGGAAGCCGGAACGGTTTCCTGTTCAGGATTATGTTTCTGACAATCTTATTAAATGGGACTCTGTTTCCCAGGAAATTCCGGATACTATAAAAATATACTTTGGCGTTAACGATCTGTTTCCATACAGAATAAATTATTATAGAAACGTTAAAGGGGACCCGACGCTTATTTCCAAACTGAATTTTTACGACGTTTCGTTTGACGTTCGTATTAATGCAAAGCTGTTTAATTTTTCTCCTTCTGGCAATGTCTCATCAGTTGATATTACCAATAATTATTTGACGCTGGAAGCGATACAGAGACAGAATGAGAACTGGGAGAACCAACAGAATAATCCTCAGGATTTCTATTGATTCCTATTGTTAAATTCTTTTGAATTATGATTTTATGTATTCAACGAGTCCTGTCGGCAAGCGTCGCGGTTGACGGCGAGGTCTGCGGTCAGATCGGCAAAGGCTTGCTCGTATTGGCGGGCGTTGCTGCGGCGGATACGCCGGACGATGTCAAGACGATGGCGCAGAAAACCGTCAATTTACGCATGTTTGAAGACGCCGAGGGCAAAACGAACCTGTCGTTGGGCGACGTCGGCGGCGAGATATTGTGCGTCAGCCAGTTTACGCTCATGGCGGACTGCCGAAAAGGGCGTCGACCCAGTTTTATCAACGCCGCTGACCCCGACAAGGGCAACGAATTCTATCTGCTCTTCGTCGATCAGCTGCGTCAGCTGGGAGTTCATGTCGAGACAGGCATATTCCAGGCGGACATGAAAGTGACGCTTGTCAACGACGGTCCGTTTACGATTATTCTGGATTCCGAACGGTTCAAGGAGCCGAGAAGGAGTTAGGTGTTGCGAGTTCAGACGGCGAGTCTTATTCTGACGACGATTCTTCTCTGCGCGGTAAGCTGCTCGGTTACCTCATGGATAGCGCCGCCGCGCGACAAGGACTCCAAGCCGTACTCGTCCAAAAGCGTTACCCGGGGTCAGTTGGAAATATCCGGCGAGGCGCCCATGAACGACTTCCTCCCCCTTATGGACGAGCTTCAGGCGACCATGGGCGACATGCAGGACATCCTGGGACTGTCGGAGTTGTCCGCCCCAACTCGAATCCACATATACACTTCCAACTACGAGCTGGAAAAGGCGATTCGTCAGCGGTCGCGTCTGGCGCCGTATCGTCGGGCGTATTTCTTTGACGACGACAAGAAAAAAGAGATGGTCATTCTGGTCAAGCATACGGACTACATCGCCTACGACTTGCGGCATGAATGCACGCACGCGTTTCTGCACAGCCATTGCTCAGACGCCCCGCTTTGGCTCGACGAGGGGTTGGCGGAATACTTCGAGCCGTCCAGAACGGAGCAGGGCTATCAGCCGCGGCACATAAACCGTTTGATGAGAATGGTTAACACGTCCAAATGGAGGCCGAATCTGACGCGTCTGGACAAGCTGGACAAATCCGTCGTCTTCGATCTGACGGTGGAACAGTACGCCGAGTCCTGGCTCTGGTCGCATTTTCTGATTAACTACTCCGACCAGTCCCGGCTATTGCTCAAAAGCTGGCTGAAGGACTACGAGAACCTCGAAACTCCCCCGCCGCTGTCGGAACAGATTCGAAAACTCTATCCCGACTGCGAGAACCGGGTATACGAGTACCTGCTCGAACTGAACCGAAAACTGGCAGAGCTGGGAGAAATCGACAACCTGCCCCCCGAGGGGGAGTTGGCTAATTAGTAATTAGTGATTAGTAATTAGTAATTACGCAAGCGTGACGCCTTGGGAGCGCGCTTGCGTCGGGGAGTGCGGCGCCCTTAGGCGCCGCCTTGTCCAAAGACCTGCCGAAAACCTTTGATGAGCCCGGATCGCGGCAGTCCCCTGCCGCAAAATGTCGGTCCAAAATATCTCCTAGGGGGAGTTGACAAACGATAACAAATTTTACATAATAGCTAATAGCTGGAAGCTAGTAGCTATTAGCTCCTCACTCCTCACTCCTAATTCCTAACTCCCCAACGCCATGTCCCCTCACGACCCCTTATATTCACTGTACCTTGAAATTCTTCGTACGGAACTCGTTCCGGCAACGGGCTGTACGGAGCCGATAGCGATTGCGTACGCCGCGGCGGTGGTTCGTCAGACGCTGCAAGCTCTTCCTGACCGCGTTCTGGTTCAAGCCAGCGGGAATTTGATTAAAAACGTCAAAAGCGTTTACGTTCCCAACACGGACGGTCAGCGGGGCATGGAGGCGGCGGTCGCGATTGGTCTTATCGGCGGCGACGCGTCCCGGGAACTGGAAGTTATCGCGTCCGTCGAACCGACGCAGAAAGTTCAGACGGCGGAATATCTTGCCCGCGGCGTGATAGCGGTGGAATATCTGGACTCGACGCACCCGTTTGATCTTAAACTGACGGTGTACAAGGACGACCATTCCGCCATGATTCATTTGCAGGACTCGCACACGAACATCGTCGAGCTGAAAAAGGACGGCGTTGATGTACTATGGTCAGCGTCCGATGGCAAGGAGCCTTTTGAGTTGCGAGATGAAAAACTACTGCCTACTGCCTCTTGCCTACTGCCTTATTCTCATTGCGGATCGCAGCCGACGCCTCTGACGGACGACGCCTACGATCAGCTGTCCGTCAAGGCGATTCTGGATTTTGCCCAGTCCGTTGACCTGGCGGAAGTGGAGTCGATAATTCAAGCTCAAATTGACTGTAACATGGCGATAGCCGAGGAAGGGCTTCGCAACCGATACGGGGCAAACGTCGGCAAGACGATTCTCAACGCGTACGGCGACGCTGACGTCAAAGTTCGCGCCCGGGCGTATACCGCCGCCGGGTCGGACGCCCGCATGGGCGGGTGCAATCTCCCGGTGGTAATCAATTCCGGCAGCGGAAACCAGGGCTTGACGGTCTCCGTGCCGGTAATCGTCTACGCCAAGGAACTGAACTCGTCGAAAGAAGACCTGTTCCGCGCTCTGATTCTGTCGAACCTGACGGCGATACACATCAAGTCCGGAATGGGACGTCTGTCCGCCTACTGCGGCGTCGTTTCCGCCGGCTGCGGGGCGGGCGCGGGCATCGCGTACCTTCACGGCGGCAGATACCGGGAAATCGCCCATACGGTCGTCAACGCCATCGCGATTCTGTCCGGCGTCGTCTGTGACGGGGCGAAGGCGTCCTGCGCCGCGAAAATCGCCTCGGCGGTTGACGTCGGGATTCTGGGCTTTTTAATGTTCCAGGACGAAATGCAGTTCAGAAGCGGAGAAGGGCTTGTTTCCGCCGGAATCGAAGCGACGCTGCATAACATCGTCCGACTGGGCAAAGACGGCATGAAAGAAACCGACAAAGAGATCATCCAAATGATGATGGAACGCGCCCAGCCCAACCCGGACAAGGGGCCGTAGAAAAAATGGAAGGCGGTAATGAAGCGAGCGCAGCGAGCGGAATTACGCAGTTCGCCGAAGGCGAACCGAAAAGTTCGAAGCGTGCATAACAAAACGACGTAGCCGTAAACCATTTTGGATCGCGGATAAAATCCGCCGAAGAAATTTTAGCCGCAAAGAACGCAAAGAAATGAAAGGCGGTAACGGAGTTTGCGAAGCGAACGTAGTTACGCTTTGAACCGCTCACGCACACGGATGAGCCGGCTCGCGGCAGTCCTCTGCCGCAAAAGAAAACAAGACCCGCTAAAAACGTTTGCCTTAACCGATAACCATTCTGGATCGCGGACGTAAGTCCGCAAAATGAAAAATTCGCTTCGGCGGGCGACACGCCCGCGAACCGAGCTGAACAAAGGGTTTCTTTGATACCGGCACGTAGCCCGAGGACGGGCTACATCCAGAGGAGGTTTTCCGCTTCGTCAGTTTGGTATGCACACATCTCAGCGTTTTGTTCGCCTGTCGGCGAATGCGTAATTCCGCTCCCGCTGGTCGCTCCATTACCGCCTTCCATTCCTTTTTGTTCTCTATCTTCTCTATCTTATCAAAACATTTCACTTTTTTTCAAAAATTTTCCCATTTACCGCTTTTCGATTGCCGATTTGAGTGTATAATGTTATTAATGTAAAAAAGCGATTACTGTTTTGCGCCGGGACGTACCGTTGCAAAATTCGTTTCAATAACCGTATACCAGTTTTACCCACTAGAGAAGGAGTAAAATAATGGCTAAATCACAAGATTCTTCATTTCTCCCCCCCCCCCGCATTTTAACATGCGGAAATTTTACTCTAATAGCGTTAGCTATTCTGACTGTTCTTTTACCAGCTAGCGTTTACGCGCAAACGTTGACTCACTCCTACACGTTTGAGGATTTGGCGGAAGGTTCTCTTTCAACTGGAACCCCAGTTACCAACTTTGCGACAGGCGAACAAGACGCAACTCTGTACCTCGCCGGAACCGGATCGGCTACCAATGACGGCGGCGTTTTGTTGTTCAATGGTACTGATAAAAATAACGGCGCGTATATTCAGTTGCCGTCTGACATCATTGGTTCTAAAACGGCGATTACGCTTGAAACTTGGGTTACGCCTAATGATTTTTTAAAATATAGTCGCGCGTGGGATATTGGCGATTCAGACAATGCTACTCGTTTTTTTAACGCCTTGACAGATAACACATCCGCCAATTCTTATACCCGGTTTCAAAATGTATCATCTTACCCCGCCGCTTATAAGTTGACAGCGGACAAAGAATATCTGCTGACCGTTACAGCCGAGCAAGTATCTGAAACGTCTACAAAGTTGACGTATTATGTCAATGGCTCTATGATTGGTACAACTACGGGAGAACTTTTATTATCCGAGGTTAATGGCAACGAAAATTTCCTTGGAAGATCCCATTGGAGCGGCGATTTCTACGCCGATGCGTATTTCAAAGAATTTAACGTCTACGACGGCGCGATGAGACCGACGCAGGTTAACGCCCAAAAGATTATGGGAGCGACTTCAGATCATAATGCATACGACCGTGAAACTACTTTAGCTAACGCCGCTCAAACTGACGAATTGATAGCGTCGGCAACAGGGTTTTGGAATTTTAACGGTAATAACAATGCTCCAGATTTGTCTGGTAGCGGACATAATCTTTCTATTACAGGCGCCGTTTCCTCCGAAGCGGATTCCAATCTGAGTGAAATACTTACGTCGAACGGTTTTTATCTGCATGACCAGTTGACAACAAACGCGTATGCTTTTTTAGCTAATGATGATTTGTGCAATCTTGGAAAAGATTCATTTACACTGGCAACGCGAGTTAAAATGGATTCGTTCAAAGAGGGCGAGGATTCTTACGACGATTTAATTCGCGCTGGGGGACAAACTACTCAAGGAACGCATTATTCCCTGGCGTTTACAAATAACGGCAAATGCCTTTTGTTTGGATATGATAATTCCAAAGGAGTATACCAAAAGTATTTCTTAAACAGCTTAGACGACAACATTTCAGAACCAACGGCTTACCAGTTTGAAGCAGATAAATGGTATGATATTTTCGCAACGTTTGAAAAGGGAGAGGATGCGGATACTCCTTCTTTTGTTACATTGTACGCTTATGATTCTCTTTCTGGAGAAAAATTGGCATCTACGGTTTACGAAGTAGACGGCGACACTCTGTTTTATAATTCATCTGCGAATCGAAATCATTTCCTTCTCTTTGAAATTCCCAATAACGGACATGGTAACAGCAATGGCTATATGGACTATGCCGGCGTTTGGGGTTACGCCTTGACGGAAAACCAGCTGCAATCTTTGCTTACCAGCGCTACGTCCGTTCCTGAACCGTCAACGTGGGCGCTTTTAGCGCTAGGCGTTGTCGTATTATTCCTGCGTAAGCGAGTTAGGAGTTAGGAGTGAGGAGTTAGGAGTTACGCAAGCGTAAATAATAACGTTAAGCGGGAGGAAACTCCCGCTTTTTCTTTTTTAAATCTTGCGAACATCCTCCGCATCTCCGCGTCTCCGCGTGAGGTTTTCTTCGGCGGCTGATACAGCCGCGATCCAGGCTGAACAAAGATTTTCCCCGGGGCATTGTTCCATTGGCAGGCGAGGACGCCTGCGGTCGACGCGGACGTCGACCCTCCGAAACGCAAGCGCTCCTCCAATTTCCAATAACTCTCCGGGGGGACTTGTACGAAAACCGGTTTTCTGCTAACATGGAATTATCGTCCTCTCGATGGCGTTAATAATCGTCCCGCAATTCAAGGAGAACCGTCATGAAAAAACTCGCCGTTGTTGCATTCCTGTTATCGTTCGTTCTTTTAACCGCAAGCGCCCGCGCGGCGGAGTCCGTTTTCGTTGAGGCGGAGAGCTTCCAGGAAAAAGGCGGCTGGGTCGTCGACCAGCAGTTTATGGACATAAAAGCGCCGGGGCAGGCGGGGTCTGTTATTCTTCTGGCGCACGGGCTGGGAAAGCCGGTTGCCAACGCGAAAACGACTGTAACGCTGCCAGCGCCGGGCGAGTACCGGGTTTTCGCTCGAACGAGAAACTGGGTCTTGCCGTGGGCGCCAGCCGGTCTGACTGACGACGCTCTTCAGCGCGACTGGGCGCCGGGGAAGTTCCGGCTGATTCTCAACGGGAAACCGTCTGCTGTCACGCTCGGAATTTACGGTTCCGGCTGGGGCTGGCAGAAAGCCGGGTCTGTTACTGTTACAGAAAACAATCTTCAAGTCGCCGTTGAACTTCAAGACCTGACCGGGTTCGACGGCCGTCTGGACGCGCTATACTTCACAACCGACCCGGCGGATAAATGCTCTCTGCCGGACGACCCACAGCCGCTTGACGCCTTGCGTCCGCTGGTTCGCGAGGACAACCCGAAAGAATACGATTTGGTCGTTGTCGGCGGCGGAATCCCGGGAACGTGCGCGGCATGCTCGGCGGCTCATCTTGGTTTGAAAGTCGCGCTGATTCAAGACCGGCCTGTCCTGGGCGGGAACGGGTCAACGGAAGTCCGCGTTCATCTCAACGGCGGAGTCAACCTGCCTCCGTACAGAAACGTCGGGAATTTGACGTACCTGATGGGTCCCCACGGCGGGGGCGCCGCCCGCGAGGCGTCGTTCTACAAAGACGACGACCGACTTGCCGTCTGCCAGAAGTATCCCAATCTTGACCTTTTCCTTTCAACTCACGTAACAGCTGTAGAGAAACAGGGAAACGCCATTTCCGCCGTTATCGGCAAGAACATCGAGTCGGGCGTCGAAACCCGGTTTAAGGGAAAGCTCTTTGCAGACTGCACCGGGGACGGCTGCGTCGGGTACCTTGCCGGCGCCGACTGGCGGATGGGTCGGGAATGTAAATCCGATTTCAATGAGCCGTCCGCGCTGGATAAACCGGATAAAATGACGATGGGCGCTTCCAGCATGTGGTATACGGTTGTAACAGACCACGAAACGTCGTTCCCGGAACTGCCCTGGGCGCACCAGTTCAGCAAGGAAAGCGTCAAGCCGGCGCTCAACGGCAACTGGGACTGGGAAACCGGCATGAATCACGACCAAATCTGGGAGTTCGAGCATATTCGCGACAACGCATTTCGCGCGGCGTACGGGCATTGGTCGTACATGAAAAATCATGCTGAGGGGAAATGGACGGACGCGGTTAAAAATCGCGAGTTGGGCTGGCTGGCGTACATCTGCGGAAAGCGCGAGTCCCGGCGGCTTCTCGGCGATGTGGTTCTCCGCGAGCAGGACATTACGTCTAACCGCCAGTGGGAGGACGCCTGCGTCCCGTGTACGTGGGCTATCGATTTGCATTACCCCACCCAGCACAATACAAAGTACTTTGCCGGCGACGAATTCCGGACGTATTTTGTGCCCGGGAAGAAGCCGCCGCGATACGCTATTCCCTACCGGACGCTGTACAGCCGAAATGTGGATAACCTGTTCATGGCGGGGCGCGACATCAGCGTGACGCACATTGCACTCGGAACTGTCCGGGTTATGCGAACCGGGGGAATGATGGGCGAAGTCGTCGGAATGGCGGCTGCCGTCTGCCGGAAGAACGACTGCAATCCCCGGGCAGTGTATACGGATCATCTGCCGGAACTTATCGCGCTGATGACCGCCGGCGTGGGGGACTTCCCTCAGTATGCCAACGTGATTCAGACCCCGAAATGGCTCCCGACGGCGGGCGTCAACTACGCTCGGACTGCCAAAGTCAAAGCCTCGTCGGAACATTTCAGCGGTTCGTATCCTGTAACGAAAATCAACGACGGGATCGCCGACGTCAGCAGCAATGATTCCCGCTGGGTTTCTCAACTTGTACGGGGAACCGAGCGCGTCCAACCTTGGGTCGAGTTCACGTGGGACAAGCCGGTAACGATCAACGCCTGCCGCATCGTGTCGGGATATATCGCAGACGCCTCTCCGCTTCCTGGCGATCCGGCGGAGAGCTTCAAGCTTCAGACGTTCCAAAACGGCGCCTGGGTCGACATCCCGAACGCGTGCGTTAAGGGCAACAAGACGCTGTGCGACCTCGGCGTTCAGTTTGACGCCGTAACGACAACCCGCCTTCGCCTTCTGATTAATAGCGCTGACGGTACCGCCCGCGTCTGGGAGGTGGAACTGTACAACGTGGGAAAGTGAGCGTGACACCTCGGGGAGCGCTTGCGCGGGGAGTGCGGCGGCTTGACGCCGCCTTGTCCAATGACCCGCTAAAAACCTGTGATGAGCCCGGATCGCGGCAGTCCCCTGCCGCAAAAGAAACCTCACGCGAAGTTCGCGAAGTTCGCGAAGTAATTTTAACCACAAAGAACACAAAGAACACAAAGAACGCAAAGAACGCAAAGAACGCAAAGAACGCAAAGAACGCAAAGAAATTTTTAAATCTTCGCGAACATCCTCCGCGACTCCGCGGCTCCGCGTGAGCCTTTTCCGGGGGCTTGTGCACCCCGGCTCGCCTATCGTTTTGTTCGCCTGACGGCGAATGCGTAATTCCGTTCGCCGTTGGCGAACTCCATTACCGCCTTTCAATCACTCGTAACACCATGAAACACTCCCTACTATTATCGGCGGCAATTGTTATTGCCATGTTTACGTCCGCGCAGGCGGAGCGCTATCAGAACGCGGAAGGATTTAACGACGGCTGGTCGTTCGCCCGGGTTGTATCAGGGCAGGAACGGAAGAAAGCGGCGTTTAATCTGGAGTCCCCAGACCGATTTCAGGTTGGAGACGATATAATTCCCGAACCGCTGGAGGCGTCTGTTCCAGTTCGTCTGCCGCACGACTGGGCGATTTCCGGTCCGTTCGATACGAATCCGGAGACGTGGGGCGGACAGGGGAAACTGCCGTGGCGCGGCGTGGGCTGGTATTCCAAAACGTGGCGATGCGACGACCCGGCGGGCAGGACGTTTGTTCTCGATTTCGGCGGCTGTATGGCGTTTCCGGAAGTCTACGTCAACGGGAAGTACGCCGGCGGCTGGGATTACGGATACATGAGCTTTCAGGTCGATATAACCCCGTTTGTTCAGCCCGGCGACAACCTCATTCAGGTTCGCTGCGACACCCGTCCGCACCGTTCCCGCTGGTATCCCGGCGCAGGCATTTACAGACCGGTTCAGCTTTTGACGTACTCGTCCCCCGTCCGGTTCAAGCCGGGCGACGTTACGATTACAACGCCCAAAGCGTCTGCGGATCAGGCGGAAGTCGTTGTTACAGCGACGGTCGACGTTTCCGCAGTCAAAGAGCCGGACGCTCTCAAAGCGGTTGTAACGCTCAAAGACCCGAGTGGCAAGACTGTCGCGGAGAAAGAAACCACTCTCAATGCCGGCGCGTTTGAATGTACGTTTACCGTAGACAACCCGCAGCGGTGGGACGTTGTCAGTCCGAATCTGTATACTGCAGAGTTGCGAGTTGCGAGTGGCGAGTTGCGAGAGCAATCACTACTGTCTACTGCCTCTTGCCTACTGCCTTATCTTGACTGCGTCTCCATTCCGTTTGGAATCCGGGAGATAAAATGGACGGCGGACGACGGCTTTCATCTCAACGGGTGCCGGGTTCAGCTTTATGGCGTTGACCTGCACCACGATCAGGGCGTTATCGGCGCGGCGGCTCATCCGACGGCGATCGAACGTCAGCTGAAGATCATGAAAGACATGGGCGTCAACGCGATTCGCACGTCGCACAACCCGCCGTCCAAGGAGTTTCTGGACGCCTGTGACAGACTCGGGTTTATCGTCTGGAACGAGCTGTTCGACAAATGGGACGGAACCGCCGGGCTGATGAATCAGTCTTATTTCGACGCCTTTATGGAACGTCAGGTTCGGCAGTTCGTCAACCGTGACAAGAACCATCCCTGCGTTTGCGTCTGGTCGATTGGGAACGAAATCGCCGATATTGAACGGAACGTCAAGGGCGGTTCCAACCCGAATCTCGACGCCCCGCGCCGGGTAAAATGGGCGGCGGACTGTTTCCGAAAATGCGATCCCACCCGGCTTGTCGCGATGGGCTGCTTTATGGACGGCGCGTGCCGGCCGGACAACCGCGTTCTGGAATCGCTCGATATAACCGGCTGGAATTACGGCGCGAAGTACGAATCGGCGCGCGCTGTCTATCCGAACATGCCGCTGGTCTATTCCGAGTCCGCCTCTGCGGTGTCGTCACGCGGGTATTATGAACTTGTCCCGCCGACGTCGTCGCATCCGCGCTGGTTCCATCCGTCACGGAAAGACGACTACAATTCCCAAACGCTTCAGGTGGACGGCTACGATTTGATTTCCGCCAACGGTCCGCGCGACATTCCCGACGTCGATTTCGACCGCATGGAACGCGACCGCTACGTTGCCGGAGAATTTGTCTGGACGGGGTTCGACTACATCGGCGAACCGACTCCCTTTGACCGTCAGGCGAAGTCCAGCTACTTCGGAATCGTCGACCTGGCGGGAATTCCCAAAGACCGATTCTATCTCTATCGCAGTTACTGGCGCCCGGACGAGACGACCGTTCATATATTACCCCATTGGAACTGGTCTGAGGACGTTGTCGGGGATTCGCGACCCGCAGACGGCAAACAGAAAATCGTCCCGGTTTACGTGTATTCAAACGCAGATGGCGTGGAACTGTTTCTCAATGGGAAATCGCTGGGATTGCAGTTCAAGGCAGATACTTTACTTAAACCGGTGAATCTGGCGGCGGCGACCGGATGCGAATACTCTGCCAGTACGGAAGAAGGGAAAGACGAAGTCGGCAAAAAGAAAGGGAAAACCAACTTCGCCTCGAAAGCCTTTGACGACCGGACGTCAACCCGCTGGTGCGCGACGGACAATTCCGGGAACCAATGGCTTCAAGTAAAACGCGGGAATGTTGACGACCCGGTTCGTTCTGTAACAGTTCATTTTGAAAACTCCGTCGATTGCTACGCGTTTAAAATTCAGGCGTCCGCCGACGGCAAAACCTGGTCAGACGTTTACGCCTCGAAGTTTATCGGTTCTGGAAACAGCGTATCGGTTCCGGTTGACGAATCGCTGCGTAACAGTCAGTATTTCCGCGTCTGGTTTGACGAACTCAAAGAAGGGCGTTGGGCGTCGATTTGCGAGTTCAAGTTATCGCCGCTTCCTCCTTTAAAAATGCCGGGATATTACGCCGTAATCGACAAATACCGATTCCGCTGGGAAGACGTCCCATACGAACCTGGAACGCTGGAAGCGGTTGCGTATAAATTTGCTGAACCTAAAGAAAACGAACGGAATTATATTCCAAAGTCCAGCATGTTCACGAAGGACGACCTTTACGAAAACCTGAAGGAAATCGGACGTCAGACGGTTAAAACCGCCGGCGCGCCCGCCGCTCTCCGTTTGACTTTGGAACCGAACCCGTTTACCGGCAAGCCGGGATTCCGTTCAGACGACGATTTGGCGTACATCCTTGTCGAGTCCGTTGACAAAGACGGTACGCTCTGCCCGCTGGACAACAGAACGATTCGTGTAACAGTTGAAGGGTCAGCGGAACTGGCGGGCATCTGCAACGGCGATTCCATGGGCATGGACTCGTTCACCGACGCAACGCACCCGCTGTTTTACGGCAAAGCAATCGTCGCGATTCGTTCCAAACCCGGCTCCAGCCCCGTCCGCGTTACAGTGCAATCGGAGGGAGTAGAGCAGGGGACTGTTACAATTAGTAATTAGTAATGAGTAATTACGCAAGCGGCGGCGCTCAGATTGTTAGCGGGTCAGTCCGGACACGGATTTTACGGATTAAACGGGCGGCGAGGCGCCGCTCCCGATCCGCGCTGCCGCGCGCCTGCCAAGAACCGCTCCCGCTGGTCGCTTTGTTCTTTACGTACTAATGCTTTTTAAGCCGCAAAGAACGCAAAGAGCGCAGAGATATTTTTAAAACTTTGCGAACATCCTCCGCGGCTCCGCATCTCCGCGTGAGGTTTTTCGGGCGCTCCTTACTGCCTTTCGTCGCTTGCGATTTCCTTATACGACCCTTGAAAAAAACTTCCCCAAAGGCGTCCCATGATTAACCATAAACTCATATTGAATGCGTTCCTTATTGTTTTAATCGGCTTTTCCGGCTGTAACAAAACAGAGAACACAGCAAGTCAGACGACGAATGAGACTGCAGACAATTCCGCCAATCAGATTGCCGACGACGAAGATATTGACAATTCTGATTTTCAGCCGATATTGCCAAAAGAATATTATTACTATTCTTTTGAAAGCCGTATTGTTGAAAAGTTTGAAGACATGTTCAAAACCGGCGAGTTCTATTATTCATATCAATCTTATTCTGCCGGCGCCAACGTTCTTCACTACGCAGCGTTTACCGGCAATCTGGAACGGGTTAAACTTCTTTTAGAGAAAGACGCAGACGTCAGCAAAAAAGACAAAGAAGAACGAACCGCCTTGCATTACGCCGCTCAAAGTGGGAATTTGGAACTGGTTCAGTGGCTGGCAAAGCAGCAGGGATTGGACGTTCACGCGCATGACAAATATGGCAATTCAACTGTGCATTACGCCGTTCAAAGCGGGAATTTGAAACTGGTTCGCTGGCTTATCAAACAGGGGGTGGATATTAATGAAGGTCTCGGTTTTTATACTGTAGCCAAAAGCGGAAATTTGGATTATATTCGACGCCTGATGAAACTTGGATTGGACGTTAAAGACGCTCGGCATTTGTACGCCGCAGCCGGCAGCGGACAATTAAAGGTTGTTCAATTTCTCGTTGAACAGGGCGCGGACGTTAACGCGAGAGATGAACAGGGAAATACTGCCTTGCATAACGCCGCTTCAAGCTGGAATTTGGAAATGACGCGATGGCTGGTTGACCACGGCGCGGACGTCAAAGCTGTAAATAATTCAGGAAAAACAGTCTTGCACAGTTCTGTTCCGATGTGTGATATAGACGACTGGAGTTCGGATTTGGTGAAGTGGCTGGTGGAACAAGGCGCAGACGTCAATGCAAAAGACGAACGGGGTATGACCGTCTTGGGGCGTTTTGTCGAACAAAACGAGTGGGATATTGTTCAATGGCTGGTGGAACGCGGCGCCGACGTCAATGTAACAGACAGTCAAGGACGTCATGTTATGATTCATGTTGCTGAATCAAACCCGAATCTGTTTAAATTGTTTGCAGAACATGGCGCAGACTTCAATGTAACAGATGTAACAGACGACCAAAAATTTTCGCTTTTGCGTTGCGCCGTCCAAAGAGCTAATCTGGAAACGTTTCGATATTTGTTGGAACATGGCGCAGACGTCTATGTAACAGACGACCAAAAAATTTCGCTTTTGCGTTTAGCCGTCCAAAGCGCTAATCTGGAAACGATTCGATATTTGGTGGAACATGGCGCAGACGTCAACGCGAAAGACGACAGGGAAGTTCCGGTTTTGTATTATCTTGTCAATTCCGGAAACGCTGACCAAAGCCGGAAACTGGAAGCGGTTAAATATCTGGTCGACCACGGCGCAAACGTCAATGATAAAGACAGATACGGAAGAAATTGGACTCTAAATCAAGCTGCCTATAGCGGAAATCTGGAATTGGTTCAATGGCTGGTTGAGTGCGGCGCCGATGTCAACTCGGTCGGTTTAATGAATAGCGCCGCCCAAAGCGGGAACCTGGAACTGGTTCAATGGCTGGCAGAGCAGGGGGTAGACGTCAACACTAATGACAACGCTGGTAAAACCGTCTTGCATTACGCTGCCCAAAGCGGGAATTTGGAACTGGTTCAATGGCTTTCAGAACAAGGATTGGACGTCAACGCAAAGGACAAAGACTATAAAACCGTCTTGCATTACGCCGTAAAAAAAGGAAACCTGAAACTGGTTCAATGGCTGACAGAGCAGGGCTTGAACGTCAACGCGAAGGACAACGCCGGAAATACTGCTTTGCATTATGCAGCCCAATTATATGACGATTCAATTAGTTTCACAATGATGCAATCCTTGATTGACCACGGCGCTGACGTGATTATAAAAAACGTTTCAGGAACGACTCCTCTGCAGTCTTTTATCGAGAAGCATATTCATTGCTATAATAATAGTATAGAAGGGATTCAATATCTGGTCGACTGCGGCGCAGACGTTAACGCAAAAGACGCAGCAGGAAGAACCGTTTTGCACATTGCCGCTCATAACGGGAATCTGGAGGCAGTTCGATATCTGGTTGAACACGGCGCGGATGTTAACGCGAAAGACGCCGCAGAAAGAACAGTTTTGTACGACGCTGTTTATCACGGGAATCTGAAACTGTTTCGATGGCTGGTTGATCAGGGGTTGGACGTCAACGCAAAAGACAAACAGGGACTGTCGGTTTTGGAATACGCAATTCAAAACTGTAGTCCGGGATGTTTTTCGGAAGTCCCCAAGTTTCTTATTGACTGCGGCGCGGACGTCAACGCAAAAGATCAACATGGCATTACAATCTTGCATAGAGTCGCTCGAAGAGGGAACCGGGAGGCAGTGTTTTTTCTGGTTGAACAAGGCGCAGACGTCAACGCAAAAGACGACAATGGAAATACGGTCTTGTCGGAAGCCCGTAAATATGGTAATGAGTTACAGATTCAATTTTTAATTGAACATGGAGCTAAATAAATTCAAAGACTAAAGATGCGAATATTCATTTTTTTACAGGCGTTGTTAGCGACGGCGTTTTTCGCGCTGGGAACCGCTTTTGCCGCGGCGCCGGATCTGCCGATTAAGGACGTTTCCGAGTTCGACGGCGCTCAGCAGGTCGTAATCGCTCAGGGGACGAAGACGGTTTATCAGGGGCACCCGACGTCCGTTCTCTTTCCAGACGGGAAAACGATTTTGTGCGTCTGGACGGTGGGACACGGCGGGCATGCCGGTCCGGCGGCGCTGTCGTCCGATGGCGGGAAAACGTGGACGCGCGTCGACGAGCAGTTCCCGGCGGAATATCAAACTCACGTCAACTGTCCGAGCGTGTATCGGCTCGTCAACGCTGACGGAAAGGCGTTTGTCTGGGTCTTTTCCGCGCAGCCGAAAATCGCCCGGGTTGTCAGCTCTGACGAGGGCAAAACGTGGCGGGTTATGCCGTCGCTGGGGTTTTCCAACGTGATGGCGTTTAGCAGCGTCGTCCCGAAAAATCCCGGAGTGCAGGACGGCTGTTACATTGGCTTGTTCCATCATTGCGTCAACCTTGACACCGGAGCCGTTCTCAACGGGGAAAGCTGCAAAAACCGCCATTTGGAAGTGTTGCAGTCGGAGACGTCCGACGCCGGGTTTACGTGGTCGACGCCGCGAGTTGTCGCGTCCGTTGACGGGAAAGACGCTTGCGAGCCGTGCGCGTTCTGGTCGCCCGACGGGAAAGAGCTTTGCTGTTTAATGCGCGAGAACAAGGGAACAGGAGGTGAGAAAAAACGCGCTCTCCAGATGTTCAGCCAGGACGGCGGGCAGACGTGGTCGGAGCCTGAACCGACCTGCTGGGGTCTGACGGGGCATCGGCACGTCGCCGCCTACACGCCGGACGGCAGGCTGATCGTCGTCTTTCGCGACACCGCGCCGGACAGCCCAACGCTGGGGTCGTTTGTCGCCTGGGTCGGGACGTACGACGATATTAAATCCGGCAAACCGGGACAGTTCCGAATCAAACTGATTCAATCGTACGCCGGCTGGGATTGCGGATATCCCGGCTTGCACGTCCTGTCAGACGGAACGATTCTGGCGATAACGTACATTAAATATCAGCCCGGCGAAGACAAACAGTCCGTTGTGGGCGTAAGATTTAAGCTGAGTGATTAGTCAGTGGTTTTGTGCGGGTCAACTCGTTCACGGATTTTACGGATTAAACGGATTGGCGCCGATTGGTTGTTCGTCGTTCCGACCGAATTTTCTCCCCTTACTAAAGTTTTTAGGAAAGGGGAGTTTGAGGGGAAGAACCTTTTTTTCAAAAAAGGTTTTCCCCTCATAAGGCTTGAAAAAACTTCCCTAAAAAGGGAGCCAGCTTGCTGGCGACCGAAAGTTTTTTCAAGGCGGCGGACGAAGTCCGCAAAAGAAGCCTCACGCAAAGTTCGCGAAGTCCGCAAAGAAATTTTTAAAACTTCGCGAACATCCTCCGCGTTTCCGCGGCTCCGCGTGAGTTTTTCCGGGGGCTAACATTTTGTTCGCCGTTACGTTCGCTTCGCTCACGCCCACGGGTTAACACCCGTGGCTCGCCTAAGCGTAATTCCGCTCCCGCTGGTCGCTCCATTACCGCCTTTCATTCAACACCTACCTCAAGATTTACAAGGAACCCTGCCTCATGAAACGTCGAGATTTTTTACGTATGACAGCGGCGGCGATGTTTGCCGCGGCTTCTTCCCCGTGGTCGGAATCGTGGGCGGACGAGCTGTCTGACCTGACGGACGCAACGAACGATTCCGTTCCGTTAGACGAGAATATCGTTGCGATCTTTTCCGATACGCATACCCAGGTTCCGATAACGACTCATCAGCCGCAGCGGTTGATACAATGCGTCAGGGCGGTTTTGAACATGAACCCGCGTCCGGCGAACCTGCTCATTTACGGCGACGTGGCGTATTTACAGGGCCGCGTTGAGGAATACCAGCTGTTCAAACGGATTATCGCCCCGATTGACAAAGCCGGGATTAAATGGGAGGCGGCGATGGGCAACCACGACCGGCTCAAAAACTTCTACGAGGTGTTCCCGGAACGAAGAGAGAAAACGCCGCCTGTCGTCCACCGGTACGTTCACGTCGTCAAAACGCCGCGGGCGGACTTCATCCTGCTGGACTCGTACATGCCAGAGCACGTCCGGGGCGAGATTCGTCCTGACCAGAGGGCGTGGCTGGAAGACCAGCTCAAGGCGTACGCCGGGACGACGAAATCGGTTTTCGTCGGCTGCCATCATCCGATTCACGAGACCGGGCTGCAGGATCTGCTGGCGTCATGTCCCAACTGCGCCGGGTTCATTCATGGGCACTGGCACCGCTGGTCGACTCACGCGGTTGAGAATCTGCCGACGCTGTGCTTCGGGTCAACCGGGCATTGGGGCGACTGCGGCTACGCCTTGGGGCGCCTGTCGGAGAAGGACGCCTTGTTCGTTCCGTATATCGACGCGTTTATTATGCACGCCCTGGTTAAGAAACCCATCCATGACGTGCCAGCGTACCTGAAACAACTCAATGAGAAGAAGGTACGCATGCCGTTTAGAATACACTCATAACTTCTGACTCAATAAACCACTTTTTCCAAAAGGAGACTAATACCAATGAAACGTCGTGATTTTTTACGTATGACAGCGGCGGCGATGTTTGCCGCAGCTGCGTCGCCATGGTCAATAAGTTTGGCGGACGACCTGACAGATTTGCTGGATTCGACTGACGATTCCGTTCCGCGAGACATGAATATCGTTGCGTTCTTTTCCGATACGCACGTTCGCGTTCCGGAAACGCAGCCGGAGCCGCAGCGGCTTCTTAAGTGTATCAAAGCCGTCTTGAACATGAACCCGCGGCCTGCTACCCTGCTGTGTTACGGCGACATGGCGTTCAGCGCCGGCATTCCGGAAGAGTATCAGCTCTTTAAGAAGCTCATGGCTCCGATTGACAAAGCGGGGATTAAATGGGAAACGACGATGGGCAACCACGACCGGCTCAATAATTTCTATGAGGCGTTCCCGGAACGAAAAGAGAGGAAGCCGCGGGTCAAGAAAAGATACGTTCATATTGTCCGCACGCACCGGGCAGACTTTATTCTCCTGGATTCCTATATGGAAGGACAGGTTCGCGGAGAGATTCGTCGGGATCAGAGAGACTGGCTTATTGACAAGCTCAAGGAGTATATAGTCGCGACGAAGCCGGTTTTCGTCGGGTGCCATCATCTGCTCAACGAAACCAACTTGACGGATATTCTGCTGGAATGCCCCTGCTGTCCCGGATACCTTCATGGTCACGCTCACAAATGGATGGTCGAAACGGTCAAGGGGCTTCCGAGTCTCGGGTTCGCCGCGACCGGACCGTGGGGCGACCTGGGCTACGCCGTCGCCAACCTGACCGCGACCGAAGCGACGTTCGTTCCGTTCGTTGACACGTATCTTACCCCCAGCTGGAGCAAGACGAAAATGGACGCTCAAGCCATGGAAGCGTACTTGAAGAAGATCGAAGGTCAGACGCTGGTTATGCCGTTTCGGAGGCAGTAGGCAGTAGGGAGTAGGGAGTAGGGAGTAGGGAGTAGGGAGTAGGGACGCAAGCGTGACATCTCGGGAGTGCGCTTGCGTCGGGGGAGTGCGGCGGCTTGACGCCGCCTTGTCCAATGACCCGCTAAAAACCTTGGATGAGCCCGGTTCGCGGGCGTTTCGCCCGCATAAGAAGCCTCACGCAAAGTTCGCGAAGTTCGCAAAGTAATTTTAAGCCGCAAAGATCGCAAAGGACGCAAAGTAATTAATTGGAGAACGCTTGCGGCGGAAGCCTCCGAAAACCTCTTTCGCAGGAAAGCTCGCTCGAATAACTGGATCGCGGCTGTATCAGCCGCCAAAAAAATCTCACGCGGAGGCGCGGAGACGCGGAGGAGTTCGCGTGCGCTTCGCCCCCCCGCGCCTACTGCCTACTGCCTACTGCCTATTGCCTACTGCCTACTGCCTATTGCCTACTGCCTACTGCCTATTGCCTACTGCCTAATTCCCCCATTTTCTCAAAATTTTTCACTTTTTTTCAAAATTTTTCCCATTTAGCGCTTCACGATTGCAAAAATGAGTGTATAATGTAATTAATGTAATAAAGCGATATTATTTTTGCGCCGGGACGTACCGTCGCAAAAGTCGTTTCAATAACCGTTTACCAGTTTTACCCACTAGAGAAGGAGTAAAATAATGGCTAACTCTAAAGACTGCTCATTCCTCCCCCCCCCCGCATTTTAACACGCGGAGTTTCTCTGTTAGCTTTTTTGGCTATCCTGTGCGTTGGCTCTTTCACTCAGGCACAAACTACTTATTCCGATACGGGTACTCCTAATCCAATACCAACGGGAAATATCACTACAGACGCGATTTTTGACATTACAAATACCGCCACATATTCTAAAGTAATTTCTGGTTCTGGATACGTAACCAAAACCGGATCTGGAACGCTAACGTTTTCCGGCGCTAATACGTTTTCAGGAAATTTAACCATTTCTGGCGGAAAGTTGAATGCCTCTAGTGGAGCGAGCTTGGGTTCCAATTCGACAGGAAGAACAGTAACTGTCGGTAACGGGGCAGAACTCGTCTTTACCGTTAATAACGTAATTACGAACGCTCATAATGATCAAAATGTAACGTATGTTTTGGACGGCGGAAGAATTTCTAATTCGGGAAGCGTTTATAATTACCTTCAGAATCTTACAGTAAAAGACGGTGCAACGATCTACGCAGCTAATGGCTTGTCTGACTGGAAAGCCTTTAAGCTTCATAATGTTAACGTTGTTCGCAACAGCGACGATTCCTCTGGAGCTGCCGTTGTTTTTTCTGCCAGTTCCAACGCTAACGCTACATTTGCTTTTGGAGCTAATAGCAGTACAATTCAAGAAGGAACTTCATCCTCGACAATCAACGTTGCAGAAATTACCAGCGCTAACGCGTCTGTTAACGACAACGTTTCCGACCTTGTAATTTCAGCCGTAATTGCAGATCCTTTATACGCTACCGGCTCTCCTTCAAAGGCAACAAAGATTGTAAAAACCGGCGCTGGTACGCTGGAAATATCAGGCTCTAATACGTTTACTGGACCGTTAGTCGTTGAAGAAGGGACTCTGAAAGTCTCTAAATCAACAAGTTTGGGCGCCAATTCAGCGGGAAAAACAATAACGGTTGGCAGCGGCGGAGAAATTGTCCTGGCTGTCAGTAACGTATTTACGGACGCTCATAACGATCAAAACGTAACATATATTTTGGACGGCGGAAGGATTTCGAATTCGGGAGCTGTTTATAATTACCTTCAAAACCTGACTCTCAAAGACGGAGCCAGCGTTTACGCGTCAGACGGTCATTCGCCATGGAACGCCTACAAGTTCTTTAACGTCAGCGTTGAACGAAACAGCGATGGAACCGCTGGGGAGCCAGTTGTATTTTCTGCCGACATGAATAAAGAGCATGCAACCTTTGCTTTCGGGGCGAAAAGTTCAGAAGCTGGAACAAAAACTGCGGTAATCTATGTTGAAGACATAACAAGTTCAAACGCCGCGGTTGTTGATAACGTTTCCGACCTTGTCATTTCAGGGATTATTGCGGATACGCTAACTAACAGCAACGGTACAACAGCGGCTGCCCCAATCGAAAAGACCGGAGCTGGCACTTTGGAATTTACTGCTACTAATACATACACCGGTACAACAACGATATCCGGCGGAACGCTCAAACTTTCTGGAGCCGGTACGTTGGGTACGGGCGATGTTACTAATAGCGGAACGCTGGAATTTTACAATTCAACCGCGACTATTGCGCCTAATATTTCCGGCGCTGGCGATATTCTCGTTTCTGCTGGAACGGCGACCTTATCCGGGGCTGTTACCCAAACCGGCGGAGCTACTACGCTGGCAGATGGTACAACCTTGAATATTGGCAATGCTTCAACACTCTATAACCTCGCTGTGGTCGACGAAAATGCTTCCGCTACTTTGAATATAACTGGTAATTTAACGCTTAATAACAGCGATGAGTCAACGTTTATCGGGTCGATTACCGCTCAGAAAATCACAGTTAATACCGCAAACGACGTTGCTTTGAAACTTTACGCAGGCGCTAATAATAAAGTTACTGCTGACAGCTTGACGGTTTCTTCCGGCGAGTTGGATTTCAAAGGTTACTTTGCTGGCAATATTGAAGTTTTTAACGGCTCGGTTTTCTCGCCCGGCAATTCCATCGGGGAAGCCGACATTACTGGCAATATCACCTTTACAAGCGCGACCGCAGATTCAAACGGCGTTGCGTGGTTTGAGTTCGGCGAGTATGCCGACGGGGCAGAAGCAGGCGTAGATTACGACCTGTTTGTTATGCAAAGCAACGGTACTTTTACGGCTGACGACGGCGTGATTCTGCTGGACTTCGCAAATCACGACGCGGACAGCTGGGCGGCAGTGGGCAACGAATTCCAGTTGGTTTCCGGCGGCGGATTTGACGCCAATGTCGATTATAACCCGTGGCTGGGGAATATGACAGATTTGTTCAAATTGGAAGGTCGAACCGCTGACGGCTTGTATCTGATTGGCATTAAAGCCGCCCCTGAACCCGGTTCTGGCGTTCCTGAACCGTCAACGTGGGCGCTATTAGCGCTGGGCGTTGTCGTGTTATTTCTGCGTAAGCGAGTTAGGAATTAGGAGTGAGGAGTTAGAAGTTACGCTTAAATCGTAAAAGAATAAACGCTAAAGCGGGAGGAAACTCCCGCTTTTTTGTTGCAAGTTGCGCCTGCTTCTTTTTTAACACGAAATACACGAATGAAACGAAAAAGACGAAAGATTATTAAATATGGTTCATCCGACAAGTTGGTACTTTAGCTAAAAAGCGGGCATTTTGACCATTCAAAAGCTTTTTAAACACGAAATGCACGAAACACACGAAATGATTTTTATAATCTTATTTTTCGTGATTTTCGTGTTTTTCGTGTTTAAAATTTTCTTCGGCGGCTGAAACAGCCGCGATCCAGAGGTGCGGGGCGGTTGTTCTGCGAATGAGGTTGTCCGTTGTATCAGCAATGCGGCAGGGGACTGCCGCGTGCCGGCTCACCGTTGTGCGTACGCAGGACAAACGTTTTGTTCGCCTAACGGCGAATGCGTAATTTCGCTCCCGATGGTCGCTCCATTACCGCCTTTCATTTCTTTGCGAACGTCCTCCGCATCTCCGCGGCTCCGCGTGAGATTTTACTGGCGCTTGCACATACCGTTTTGTTCGCCTGTCGGCGAATGCGTAATTCCGCTCCCGATGGTCGCTCCATTACCGCCTTTCATTAATCGGCGAATCCGGCGTTAAATGGGTTCCCCTTTTCTGCCAAATTGGCAGAAGGGAAAAGTCTAAGATTTCTGTTAATATTGGGTTTGCGTTAATATACGTTGGGATTGGGTCTTTTTTGTTGGCGAATACCGATTGGCATAAAATTTGCACTTTAAGGGGACAACGTTATTTTTGGCGCCAGATTGGCGCTGGGGACGAAATGTTGATTTCCCCCGTACAATGACTAATATTATTCCGGCAAGTCCGTACCTGAAAAGCTGTTAGCTATTAGCCGCTAGCTGTTAGCTTGGGATTTATAGTTCTTAGCGTTTAAAGCTGGAAGCTAAGATAGAAAAGCTAAAGGCTAGAAGCTAGGAGCTAGAGGCTCACTCGCAACTCAGGGCGCGCTGTTCGGAATACCAACTATCATATTACATAACCCATTTAACGCAAGTCTGTAAAGGAGTTTTAGACATGGCTAAAAAAGCAGCGGTAAAATCCATCGACCTTCAGCCTCTCGGAGAACATATTCTTGTCGAACGCGAAGACAGCAACACGGTAACCGCCGGCGGCATCGTTCTGCCGGATTCCGCTAAAGAGAAACCGTCTCGCGGCGTCGTTCTGGCGGTTGGAAACGGCAAATTGCTCAAGGACGGCTCTCGTTCCACGTTCCAGGTTAAGCCGGGCGACCGCGTTCTGTTTACCTCGTACGCCGGCATCGACGTCAAAGGGTACGATCGCGACCTGCTTATCATGTTCGAGTCAGACGTTCTGGCGGTAATCGAATAATACGTTGTCTGCAATGGGCGTTTTCAGCGGGAGACGCGAGGACGCTCAACGCTCTCTAACTTCCCAATTTTAACAACAACACAACAGGAGAACATATACAATGGCAAAGATGATTGCGTTCAATCAGGAAGCGCGCGACGCAATGCGACGCGGCGTTGAAAAGTTGGCAAAAGCGGTTAAGGTTACGCTCGGACCGCGAGGCCGCAACGTTATTATTCAGAAGAGCTTCGGCGCTCCGCTGGTAACCAAAGACGGCGTTACCGTCGCCAAGGAAATCGATCTGGAAGACGTCTACGAGAACATGGGCGCCAAGATGGTTCGCGAAGTCGCCTCTAAAACCAACGACGTTGCCGGCGACGGCACAACCACCGCTACCATTCTGGCGGAAGCCATTTTCAACGAAGGACTTAAAGCCGTCGTTTCCGGCGTCAATCCGCTTCAGCTTAAACGCGGTTTGGACAAAGCCGTAGACGACGTCGTCGCCAAGCTGTCGGAAATGTCCATCGCCATTAAAACGAAAAAAGAGATGTCTCAGGTTGGATCCATTGCCGCCAATAACGACAAGGAAATCGGAGACCTGCTGGCAGACGCCATGGAAAAGGTCGGCAAAGACGGCGTTATTACCGTCGATGAAGGCAAGTCCCTCAAAATGGACGTCGAATGGGTCGAAGGCATGCAGTTCGATCGCGGATACCTGTCTCCGTACTTCGTTTCCGATCCTCAGAAGATGGTCTGCGAACTGGAAGACGCCTACGTTCTGATTTACGAAAAGAAGATCAGCAACATCAAAGACATGCTCCCGGTTCTGGAAGCTGTCGTTCAGTCCGGCAAACCGTTGATGATCATTGCTGAAGACATCGACGGGGAAGCGCTGGCGACGCTGGTTATCAACCGTCTGCGCGGCACGTTCAAGGTCTGCGCTGTCAAGGCTCCCGGCTACGGCGATCGCCGCAAGGCCATGCTGGAAGACATTGCTATTCTGACCGGCGGAACGGCTATTTTTGAAAGCCTCGGCAAGACGCTCGAAAACGTTACTCTGGCTGACCTCGGCAGAGCCAAGAAGATTACTGTCGACAAAGACACCACCACCATCATCGACGGCGCTGGCAAGTCGGCTGACATCAAGGCGAGAGTCGAACAGCTTCGCCGCGAAATCGAAAAGGCGACTTCCGATTACGACAAGGAAAAGCTCGAAGAACGACTGGCGAAACTGGTCGGCGGCGTTGCCAAAGTCAACGTTGGCGCGACTACCGAGTCCGAAATGAAACAGAAGAAGATGCGCGTCGAAGACGCCCTCAACGCGACCCGCGCAGCTGTCGAAGAAGGCATCCTGCCCGGCGGCGGCGTTGCTCTGGTTCGTGCGGCGAAAGCCTGCGCCCCTGACAAGAAGATGTCAGAAGACGAAAAGATCGGGTACAACATCATTCTTCGCGCCTGCAAGTCCCCGCTGACTCAAATTGCCGACAATGCTGGCCAGGACGGCGGAATCGTCTGCGAGAAGGTTTCAGAAACCGAAGGGAACAACGGCTACAACGCTGCCACCGGCGTTTACGAAGACCTCGTTGCCGCAGGCGTTATCGACCCGACCAAGGTTACCCGCACCGCATTGCAGAACGCTGCGTCCGTTGCGTCCATGCTGCTCACCTCCGACGCTTTGATTGCTGAAAAGCCGAAGCCGGAAGCTCCCGCGCCCGCCGCGCCGGACATGGGCGGAATGTATTAATCTGCGCCGCAAGGCGGTCAGAACGCTCTGTAACAACTGACCGCCTCTGAATTCTGTCGAGTTCCAAAGCGGATTGTATAAAACACACGCTTGGAGGAATGGAACTGTTAATCCCGGGAGACGTCAAAATCTCCCGGGCAGTTTTTTAAACGCGTCTTGTTGAGATTATGGGGACTCTGCCGGGGAGTAGACTACCACAGAGACTAACTTATCGGATAAGCCAACATTTTCTTAAAATATTTAATATATTGTATTGACAAAATAATACAATCTGATAGATTATATATAAATTTGGTTTATTGATCAAAAAGAGTTTTTGCTCTAACAGTTTGGAACCGGCAATATCTTATACGTTATTTAGCGATAATTGCGTTCTTGTAAAACAGGGTGCGCGTATTACGTATATTTCAAAGCAAAGCAGAGCGATTTCGACTCTTCGTTCGGGAGTCGCTTAGAGTCTGTTTTTTGCAGGTTATTGCAGACTTCCGTATCGGGATAAGACAGACGCTTTCCATTTGCATTTCGTAACAATGGCAACGTCTTCAGCATTTTACTTTAATCTCTAACCCTTAAAGATAGCGCCTATCATGAAACAGCTTTCCTTCGTTTTCCTTTTCTGCGGATTGATTTTCACTGCGTCTTTTGTCGCTGCTCAAGATTTTATGGGGGACGACCTCGACGACATTAATGATGTAGCCCTTATACCTCCAGAAATTCCTGAGAAGGAGGAACTTCTTGATTTATTTTATGAAGAGCACGGCTTAAAAGAGTTGGCTGATGATCAAATTTGGCCATTGAAAGAATTGGATCCTTCTTATTTCAAGGATAAGTTGATCGTTGCTTTCAACATGGGCAATTTAACAATAGCGCTTCCGCCGTTTATTGATAAGCAGGAGAAAGCAGAGGCTCTCAAAGCGATGCAAATAATCCAAAACCTGAATAAATTGCAAAAACAGGGAACGGGTTCCGGTCAGTTTGTAATAATTGGTTTGAACAGTCTTGGAATTGGAACAGATGAGGTGAATTTCTTTAAACAGTGTCGTCCAATGTTTCCTGTGTATAAATATAGTATATTGGAAGAGAATGAAGTGTTTTGTATTTATGATTCTGAAGGACGTGCACTTCAATCTTTTAAAGATCCCAAATTGTTGTTACAAGCGCTTAAACGCTATGGTTCCGTAGTTGCAAACATAAAACGCATGAAGAGTTTGCCTGTTCAACACCCATTAGGCGATTTGAATCTGTCGATAAAAGAATATCAAATACTATGTTTATTTGAACCTGGGAAACCGTGGAAGGTTTCGTATGAAAAACTCGAAAAAGAAATTGATAAAACAACCAATAGATCAAAAGTTGAATTTTTGACAAAAATCAAGAAAGCCCTTGACAAATATATGACGACGACCGTTCCAGAAGTTTGTCGAAGCGCTAAAACGAAACCGGTAGCCAACTATTACAAGTTGGTTTTACTTGGTAAATCCTTAAAGGGAATGGATGAAGAAGACATGGTTAACAAAGTGTTAACGCCTCTTCAGGCAGATAAAAACATTGCTGAATTAGCTAAACAAATAGATTTGATTAATAAATACAAGGAAACGACTGACAAGTCAAAAGTAAATAAAAAGAAGATTGAATCCTTTATTGCCTCGTTAAATCACCAGCTTCAAAATTCAACAACGGCTACAGTTAAAGTCGAAATAATAGAATATCTTGAAGAATTGATGAACATTCTTCCAGAAGCTGACGTCAATCCTGATGTCAGAAAGGAAATTCAAGCCACAAAAATTGCCGCGGAAAAAGAAATGCAAAATCGTGGTAATAATGCAGAATCTGAAGAAGCAATTGACGATAGCTCTTTATTGATATCCAACAATTCGCGCAATAAAGCTGGCGACCGAATGATTAAAAGGATTAGAGGCGTAGAATTCGTTTTCCGCTACTGTCCGCCGGGAACGTTCATGATGGGGTCTCCTGAGGACGAAGAGTATCGCGACGAAAAGGATGAAATTCTACACAAGGTAACCTTAACCAAAGGTTTTTGGATTCTGGAAACAGAGGTAACTCAAAAACAGTGGAAAGCAATTCAGGGACAATATTACGGCGTCGCTAAAAATGCCGGCAAAGCAGCAGATAATTATCCTGTTATCAATTTATCGTGGAAAAGATGTCAGGAATTTTGTAAAAATTGTAAAAAGTTAGGACTGCCTGTTCAGCTTCCGACAGAAGCTCAATGGGAATACGCTTGCCGCGCCGGGAGCGTTTCATCGTATGCAGAAGGCTTGGAGGACGGGCAAGCCGGGGATATTGTATATGAAGGGGAGGATGCGGATAAAGAGTTGGCGACCTTGTTTAAAAGAGAACTAAACAATCTGAATATCTGGCCTGAAGACTTGAATGTGGATATGCCCGGCCGTATAAAATGTGACGAACTTTACGGGATGGCATTCGAAGATTTCTATTATCCTGTTGGAAAAACAACGCCTAACAAATGGGGCATTTACGACATGCACGGCAACGCTTCGGAATGGTGTCTGGACTTGTATGTCCCTTACCATATCTATAACGGAACGACAATAAATCCCGCCATTGTTCAACCCGATGATGAACTCATACCAAAAGACGTAGAGGTTTATACAGATAGACATGTAATTCGCGGCGGTCGATCGGCAAATCGGTTTCATGGGAGTACCGCTGATTTCGAGACGGGCGAATTAAAAGGCGTTGGTTTTCGCATTGTGTTGGTTCCGTAAAATAGTTCAGTAAAATAATAAATGAGGTTCGTCCGACAAGTTGGAGCTTAAGAGTTTAGATTATTGGCTATTTAGAAACTGTTAAGGTTCTATACGACTACCGCAGACGGGTGCGAACTCGTACGCTCGCACCCCTTGTCCAATTGGAAATCGACCCTGTCGGGCGCAGTTAAAGCAGTTAGCATCGTTGCCACATTCAGCCCATCTGCGTATTCTGCGAGTAGTTTGCGGTTTCCGCATTCTTTTCTGTTCTCTCATGCAGCCAATAGATTTTGTCTATTTTGAGAAATCTTTGTAACATTTCACCCGGTTTTCTCGTATATATGTATTACCTGTCCGACGAGGTTTTGTTTCTGTCGGAAAGCTGTTTTTCCTGTTTTTCATGGAGAAGGAGAGATATGGTAGAGTATCGAAATTTTTTCGTCCGCTTTTCTGGCGACGGCGGTCGCATGACTCTTAACGAGAAGGACGATTGCTGGGAATACCTTTGTCCCGGCAAAGGCAAGATTGTTGCCTGGCTTGACCCGAACGACGAAGAAGAATGCGTTTTTCTGAACGTCCGATTTTTGGACGTCAACGGCGCTCAGCTTCCTAAAAATGAAAGCAAGGCGTCTATTTCCTATGCTATCGCGTTTGTTTACGCTGGCATGGCTGCTCTGGAATTCCGACCAACTCGAAATAGTCTGATGATGGCTCTTCCGTATGGACATGGACATTGGACGAAGATTGTTCGTCCCGATCAAATCGTTGGATTGCCTGCGCTGATACTGTTTGCAAAAAACAGTTTTGACGTTGACTATCTGCTCATTCCGGAACGTCCCGAATTCTTCCCGCGCGAAGAACGTGAAATGACGCCGGAACGGGAAGAAATCATTAAAAAAATGGAAGCGTTCAAAGCTCGAATGCAGGAACGCGAGAAAGAAATGGAAAAGGAAGCCCGCGAAAACATCCAGCGCGCAAACGAAGACTGGAAAGAGTGGGAACGCCGTCAATCTGAAGAAAACGACTCTAACCGCAGCGAATAAACGAGCGCCCGTTTTCCGGGGGTTTTTAAGACCGTTTGTCAACGCTGGCAAACGGTCGTTTTATTTTTCTTGCTAGTAGAGGATGTTTTTTGTAACGTTCCCGCCGGTTTTCTCGTATATATGTATTACCCGGCGGAGAATTGTTTCCTGTCGGGAGTCTGTTTCCTGTTTTTCATGGAGAAGGAGAGATATAGTAGAGTATCGAAGATTTTTCGCCCGATTTTCTGGCGACGGCGGCAGAATGACGCTTAACGAGAAAGACGATTGCTGGGAATACCTTTGTCCCGGCAAAGGCAAGATTGTTGCCTGGCTTGACCCGAACGACGAAGAAGAACTCGTTTACCTGAACGTCCGTTTCCTGGACGTCAATGGCAATTCGGTCCCTAAAAAGGAAAACAAGGCGTACATTTCCTGCGCGCTCGTAATTGATTCGATGGGCGCGATTGTTCTGGAATTCCAACCAATACCAGCGGATCTGACGTGGACTCTCCCCTATGGCGATTGGACGGGCGTCATTCGTCCAGATCAAGTTGTTGGAATGCCGGGGCTGATAACGTTTGCAAATAACAGTTTTGGCATTGACTATCTGCTCATTCCGGAACGTCCTGAATTCTTCCCTCGCAAAGAACGTGAAATGACGCCTGAACTCGAAGAAAGCCTTAAAGAAGCGGAAGAGATCAAAGACCGAATGAAGGCACGCGATAAAGAAATTGAACAGAAAGTTCGCGAAAACATCCAGCGCACAAACGAAGAATGGGAAGAGTGGGAACGCCGTCAGGCTGAAGAAAACGACAGCGATCAAGGCAAATAAACGACCATCGGTTTTCCGGGGGACTTTTAAGGTTCATCCGACAAGTTGGCGCCTGTGAACTAAAATATGGTTTATTTAGGGTCTAGCAAGTCCCACACGGAAAACACGGATGAGACGGATTCACACCGATTGATTAACTATTGTCCTGAAGTCATTATTTAAATCAAAGGATTATTAAATGATTAGAATAATATATCAGAAATAATGAACTTATATTAACTAATCGGTGAAAATCCGTATTTCCCGGGGGCTTACGCACCCCGGCTCGCCAAAATCCGTGAACGGACTGACCTGCATAAACGTCAGGCGCCAACTTGCAGGAAGAGCCAATAATTTTATCTGAAACTGAACTCTGTTCTATTCTTTGTCTTGGGAATTGAGAGAAACGTCTTTTCGATATTTATAAATCTGTTCTACCATATATTTTTTGAAAATATAGTCTGTAGTTTGTGTGTCAATAATTTGGTTAACAGACTCGACAAACTGACGTAATTCTTCAGTGGATGCGGAGTCAAGGAAAGAAGTCCAAAACTCTTCCGTATTAGATAAGTATTTTTTATTCTCGCGTTGTTTTACATAATCTGAATCTGTTATTGGATAAGGATAATTACGGGCTGTAAAGATGGTTAGTTTGCCTTCTTTTAAAAATTTTGATAAATCAGATAACACATTTTTATTTACGCTTAGCGTGTTCTGTTTGGCTCCAAACCATGGCTCCATTAAAGACGTATGAAGGTAAACTTCCACCTTCAAGGCAAAAGGTAATTTTTCAATCTCCTTAAGGAACTCCTTTGTTTCCCGGTCGTAATCTTCAAGTTCGCCGGCTTCAACTCGCAGAAAATATCGGTTTACATAATATTGCAGCCGAACGTCTGACGAATAGAATTGGTTCCATTGCTGCTGCGTTATTGGCGCGGCGCTGAGATAGGCGTTAACCAAAGGATTAACGTTTTTAGGGTGAACTATTTGAAGATCGCCATCCCAAGGAGAATATTCAATCTTTATGCCCCAAAACTGCAACGCCATTCTGGCTATTGTTAAGACGCGAATATTTGACTCCGCATAACCTGGAAGAGTGGGGGACATAGATATTCCCGAAGGAGGTAATTGATCTGCCCAGTCTGCAAACAACGACTTATCGCATTCTAATCGAGACATTGTTATCGGACTGTATTCGTTTAGTGTAATAGGCGACAATTGGAGTTGATAAGGTAATTTTTCAATCTTGTCGTATCCTCTTATGCTATAAAATGCAATTTCTCTATCGTTCAAATAGTCGGCAATAATCGGCAAATATTGCGTATTTAGAGAACAATAAAGCATATACAAAATCAGAGAGCGTTCACTTGCTTTTGCCTGAGGAAGATAATTGATTGCTTCTCTTCTATCCTGGTCAGATGCATTCAATGCAAACTTCGTAAATTGATAAAAGAGTGGACAGGACTGAGTAGCATAAAAAATTTGTCTTCGCTATTAGATATGGCGCTAAGCGACAGAAAACCATGAAGCGAATAAAGCGGAAAATGATGTATCTTTTCAGCATAGGTTTTGATTGTTGTAACGCAATTGCCATCAGACTGATATGAATAGCAATTAGCATTTATAGATAACAACGCCAAAACGAGAACGAAAATTGTTAATAAAACTCTTTTATACATAATTATCATCTATGATAGTTACTAGGGCGTGTTCACGCAAAATCAAGTATTCATGTTAAGTTGACGATATGAATATATTATGCAACTTAACAAAAAACAATTTGAAAAAATCGCTTCTCTGCTTCCAAAGCAGAGAGGGAATGTTAAAATTCCTAGTTTGGTTATTATTAACGCCTTATTATACATTGTCGAAAACAGATGTAAATGGCGTGCTTTACCAAAGCAGTACGGTCCTTGGCATACTGTTTACATGCGATTTGACCGTTGGGTTGATAGCGGCGTTATTGAAAAAATATTTAACGCTTTGCATGAGGAATTTGACATTACCATTGACAAAAAGGTTTTATCGTTGGATAGTACATATGTAAAAGTACATCCTGATGGAACTTGTTGTAAAAAAAGTGCATAGGTAAAACCCGTGGCGGGACTAATACCAAAATCCATGCAATCGTGGCAAATGAAAATGCGTTGCTTGCATTTCATCTTTCACGAGGAAACTTACATGATGGTCCGCAGGGTCGATTGCTAATCGAACAATTGGATCAGGAGTATGAAAATTCCTATGTTTTAATGGGTAAAGCCTATGAAGGCGCGCAAACGCGCCAGGCTGTTTTGGATAAAGGAATGATTCCGGTTGTTCCTCCTAAAACTAATCGTAAAAACCAATGGGAATATGATAAAACTCTTTACCGTCGCCGAAATGAAGTTGACCGCTTCTTCCGTCGATTAAAATATTCCCGTCGTATTTTTACCCGATACGATAAACTTGATACAACGTATATTGCATTTATTCAACTTGCACTTATCGGAGAATACTTCCGAAATAGTGTGAACACGCCCTAGTAACGTTCGTGTTTTTTGTGTTTTTCGTGTTTTTCGTGTTTAATAACTCTTTTATTAGTTCACCCTAAAATTTAGCCGCAGTAATCTTTAAAACTTTGCGAACTAGAGCGTGAGGTTAAACAATACTTGACGTCCTTTGCGAACTTGACGTGAGTTTATCCGGGGCTAACGCGCCCCGGCTCGCCAAAATCCATGAACGGACTGACATGTGTCAACTGGTCGAAATTACGGTTTATCGGAGTTCGGGCAGATGCAGTGGAACTGACCGCAGCCGGGGCAGCCGCAGCCGTACTTTTTATGGACTTCTTCCGTCAGGTCGATTCCCTTGACGTTGGCGATTGTCATCAGCCACGCCAGGACGTCGGCGAATTCCGGTCCGAGTTCGTGCTTTTTGCTCCCGCGAATCGCCGCCGCCAGCTCGCCGACTTCTTCCATGAGCCACATAAACGTGCCTTCAGCGCCGCGTTCGACGTCTTTCTCGTAGTACATGTCTTTAATTAACTGCTGAAAATCACGGAGCGTGAAATCCGCAGCAGGTTTCTGTTTTTCTGATGTCATGGTTTAGGAATAAAGGTTGGTATTAGGTTTAAAGCGTCAGAACCGCGCGTTTGCAGTTCTCCATGTTCTAATAAGTTCTATTGTACACATCCTCTCGGACTGTACAAGGAGGAACCCCGAAAAAACTGTAAAAAAGGGCGCGTCCCTTTCCTGATAAATCCCTTTTTAAAACTCCTTGACAACGCATTCGTCCTATGTTATAATATTTATGTAACCTCTGTAAAAACGACGTTTTTTGAGGTTGCCTGTATTGGATTTTTCAATACAGATGGAATCGTTTTACGAAAAGAAGCTGTTGAGCAGGGATCGGTTGCTGAGGTTCAGATTTACTGAGAACTGGGAGATGGTTTCGAACAAAAAGTCTGTTCAAGGATTAAAATTGCAGACAGAATATCGAATTCTGTAAGTTATTCAAGAACGAATATTGAAGTCCTAAAAGCGAAAAGTCCGCCCGAGCGTTCTCCATCTTGTCCCAAAAATGGAGAACGCGAATGAAGAGTGAAGAATTCAGGCTTAAATAACCAGGAGACGTTGATAAGAGCAGCTCTTTTATTAACGACGACTGGGACCCGGACGCGGTATAATTTTTTACCTCCGGTAAAATTTTTTACCGCCGATGGGATAAAGCAGATTTCTTTTCTATTGTTTTTTGGCGGGGCGGCGCTTTTTGGGATTCCATGAAATTTATTTTTTTGCGAGCGACGGCGTCACGGTCGTAAGTGCGGAAATCAACCGAGTGGCCTCTGGTCATGCTTGAACCCTGACTGGGCGATGGCGGTGAGTTTTTCCTGTGGGCTCACGGGTGAAACAGGGAGACTTTTAGTAAACGCGGGAGTCATGTAAGTAGTGAACGTTTGCAATGTTTTTCTGCTTTTCGTTCGTTCGCGGGCGGAAAGCGGATTGGACGTTCACGGTGGCGGAGTTCCGACCCAACGGACGAAGAAGCTTCGGTTTCGGCTGTCAGGCGGGTTAAGCCTTTCGCTGAAGAGAAATCTTCACTCATCTGTGCATTGCAGGTGATAAACGATTCCATTTTTTTGTTATTCAACAAATCATCAATGGGAGAACAGTTATGAGCATTCAAACGACTTTTACAAAACAGAAACGCGAACTTGCCAAGGCGCAGGAACTGATTCAGTCGATTCGGGCGCAGGAAGTGCGTCAGATTCGTTACAACGCGGAAGGAAAGATGGAAACTGCCCAGCGGACAGCCTGGCTTGTCGATACGCCGGAATCGTTGGCGAGTCAGGTGTTCCAGATTATTCGTGAAGTCGTGGCTCAGCATGGCGCGCGTCAGCAGGCGAATTCGGTGAATAAAGGCCGCTTTGAGTTTGCTGGAATTCAGGCGGACTTAACCGTCCCGCAATGCCGCGCTTTGCAGGACGTCTTGGGCACGTTAACCGCTCTTGTGAACAAACTCCCAGTGGAAAATAAAAGTCACGTTCCCAACGGAGAGATTGACGGTCGACCGGCGTATATCATGCCGATGGAAAACGTCATGAAAGAATGCGTTCGTTATGTGCCGTATGAAGAAAAGGATTCGACGCGCGTCAGAACGTATGAAGAACGCTATCAGGAAGTGGATTACAAGACTCAGAACGCTGAAATCGACTACGGATTCCCCGTCCTCGTGATTAAAGCCATGAAGGAACTGCTTTCCGATCTGTCGACGGCGATTCAGGTCGCGATCGACGAAGCCAACTCCCAGCCGCAGAAAAAAGACGAGGAACTGGAAAGAGTCATCGGCAAGATTACGGAAGTCTTTGAAAAGCAGCTGCAGCGATGAAATCCTGCTCAAGTACGAGCCATAGAATAAGCCGCTAGCTTTTAGCTGCTAGCTATTAGCTTGGGCGTTTGCAATTCCCGATGTTAGCCTTTAAAGTCAGAAGCTGACATCAAAAGCTAGAAGCTAGAGGCTAACAGCTAGAAGCTCTTTTTCGCTAAAGCCGCTGACGGCGAGAGTCGTTCTCTCATCGCGGCTTTAGCGTTGCGTTGCCGTGGCGCTATTTGCCGCCGCGGCGGGACCATTTCTCCCAAACGTCTTTGTCTTCGAGCATTTTAATAAACACGCCGCCAATTACTGAGCGGGCGATAAATCCTCGGAACTTCGCGTTCGAGCAGTAATACCAGTCCGTCATGGGAAGACGGTCTGGCGTCTTGTCGATAAACTGATAGATGGGCGTCATAATCGCGTCGAAGTCCGCCTGATTGTCTGCCATCGTCGCTGTCCAGACTTCCCAGTCCATTTTCGTGTAGTCTGAACGGTTGTCCAGAGGCAAGCCGTAGGGACGAATCTGGTGAGCTTTGTAGTACGCGATTTCCTTTTCCATGACGGATTTCGGGAACAGGTTGAGGCCGAGAATCTTGTCCCAAACGATATTATATTTCATGCTCCACGTGCCGGGCTTGTCGAACGCCAAGCGGAAATGGTCGCCGTCGTCGGCGGCTTTAATCCACTGGTCGACAAACTTCTCTGCAATAGCGCGATATTCTTCGGCGTCGTTCGTAAACCCGCGCATTTCGCACAGCCGAGCGTAACAGGCCAGGGCGACAATCGCCTTGGCGGACAGGTTGACGTTGTGAGCCAGATGCCCGGCGAAGTCGTCTGTACAGAGCTGGTTTTCCGGGTCGAATCCCTTTTCTTTGAGGAACGCCGCCCATTGGGAGAGCATATCCCAGTATCGAGCCGCGTATTCCGCCGAGCCTTCAATGTGACAAATCAGAGCGGTTGTGATAATCATGTTTCCGGACTCCTCGACGGGCATTTGATTCACTTCTGTCTTTTCGCCTCCACCGTAAAGCTGACCTAACGCCAGGGGGTATCGCCCGAGGTCGTGCGGCGCGAAGGGGAACTTCCAGCGACCGGTTTTGACGTACTCGAAAATGGGCGTAACGGTGCCTTTGAGCAGTTCCACGTTAAACAGAGCCAAAACGGGCGTGGTTGGATACAAAACGTCTACGGTGCCGATAAACCCGCCGCTGCCGTTTTCTTTGGAGAGGAACAGGGGCGTTCCGTTGGGCATCACGACCAGCTTATGCGCGCCAATCGCCTGACGATATGTCATGGAAAGCAGCTGAGCGTACTTGTCGCCGCCAACCTTCGCCGCGTCTGCGTACAGCTGAGCGTCAAAGTCGAGCGAGCGCTTTACAAGCTCCTCGTACTGCTGGTCTGCCAGGTTCAAAACCGACATGATTTCCGCGCCGTCTTTGCGCCAGTACGGACGCAGTTTCATGCCCAGGTAGTTGACGCTGTACTCGTCGTCGTAGGCGATCATCAGCCGACGTTCAATCGGCTGGTCGGCGACTTCGTTCAGACTGAACCGGACGACGATCATGGGCCATCTGTCGTTCGCCTGACGAGGAAACTTCTTGTCGTCTTTGGTTGGAATTGTCCCGGTTTGATAGAACTGCAATCGAGCTATGTCGTCAGCGGCGAAAACCGTTTGGACGTCCGGCTGATTCGGTACGGCGACGAACTGGTAACCCCAGTCGATCTTGTGACGGTCGCCGGCGGTTTCCAGAATCGGCTGTTCGACGTTCCAGAACTTCATAACCGTCATAGTCTCGCAAGCCGGGCGAGACCAGGCGACTTTCTGATTGACGTCTCGAACCGCCAGTTCCGCGGTGCTGTCGTAGTAAATCTTAACGGCGTGCTTGTTGCCGTCGGTCGCTTTGACCGTCCAGGTCGAGTACGTCACAGGGCGGGAGAGGATCATTAAATCGTCCGGCAGAATGGGGGACAGAAACCGCATGACAATCTCGACGCCGTCCGCCTTGTATGTGTAAACCGTATTGGTCGCCCAAACGCGAATGGATTCCGGCTTGAGAATAGCGACTTCGGTTTTCAATTCTCCTTCTTCGAGTTCTCTCGGGGCTTTGCCCATGAGCATGTACGATTTGCCGTCGACGTTCGCCATGACGGTAATGCAGGAAACCTGACCCGCCCAGTGCTTTGTATAGGCGTCGCCGGGATTGTCGGTGGAACTCCAGATGCTAAACAGCGGGTCGTGTACGACCAGCGGATACGACGGCGCGCGCAAGACGTCGCCCAGCGGAGCAGGGGACTCCGGAGCGTCCTGAGCCGCTGCAATCCCGCAAATACACATCAGCGCTGCCGTCAGCGCCAGCGCTTGTCCTGAAAACGATTTCATGTTATTTCTCCTGTTGGTTTGAACAAAAAACGATTACTCAATTTTCTGTTTTCTATTATACTCGAAATTGATAATAAATGAACAGGGGGGGGCTTTGGGAGTGCGGCGGCTTGACGCCGCTTTTATAAGAAAAAAGTTGAGAATATTCATAAAAACAATTCGTGCCAGCAACGTTAGAACTATTCAAATAATATCGACATCTTTACTGTCGATTAATAGTCCCTGCGTTAATGGCACGAATTAGCCTTAATCGATTCTAGCGGCGTTTCTGGTAATGAAAGCGACGTCGAGCCGTCGCACTCCAAATTACTTTCTTTTTCGCCAGTACAACAGTCCTGCGGCGCCGAGAATCAGCAGCGCCCAGGTTGACGGTTCTGGAACGGCGTTGGAGTCTACAGACGCGAAAACGGAGTTGCCGACTATCGTGATGTTCCAGTAATAATCGTCTCCTGGCGTCAGGAACGAACTCCAATAATTAACGTCGGCATATTTTCCTTCCAGACCATTCGGATCGCTAAAGATTTCGTACGTTGCGCCGGGCTGAATAGACGTAAAGACGTATTCAACAATCGCGTCCTCCGCAATATTGAACTGATTGGCGATGAGCGTATCCATGCCGGTGGCGTCCTGCTCCATCAACAGCGTTGAACCCGGATTGAGCGTAAAAACGCCGTCAATTGTCAACGAACCGACGGAGTTGCCCGGCGAAAACGTCGCGGTTGTATATCCTTCGTCGAGTTTTTTACCGACTTCAAGCGTTCCTTTGTAGTACTCTTTCATATCCAGACGACCGGACGAAACAAGGAAATGACTGGCGTCAACCTGTCCAGCTGAAGCAGCGTAAATCTGCAGCGTTCCATCTCCAGTCTTTTCTACAGCGCCGGTACTGACGATCTTGTTAGAATTGTCAATCGTCAGCAATTTCGACTGCCCTTCCTCCAGATTATATATCAACGTTCCGTTATTCCCAACCGTCATCAGACCGTTAGCGACAACCGCGTCGCCGGTTAATTCCAGAACGCCTGCGGAAACAATCGTTTCGCCCTTATAGGAGTTTGCGCCGGAAAGTTTCAGCGTTCCGTCGCCAAGTTTAGTAATAGAACAAGTGTATTGTGTATTATTATACAATCCCGTAATTTCGCCAGTCAAATTCAACTGCGAATTAGCGGCGGTGTCAATTGGAAGCGTACCGTTATGACGAAGAAGCAGCGTGGGTGAGATCGTTGAAACGGTGGTGGTTTCTGCGTTTGGAAGAGCGTACGAATAAAACTTCACGCCCGCATTCAAAATGTCGAATGTACTGCCGCTGGTCGCCTGCGCCGTACCGCCGTACATGTGAAGCTCAGTGTTATTGAGAGTTTCGTTATCCACGGAACTGTTCATAGTACCGTAAATATTCATAATAGTATTGGCTGAACCGTACCCAAGCGTATCTTTCGCCGCGCAATCTAACAGAGCGCCTTGAGCAATGGTGATTGTACCGTTGAACCGCTTGCCAGAGCCAAAACCATTGGTCAGCTTCAACGTTCCTTCTTGTACTTCAACCTGACCGCTGATCCATTTATTTGTAGAAAGCGTTCCAGCGCCTGTTTTAATCGTCTTGCCGCCGTTGGTAAGATTGTCAACGTTGTTAGCGATTGAAACTGTTCCAGACGCAATCGCGAATTCAATCAGAGCGTTTTTGTTCATGGTCGTGCCTGTTCCGACAGAGGAGCCTGTAATTAAGAGCTTACCAGCGTTAACAGTAATTCCGCCGGAAAAAGTGTTCGTTCCAGACAATTTCAGCGTACCATCGCCGTTTTTGGATATAGAGCCAGAGCCGGTAAGAACGCCGGAAAGAGTAAGCTCGCTATCGTCAACATCGATAGTTAATGTTGACGAATTTTTAATTGCAGAAGCGATTGAGGAAGAGCCTGTAGAAGTAATAGTCCCATTTCGAGTACTAAAATCCAAACCATCTCCCGAAGTCCCATGACTATTGACAGTTCCGCTATTAATCTCAAGGGATTTCATGTGTAAATATTGATTAGGTGTCAACGAACCGCCATTGATAATGACATTGGGCATGACGCTCCCATCGCCGCTTCCAAAAACGTTATGGGATTGGGCTACGATAGATGCGCCGCTGTTGATGGTTACGTCGCCTGTTCCGACAGAGCTGTAACCCCTGTTATTACCCGTAAGGTACAGCGTGCCAGCGGAAACCGTTGTGCCGCCGGTATAGGCTTGTCCGCTATCTCCAGCAGTAATCTTCAAATCGCCCGCGCCGGTCTTTGTAATTCCTCCATCTCCGGAAAGAACGCCGCTCCACGTAATCGTCTGACCTTCTCCCGGCGAGAACGTGGTGGTATTTGAAAGCGTCGCGTTCAAAGCCGAGGACCAGCTGGCGTTGTTAGTTCCGAGCGTTCCTCCGGAAAGAGTAATCGTGTAAGCGTTGTCAGAAGACGCAATTCCGCCTTCTCCGACGTTGATCGTTCCAGACGACATGTTGAGATTGCCGCTGTTGGTAAGCGTAATCGCCTTGGCGTTGAGGACGCCGTTGCCGCCGTTCTCGCCGTTTTTGGCAACGAAAAGCGTTCCGCCGTATTGAATGGCAAACGTATCCGCTGCATTGACCGTTCCGGAATACAGGTTGAAGACGTTGGCAACGCTCTGAGGAGTCCACTGGGTACCTGTTCCATCATCATATAATCCAACAGCAAATGAATTGCCAGCCTTGTTGAAGTTGGCAGTTCCGCCGGTCATGTTAAAGGTGTTAAAGCCAGTAGTTTTAGAGCACCACAAACCCGCGTTGTCCGTGGTCGTGAGCGTTCCGGCGGAAAGGTTGTATGTTCCATCGCCGTTGCCCCAGCCAAAGACAAGCGATTTATTAAAGGTTGCGGTTCCGCCAGACTGGTTAATAACGCCGTTAGCTCCGACGCCAATATAGGAAATGTTGTCAATAGTCGCAGTCCCGCCCTGGATATTCATGATCGCAGACGCGCTGTTCATTCGGAATTGACCGCTTCCGGCAAGATTAAACGTACCGCCGTCATAAAGATTAATCGTATTTTCATTGAGAAAATTTTTGCTGGACGTATAGTCAAGCGTTCCAGAAATATTGATGCCGGTGGTACTAAGGGATCCGCCATTGACGGACACTAAACCGTCAGCGTTAATAATCAGAGTATTCTGAACAGTAAGCGTTCCTTTGTCCAGAACGGAAATGAATTTATTGGGCGCGACTGTCAGCGTGTTGCCGCTGCTGCGGGTAACCGATACTGTACCATTATCGCCGCCGATAGTCAGGCTTTTAACCCCGTCGCCAAGATGGCTGTAGTCAAAAGAAACGGTTGAACCGTCTGCCTGGACGAACGTGGAAATCACGTCGGAAGCGGAAGACAGCGGGACGGGGGCGTCGGAACCATCGCTTAATTGCCATTTGGATTGTGTAAAGTAATTACCGGATCCGCCTTTCCAGTAATAATTATAATTCTCCGCCTGAACGGAAAGGGTAACGGAAAGTAACGCTGCGAAAACAGCAACGATTGCAAACGTTCGTTTTGCCATTGGGGTGTCTCCAAATATGTTTATCTGTATAGGTGTATAATACCAAATTATAATTCTACTTAATATATATTATAACCTGTAAATGGGGATTATTGAAGAGCATTGGAAAGAATTTTGAAAATTTTAAGAAAAAATGAGATGATTATGCGGGAGGAAGCTGTGAAAATTTGGAGTGCGACGGCTTGACGTCGCTTTTAATAGAAAAGAGTTGAGAACTTCCAGAAATGATATTCGTGCCAAGAACGGTCGGGGAGTGCGGCGCCCATAGGCGCCGCCTTGTCCAACGCCCCGCACATATACTACGACGAGCCGAATATAAAAACTACAAAGCGCTCGCGACGATACCGTAACTAAACAATAATTATTCGTAACATTTAGGTGAAGGCGGCGTCAAGCCGCCGCACTCCCCGACGCAAGAGATCCCCGAAATTATTTATTGTTCTTTCGTTTCCGCCAGTAAATTAACCCCGCAACCCCAAGCGCTAAAAGCGCCCAGGTTGACGGTTCTGGGATGGCGTTGGCGTCTATGTATGCGGAAAGAATGCCCGTCGACGGATCGTAACCTATGCCTGAAAGGTAATACGGATACGAAAGATTCGCCAGATCGAATGTATCAATCCCAGCAGGAAGCTGAAAACTGAGCTGCTGACCCGGCACAGGCGAGGCGCCTTCTGCTAACGCCAGAGTAATAAATGACCCCTCTTCGAATTGTGTATCTCCTGAAACCAGAAGGGAGTCTGCGCCCGTTTCGTCGAACTCCAATAACAGCGTCGCGCCTGCTTTGAGAACGAAATCATCGCCGAAACTCGCTTGGCCGATGGAATTGTTTGACGGGGAAGGGCCGATCATATAGTCTAAAAGCTCAATCCCTGTTGCAGGAACGTTGGTTGTAACGGAATCGATGCCCATGTTGTACAACTCGGTAACTCTGTTGGGATTGTCAACCGTCCAAGTCATAACGGTAATGCCGTTGTCGTGAAGCTTCTGGACGAGTTCCGGCGTAACGGGAGAACTTTCCAGGTCTACGTAAGTCGTGTCGAGTTCCTGGAGCTTGGCGATGATTCGGTCAACGTACTGATCGACCGTTTCTGAGCTGTTTTTTGTGCAAAGCCAGGCGGCTTTAATTTCTGGAGCCAGACGGCGACATTCTTTAATTGCGGCTTCGCTGAACGCGATAATCGTCGTTTCGTCTTCCATGCCTCTTTCGCGAACGGCGGCGATTGTATCCGCTTCCAGACCGTCCTGTTTGAGTTCAATTACCGGAGCGCAGTTCGTGCCGTTTAACAGGTCGAGATATTGGTCCAGCGTCGCCACTTTTTCACCTCGGAACTCCTCGCCCTTCCAGACGCCGAAGTCCATGGCAAGAAGCTCGTCCAACGTATAATCGGCAATGCGTCCGGAAACGGGATTGCCGTCGGCGTCGCGAACGTTTCTCGACAAGGTCGAGTCGTGCTGAAGAACCAGATAGCCGTCTTTCGTGCGATAGACGTCGCATTCTGCGCCTTGCGCTCCGGATTCAACACAGGAACGGAACGCAGAAAGCGTGTTTTCCGGAGCAACTGAGGAGTTCCCGCGATGTCCAACCACCACTGGGACGTCTGTAACGGAGGCGGAACTGGATGGTCCAGGCGAAAAGACCGAACCCGGCTCGACTGTAATCCCGCCGGACATAGCGCCTGAAATATCGACGCGACCGGAAGAAACGGTCAAAGAGCGGATGTCAATCGCCCCGCTTGCCGCTTCGTACAGCTGCAACGTTCCGTCGCCTGTCTTTATAACTTCTCCTGTGCTGACGATCTTGTTGTCATCCGAAAATGACAGTCTTACAGGCGCTACACGTGAATTAACGTTGTATTCCAGAGTTCCGTCTGGTTCAACGTTTGTTACGCCTGCCGTTTTATTGACTAAAGCGGGCAGGGCGTTTCCGGTAAGTTTGAGCGTACCCGCTGAAACGGTCGTCTCGCCGGTATGGGTATCCGCGCCGGAGAGCGTCAGCGTTCCAGAACCGGTCTTTGTAACAGCGCCAGTTCCAGAAAGTGCGTTGCTAAACGTCTGGTCGGATTCGTGAGCGAATTCGAGCGTCGCGTTGGTCTCAACCTCGCCGGATCCCAGCGTACCGTCGCCGGTGAGCTTGACCACGCCTTCGGAAATGGTCGTCTTGCCGGTATACGCATTGGTGGCGGTTATTTCCAACATTCCCGCGCCGGACTTGACAATCTCAGACGCTTTTTTAGCTGTTCCGGTAATGGACGGGTTAACAATTTTCGCGGAAATAACAAGGTCAGAAAGGGCGTCTGTTGAACGGTTAGGGTTGGTAACGTCTTCAACATAAATGACTGCCGGGACGGTGTCGAGTTCGTCTGTAATCGGCCCAAAGGTAAATACAGCGCGAGTATCATTCGCTGCAGTCAGCGTTGCCGCAGGAGCCGCAGTATTGTCGCTGTTGCGTTCGACCCGGAGGTTTTGAATCTTGTACGCCGCCCAGTTCGCGTTTCCATCGGAAGCGTTAACGTTGCCCCCGTTCTTTAACGTTACATTATGAAGGAAATTAAAAAAGACGCCAGTGTTCGTAATCTGCCCGCCGTCGACAACATAAGTAATTTTTGAACTGGCGTGCGTGTCGCAGATGACGTCTTGAGCCGCAAGATCAAGAACCGCGCCGCTGTTGATTGTAACCGTTCTGGCGACATTGCTTGCGCCCAGAGCGGACGCCGTTCTGTTGTCTGCGCTTGAACCGACAGTAACCTTGACAGTTCCTTCGTTAATTGTCAAATTCCCCGAATAGGAATTATTGATGTTTTTCAGTTCCAGCGTGCCAGAGCCGGTTTTGACGATCTCGCATGCCTTTTTTACAGGGCCGTTTTTGTCTGTAGTTGCGTCAACAATTTTAGCGGAAATGACAAGGTCTGAATTGGCGTTGGCAGTGATGTTCTCAACATAAATGGTAGACGGGAGCGTTTCAACTTCGCTGGATTTGGCGCCGAAGCAAATAACAGCGTCAGTGTTATTCGCGCCGGTAATCGTAGCCGCCGTCGCCGCTGAGCCGTCAGTATTGGATAAGACGTTGACGTTTTGAAGTTTGTACGCTTTCCATGTCGAATTGCCGTTGGCGGCGTGTAAATTGCCGCCATTTTTTAACGTTAGATTCTGAAGGAAATTGTAATACGCTCCCGAGTTGGAAACTTTTCCCCCGTCTACAACAATGGTAACCGGGTTGTTATTGTGAGCGTCGCTGAAAAGATCCTGATAGGCAAAGATCAACTCTGTACCGCTGTTGACGTAAATGCTTCTGCCCTCCTGAACTTTTCCAAAAGCCGAGTTTGAACCATTGCGCTGTACAGAAACTTTTATTTTTCCCTCATTAATGTAAAGATCTCCGGTAAAACTGCTGTTCCTGCTGGACAGCGTCAGCGTACCAGTTCCGGTTTTGATTAAATCTCCGGTTCCGGAAACCGTGTTGCTGAACGTCTTATCGGAACCGTATGACAATTCCAATGTCGCATTGTTGACAACCGCGCCGGTTCCCAGCGTACCATCGCCGGACAGTTTAATCTTTCCAGCGTTAATTGTCGTCGTGCCCTTAATGGTATTGGCGGCGGTCAGTTCCAAGGTTCCAGCGCCCGCTTTAACAATTTGGGTCGCATTTGTAACAGCATTTTTGGTTGTGTGCACGGGATCCGCGATGACTGCTGAAATAATAAGGTCAGACACGTTGTCAACGGAACCGTCTGCGCTGGTAATTTCACTAACTGTAACGGTCGAAATCGAGTTGTTGTCTTTAACTTTGATTACGTTGCTTATATCGCCGAAAGCGATCGTGGCATTGGCCATATCCGCAACAGCGGTAATCGTAGCCGGCGAGCGATCATCCCTGTCGCTGCGTTCAACAGTTACGTTATGCAGCTTGAAAGCCTTCCACGTAGCGTTGCCGTTAGTCGCCTTGAGCTGACCGCCGTTTTTAAATGTTACATTCGTCAGGTAATCGTAAAATTCGCCAGAGTTGGAAATCGTTCCCCCGTCCAAAACAAAGAGAATCGGGTTAGCGTTGTGAGCGTTGGTAAAGATGTCCTGATTGTTGAGAATCAACTCAGCGCCGCTGTTGATAGTAATAGTTCTGTTTGCCTGAACTTTACCTAAAGCTGAATTAGAGCCGGAAAGTTGGGGCGTTATCTTAATTGCTCCGGCGTTAATGTCAACGTTTCCGGTAAAGCTGCTGCCGCCGTTGGACAGCGTCAGCGTTCCGTCGCCGGTTTTGTATAACGAACCGGAGCCAGACATCGTAGAACCATACGATTTTTCCCCAGAAATCTGGAATTCAACGCCGTCAGCCCCGATAGCAATAGTACCGGAAGGAACCGAATCGTCTGTATAAACAACCGGGTCAGCAAAACTGACGCTGGCAAACAGAACCAGCGCAACAATCCACGCGCCTGTTAAAACTCGGACGGACGAAATATTCAGGCTTGAATGATTGACCATATTTTTACTTCGTAAATAGGGGGGTAATGATTTCATCTGCGAACGCTTCAGCGCCGATACACTCGAGCGTATTAATACGTTTGCAATATATATATTATAATCGATCTTTTGAGATTATATAGCGCCGGGGGCAGAATTTTGGGAAAGATTTTTAATAAAATAGAGAATCTTTCGGAGTATGCAATGCGTCTCCCCTAGAATTCAAAGAAGTAAATCAAGACGTCAACCGGGGCGGAGGAGGGGAGCGTCTCAAAGTCCTGCTCAGACAGTACGAGGACTTCGCAATGCACTCTTTTGTCTGGTATCGTTCCGGAATACTTTTTATAGAACTCTAATTCTTTGAGCTTTATCTTAAGAGAATAATCTATTTTCTTAGAGTTTATGTATCCTAAAAATTCTGTTTTGCTGTCAAACGGGGCGTCTTCCTTTAAGCCTTGGGGAATGTATTTTGGAACGTCTGAGTACGGGACGGAAATCAACAATTCTGAGCGATAATCCAGGAATGTCTCGAAAAAGAAGTATTGAACCGGAACGGAGTCCGGCAGCGGAACGTTTAGCTCGCTTTCAACAAACTTCTGGATTTCAGGCGTCCAATGAGTTTTACTAAAGGGATGACTGTTGAAAAAATTGTGAACCAAAATGAAGCTTGCGATTATCAGAATGCACAATATCACTGATATTACAGCGATAATTGACAATACGATTTTTTTGATCGACATTTTCATGGTTTATTTTCCGCCTTCTTCTTTTCGCCGCAGGTTCGACTCGACTCCGCCTTGCTTGTTGCGAGAGTACCAGCTCGTCCAGGCGGCTTTGTCGTACCCGAAGTTTTGGTTGGTAATCTTCTGTAAAGCGTTAAGAACAGAGAGGTTAGGCTGCGTTTTGAGAATCGTTTTGGGGCCGCCGCCCATCGTCAAGCCGGAAACGCCGTCTGTGCCTTGCGAGGCGGACATGCCGGGACCGCCGGCGATGGTGTACTTGTGCGTCGTTACCAGCGCGGCAATCAGAGCGGGGACGGCGTTCATGTCGCCAATTTCGCCGATTAGCTCCCCAGCCCGGTTGACGCGGGCGTTATTCTTGCTTTTCAACTCGACGCTGAAATAGTCAACGGCGGCTTGCGCCTGATGCTTCTTGAGCTGATCCAGACACGACAGCCGCACTTCTTCCAGCGGGTCGTTCATGGCGCATTGCCCCAGAACCTTCATGGCGTCTGGCGTTCCCAGCTTCCCAAGCGCTTTGATATATATCAGCCGCGCTTCCGCCCGTCGGTCAGTGGAAAGAACCTGTCCCAAAGCGGGAACGGCGTCCGGGTCGGTGATTCCCATCAAGCCGGCATACGCTTGCTCGTGCTTTTTCCCTAACAGCTCAGATTGCCATTGAATAACCTTCTTTTTCCACAGGATTTGCGTCTGTTGGTTGGACTTTCGGTTTTCCAGAATCTCTTTTTCCTGCGGATAGATCCATCTTCCCTTGTATTTGACCATGCCCATAGCGGTGTAGGCTTCGTCAGGAGTAGTCCATGCGCCTTCATGCCAGATGTATCCCAGCTCACGGCGCGCTTCTTTATTGTCAGGATCCAGTTCCAAAATTCGACGGTAATGACGGTCTGCCAGAGACGATAACTTATTTGCTTTACACCAGTTAGCCATTGTCAGGTTGCCTTCGACGGAGTCCGCCATCAGCTTGACTTTTTTGTCGTACTGCTCGTACGCCCCGCCGGGATGAACTACGTATTCTACCTGATCGGAAGAGATTTCCATCTCAATGCCAGTCCTGGTGCGAATGCGGTACGTTTCCGGCTCCTGCGCACCCGCCGGGTTGAGAATTGTCCCCTCGACGCGTCCACCGTGTTTGAGAACCAGCGTTTCCCCGAACCCAGTCCCGCAGAGGACTGTTAAAATTGATAAAATCGTTAAAATCCGTCGCGTTTGCATGATATTGGATTAAGTTTATATAATTATATAGTCGATATTGCTAATAACCATTTAAAAAAATGGCTTCATTGTTGAAAATTAATGGTATATTATAGAATGTTCTATTATAGTATACCACCTGAATCCCCAAAAGGGTTCAATAATAATTGAAATATGTTAAAATTTTTACGTTTTCTTCTCCTGGCGCCTTTCAAAAATCGAATAATCGGCATTATAACGCTGTTTGTCGTTCTGACGCTGTTTTTTCGGTATTTCGAACTTCAGCCATCCGCTGAGAAGAAAGAAATCCACGTTGGACCGATGACGTTTCACGTTAGTCCGGTTTCAATTCAGCGTCGATTCGTTGCCAAGCCGATTGCCGAGTCCGATTCCGATTCCGGGGACGTTCAGCCGACTTTGCCAGCGTTTGACCCGTCCAGCGCGTTTGTCAGTCAGCAGCCTGAAATGCCGACTATTGATGACGATTTTACTCTTCCGACCTTGTCGGACGACAGCTCTTTAGCGGTCGCTCCGCTGGACGATCAGCCTTATAGCGCAGCTCCAAGCGCGCCGACGCAAAAAAAGACTCCGCCGGTTCGTCAATCCGTTTCGTATGGAGCAAAGGGAACTTCCGTTTCGCAGACGGGGGCAAGCGACATATCTTTTACTCCGCCTTCGCCGGTAAATCGTCAAAAAATCACAATGGGGACAGTTTGTCTCAATCGAATGAATTTGATGAAGTTCTCTGACCCGATTGTTCAGGACACGCTTGTCAAAATGGCGCGGGAATTTGATTTATTGGCGGTGCAGGGCTTTTTTGATTCGGATTTACAGGTGTTAGAACAGTGGATCAACGCACTCAACGCCGACGGCGGAACGTATAGCTATCTGACCGCCTATCCGCCTGAATACAAACAGGATAAAAACTATCAAGCGCCGTTTGTTGCGTTTATTTACAATCGCCGCGCGGTAGACGCCGACAGAAGCACGCTGCTGATTCTGGAATGTGGAACTCGTATGACCTGCGCTCCGATTGCCGCTCTGTTTACCGCTCGCAGTACAGACAAATACCCGGCTTTTACGTTTATTGCCATGAACGTCTGGATTGACCCGGCAAGAGCCGCGTCTGAGCTTTCCGTTTTGACTCAAACGTTCCCCATGCTTCGAGAGTACATTCGCGGAGAGGACGACATTGTCATTTTGGGAGACTTTGGTCTCAACATTAACTATTCTCCAGCAATCGCCAGAAATCCCCAATTGAGTTGGACTATTAACGTGCCGATTCGCAATTATTTTAATAAAGAGGTCAACAGCAACATTCTCTTTTATGATGACTCTTGTACTGAATTTCAAAACCAGTCAGGGTCGTTTTCTATAGAAAAACTAACTGGTCTGACGGCGGCTCAGATTCGTTCATTCATACCGAATCCGCCGGTGTGGAGCTCGTTCAGCGTCCGGGAAGCCAAACATAAATAGAGGTTCGACGGGAAGGAAGAATTGCAGCAAGATTCAATAATGAGTCTTGCTTCCTTAACTCTGTTACTGCTAAACGCTTAGAGTCTCTTTGCCGCTCCTTTGCCGGAAGAAACAATCATTTTGCTAAAATATTTCAATGCTCTTTTGTAACAAACCACTTGCAAAATGTTTCTCATAGGGTATACTAATCATTGGATGCAGGACGGTTTCATTGGCGCGTTTCCCCAAAACGACAACGTTCAATTCAAAATAACGTCCGTTATTAATTGTATTCCCAGTATTTTCCGATGCGTTTTGTCGGGGAATCATTTTTTCTCAGGAGTTTTTTATGAGTGAATTCAAAGTTAAGTTTGTAAAAGGGCAAGGCGAGCAGGGCAAGCTTCTTAAGGGCGCTGGCACGATTGAGATTTCAGACGACGAAGTTGTTTTGACTCGTTCTGAAATCAGCGGCTGGTTTGGGAAAACTCCGGCTGAAACCGTAACTGTCAAGTTGAATCAAATTGCTAACGTTGGAGAAAATGCAAATCTGAAATGCGTTCAGTTCTGTGAATATCCCGCGGGAAAATATAGCGGGACGCCGAACAACGTCTTCCAGTTTTCTATGGTTGACAAGTCCGAGAAAGCCGATCTTCTTGAACTCCTTCCCAAACAGGTAAGCGAAGAAGTTACATTGGAAACGGAGTTTCACGACAAACTCAAACAGCTTACGCCATTTGCCTTTTTTACGAATGTCATTGTCGCGATCTGCGCTTTGGTTTACCTTGTCATGGGCTTTGAATACGGTTTTGATGCGTTACTTGAACCTACCGGCGTCACGCTTTTACACTTTGGCGCGGACTTTGGCCCTCTGGTAGAGGACGGCGAATGGTATCGAATTATCACGTGCGCGTTTGTTCATATTGGGTTTATCCATATTTTGTTCAATATGGTAATCTTGTGGCAAATCGGACATTTTGTAGAACGCCTCTATGGGAATTTTCTGTTTCTGGTTGTTTATCTTGGTGCGGCGGCAGCTGGCAGTTTGATGTCTTTGACAATGAACCCAATGGTCATTTCAGCAGGAGCGTCCGGGGCGATTTTCGGTCTTTACGGCGCCTTGCTGGCGTATCTGCTTCGTCGCCGCGGCTCAATCCCACTGCACATGGTTGCCGGTCTTAGAAATGGCGCGATTATCTTTATCGCGTTCAATTTGTTTTACGGCATGAAAGCGGGGATTGACAACTGGTGTCACCTGGGCGGTTTGTTGGGCGGATTTTTCCTGGGCGTTATTGTCGCCCCGCCTTTTGAATCCGACGAAAGAACCCGGCATTGCGCTATTATGACCATTCTCGGCGCTGCGATTGTTGCCGCTGGTTCTTATTTCTATTTGTCGACAAATCCAACCAAACTGGAAAAAGAACAAATTGGCGGCATCCTGACAGAGTTGGGAGGACTTTGTTATAACGGCGATTATTCAATAGGCGTTAAAATGGATGTTGTTGCCGCCGCCAACTTTTATAAAAAGGCGGTTAAATACAACCATCCGATTGCCATTTACAATTTAGCTTTTTGTTATTTAAACGGCATCGGCGTTGAACAAAATGTCGAGAAAGCCCTTGAATTGCTTAAGAAAGGCGCGGAATTGGGCGACGCTGCTTCACAATGCGACTACGCTCGTCTTTTACTCTATGAAAAGGGAAATCAAAAGGAAGGGCTTGAATGGCTGAAAAAAGCCTGTGAAAACGGCTCTCAGAGCGCCCGGTGTGAATATGCCATCCTTTCTTTTAAGGGAGAAGAGGGCGTCGAGCAAAACCAGGAATTTGCCATCAAGGAATTTAAAGAATTGGCGGAATTGAAATTCCGACCTGCTATCGAGATACTCAAAGAACTCGAAGAGGAAAACGCTTCTGAAACTCCCAATTCTGAAGACGAACCGACGCCGGAGAAAAAAGCCGAGCAGGAGGATAATTGAGTCTAACGACGGTTAGACTGTGGGGTTTCTGGCAATTGCACACGGTTGAGTCCGGTTCGCGGGCGTATCGCCCGCATAGAACCGCGTAGCGGTTCAATTTTAATAGCCGTGGGTTTTAACCCACGGACTTAAAGAATAACAAAAAAAGAAGTCGACAAATCCTCTTTTCTTACCCTGCCGGCGCCGTAGGCGTCGGCAGGGTAAGAAAAGAAACGGACTCGATTAGAGGGAGTAAAGAGCGCTGCGTTGTCCGTAGACTAAAGTCGACGGTTATAGAAATGGCGTCCTCTCCGGGACGCAATTCCGTATATCATCTTGTCTATCTTCGCAAGAAAAATTTGTGTGCACCCTAGAATGTGAATCAATCGAACAAAGACTGCTTGTGTTTCGCAGCCGTCTTTGTTTATTATTTACGCCCAAAAGACAGGGTTGCCGGTTTCGATTGAGGCTTTGAACAGACGTTCCAGCGGGGCGATGGCATAAACGTCGTCTGCAGACATCGGGCGGATTTCAACCTTCAAATAGCCGACTACGCCGTCTTCCAGTTTGGAAATCGGATCGTCATTGACAACAATCTTGTTTTCTGAATCGGAAACGTCAGTCCAGAGAGTATGCTTTTTACCGTCGTCGTCTGTTTCAACGGTTTCCATGACTTCCTTTGCCTTGAAAAGCAGTTCTTCGGTTTCTCTGTCCAATACATAAAGACCGTTTTTATCAAAACCAAGAATCTGTTTGTCAATCCATGCAAAATTCCCATCCAAATAATCGGAACCGTCATACACAACCTGATCCTTCATTCCGTCAACCAAAAAGAACCCTTTGATTTCAGGAAGACGTTTTCGGAGTTCTGCCAGCTCGCGCAGTATTTCAGGCGCGTCTTTTACGGGAACTGACCCTTCATTATTGGCTGGGAGTAAATTAATCAATAAAGGAAACGACCCTTCAGGGAATTGACGCACTACCCACGTAAAATATCGAGCCGTTGACCAGTTGCCAACGCGTTCATCTATATAATTACCGTATTTGTGATCGCATGCATTCCATTTCCAGTCGTCAAGTTCATCATATATTTTCCGAAACTCTTCATCATCCTTTATCTCGTCGTATGGGATGTCTCGATAATGAACGGGACGCAAGAAACCATCTTCGTCAATGCATAATTCTTCCTGAGTCGGCGGCGGCGTTTTGGTTTTTCCTTCTCGATAACAGTTGCACGGTACGTAAGCGTCTAAACCCATGACAATCTCCTTTCTCTGTTAGACAGAGCGTTGAGTAAACAAAGAAACGACTCGTAACAAACAATTACGAGTCAAAAAACTTCGCAGAAATAAAATGTTTTTCGTTAGTACGAACTGAACTGCAATTCAGTTCGCACTAAATCGAAAATTTTTATAAAATTTTTTCTCAGATGTGTAACAGTTGTAAAAAGACAGCTTTTCAGACGCGAACGATTCGGTTCGACAGCGTCCCGACGCCTTCGATTTCGATCTCAATGACGTCTCCGTTACACAGAAAGACGGGCGGATTTCTGCTGTAGCCGATTCCGGGCGGCGATCCGGTGAAAATCAGGTCGCCCGGCTTGAGCGTAATCCCCTGGCTGATGTGCGAAATAATCCGCGGAACGGAAAAGATGAAGTTCTTTGTGTTCGAGTCCTGCATGACTTGTCCGTTGAGAATGGATCGAATCCCTAGTGCCTGCGGGTCGGGGATTTCGTCTTTTGTAACAATCCACGGACCGACGGGTGCGAACGAGTCAAACGATTTCCCTAAAAACCATTGCTTGCCGGGACAGCCCATCTGCCAGTCGCGCGCCGTCAGGTCGTTTCCGCAGCAATAGCCGGCGACGCAGTCCATCGCCTGCGATTCCGAAAGACGCTTTCCCTCTTTCCCGATAACGACGACCAGTTCCGCTTCAAAGTCCGGCTGAGACGTTGTAACAGGAATGGCGACCTCGGCTTTGTGAGCCGTCAGAGCGTTGAGCGCTTTGTTGAAAATAACGGGTCGCTTGGGCATCTCCCAGTTTTCACATTCCTTGACGTGGTCAGCGTAATTCAACCCGACGCAGAGAATCTTTTCCGCGTTCGGACAGACCGGAGCGGGACCGTACGCGTCCAGAGGAATAAGAGAGCAGGGCGCAATGCGGTCAACGAATTCCTGCGCTTTGGCAATTCCGTCTTCGCCCAGCGCGAGAAAACGCTCAATCGTCTCTGGAAATTCGGCGTCTGCGGAGGGCAGGTCAGCCGCGAACGTTATTCCGTCCCGTTGAACGACCGCGCCGTAACTGATTCTGTCATTAATATAATAGGATGCAAGTTTCATGGCAATCTCCTTTCTGATTATATTATACGAATTTTCTAACCAAACGCAAGCGGCGCCATCCTGCGATGACCGCTTTGCGGCGGAAGCTTCCGAAAATCTTTTGAACGTGGAAAGCCGCACCGACCTGCTGGTTCGCGGGCGTCTTCGCCCGCCCCCGATGGCGGTAGCGCGGAGCGGGAGCGGCGCCTCGCCGCCGGCAGGGGACTGCCGCGTGCCGGGTACGCCGTGCGGAAGCGAGGGGCTTTGGCGTTTGCGGGCGAAACGCCCGCGAACCATGTTGAACGAGTGTTTTTCGCGGGTCTTTGTACCATTGGCAGGCGGGGACGCCTGCGGTCGGCGCGGACGCCGACCCTCCGAAGAGAACGTCCCCAAAAAATTTTTAAAATTTTCTTAAAAAAGTCCCGGCGCCCCATTGACGATTCTTCATTTTCTGCTATACTTCCCCCTTGTCAGTCGAATGAACGGGTTTTACCCCCATCGACGACAAAATGTTCATTGAAAATTTGGTTAGGTAGATAGGCATCTGTAGTTTATCAGGCGCGAGCTTGATAATCTACGATACAATTTCAAGATAGTTGCAAATGCAACGAATCAGAAATGTGCTGATTTTATAACATTTTGTAAATCGAACGAAAGTTCGAGATACGAGCGACGAGAAGGAATTAGATTCTCTCCACGAGAGAGTTTAATTCATGTGATCAAGTTACTAAGAGCATATGGAGGATGTCTTGGCATCAGAAGGCGATGAAGGGCGTGGAAGTCTGCGATAAGCCTGGGTGAGCTGGCAAACAAGTTA
>JAFQXE010000048.1 GCA_017407125.1 Thermoguttaceae bacterium
AAAGAATCAAAGAGTCTGTCTGTTTTATGCGCGAAACGCGTCCACGTAATAAACGTGTAAATAAACCCAATTTACACGATAAATTACAAAACAGACAGACAAATCAAGCAATAATTGCTTCCTCTTAAGTTGATACCTATGATTTATCCGCCCCCGGGTATGAAAATAATAAAGTTTATATATAATGGATTGTGAGTTGTTTAATTTGGAATTCGGAATTCGGAATTACGCAAAGCGCAGCGCTCGAAGATAATTCCGCATTCCTAATTCCTAATTCCGCATTCACTACTGCCTATTGCCTACTGTCTGTGTTCCCCCTTCTTTGCCTCCTGCCGTCGTTTTTTTTGAGCTGGGCGCTGTGCTATGCCGTCCGGTATGCAGCGCGGCGTTTTGGATTGATAGACGCGCCAGACAAATCGGCGTTATCAGAACAGAACCATAAAACTCACAAAACTCCCACGCCGTTGGGCGGCGGGCTGGCGATTTATTTTGCCGTTGTCATAACCGTTCTAACGGCTTTGGCTGCGGCGTATAACGTTGATTCGATTAAAAACCTGTTTCCGCCGACAATAGCAGAACTTCTGACCGTTCACGCGTCTGGAATCGTCGCCTCAGCGGGAAAGCCTCTCTTTTTACTGACAATGTGCGGCATTCTGGTCGGGCTGGGACTGTGGGACGATGCGAAAAACCTCAACTGGCGATTTCGTCTGCTGGTTGAGTTCTCTGTTGCCATTGCGACCGTTGCCGCCGGTTGGCGAATCACGCTATTTCTGGGCGATTCCCCCGCTATGACAGCGCTGTCGTGGGTAATAAGCGTTTTCTGGATTGTCGGGCTGATTAACAGCTTCAACATGCTCGACAACATGGACGCTCTATCCGGCGGGTGCGCCGCTATTTGCGCCGCGTTTTTGGCGGGGTTCGTTCTCACGCAGCCGGAACCCGGCGGAGACGTTCAATGGTTTGTCGGCGGATTTTTCCTCGTCTTGGTCGGCGCCGCTTGCGGATTTCTGGTTCATAACCGCCCGCCCGCCAAGCTGTTCATGGGCGACTGCGGCTCCTATACGCTGGGATATTTGCTGGCAACCGGCGCGATTTCCGCTGTCTATGTTGGGCAGGACGCGCCCTGTCAAGCCGTCCTGGCGCCGCTGTTTATCTTCGCGATTCCGCTGTACGACATGGTTTCCGTTATTATCCGCCGAATTCGTCAGGGAAAAAGCCCGTTCGTCGGCGACGCAAACCATCTGTCTCACCGATTGGTTCGAATGGGGCTAAGCCGTCCCTCCGCGGTCATGACGATTCACCTTCTAACCGTCGCCTGCGCTTCAGTTGCGTTACTTCTTCCTGGAACGAACGTAAAATCAGCATTACTCTGCGCCGGAATTGTCGTTTCGATTATTGTCGTTCTGACGCTGCTTGACAGAAAATAACCAGGTTCAATCATAATGGATTGTCCCTCCTTCCCCCTTGCTCTAATCTGAAATCGTTGTACAATGTTCTTTAAAATATATTGTATTTTACATTCACCCTTTAACCATATTTTAGAAAGCAGTTATCATGTACGAGAAATGGCTTGCTGATCGTTCGTTTGCCTTCGACGCCTCTGGAATTCGCAAGGTCTTTGACCTGGGCGCGAAACTGGTTAATCCTGTCAACCTGTCTATCGGACAGCCGGACTTCGACGTTCCGGAAAACGTCCGTCAGGCGGCGTGCGACGCTATCATGTCCCGCAAAAACGGGTACTCGCCGACGCAAGGCGCCCCGCTGCTGCGAGAAAAGATTCAGAAGGAAATCGACGCTCTTTACGGTCACTCCGACCGTCAGGCGTTTGTCTGCAGCGGCGTTTCCGGCGGATTGCTGCTGATTATTCTGGCGATGGTCAATCCCGGCGACGAGGTCATCATGTTTGACCCGCATTTTGTCATGTATTCGTCGCTGGTCAAAATGGTGGGCGCGAAACCCGTTTTTGTCGACACCTACCCGGATTTCCAGCTTGACGTCAACAAGGTCAAAGACGCCATTACCGACAAAACGAAGATGATTCTTTTCAATTCTCCGTGCAACCCGACCGGCGCCGTTGCCAATCTGCAGGTTGTAAAGGACATCGCCGCGCTGGCGAAGGAAAAGGACATCCCGCTTGTCAGCGACGAAATCTATCGCTTCTTCTGCTACGATTCCGAGTTCGTCTCCCCGGCTCAGTATAACGATCAGACGATTGTCATGGACGGGTTCAGCAAATGCTACGGCATGCCGGGCTGGCGTCTGGGATACGTTCACGGACCGCAGGAAATCATTCAGACGCTGCTTAAATTCCAGCAGTACTCGTTCGTCTGCGCGCCGCACCCGTTCCAGATTGCGTCCGTTGAAGCGATGGACACCGACATGACGGCTCAGATTGACGCCTATCGCCGCAAGCGCGACATCATTTACAACGGTCTGAAAGACACGTTTGAAATCGTCAAGCCCGGCGGTGCGTTCTATGCCTTCCCGAAAGCCCCGTGGGGAACGGCAGACGAGTTCGTCAACACGGTTATTACCAAGTACAACACGCTGGTTATTCCCGGCAACGTTTTTTCCGTTCAGAACACCAACTTCCGCATCAGCTTTGCCGCCACAGACGAAACCCTCTACCGCGGCGTCGAAACGCTGTGCAAAGCGGCGAAGGAGAAATAGGCAGTAGGCAGTAGTGATTTGGACGCAAAGCGCCTCACTAAATTACTATGCACTACGCACTATGCACTAAGCGCTAAATCATGCACGAAACACAGATTCGAGTTCGATATAAAGAATGTGACCAGATGGGGGTGGTTCATCACACCAACTATCCGGTCTATTTTGAAATTGCCCGCACAGAAATGCTGCGCGACATGGGCGGTTCGTATCGAAGAATGGAAGAAAGCGGCGCGTTTTTCGTCGTCGTTTCTTTGACGTGCAAGTATCATAAACCTGCATTATACGACGACGTCCTGACCGTCAAAACCGGGTTCGGGAAAATCTCGCGCGTTAAAATGGAACTGGTTTACGAAATCTGGCGTCAGAACGAATTGCTGGTTACCGGGTCAACCGTTTTAGCAACGATTGACCGCGCTGGTAAAATCATTCCATTGCCGGAAGAAACCGTTGAACAATTACAACTGAAAAAAGAATGAAAACCTTTATCGACAATTTGGTTCCTGAACTGAAAGAGAAGCTTTCCGCCGTCATGGATTCCGACGGTCCGCAGGCGGCGTTTGATCAGTACGTCAAAACGCTTCCTCAGACGAAGTTCGCGTCCTGGAAATATCCGTATCTTTGGGGCGAAGACGCTGAACTGTCCGCGCCGATTGCGAAACTGGCGGCGTTCATGTCCAACGACAAGTCGGAACAGTCCGGGGAATACTGGGCGGATTACATCGAGAACACGCTCGCTCCGATAGCGCGCGACGCCGCCGGGGCGGACATGCTTCAGCAGCCGTTAGAGGTTCAGCTGTACGCCTGCGAGCTGGCGTACGTGTTGGCGTTGGCTTTCCCGACGTGGACGCCCGGCGACGAGTTGATTCGTCAGGCGCGAAAGGCGATAGTCGATGTAACAGAATCGTTCTTCGACGAAGCCGGCATGCCGTGCGTGGAAGTCATTCCGTATTTCCGCAGCATTGTCGCTTCCTGGACGCGTCTGCGGATTCTGGAAAACCAAACCGAGATCCCGATCTTTCCGGAACGGGAAAAGGTTTTGTACGAATGGTTAGTTCGGAACATGATTCTGCTGACCAATCCGGATTCGACCCAGCGTTTCGGTCAGGAAACGAAAGTCGCCAATCCCAAGGCGGTGGAAGAGCTCTTTCAGGCGGCGCTGTCGCTGGATTCCGACGTCGACGACGCCCATCAGGCCATGCTCGCTCTGCCGTGGATTTCTCAAGCCAAGGCGAAGTCCGTCAAAGGCGTTTTGATGACCGAACCGAGCGTTCAAAGCGAGTGGTCGAAAGTCGGCGTGTTACAAAACGACTGGTCGTGGAAATCAACCAATGTAACAGGCGAGTACGACAGAGACATTTTTAATCTGTTGATTAACGTTGACGCTCAGCGTCTGGCTTTCGGTGCGTGGGAAGCTGACGTTCTCGTCAACGGAAAGCGGCTCAAGCCGGCTGGCGAATGGTCAATGGTTTGCTGGTCATGCGAAGACGATTACGCCTACTGGGAATTGGAACTGCCGCTGCAAAACGGCGCAACTCTGGAACGGGCAATCTGTCTGATGCATCCGGACGACCTGCTGCTGGTATCGCATACGCTCAAGTTCGACAAGCCGGCGGCGAAACCGAGAAAGCTCGAAATCAAGTCGGTCTTTCCGCTCAACGGCGCGTTTACGTTTACCCCAGCAGGGGAATCGACGGAAGGAACGCTGTCAGACGGGAAAAACAAGTACAACGTCTTCCCGCTGGCGTTGGAAGAATGGACTCAAAACGCGAACGGCTCTCTTCAAACCGAATACAATTTGCTCATTTACACGGTCGAAGGGCAAGGGAACGGGCTGTACGCTCCACTGGTAATTGACCTCAACCCCAAACGCGCGGCTCAGCCGTTTACGTGGCGTCATTTGACTGTAACGCAGACGGGCGGCGTTATTGTAACGCCAGACGTCGCTGCGGGTTTCCGGCTTCAAATCGGCAAAGAGCAATGGCTAATTTACAACTCCATGACCCCGCCTCTGCCTCGCGCCGTTTTGGGTTGTCACTTGTATTTCCAGACGCTCTTCTCCCGTTTTGTTCAGGGAGAATTTGACCAGATTGTCGCGATTGAATAGTCCTTTCAGGCGCAACGCCTTCCCATAACTCAAAATGACGCCTTTTGCATTGCGAATCCAAAACGCCACGTACCAGATCGGCGGGCGCGTTATACTTGACAACATCAACTGGGACGTCCGTTCCGGAGAACGCCGGTTTATTCTCGGCGCAAACGGGGCGGGCAAGACGTCGCTTGTCAAGCTGATTTTGGGGTACGCCTGGCCGCTGTTCGGGGCAAAAATCGAGACGCTTGGTCAAGTTTACGGGTCGGTCAACCTGCCGGAGCATCGCAAACAGATCGCCTGGGTCAGTCCGATCATGCACGACTGGATGACCGACTTCAGCCGAACGGGATTGGAGATGGTCGTTTCCGGCATCGACGCGACGATTGGCGTTTATCGCGACATCACCGAGGACGAAAAAGCCCGAGCGACGGAACTGCTGTGTCAGCTTCGGGGCGAGCAATTGCTCAATCAGCGGCTGTGTACAATGTCGTCCGGCGAACAGGTGAAAATCCTCATCGCCCGCGCGCTGATAACCAAGCCGCAGCTGATGATTCTCGACGAGCCGACGGTTTACATGGATATAACCGGTCGAGAGTTTTTGCTCAAGACTATTGACAACCTCGCTCAGACCAGACCGGAACTGACCATCCTGTTTATAACGCAACGAATCGAAGACATTTTGCCGACGTTTAATCAGGGCATTATATTAAAACAGGGGCGAATCGTCGCCAACGGAACGCGAGACGAAATCCTGACGGAAGACAAGCTCAAAGAAGCGTTCGATTTCGACATTCGACTCATTCACACCTCGTCCGGACGACTCTGGACGGTCATTGAGTAGAGCCTGGCAACCAATAAACTCTAGCGTTTGTTCGCCTGTCGGCGAATGCGTAATTCCGCTCCCGATGGTCGCTCCATTACCGCCTTTCATCCATTTCCTATTCCTACTGCCTACTATGATCCCATCCGACTATAAACCGTTGTTAAGTTTGCGCGATTCCGAATTGGCAATCAAGCAGGTTAAAGATCATTTTGAATCCCAGCTGTCCGTCGCGCTGAATCTTCAGCGTGTAACAGCGCCGTTTTTCGTTCATGCCGGGACGGGGTTGAACGACGACCTCAACGGGGTGGAAAAGCCGGTGCGATTCCGCGTCGCAGGCGCGCATACCGACGTGGAAGTGGTGCAGTCGCTGGCGAAGTGGAAGCGGTTTGCTCTGAAGCGGTACGGGTTCCAGCCCGGCGAAGGGATTTATACAGACATGAACGCCATTCGTCCGGACGAAACGCTCGACGAAATCCATTCCTTCTACGTTGACCAGTGGGACTGGTGCAAGATTATCCGTCCGGAAGAACGCAACGTCGAAACGCTCAAAGATACGGTTAAAAGAATTTATGCCTGTCTTGTCGAGACGGAACTGTTCGTCTGCATTCAGCACCCCAAGCTTACCCCGATTCTGCCGAAGGAAATCTCGTTTGTAACGTCGCTGGAAATGTTCCAGAAGTATCCGAATCTGACGCCCAAAGAACGCGAGACGGAATACTGCAAGCAGTACGGGGCGATTTTCGTTATTGGCATCGGCGGGGAACTGCCGGACGGCTCAATTCACGACGGCCGCGCCCCGGACTACGACGACTGGACGACCCCGCGTCCGGACGGCGGCATTGGTCTTAACGGCGACATCCTCGTCTGGAACCCGATTCTGAAAAGCGCCTTTGAGCTGTCGTCAATGGGAATTCGCGTTGACGCCGACGCCCTTCGCCGTCAGCTGGCAATTCGCGGCTGTACCGACAGAGAGTCCCTGCCGTTCCACAAGGCTCTGCTCAACGGAGAACTGCCGCAGACGATGGGCGGCGGAATCGGTCAGTCCCGTCTTTGCATGTACATGCTCCATTGCGCTCACGTTGGAGAAGTCCAGTCTGCAATCTGGCCTGAAGAGATGATCGAAGAATGTCGTCAGGCGGGCGTAACGCTGCTGTAACGATAGAACAGGACGGCAAAAAATAATCAACAGTCCGTCCTGTTTCCATTTGACTATTGCGATAACGTTCATATCGCTCCATGGTCAAAAATCAGATTGTTGACCGTCAATAGAGTTAATTTATCAAGGCGGCGCTTGCCGTTTACAGAAGAATTTATAATTTATATCCTAATCTGCCAGCTATTATTACTACAGCCAAATATGCCAATACTATCACAAAAAAATATATTGTTACTTGAATAAATCGGAACGACCATTTCGCCTCGTTCTCATTTTCTATTGTAATACCAAACCGACTGAGAATAGGTTCCAGATAATATTTCAATGCATTTTTCCCATTGGCGTCTTCCTCAACGTCAAAAGCCAAATAATGCTCCCCCTTTTCAGGACGAATATTCCAAAACGCTTTCCAATAATAAGCTCTTTTCAATTTGGATCGATTCCAGTCCTTTAGTTTGTGAATCTGTTTAAGCAGGTATCTATTGCCATCTGTTTTTTCAAAGTATAAGATCAACCCAATGGAGCCAATATTTAAAGTTTGAGAGACGTCAATTCCTTCACATATAACGTTTTGTCGATGTTTTTTAATTTTTGCAACAAGCGAATCAATGTTTTCCTGATCAGAAGCTATTGAAACGGGAACTACAAGGAGCAACTTGCTGATATCCGTAATATTATTCAAACAATGAGCCCATTCCCATCTTAAACCTTTAGTCATTCCAAAACGAAAGACTATCAAACGAGCGTCCCCGGACAACTCTTGAACTTTATCCTGCCATTTGTTGTCAGAAACGTAAATACGTTTTGCTCCTAATGGCGGGGCCTGCTCGTCAGGAATGCCAATTGCAACTGCCATTCCCACGTCTTCCAAACTGGTTACAAGAATTTCTTCTTCTGTGTAAAACTGTCCGGCTGAAATAAATGGATCGTCTGTTTCAGAGTCGTCATTAAAACTTCTCAAGTACAGGATATACGGTTTGTCTTTAACGTCTATTGTATCCACCTTTTCTGTTGAAAAGGACTGGTACTTTCGAAAAAAATAGGAAGAAAAATGTAATCCTCCCCATAATATAAAAAAAGAATTCTTTAATGCTGCATTTCCCCCAAAGAAATACATGAGTACAAACATACATAAAAATGCACCAATTAAAACAACAATTCCCCAAAAGAGATATTGGAAATCAGGATGATTTTTCCAATGTTCGTTTATGTTTATCATTTTTTGAATTATTAAATCTTTGCGTTCTTATTACTCTTCCGTCTTATAGTACTCTGAAATATTGATTGACCCGCGCTGCTTTTCTTCTTCCAGAAGCCGCAGACGGGTTTCCAGCAAATTGACGCGTTCGGTAAGCAGGTTGATTTTTGTCTCTTCCGATTCCGTGTACATCGTATGCGGGACTTTGGGATATCCGAGCTGACGCTGAAGGGCGGAGAAAAGAAACGTCATGTCTTTGCGGTGGTTTGCCATCGCGATTTGACCTTCTTTTCTGCCGAAAAGAATCTCGTAGTCTTTGGGATTCCCGCCGCGTTCGACAAAATACTCGCTGCGAATGTAGACCAGTTTCGCCAGGTCGACAAATCCCAGCTGACGCCGAACGACGTCGACCCATTCCTGAAACGCGGGCGAAAAGACCGGCTCGGCTTTCATCGCCTCCAAACCGTGGTCGTATCCCAACCGGTTGCGGCAGATCGCCTCCATTTCAAAAAAGAAAATCCCGGACGGCGTAATTGGGCGAACCCCGACTGGCATCGGACCTTCCGCCTGTTCCGTCTGAGAGTAACACTTCGCCAGCGACTCCAAAATCTCCAGCGCGACGCGGAAGTCAAAGCGGCCTTCTTCCCGTTCCGCCTCTGCCATGATAAACGTCTGATAGGGCGTGAAGTAATGCGGCATTCGCGCCATGGCGGCGCTCATCTTTCCTTTGTGAAACATTTCCGTCGCCATGAAATCGACAGCCATCGGCAGCCGCGTCGTGCTGAGAATTTCATGAACCAGCGACCGCAGCAATTCCTGAGTCGCGAAATCGTTCATTCGTTCACGCATGGCGTGAAAAAAGAACTCCTGTTCGACGTATTCTTCACGATTGAGCATTGGCGGAAAGTCCTGAAAGCTATTTTTCCATAAACGATTTTAGCGCCTCGAGACAGGCGTCCGGCTCGTCCTCGTAAACGTAATGACCCGCGTTGGGGAATTCCAAAGCCGTTGAGTTAACAAACTTTTCTTTGAACGTACCGAGGTATTCTTCCGGGGAGAAGCACCAGTCTTTCATGCCCCACGGGAGCAGGACGGGATACTCTCTGAAAATGGTCATGCCCTGCTCCGATTCGATTAATGCGTCCCAGGAACGGTCGCCGGGGTTAAAGGGAATGTCCTGAACGTACTCGTAGACGGCGCGGCGGTTAGACCAGTTGTCGTACGGCGCCATATAGCCCTGAATAACCTCTTTGGGCAGAGGTTTTTCCGTACACCATTTGGACGCGGCGCGGCAGAACATGTTCAGTCCCTGTACGGCGGTTTTGGCAATAAGCGGATTTCTCGCCAAGCCAATCCAGAACGGGCATTTGTCTTTCGCCTTGCGGAAAAGGGACGTATCCGAAAACGAAAACCGCTTGAATTTATCCTGACGCCGGACGGCGGCGCACATTCCAATCGGTCCGCCCCAGTCGTGAGCTACAAGCGTTATATCCGTCAGCTGAAGTTCGTCGATAAGAGAACACAGGTCATCGGCGCGGCGTCCTAACGTGAACGGGTATTCCGCCAGACACGAGCCTTTGTCGGAAAGCCCCATCCCGACGCCGTCGGCGGCAACGCAGCGGTATTTGTCTCTCAAGCCGATAATCAGATTTCGGAACAGAAAAGACCATGTCGGGTTGCCGTGACTAAACAGAATTACCGGCGCGTCTTTGGGGCCTTCGTCGATATAATGCATCCGAACGTTGCGAAGGGGCATTCCAGACCCGTCGTTGACGGTCAGAAAATGGGATTCAAACGGATATAATTCTTTCCATGAACTCATTTTAGGATATATCAAATAATTTTATGCGACAAGCGATCGGGGTTTGTTGAACAATCATTGAGACGCTTGCGCTGTTTTACGCTTTGATTGGGCTAAATTTTATTTATCAATGTTACAATTTTCCCATTGCTCCAGCTTTTCCAGCAGGATGATTCCCCATTTGGTCAAACCTGTAACGAAATGCTGTTTTCCAACGACTTCAACGCTTTGAAAACATTTGGAAATTTCCAGTTCTGTCAGTGCGGCAGCTTGAGCCTTTCTGGGCGGCAGATAAAAAACCACGCTCTCTCCTGTCGGCGCTGCAGCAACGGTTCGAAGAATTTCAAGTTTTCGATGTTCGTTCATGGTTTTAAATCGTCTACAGGATTCTGCCTGCCAGTCCGCGAACGCGAACGTTAAACCCGTCCTGAGTCAGTTCTTTGGCGCACGCAACCAGTTCGTGGTCAGCGTAGGTGGGCTGAGAGGGCAAATCCGAATCGATGGTTTCAACAGGGTTGAACTGCTGAAGCGTCCACTGAACGACGTTCATTGCCATAAGTTCTGATTTCATCTGAACGAGCGTTTCCATCGGATGAAGGGACTTGTGAACCGTCGTTCTGACGTCAACTTCAGTTCCCTTTTCCAGACGGTACTTCATGGCAAGAGTAATCGACTGCCGGACGCGACCCGCCAGCTCGGAATCCGGGATTCCGACGACGGAACAGTAGTTTTCCGCGCTGGTTTTGTAGTCCATACCCAAGGCGTCGACGCCGGGAGATTCCAGAATCGCCGCCAGCCGGTCCGGGAACGAGCCGTTTGTATCCAGCTTGACGAGGTATCCTGCCTGATGAATTTTCTCGATGAATTCTCCCAGGTCCGGATGCAGCATCGGTTCGCCGCCGGTAACGACTACGCCTTCCAAAAGCCCTTTTCGGCGTTCAAGATAATGGAAGAATTCCTGCTGAGTTACCTTCGGTTGACTGGTCGGGTCGAAGACGAGAACCGGGTTGTGGCAGAACGCGCAGCGAAGGTTGCATCCGCCGGTAAAAACAATACAGGCAATCTTGCCTGGGTAATCGACAAGAGAAAATTTGTATAATCCGCGTAAATCCATTGTATGATTGATTTCTTGTTAATAGTTTCTCAATGGGAACTCTCCTTTAGTTCCCCTTTTGTAATTGAAGTTATTATACCCAACGATTTGGGATTTGTCAAGGCGTCGCGGGTGGTTTGAAATGAGAGTATTGAGAAATATAAAATCAAGCGAGTCATAGCCGCATCTCTTTAGACATGCGACAGTTAATTAAAATTGGATCATCTGATTGGCGCTTTTTCCTGATTATATTAAAGCGGGAAGTTTAAGGGATAAGCGTTAAAGACGCAAAGCGTTCTTCCAGATTCATTTTATCAATTTAAACAATAACAACTCTCTGGAACGCTCGTTCTAATCTTTATTCCAGAGAGTTTGCTTTTCCTAATCAATTGACTGCCAACCATTTACCCGTTAAAAGGAATAATTGACGGAATAGTCGTTAGTTTATTGCGTCAGAGTAAATTATACAGCGAAAACCAAGTCGGGTGTCTCGATATTTTGGATTATCGGAACTGCGGCACGCAGACCGACAGTATTCCGGTGGATTGTACCAGCTGCCTCCACGTAGAATGCGACGTTTGCCAACCGGCGGACCCCATGGATCTGTTACACTTCCATTTTTATATTCGTCGCTCCAGTCAGAACACCACTCCCATACGTTTCCATGCATATCGAATAAGCCCCACTGGTTGGGAGAATAACTGCCGACTGGCATTGTCATTCCTTTATAATCGCCTTTGCGCGTCATACCGTACGGTTGATTGCCATTACAGTTGGCATTGGTTCCACTGAGAATATTACCCCAGAAAAAAGCCGTATTGCTTCCCGCTCGACAAGCGTATTCCCATTGCGCTTCTGTTGGAAGCTGAACGCTTTTTCCTGTTTTATTGCTCATATCGGTTTTTTCATTCAACCAATTGCAAAACGCAACAGCATCACCCCAACTGACGCACGTAACCGGATGATTGTCGTTTTGTTCAAAACCGGGATCGAGCCAGGAAATCGCCGGATTTTCTTCCCAATCGCGACCGTTCAATACTTTAGGCGTATTCCCTTTGGATTCATATTTCTTATCGGCCACAAAAGCTTTGAACATGCCAATGGTAACCTCCGTTTCCATCATCCAAAAACCTTTGGTCAACGTAACTTTATGAAGCTTTTCTTCAATTTTGCGTCCGTCTTCCGTCACAAGCGACCCCATCGAAAACGAACCGGCAGGACACCAGCGGAAAGCGATTTCTATACCGTCGACAGTTATAACAACGCGTTCCCCGGGATTATTATCATTTTTGATTATGGAAGCGACAAATGGAGGTTCTTCGCATTCCGGCGCTGGAATGTCGGCGTCTGGGAGCTTGTTATTATTACAAATAAAAAAGAAACCAACAGAAAAAGCAATCAATATGACGCTCAAGGCAAACAAGATCGCGCTTTTGCCGATTTTTTTCGACTTAATTGCTCTTCCTTTATGTTTCTGAGAATCCTGATCAGATGATATATGAACGGTTTGAGAAAACGGATTTCCTGGTCGATGTCGGCGACGTCGTTGAGGGTTTGAAGAAATAATAGCTTCAATTCTATTAACCAGTTCAACAATCTTCTCCGGCGTTTGTTCAACGGCGGCAAAAAAAGAAATTTGCGATAAATAATGGACGAGTAAATTCGGCGGAGGCGTTTGAAACGTTCCAACTTTATACGGAACAATCGTCTTGTCATACTCTAAAGCGTCGTTAATCTCGTATTCTATCTGTTTAGAGGACTGATTAACCTCATCTGTCCAAAATAAAAGCAGCGCTAAACACTGTTTGATTGCCTCTGGAATTCTTTCTGCATACATTTGACCTGGAAGAATTACGCTATAATCTATAGAATAAGAAATACCCCGTTTGTCAAACTCTTCCAAAACGGGTTCAACCAAATCAATGTTATTATGCTTATAGGAAATAAACACATCGCCAAATATTGACGTTGCATCCTGTGGATTAACCGGTAATTGAATGTCCCCCTTAAGTATATAGAACGGCGTTTGCATCTTGCCCAATTCCAGAGCGGTTTGTTTAACTCTGTTTCTCAGATAATCTATGACAGACGAAACGCTATCGCATCGTTGGCTCATGGCGTCCAGTAAATGAGCGGTAAAAATGCCGTGTTGCCGCTCGTCCCATTCATAGGCAATTTGACCTTCTGAACAAGAATTGAGTATCGCCACATTGGAAGAAATTTCAGGTTGAATTTTGTTTTTATTAAAAGCAATGTTTCGCACGGCGCTTTTCATCTCCTTCTCTTCGTTTGAAGAAAACGTGTCTGTTCCGCCGCGTCCTTCCGATGTTTGGCAGCAGTCTAAAATCATGCATGTATTTTTAGCCTTGATATTAGTAATCTGTTTTTGAAGCTCTTCAAAAGAAAGCCCAAAATCTGCTACCGCATCATCCATAATAGTTTGAGGACATAAGTAGCGTTGACCGTTACGAAAAAAGCCGTGTCCCCAAAAACCAAAAATAAAAAGATCGAAATCATTCTCCTGTTTGACTAAATCATCCAAATGCAGCAGTATAACCTCTTTTGTCGATGGTAAATACAGTCCGCGTCTTGCATCCGTTAAAAGAATAATTTCATCGTCAGAAAAACAATAATTTTGTTTAAGCGCTTCTGCAACAGCTTCCGCATCCTGTCGAGCGTATTTAAGTTCTGTTAAATTCTGGTATTTATTAATGCCTATTAATAACGCCTGTTTTTTCAATTGTGGTTCTGACATAATGTATTATTCAACGAAAACAGATTTAAATTTTATCTGGAATTCTTATATTTTTATTTAAATTATAACCAGAATTTAAGAAATCGTCAACAGGGGGGAAAGGAAAACGAGCCGAAACATTCAGCTATTGAAGGTTGACATAACCGATCCGGAAACCGTGAATGTTTCCAGGTGCAAGGGCAGAACGTTAACCTTTTGATCTCTGCGTAAAAGTGTAATGGACGCGGCCATACACAAAGAAAGAACTATTTATCGTCCTCCCATTTACCAAGCCGTTTGAGAGCGGCAATAGCATCGTCACTCCCTTGCTCGGCCGCCTTGCGATACCAAACTACCGCTTCTTCCAAATCTTTGTCAACGCCCTCGCCATTCTCAAAACAATTACCCAGATTGTATTGAGCTGAGGCATATCCTTGCTCTGCTGATTGGCGGTACCAATTCACTGCTTCGGTTAAATCCTTGTCAACGCCCTCGCCATCATAATAACACAACCCCAGAAAGAATTGCGCCGTTGCATCTTTCTGTTCAGCCGCTTTGCGGAACCAATAAGCCGCTTCTTTCAAATCTTTGTCAACGCCTTCGCCATCATAGAGACATATCGCCAGATTGAATTGCGACGGTGCATCTCCTTGTTCAGCCGCTTTACGGAACCAATTTACCGCTTCTGCCAAATCTTTGTCAACGCCCTTGCCTCTAAAATAGAGATTTCCCAAACTGCATTGCGCTCGTACATTTCCATGTTTCGCTGCCCTACGGTACCAATCTAACGCTTCATCCCAATCTCTGTCAACGCCATAACCTTTGGCATAACATAAGCCTAAATTATATTGCGCCTCAGCAAGTCCTTGAACCGCGGGATCGTAATTCTGCAATTTGGGATCAAGAGGTTCTAAACGACTTCGATCAGCCGCTTTGCGATACCATTTTGCCGCTTCTGTATAGTCTTGCTCAACTCCTTCTCCTGTAGCATAGCATAAACCCAGACAGTTTTGCGCGAAAACATTTCCTTGTTCAGCCGCTTTACGATACCATTTTGCCGCTTCTTCTAAGTTCTTTTCATCGACTCCTTCTCCATTAGCAAAGCAATTGCCCAGATTATATTGAGCCGGGGCATGTCCTTGCTCCGCTGATTGGCGATACCATTTTACCGCTTCTGAAAAATCCCGTTTAACGCCCTCGCCATGATAATATGCATTTCCCAAGCTGTTTTGCGCGTTAGGATCTCCTTGTTCTGCCGACTTTCGATACCATTTCACAGATTCTTCCAAATCTTTGTCAACGCCCTTGCCGTTATAAAAGCATTGAGCCAAAAAGAACTGCGCCTCCGCATCTCCTTGATCCGCTGCTTTGCGATACCATTTTACCGCTTCTGTAAAATCTTGCTCAACGCCAGCGTTCATTTCATAGCAAATGCCAAGATGAGTTTGCGCTTTTGCATATCCTTGTTCCGCTGACAAAAGGTACCATTTCACAGTTTCTTTCAAATCTTTGTCAACGCCTTTTTTGTCTGCGTAGCAAAAACCAAGGTAAAATTGAGCTTCGGCATTTCCTTGTTCCGCTGCTTTGCGAAACCAATTCACAGCCTCTGTATAATCTTTGGGAACGCCTTCTTCATTATAGCAGCAATATCCAATCTTGAACTGCGCTTCTGCATTTCCCTGTTCCGCTGCTTTGCTGAACCATTTTGCCGCTTCTTCCAAATCTCTGGCAACGCCGTCGCCGTTATAATAGCATAAGCCAAGGTTGAATTGCGCTTCCGGATGATCTTTTTCTGCCGCGGTACGGTACCAATTCACAGCGTCTTTCATATTTTGGATTACGCCTATGCCGTTGGCATAACAATATCCAAGGCAAAATTGCGCTTCAACAAATCCTTTTTCCGCCGATAATCGGCGCCATTTTGTCGCTTCTGCAAGATCCGGTTTAACGCCGATGCCGTTTTCATAACAAAAACCCAAACTATACTGCGCTTCTGCATGCCCTTGCTGAGCAGCTTTTTGCCAGTATTCTACAGCTTTCATTTTATTAATCGGAACGCCTTTGCCATTATAGTACTTGAACCCCATTAAAAAAAGAGCGTCAGAACTTAACGCTTCCGATTTTTGCGCTTCAGATTTTGACGTTTCAGATTTAGACGCTTCCGATTTTGGCGCACCCGATTTTGACGTTTCAGTTTTTAATGGTTCTGAATTTGGCGTGCATGACGTATAAACGACAACGCAAAGCAGCGCTGTTGCTAAAACAAAGATTTTAGACGACGATGTTACATTCATGGCATTGACTATAATAGCGGGTTACAAAAATCTGTATAGGATTTTTATATTCTATATGAACTAAAAAGTTATGCAAGTGGGGCTAGGGATTGAGGGAATGTGCAGCAATCAGGCGCCTAGCCTATTCTTTACCGTTCTACTTGTCAAGCTTTTTTAGAGCGTCAATTGCTGGAGTGTAATCATACACAGCCGCTTTGCGGTAGCATTTTACAGCTTCATTCATATTCTTTTCAACGCCTTCGCCGTTCTCATAGCAAACGCCCAAATTAAACAGTCCCCCTGGATGTTCTTGCTCAGCAGCTTTACGAAACCACAGAACGGCTTCATCCAGATCTTTATCAACGCCTTTGCCGTTATAATACAAATTCCCCAGATTGTTTTGAGCTTCAGCATACCCATTTTTAGCCGCCTTATAGTACCATTTTTCCGCTTTTTCCAAATCCTTGACAACGCCTATGCCGTTTTCATAGCAATGCCCCAACTTGTTTTCCACTGCTGAATACTCGTGTTTTAATAAGTATCGAGCTGATGCTTTTTCTTGTTCCACAGCTTTTTGGTACCATTTTACCGCTTCTGAATAGTCTTGTTTAACCCCCTCTCCTGTCCAGTACATATTGCCAAGAATGTATTGCGCTTTTGAATAACCATCATCAGCTGCTTTGCGATACCACTTTACTGCTTCTGCATAGTCTTGCTCAACGCCTTCGCCCTTAAAATAGAAATCCCCCAATCTGATTTGAACCCGTGGACTCCCTTTTTCAGCTACTATGCGATACCATTTTACAGCTTCTGATATGTCTTGCTTTACGCCTTTGCCCTCAGAATAGTAATCGCCCAATCTCTCCTGAGAAAATCTATCTCCCTGTTCAGCAGCCTTACGCCACCATTCTACAGCTTTTTCCAAATCTTTAACAACTCCTTCGCCGTCTTCATAACAAAGCCCCATTCTCCATTGCGCCCACGAATCGCCCTGATCAGCCGCTTTGCGAAACCATTTTATCGCTTCATCGAAATCTTTTTTATCGCTATAAGAGCCGGCATAATAACACCCCAGTTCAATTTGACCTTGAACATCGCCTTGTTCTGCCGCCTTACGAAACCATTTTGCCGCTTCTTCTACATTTCTATCAACGCCGTTGCCGAATCTATAGCAAAATCCCAATCTGCTTTGCGCTTCTGCAAGTCCTTGCTTTCCAGCCTTGAAGTACCATTCAAAGGCTTTATTTTTATCTTCAGAAACGCCATAACCATTTTCATAACAATATCCTAATGATTTTTGCGCCTTTGCATGTCCATTCATTGCCGCTTTGTAATACCACTTGACTGCTTTTTTCTGATCTTTGTTAACTCCGTTACCATAAAAATAACATCGACCCAAACAGTACTGAGAATCTACATGTCCTTGTTCCGCCGCTTTACTCAACCATTTTACCGCTTCTTCCCAATCTTTAACAACGCCCCAGCCTTCTGAATAATAAACGCCTAGATAGAATTGTGCATCAGCGAGTCCTTGTTCTGCAGCCAGACGAAACCAGTTCACAGCTTCTCCGTAGTCTTGTTTAACGCCAACGCCGTTGCCATAACAGACGCCCAAAAGACATTGCGCCTTTGCATATTCGCTCTCTGCCGCCAGACGAAACCATTTTATTGCTTCTCCATAATCTTGTTTAACGCCAACGCCATCGACATAGCAGGCGCCCAGATAGAATTGCGCCTCTACATGTCCCAGTTCTGCTGATTTCTGCCAGAATTCTACAGCTTTGATTTTGTTTTCCGGAACGCCTTTGCCATTATAATACATGTAACCCTGTCGATAAAGGTTATCTGCATCTGGCGTTTCAATGCCTGAAGCCTCAACAGAAGTCTCAACATTTGAAGGTTCATCGCTTGACGTAGCTCTGTTTGAAGTTTCAGGGCTGGGCGAACACGATGTAAAAAATACACATATCAGCGTTATCAATAATGCAAATTTTCTTGAAGGTAGCGACATGCTCATTATTATTTCTGAATTTTTAATGTAATTACGTTTTTTCGATTTTTACAAAAGATAAAAATCAATAAGTATAAAGGGTATTTCCGTTCGGAATAACGCAAGATTAGCGACAGCGCCATTTTCGACAGCTAACGCCAGTTCTGTGAACTCGTCTGAAAACTTTACATGGACGGATGCATCCTGGGCGTCCGAGGGCAAAACCTTTTCCGCATCGCCAAATTCTGTGTTTAACGGAGCAGTAATTGCTGGCGTTAACTTGAGCGTTGTAATTTGCCAGCCATTGAATCAAATCCGGATTTCCGCTTTGGGCGGCGAATTGCAAGGGCGTTTTCCCGTCGCAGTTCCTGACGTTGAGGTCTGCGCCCTGTTTGACCAGCCACGCAAACATATCCAAATTCCCGCTTCGGGCGGCGTAATGCAAGACGGTTTCTTCGTCATCGTCTTTTGCGAAGACGTCCGCACAGTGTTGAACCAGCCATTGAGCTATTTCCAGATTTCCGCTTTGAACAGCCAGATGTAAAACGGATTGTTGAAACGCATTTTTATCGTTGACGTCCAGGCAATGTTCAACCAGCCACTGAACCAGCTGCAGATTGCCGCTTTGAGCGGCTTCATGCAAAACCGTCATCTCGATATCGTTTTTGGCGTTGATATCAGCGCCCTTTTCGATAAGATATTGAACGATTTCCAAATTCCCCTTCAGAGCGACATAATGCAAAACAGAGCATTTATTTCGCGACGCGTTGACGTCCGCGCCCTGATCGACTAGCCAACGAACCAGTTCCAGATTCCCGCTCAAAACTGCGGCCTGCAAATTCGTCATTTTTTTATAGTTCTTCATGTTCAGGTCAGCGCCCAGCTTCGCCATTCTCTGAACCAGTTCCAGATTTCCAGCCATAGCCGCCGCTTGCAAGAGAGATTCTTTACAGTAGGGTCTGGCGACGATTTCGTCTTCTGGAAGCGGGAATCGAAAATAAACCGCTCCCAGATAGCCATATTTCAGAGCGTACTGGATGCCCGATTCTCCGCTGTCGGATTTAGCGTTATAGTCAACGCCCTGTTCAACCAGATACGAGAAAATATCCGGATAATTACACATGGCGGCGCTGTGCAAGACGTTTGTATTGTGATGGCTTTTGGCGTTTATATCCGCGCCATGTTCGACGAGATATTGAACGATTTTCAGGTTGCCGCTTTTGATGGCGCTATACAAAGGGGTATCGTATTGATAAACTCTGTTTACATCTGCGCCCTTTTCAACGAGCCATTGAACCATTTCCAGGTTGCCGCTTTTGGCGGCAAAGTGCAGGACGTTATAGGCAACAGAATTAAATTTTGTATAAACAGGATCCTGATTCTCTAGCGCCCACTGAAGCAGTTCCAAATTGCCGCTTTCGGCGGCGTAATGCATGACGAACATGGAATTGTGGTCGCGCGCGTTTATATCCGCCCCCTGATCAACAAGCCATTTAACCAGTTCCAAATTGCCGGTTTTGGCGGCGAAGAGTAAAGCGGTATGAGAGAATCTGTCCTTCGCGTTGACGTCCAAGCCCTGTTCAACCAGCCATTTAACCAATTCCAGATTCCCGCTTTGGGCGGCGCAATGCAAAACAGTAGTAAAGTTTTTGTCTGTCGCGTTGATATCCAAACCCAGTTCCTGAAGATAACGAACAACGTCCAGAGAACCTCCCTTGGCGGCAAAATGCATCAGCGTCATCTGCGAATAGTCTTTAAAAGTGATGTCGACGCCCTTTTCGACGAGCCATTGAACTACTTCCAGATTCCCGCCCTGCGACGCGGCGTTTAAGACGTTTGTTTTTGATGCGTCGTTTTTGGCGTTGATATTAAAGCCGCGTTTGGCAAGCTGTTTAACCCGTTTCAGATCGCCCGTAATTGCAGCGTAGTCCAAAAGCGCGTTATGATAATAAAAATTGGGATCAAGATCTCCGATTTGAAACATCAGTTCCATATCCTCAAGAGATGAATTTAAAAACACCGCGGCTTTCTGCTTAGGCGTCGGCGGCGCGTAGCTGTCCGCCTGGCAGCAGATTCCAATGAAGCTGGTTATACAAACAGCAATAACGCTCAAAAGGGAGGTATGGTTCATCATGGATTTCAAGGGAAAAATTGTTATTTTGGGAAAAACACTCAATATTATTATAGCATAATTTCTAAATATTTATAAAAAATCTTCACAAATAATCCATGTGAAGTACAAACAGGTTTGAAACCCCATAATAACAGTTCCTTTAGCTCTTCCTCAATCGACCTGTAAAGCTGCAGTCCCCAGCCAATAGCTTTCTTTCGTTGAAGTAGTAGATTATTGCTAGAAGACAGCGCCAAGAATTAAACCGGGGGTGCGTTCAAATTAGGGTTGCGAAATTAGAAAAATTGAGTATACTTGGCAAGAATTTCTTTATACTCAAGAAAGGAACCACTTGCCATGTCTAATAACTCTATTGACAATTTGACTCCCGCAGAATTCAATATCCTCAAGCAAACCTTGGAGGTTTATCGGCAGACTCTTCAGGCTTCCGGCGCCGCCCCACGAGGCGAAAAGCTGAATTGTATTGAAGACTGTCTTTTGCAAAACGGCAGAGAGCTGTTAGCGAAGATGGCTCAGGAAGCTATCAACGAAGAAACAGCAAAGGCTGAGAACGATGAGGAGAATCGAAAATGTCCACATTGTCATCAAAAGATGCGACATCGCGGATCTAAAAAAAAACGATAATTACCGCTGTTGGCGACATTCGGTTCAAGCGTAATACTTATGAATGCGTTCACTGTCATTATCGCGCGTTCATTGCAGACGAGGCTGTTATTGGCAATATCTCTAAACTAACCAAAGGAGCCAGGAAACTTATTACGCTTGCAGGAGCGTCTTGGGGATTTAGAAACGCAGCTGACAAGCTTAAGATATTTACAGGGTTGAACGTTTCTTATAATACTCTCAGGCAGTACACCTATCGTGAAGCGAAGAATTTCAAAAAGACGTTGACAACCAGATCTAAAGCTCAAGAGAAATTCATCAAAGCGTCTGGGGTAACGGAATTGATGACAGACGGAACCATGGTTAATACAACCAACGGCTGGAAGGAAATTCGTTTGATTCAGGCGTCTAAACGTCAATTAGGGGATTATTCTAATGCTGACACATTTTCTACACGTCATTTGCCCAAACCGACGGTAGTATACTGTATTGGATATTTAGAAAGCGCTAAACGTTTTGCTTCTCGTTGGCCTGGTTTTGCCAAGATATTGCATATTCATAATTTTTCAGAATTGCATTTTATATCGGACGGGGCAGGCTGGATATGGAAAGCTTGCCAGAAACACTTTCCGAATTGTCAAGGTTGTTTGGATTACTATCATGGCTGCGAACATATATCTCAATGCGCAGAAGAACTATTTAAGGACAAGACTCTGAAACAGGATTTTTATGAATCTTGTCGCCTGGCAATGTTACGGGAAGGTTGGAAAGGTATAAAGGGAGTGATTGATCAGTATCGTCAACAAATCTCAGTATACAAAAGGAAGAACTATCTATCCAAGCTTTATAATTACTTTGAAAAGCGTCAAAACGAATTGACGTACCGAAGTCGTTTAGCCAATGGTTACGCCATAGGTAGCGGCGAAATTGAAGGAGCGTGCAAACAGCTTGTTGGTCGTCGCTTGAAACAAACCGGAGCGAGATGGAAGATTGGAAATTTAAACCGAATGTTAAGCATCGTCTGCGCCGCTCACAACGACGCATGGGATTTATACTGGTCAAACTGTTAATTTTGTGCAACCCAATTTTGAACGCACCCTAAACCGGGCAATTGTTCTCGTCCCCCCTTGACGAAAGGCAGGAATTCCCTATAATGCATATAATTATTGATTCGTAACGCGAAACAATATGGTGGAAGTAGCTCAGTTGGATAGAGCGTCGGATTGTGGTTCCGAATGTCGGGAGTTCGAATCTCCTCTTCCACCCTTTTTTTATATGCTTGCATTCGATTTTTGTCCTTAATTCTCTCTCAGACAAAAACATTCGTCTATTTGATTCCGATTACTCTCATTTACCCAAATTATAATTATTCCCTTTATTTAGAGAGGGTTGAAGACGCAATTAAAAAAGAACAACCTATAAACAAGCTGAATTTATTGACTCAAAGCGTCCCCGGAAAAAAGAAAAGGAACGCTCAAAAAAATAATTTACATATCCCTGACGGGAGTCGAACCCATAATCTTCGCCTCCGGAGGGCGACGCCATATCCATTAGGCCACAGGGACAAAATAAAAAAAGATGAAAGAAAGAAGGTTTGCCAAACAGGCGAAACCTTCTTATCTATCACCAACTTCGCGAATTATTTTATCAGATTTTATCCAACTGAAAAGGAGGGGGGGAAGAAGTTTTATTTGTCATAATTTATTATCTTCGCCACCCCCCTTGTAAAAAAGGAAAAAATGGTTATAATTCGCGATAAGTTAAGTGTATTATATTTTGACGGACTTAAATTCCGTTGGAAACCTAACAATACGAAAAGGATAAAACCATGTCAAAACCTGGAAGAATTGCTAAAAAGGCCAATCACGGCAAACGTCCTGCCAACGCTCGCGCCAAGCGCGCCAAGCGTCGACTGGTCAAGACCTGATTTTTTATTGAAAATACAAGGCTTTTTGCCGATATAATTAACAGAAGACGAAATCCGTCTTCTGTTATTTTATATTGTATAATATTCTGTCTCGCTGATTTAATCATTTCTATCGACAGGATGCGTTGTTGTATTGGTGATATGAAATCAGTCCCTTGCATTTAAGAGGATTATTATGATAGCAAAAGAACCGTATATCGATTTATCGACGCTTGACTTTAATAACGTCATTGCTGACCGGGAAGAGATTAATAAATATAACGAACAGCGGTTTGAAATGCAGCAACTGGACGGAATTCTCTATCAAGATGAAGAAACCGGCGTTGCGGTTGGCTACAAAGATATTACCAACGACGAATTCTGGATTCGCGGACACGTACCGGGGGCTCCGCTCATGCCAGGCGTTATGATGTGCGAAAGCGCCGCGCAGCTGTGTTCGTATTTCGCTCAAAAAATGGGCATGACAGACGAAAACCACATTGTCGGTTTTGCCGGTATTGACGAAGTCCGATTCCGCGGCGTCGTCATTCCCGGCGACAAACTGATTATCATGGTAAAGCGCGTTAAAATGAATCGTTTATTGCTTTCCTGCGATTTCCAGTGCTTTGTCAACAATCAGCTGGTTTGTCACGGCAACATCAAAGGCGCGCCGTTGGAAAAGAATCTCATTGGAAAAAGATAAGTTTCACCGATAATTTCATTATCAAAAAAACGTCGATTGTTTGTTCAACATTCGACGTTTTTTCTTTTACGATACGATATTCCAGATTAAAATCCGAATCATGTCCCGAACGGATTTCATGGATTCAAACACGGACGCGGGTTCGAATCCGCAATGCGTCTTACAATGCTCGCACCGGGCGTCTTTTCCCGGTCCCAGCGCGTCCCAATCGGTTTGATCGAGCATTTCCTGATAAGTTTTATAATGCTTGTCAGTCAGCAAATAGCAGGGACCTTTCCAGCCGATAGGGTTTCGAGTCGGATTCGCCCAGGCGGCGCAGTTCATATCGCGGCGACCGGTTAAAAAGTCCATGAAAATGGGCGAAGCGAACAGCGGAGTTCCCTTAAGCTGCTTTTCCAGTTCTCGAAATCGCTGTTCTATCATCGCTCGGGTCAGAAACAGTTCTTCTTTTTGCTCATCGCTAAAGGCGTCATAGGAGAATGCGGGGGACAGCAAAGCCGCGTTGACATTGAGCGTTTTGAGCAGTTTGAACAGTTCGACGACGTCTTCGTTTGGCGTTTCTTTGTACAGCGTTGTATTGGTGCAGACGAAAAAGCCGGCTTTCTTTGCGGCTTTAATTCCCTCAATCGCAGTCTGAAACGCGCCGGGCTTGCAGCAGCCAGCGTCGTGATCTTTTTCCAGTCCGTCCAGATGAACGTTGATGAAAAAGCGCGGGTGCGGCTTGAACTCCGGCAGCTTCTTTTCCAGAATTTGAGCGTTTGTACACAGATAAATATGCTTTCCCTTTTCGAGCGTCTTCTCGACCAGTTCGACAATATCAGGATAAATCAACGGTTCGCCGCCGCAGATGCTTATTACCGGCGCGCCGCACTCGTCGATTGATTCCAGACATTCGTCAACCGACAGCGTTTTGCTCATGCAGTCTTTGAATTCCCGAACTCGACCGCACCCGGCGCAATGAAGATTGCACGCAAAAAGCGGCTCCAGCATCAGAACCAGCGGAAATCGTTTAATTCCCTGGCGCTGACGCGACATGATATATCGGGACATGGAAGTTGTTAACGACAATGGGAATCGCATGGCTAGTTATTGGGAGTTAGATGAATTCAAAAAGTCCAGCGCGCGTTTGACGCAGGGGTCGTACTGAGCCGGGTCGCCAAAAGGCGGATCGTCTCCTGGAGCGGACATGTCAATTGACATGGAACGAAGCTTTCGCCAGTACTGCAATTTACTTGCGTCTTTGGCGGGAAGTTCAACCTTAAATCCTTCGTCTGGCATAACGCCCCACTGGTCAGTCGACTTGGCGTTCTGGAAGCGATGAATATTCTTCCCGCCGGGACTGACGTATCCTGCAACAGTAAATTTGACTGCGCCCTGGTCGGGGGTTAATGTGAACACGTCTTGAACCGCGCCCTTTCCAAAAGAGCGGGAGCCGATAACTTTAACGTTGAGCGTTGAACCGTCTGGAGCGGTCTTGCCGGAAGAGTCCTGCAAACAGGAGGAAACAATCTCGCTGGCGGACGCCGTTTGACCGTCAATCAGAATGGCAATGGGAAACGAACGAAACTTGTCGCCTTTTTGCGCTCGAATGTCTCGAACGGACGTGCGGCTGTGGATGCTGACAATCACGTCGTTTTCCGGAACAAACAGATTACACAGTTCTACTGCGGAATTGAGAGTTCCGCCTGGATTCCCGCGCAAATCGATAATCAGTCCGCGCATGCCCTTTTTGAGCAAAGCGGGGATCAATCTTGCCATCTCTTTGGCGGTTTGAAACCCAAACCCTGTGATTCTGATATACGCTATGCCTTCTGAATCAGGCAAAAAATAATCCCATTGACCGTCCGTGAGTCGTCGGTCGCCCACCGCCGACGCGGTTGCAATAATGCTGCGAGTTATTTCAATAGTAACAGGGGTTTCCGCCCCGGCGCGCTGAACGCTCAAGGCGACAACTTCCCCGGGACGCCCGCGAAGCTGTTCCACCGCTTGAGAAACGGACTTCCCTTTAGTAGAATTTCCATCAATGGTCAAAATTTCGTCGCCCGGTTTCAATCCCGCCTTTTGCGCCGCGGAGCCATAAATAAGAGCCGTTACAGTCAACGCTTTTGTTTTGGGAGCGAGAGCCAGTTCCGCCCCAATTCCGGCAAAACGCTGATCAAGCGTCTCGTTCATTTTATCATAATCAACCGGCGGCAAATACGCGCTATAGGGGTCTAAAGAATTCAGCATTCCGTTCAACGACAGATTAAACAGGTCGTCTTTGGTTTTTGGGGAATCGTCGCCGGGATAATAATACTGATTCTCTACGAGATTCATCACGAACGTCAGCAATTGTTCCTGCCGACTTGTTCGTACATGGCACGTAAAGCAGATAATTGTCAGGACAATCAACAGAATCAGATTTCGTTTTGGCATACAATATATTATTCCACAAAAAACATATTCTGCAAGGGGGCGGAACAATTCGTAATTATAATTGGCGCAGAAAACAAAAGAACAACTGGATCGCGGCTATGTCAGCCGCAAAAGAAATAAAGAGAGAGCTTTGCTCTCGCGCTCCGGGAAGGGTGTTGGCTACGGCGTTTTGTTCGCCGATGGCGAACTCCATTACCGTCTGGGCTTACGCATCCCGGCTCGCCTATACGATACATTCGCAAATTTTCCGGACTGGTTATTGAACTTTTACACAACGGAAGCCCAAGAAGTCGGCCCGAGCGACCGGCACGCCGTATTCGCGTTCCGCCGACCGACAATACTTGGCGCCGGTGATCCAGCTGCCACCGCGGAAAACATGTTGGAAACCACTCGAAGGTCCAGTCGGGTCTGTTACACTCCAGCCTTGATAATCATCTTCCCAATCCTGACTCCATTCCGACACGTTGCCATACATGTCATATAAACCCCAGGCGTTGGGGTTCTTTGTTCCAACGGAATGAGTTATACTTCCGCTATTTGAATAATACCACGCCATCGCGTCCAGACTCCCTGCATACGTTCCAGTTGTTCCTGCCCGGCAGGCGTATTCCCATTGAGCTTCTGTGGGTAACGTTATATTCAGTCCGGTTTTCTTGCTAAGCCATTTACAAAACGCCACTGCATCGTCCCAGCTAACGCACGTAACTGGATGATTGTCATTTTGACCAAAACCAGGGTTTCGCCAGGAATACTTTGAATTCCGTTCATAATCGCTTCCTGTCCATATATACGGCGTTTTCCCTTGAGATTCATAGCCAGTATCGTTGACAAATGCCTTGAACATGCCAACGGTAACTTCTGTTTCCATCATCCAGAAACCTTTGGTCAAGGTTACTTGATGCTGCTTTTCGTCTCTATCCCGTCCTTCTTCTGACGTTGGCGAACCCATCATAAACGTTCCTGGCGGACACCACCGAAAAGCGATTTCTACGCCGTTGACTGTTACGGTTTTTCTTTCGCCAACTTTGGTTCCCGGAATTGAAAAGTCGTGTTTTCGGGCTTCTGCTCGTGCAATTCTTTCTCGTTCTGCCTTTTCTCGCGCAATTCTTTCACGTTCTAGGCGTTCCTGTCTTTCTCTTTCTAGTCTTTCTGCTCGTTCTTTCTCTCTTTTAGCGCATGGTCGTCTTTCTTTCCAAAGAGCCTCCGCGATTGAATACAGTGATTCCTCATTCCAGCCAAACGGGTACTTGAGCAAAGCGGGAATCGTTTCACTCAGGAACATATAATCCATTTTTTCATCCACGTTAGGCTTGTTCCAGCCCGGCGTTTGTTCAAGTAGGTATTGAATCAGAGCCTGACGGAATTTTCTCGTTTCCAGATCAAGCGTTTTGGTTTTGTCGGCAATATCCACTTTGATTCGATTGATTTCTTTCTGAATTTCGATCTTGAGAGCGCTATCAACTCGCAATTGTTCAAGACGAGCCTGTTCCGTCTTTTGTCCCCAAAGAACCAGTTTGATAAATTGGCTGAAACTAACGTCTTTCGGTTTGAACGACGCGAAAGTCGTCGGCGCTGCAGTCGGCGACTCCTTGATTCGCTGTTCCAGATTGTACTGCACCCCCGGCGGCAGTTGCTTCCACGCTTCGTCTCGGCGCATTTTAATCGCCTCGTACTGCGCCTGAGCGGCAGTCTTAACCCGTTCCGCTTCGCGAATCGCTTCGTGAGTTCCGTTTTCCATCCTGGTCAAGGCGTCTTTAATCCCGCGAATTTCGCCGGTCAGTTCGCTAATCTTGACGGGAATCGATGGAAGCTGAATTTTGCCCGCCAGAATCTTCTCGCCCGAAAGCGTCGAGCCTGACGACTGCAAACGAACTTTCAATGAACCGACCCGATATTCCCGGACTTTTACGTCCTCGACGTCCTGCGGAAGAGCGACTTCCAACCCCGCCCGATCCAGTTTAGCAATCACAAATCGCGACATCTCGCCGCGGCATTCAATTCTCGGATTTTGCTGCGTCTGTTTTTCCGCCCCAATAATAAGTTTGGGATTATCCCGAATCATTTGTTCCGACGCAATCTCCGTTTTTTTCGCCGCGTATTCAAACCACGAAAACGCTGTCAAATCCCCGTCTCGCGAAGCCGCCGCGCTTGTACGAAGCCCCTCGAGAAGGTAACTGGTAAACAAACCGTTAGATCCGGTGTCAATCGAGTTTTGCCCTTTGGCGCAGGACGATATCAAAACGTAATTGTATCCCCACGTTTCCGACGGATCTTCAAGGGAGCGAATCGAGGCGCTTTGTCCTGACCGGGACGCGAGCTGAATGAGCTTTTGAGTGGTGTAGAGCGTCCGGCAAGCGTCGCAGAAAAAGATTTTCCGGTCGGCTTTGCACTTGTCGATCTGTTCAAAAACCCAATTCCGGCTCAAGAGGGTGTCAATGTCGGGCAAATCCGTATCCCGAACGCAAAAAAAGGGACAAGCGCCTCTTTCGTCTGGATAGTCAATTGTTACGCCGTGCCCGCTAAAGGCGACAACGAGCAGGTCGCTCTGAGAAAGCTTGTCACGAATTTTAGCGATTTGTTCCTGAATGTTGACTCGAGTTGGAAGCAGATTCTTCGGCGAATCGTCCGTCATGAGCGTAATGTTCTCCCGCGGAAACCCGGCGTATTTCTCAAGCGCGGCGGCAAGATCCGTCATGTCCTTTACCGCGCTGGGAAGGGTTGTTAGCAGATTCTCTTCCGGGTACTCGTTGACGCCAATCAACAGCGCGAAACGCCGACTCGTCGGAACGACTTGCATTGAGCGAGATACATTCTGCCCGCGGCCTCCATTAATGCTGCGACCGGTTTGACGAACTCTGGTTACATAATCCTGATCGGCTTTTGAGAGTTTGTCAAACGGAACCTTGTATTTCTTCCCATCTTTGGTTAGGGGAACCGTTGCCGAGTCAGTATCTCTGGCGACATCAAACGCCGCCTGAGTTGTTTGTCCGTCTTTAGTCGTCCATACCCGAACCGGCTCCGCCGCCAAAAGAAGAGCAGGAATCGCCAGGGTCAATAATATGAATAATACTTTTCTCATGGGTAAATTCAAGCGTTAAGTGTAATAATATCTATATTATTACAAAAAAACCAGAAATCTTCAAGCCCACAAAATAAAGATATTCCAAAAATCGGAAAATTTTTAGTAAAGAGCAAACAATGCGGCGAGGCGCGCTCCGAGAAAAAAGCCCTTGAGAGAAACTCTCAAGGGCTTTAATATACATAAGGCGGAACGTCCGTTGCACCGTAAGCAAGTCGTCTCCAATTTAGTTTTCTAAATTCCTTAGAAAGGAGGTGATCCAGCTGCAGGTTCCCCTACAGCTACCTTGTTACGACTTAGTCCCAATCACAGAGTTCATCTTCGGCGCTTAGGTCCTTGC